>JAZONS010000042.1:0-7023 GCA_045654585.1 Eubacteriales bacterium
CTTGAGCCAATGTGCCCAGTAGCCACCCATTTCGTAGCCTAGGAAGGGCCTCATAGCCATAGGATCGCGACGTACTCCGCCGACTGCTCCTGCAGCCGCTGCGGTCGTCTCGGATGCCATGATAGAGCCGACGAAAGCGCCGTTCTGCCAAGATGTCGACTGATAAACCAGAGGGGCGGTCTTTGCGCGTCTGCCGCCGAATACGATAGCGGAGATGGGAACGCCTGCAGGATTAGCAAATTCGGAAGATATGCAGGGGCAGTTGATAGCCTTTGCGGTAAAGCGGGAGTTGGGATGAGCGCCACAGGTGGACTTATCCTTCTTGTCGTACTTGGTGCAATCCCAAGGATTACCCTTCCAGTCGATAGCATTGCCGGGCTTGGGGGGATTCTTATCAAGACCTTCCCACCAAACTGTGTTGTCGGCAGTATTGTGAACCACATTGGTGAAGATAGTATCCTTCATAGTGGTGTAGAGCGCGTTGGGGTTAGAGTTAAGGTTAGTGCCGGGAGCCACGCCGAAGAATCCGTTTTCGGGGTTAACTGCCCAGAGACGTCCGTCCTCGCCGACTCTTAGCCAAGCGATATCATCACCTACGCACCATACCTTATAACCCTTCTTGGAATAGAACTCGGGGGGAATAAGCATAGCTAGATTGGTCTTACCGCAAGCAGAGGGGAATGCTGCGCAAACGTACTTTGTCTCACCGCCAGGATATTCAACGCCGAGAATGAGCATATGCTCTGCCATCCAGCCTTCCTTACGACCAAGGAAGGAAGCGATACGGAGAGCGAAGCACTTCTTACCGAGAAGAACGTTTCCGCCGTAACCGGAGTTGACCGACCAGATAGTATTTTCTTCGGGGAAATGAACGATATATCTGTTTTCCTCGTCGATATCAGCGCGAGCGTGAAGTCCCTTGATGTAGTCGGGGCTATCTCCGAGAGCCTCAAGCACGTCGTTACCTACGCGAGTCATAATAAGCATGTTAAGAACAACGTAGATAGAGTCGGTAAGCTCGATACCGTACTTTGCAAAGGGAGAGCCTACAACACTCATGGAGTAGGGAATGACGTACATCGTGCGGCCCTTCATGCTGCCCGCGTAGAGCTTGGAAAGCTTCGCCTTGCACTCTGCGGGGTCCATCCAGTTGTTGATGTTACCTGCATCTTCTTTCTTGGAGGTGCAAATGAAAGTTCTGCCTTCAACTCTTGCAACGTCATTTACGGCGGTGCGATGGAGATAGCATCCGGGAAGCTTTTCCTGATTGAGCTTAATCATCTCTCCGGTCGAGCAAGCCTCCGCTCTGAGCGTTTCTGCCTGTTCTTCGCTGCCGTCGATCCAAACTATCTTATCGGGCTGAGTCATTTCAGCCATTTCATTTATCCAATCAAGAACATATTTGTTGTTGGTATGTTTCATGTTTTTCTCCTTGTGTATATGCGTATTTTTTGTCAAAAGCCGTCGGAACAAAATATCCATTTTGTTACCCATTATATATTTTACTATATTATTGTCAAATTTGCAAGTTTAATTTCAAAAAGTTGCAAATTGTTAATATTTACTTTTGCTGTAAGGAATTTCAATCCGTTTGCGGTATAAAAAAATTAACAATTTGTTCTTTTATAGTTCTATAATATATTTGAGTAATGTGATACAATGATGTTGTAATACATTTGTACTAAATTGTCTATCTTAGAGAAAGGTCATTTTTTATGGAAAAGCTGAAGCCGAAAGAAAAGAAAGTATATGATTACATTGTACGTTCGATAAGAGAAAGAGGATTTGCCCCCAGCGTCAGAGATATTATGGCAGATCTTGGCTACAAAAGCACTTCAACTGTGCATATGTACCTTAACCGCTTGGATATGCTCGGATATATCTGTAAGGAAGACGGAAAGAGCCGCGCTATAAAGCTCTCCTCCGACGATATGCCCACCGTTTCTGCAGTTCCCGTACTCGGAACGGTAACGGCAGGTCAGCCCATTCTTGCCGAAGAGAACTTTGAGGGATACGTTGGATTTCTCGGCCGTTCGGGCGCTGACGAGCTGTTCGCGCTTAAGGTTAAGGGCGAGAGTATGATCGAGGTCGGCATTCTTGACGGAGATATGATTATCGCCGAAAAGACCTGTTATGCCGATAACGGCGAGATAGTTGTCGCTCTCGTTGAAAACGAAGCTACTGTTAAGAGATTTTTCAGAGAGAACGGCCACTACCGTCTCCAACCCGAAAACAAGACAATGGAACCGATAATCGTTGATGAGGTAATGATTCTTGGCAAGGTTGTCGCCATTCAGCGAAATTACGCATAAACAGTACGCGACCTGAAGAATTTGATTTAACCCAATGAAAAAGCTCTTTTCTTCCTTCAAAGGCTCGGCAAAAAGCGTGCTTTTGAATTATAAGCAATTTATCGGAATTTACATAGCGGTACTTATAGTCCAGCTCCTTTTAGGTGTCTGGACTATGTCTGCGTACACGAATTATTATTCCAACAATGAGCTTTTTGAGGAGAATTACAAATACGATATCATTATCACCAAATCGAGATACGATCTTGAAGATCTCAAAGGTATTTTCCGCGCAGACAGTGAGATTGTGACAGATTTCGGAATGGTCGGTGATAAGCTTGGCGTTTCGATCAAAAGCGGCGCTTTGGATAGATTTACCGAAACCTACCTGACAAAAAATAAGGCGGAGTATTCGGTCACGCCTTTCTATGCTTATCACACCGAGATTCAAGGAGAAATTATTGTCACCTCCGCCGTTATCGGTGCGATCACTCTCTTTATTTCGTCGCTGATACTCTCGGTAATGCATTCGATACGTACCAATCAGTACAGATTTCAGTACGGAATATATATGACCTTCGGTGCGGATAAAAAGATGCTTTGCAAATTGGTCGCAGAGGAGCTTTTTACGATAAACACGCTTCTGCTTGTTCCGTCAGCGGTAATTTCATATCTTCTTTTGTTAATAATTTATGCGCCGAAGGGAGTAACTGTCTTATTTACCTTACCGCAGATTTTAATTTATGTTGTGCTTTCTTATCTTGCTGTCCTGATTGCCTCAGGGTCATCAATAGGAGGGTTATTCTTCAAGCCACCCGTAGCGTTAATAAAGGCTGTCGATAATTCTCATTTCGTTACCTCTCCGAGAAGATCATTCAGTATTTTTGCTAAAAAGATCCCCACCCGATACGAAGCTTACAGTATATGGCGCTTCCGCAAGTATATCGCAGGATTGGTTGCGGGAGCGGTAGCGTTTTCGGTTATATTCGTTACCGTTATATACGCTGCAAATATGATAAAGGCCGACACGGAAGCTCCGATTAAGGAATACTCCTTGAAGTTTAAAAACAACACCTTTGCAGAGACTCAGAGAGAAAATGCAAACAGCGAGAGCAGAGAAATAATCGACGCGCTTTATCGAATTCCCGAGATCGAAAAGCTGGATTTTGAGCAAAGCAAGGGCTTCACCTACACATACGATCACATATTGCTGAATTCAGGGAACGTAGAAAGGGGAAATAACGTAACTGTTACCTCAAACGAATACGCCGGCGGCAATTTTACAAGAGCGGTAAATAATTGCAGATACGTCTGTATTGACGCCCTGTCGCTTGCAAATTATGAGAAAAACTATCAAGTAGATTATCTTGACGGTGTTAACTCGCAAAATTTCAGCGATTTTGAAAATCTTGTAGTCGTAAGCGAAGGATTGTTCGGTGTTAAAAACTTCAGCTTCAAGCCCGGAGACGAGATCGTAGTGGCGGATATGACGTCAACTTCCCCCATATCGGTTTCATCTGACCCCATGGAGCAGCTTAAGTTACAGATACTCAACTATACCTTCGAATATCGCACGCTGACCGTCGGAGCGGTAATTCACGATACCAATGCACTTGACAGTATTATTGTTGGCGTCAATGAGGGCGAATATCTCAGCTTTACCCATGACAAGAGCGTAATATCAAATATTGACGTATACTTTAAAAACTCTACCGATCTTAACGCAATTTCTGCTTCCCGTAACGATATAGAGAAAATAATGCAATCGTACGGCAATTGGGAAATAACGTCACACGATGCCGCAATTGTAGTCTACGTAAACAAAATTACCGATACACCAGCGCTGCTCTATCTGCTCGCTGCCCTTGTACTGATTATATGCCCTCTTATATGGATATTCTCGCAAAGTATGTTCTTTAAAAAGCGCGAGACCGAATTCAGAACTCTCGGCTATATAGGAATTGGAGAAAAAGAGATTTTCGGAATACATCTTGTTTCGGGAGCGCTGATATTCGTGTTGGGATTCGTCTTTAACTTTGCGGCAAGCAGGCTTGTTTGTTACGGCATTTACAGACTTCTGACGGCATATCTCCCAAGACTTGGTATTCTTGGCGTCGGCGTATCCTTCGATAGCTTTGTGCCTTTCGAGATCATGCTTATCTGCGCCGCCGTATCCGCCGCCTGCGGCTTGATTTCAAGCATAATTCCTTTCCTTGTTCTTAAAAGGAAGATCAAAATAGAAAGAGAAAGCGTCACGGATATCAATTTTGAATGATCCGGAGGAAAATATGAATACAGAAAATAAAAATAACGATCTCGACATCAACGCGATCGATCCGAACAGGATCATACTTGAGGCGACCGATCTTGTAAAGCAATATAAGCAGTATGACGAGGTCATCTATGCGGTCAACCGCGTTAATCTCAAGGTACACGAGGGCGAGTTCGTGGCTATAATCGGCTCGTCGGGATCGGGTAAAAGTACACTTCTTAATCTTTGCGCGGGACTTGACAAGCCTAATGCGGGCAAAATCACTATCCGCGGCAGGGATATAACGGCTATGAGCTCTGATGAGCTTGCTCGTTACCGTGGGAATAATATCGGAATAGTTTTTCAAAAGCATAATCTGATTCCTCAGTTCACGGCTTACGAGAATATTTTAGTGCCGACCATGATGTGCCGAAGAGATGAACTGTCGTACGAGGAGCATCTGAAAAAGCTTATCAACCTTTTGGGGCTCTCCAACCGTTTAAATCATCTTCCAAGCGAGCTTTCGGGTGGTCAGCAGCAGAGAGTAGCTATTGCAAGAGCGCTGATAAATATGCCGCAGATACTTTTTGCAGATGAGCCGACGGGTAATCTTGACCGAAAGAACGCAGATGAGGTTCTTGAGCTTCTGCTTGAGACGAGAAGAAATATCGGTATGACCTTAGTTATGGTAACACACGATTTGAAGATAGCAAAACGCGCCGACACCGTTTACACTATGGATAACGGCGTATTGCTCTCAAGAAAAGTAAATTTTGATGGGGATATATAACAATGGATAATAATATTTTTGTAGGATTGCAAAAGCTCACTTTACTTGATTATCCCGGAAAGGTCGCCTGCACACTCTTTACAAGAGGCTGTAATTTCCGTTGTCCTTTCTGTCATAACGCTTCTTTAGTCGTCCGAGCTGATGAGCAAAAAGCCTATGATAATTCCGAAGTACTTGCTTTTCTAAAAAAAAGGAAGGGAATTCTTGACGGAGTTGCTATTACCGGCGGTGAGCCGACCTTAATGGGTGGTCTTTATGACTTCATAAAAGAGGTTAAGGATATGGGGTATTCGGTCAAGCTTGATACTAACGGCACTCGTCCCGATGTGCTGAAAAGATTGGTAAACGATAATCTTTTGGATTACGTTGCGATGGACATCAAAAACTCTCCCGAAAAATACGCATACACCTGCGGTCTTCCCGAAACCTACGATCTCTCGAAGATAGAAGAAAGCAAAGATTTCCTGATGTCAGGGACGGTAGATTTTGAGTTCAGAACTACCGTCGCAAAGCCCTTTCACAGCGAAGAGGATTTTGTTAAAATCGGTGAATGGCTGCGAGGTGACGAGAAATACTTTTTACAGCAATTCAAGGATTCGGGAGATATAATAGGAGAAGAAATTTCGGGCTACACCGAGACCGAAATGCAGAAATTTTTAACCCTTTTGTTGCCTTTTGTGCCAAACGCACAATTACGAGGGGTGTAAAACTATATATTGTGACGAATTTTGTAAAAAAACACAATATCTTGTGTTATCCCCTTGACAACAACCACTAAATATAGTATAATGCTAATGTGGCGCGGATGGCTGTCCGCGCCTTTATTACACCCATTTTGCCGAAAGCCTATACGGCATAAGGGGTTTTAAGGGTTTATAAAAATAAGAAATAAAAAATTAAAAGGAGAAGGAAATGTACAGCGTACAAAAGAGAGACGGTAAGATCGTAGAATTCAATTTAAGTAAGATCTCGGATGCTATCAGAATGGCATTTGAGGCGCAGGAAAAACAGTTTAATCAGAACATAATCGACTTCTTGGCGCTCAAGGTCACAGCAGAGTTTGAACCCAAGATAAAGGACGGACTTATTTCGGTTGAGGAGATTCAGGATTGCGTTGAGTCTGTGCTTGTTCAGGCAGGATACGCAGACGTAGCAAAGGCATACATTCTCTACCGTCGTCAGAGAGAAAAGCTCAGAAACGTCCAGAGCACTGCTCTTGACTATAAGGATACAGTTGATAAGTATCTTAAGGCTCTTGACTGGAGAGTTAAGGAAAACTCTACCGTTACCTATTCGGTAGGTGGACTTATTCTTTCCAACTCGGGCGCTATCACAGCTAACTATTGGCTCAGCGAGGTTTACGACGACGAGATCGCAAACGCTCACAGAAACGTTGATATTCATATCCACGACCTTTCGATGCTCACCGGTTATTGCGCAGGTTGGTCGTTAAAGCAGCTTATTCAGGAGGGCCTTGGCGGTGTTACCGGTAAGATCACATCCTCTCCCGCAGGTCACCTTTCCACCCTCTGTAACCAGATGGTAAACTTCCTCGGTATCATGCAGAACGAGTGGGCAGGCGCTCAGGCATTCTCCTCCTTTGATACATATCTCGCTCCCTTTGTAAAGGTTGACAACCTTTCCTATAAGGAAGTAAAGCAGTGCATTCAGTCCTTTATTTACGGCGTAAA
>JAZONS010000043.1:0-31676 GCA_045654585.1 Eubacteriales bacterium
TTACCTCGAGGGTCTCCACGTTGAGCAGTACCGTGCTCCCGAGTATTCCGCAAAGCAGTGCTATCTTGAGGCTCTTGAAAGAGATCCCGAATTCGCTCCCGCTCTCACCGCTCTCTGTGAGCTCTTCCTTAAGGAGCAGGATGCAGAAAACGCTCTTGTATATGCAGAAAGAGCAGAGAAGTCGCTCTCCAGATTCAATATCCGCCACGAAAGCGGTAAGACATACTACCTCAAGGGCCTTGCACTCCTTGCGCTCGGTAGGATAGACGAGGGCTACAACTATATGAATAAGGCGGCTTGGTGCTATGATTACAAGGCTCCTGCTATGACTCATATAGGTCTTATAGATATCCGCAGAAAAGAGTATAGAAAGGCAGTGTCTCACCTTGAGGAGGCTCTCCTCCTTGGCGGCAACTCCGTTATTGCAGAGGCTTTCGCAGGCTACGCTAAGTACCTTCTTGGCGATAAGTCGGGCGCTGAGGCTACGTGGAAGAGCGCTTATGCAAAGGATAAGATAAACCTCTATACCGAAGCATTCCTCGCTATCACCTCGGGTGACTTTGAGAAGCTCACCTCCTTCGTTAATACCGATATAACTCAGGTGGCTCTCGATATTTCCGAATCTCTTGCAGAGGCAGGACTTTACACCGAGATCGGCACTCTTCTTACCGGTATCAAGCAGTATAAGAGCCTTGCCGCTATGGGCGAGTACGTTCTCGCATTCGTTTCCGGTAAGGGTGTCAACATCGCAGACGTAGGAATTGCATTCCCCTCGAGATCCTTCGAAAAGTACGTTCTTGATAAGACTCTTCTGGCTAACCCCACCGATACCTTCGCTCGCTACCTTCTCGGATGCCTTCTTTACGGAAAGGGCCAGGACGAAAAGGGAATGGCAGAGTTTGAGACTATCGTTAACTCCGAGGATAATTACAGAGCATACCGTAACCTCTCTATGGGATACTATTCTCACACAAACGATAGAGAAACCGCGCTTAAGCTTATGCTTAAGGCAGCAGAGCTCTCTCCCAAGAGCGAGAAGGAAATAACCTTCGAGTGCGCTCACCTTATGGCTAAGGTAGGAGAAGCTCCCGAGGCTATTGAAGCGTTCATCAAGTCAAGAGATATGAACCGCGACGATATAACCGTTGAGCTCGCGAGAGCATATAACCATATGGGCAAGTACGACGATGCTCTTAAGCTCCTTCTCGGCAGACGCTTCGTTGCGTGCGAGGGCGGCGAGCATTATATCGCTGACGAGTATATGTTTGCTCACTACCTCAAGGGTAAGGATGCATATCTTGACGGTAACTACGAGGCGGCTCTTGAAATATTCCGCTCGGCTCAGATACTTCCCGAATCTCTCGGCTCGGGACTTTGGAATGCGGTTAAGCGCGCTCCATATAAGTACTTTGAGGCAAAATGCTTAGAGAAGCTCGGTAAGAATGATGAAGCGAAGAAGATATACGAGTGGTTCGGCACGTTCAACTTTGACTTCTTCACCGATATGTATCTCTATACGTTTATGTACTACTACGCAAGAGGACTCGAGTCTCTCGGCAAGCGCGATGAGGCTGAAAAGCTCGTTTCTGCAAGATACGAGGCTTGGAGCAACGCATCGAAGGAAGAAACCCTCGGTTACTTTGGCACAACACCCTTCTTCATGGGCTACGTAGACGAGGCGAAGAGCGCGCGTGAGCTTCACTATTCCTATCCGCTTTATCTCTTTGCAAGCTTCCTCGGCATAGACGCAGACGGGCATAAGAAGGTCTTTGATGCTGACGGCTTCGGTCTTTATATCGAAGATTTTACCGTATAAGTATTGCAAAAAAAGTTTTGGTATGCTAAAATAAATTGAACGAATGAGGCTGTCTTGGATGCGTTTTGCGTTCGGGCAGCCCATTTTTTTTAAAAAACACTGTAAACGCCATAACCGAACTCTTTTCTTGAGTCGGCAAATAAAGTTTTTTTGGGTAGAGATATGTTTTATATTTTGGTAGAAGAGAACTATTCGGATAATAACCGAGTTCATCAGCTTCTTGACGGTATCACGTCCGTCGCAAAGAAGAAGCACGATGATATAGCTATATATAAAAAGACTTCGGAGCTGCCCGAAGATTGCCGTGTTGCCATTATCATCTGCCAGTCGCTCAAGTGGTCAACGGACAGAATAGAGGAGCTCAACGAGCTTGGTATTCACCCCCTTGTGTTCGGATTCCAATACCTCGATACGATGTATAAATACAGCAGTATTGCCCCGAACTATACTAAGTCGGCGTACAGACTGACGAAATACATTCTATCCGAAAACGAGGGGAAGACCGCTATCCTCGGTTATAACGAGGACTCTCTTCCCGACAGGCTCAAATATATAGGAATAAGATACGCCGTGAACGAGGCTGGCGGTACGTACGAGGTGTTCAAGAATCACGGTGACGTGCTTCGCTGCCTTGATGAATTCTCTGAAAAATGCGGGGAAATATCGAATATTGTCTGCTGTAACGATAATATAGCGGTTATGCTCTACAACAAATATAAGAGTATCATCGAGGGGCGCAGAATCTGCTCTTGCTCGGGTATGAAAATATCCGAGTACTTCGATAACCCCTACCCCGTTTGCAGAATTGACTATCACGAGGCGGGCGTTCAGCTTGCTATGCTTTATAGATTTTTACTTAAGGAGGAGGTCATCTACTCGACCGTTATGACCTTCGATATGGAATTCCTTGAGGGCAGGGGAGATATACCGATGGGCTCACCGGTGGGAGCGGAGATATACAGCTCCTCAGAGGTGGACTTCTACGGAGATAAAAATCTCTGCGATATGGAAGCTCTCGATATTATGCTCTCAAATTGCGACGAAACCGATATCGCTATTCTTTACGATATAACCTCGGGGCTGACCTACGAGAAGATATCCGAGAAGCACTATCTCGCGATAAACACGGTCAAGTACCGCGTCAAAAAGATGCTCGACACGGTCGGCACGGACTCACGCCGCGGACTCATCGCCCTGCTTGACGAGTATGGTGTAAGGTTTAAAAATCCCGACAAAACAGAATAAAAATTTGGCTTGCATAAAACCGCCTTTTAGGTTAAAATAAAGAAAAAACTTATAAAGGCGGTTTTTATTTATGAAAAGTAAGCTTGAAAGAAAAAAAGTTGCGATACCGACTTATCCTATCGGTAACGCGGAGCCGTTGCCTCTCTTCTTTGAGAAGCGTCCCTATCAGGGCGCGAGCGGCAGACTCTATCCCATTCCTTACGTAACCAATTTCTCCGACGAGAAGGTTGACGTGGAGTATGACACGATCACTCTTGAGAACGAATATATCTCGGTAGACCTTCTTCCCGAGATCGGCGGCAAGATAAACAGAGCCTACGATAAGACCACGGGATACGACTTCATTTACTATAATAAGGTTATCAAGCCCGCAATGGTAGGACTTGCCGGACCTTGGGTTTCAGGCGGTATTGAGTTTAACTGGCCGCAGCACCACAGACCTACGACGTTTATGCCGACTGATGTTGAAATTGGCAAAAAAGGCAAAGAAAAGTTTGCATATATGGGCGAAATTGATTATTTCCATAATATGAAGGGAATGGTTAAGGTCAGCGTTGACGATGATCATTCCTACGTAAAAGCCGAGATAACCGTTTATAACGGAACGAGCGAGCCGCATCCGTTTATGTGGTGGGCAAACCTTGCGGTTGAGGTAAACGACGACTATAAGATCGTATTCCCACCCGACGTTGAATACGTGAACGACCACGACAGAAGAGCGGTTCTTAATTGGCCCGTAGCTAAGGGCGTATACAAGACCGCGCGTCCCTTCGATTACGGAGAGGGAACGGATATCCATCATTTCCCCGCAGTAAAGGTGCCATGCTCGTTCCTTATTTCCAAGGGACAGTCGGACGCGGAGTTCGTATCCGGATATGACGCGGGTAAAAAGTGCGGTGTCGTTACGGTTGCAAATCACCACGTAGCTCCGGGAAAGAAGCTCTGGACGTGGGGTGACAGTGATTTTGGCGCAAAATGGTGCGCAAATCTTACTGATGACGGCTCAAGATACGTTGAGCTTATGACGGGATGCTACACGGATAACCAGCCTGACTTCACCTGGATAGCTCCCCATGAAACAAAGACCTTCGAGCAGTATTGGTATCCCGTTAAGGATATCGGCGAGACAAAGTGCGCAGACCGCGAAATGGCGCTCAACCTTGAGAGAGTTGACGGCGGCGTGTTCGTCGGCGTATATTCCACCTCGCTTCGTAAGAATTGCACCGTGACCGTGTCGGATGAGAACGGCATTGTGTTTGAAAGACAGGTCGAGGAGCTCTCCCCCAAGACAACGTATACCGAGAACGTTTCCTGTAAGCTTTCGGGCGTAGCGACTATCAAGGTTTGCGACGGGGACGGCAAGACCGTTCTTTCCTATACCGAATTCGTAAGAGGTAACAAAGAGCCGCTCTCTCCCCGTCTTCCCGCAAAGCGCCCCGAGGATCTTGAAACCGTCGAGGAGCTTTACCTTAACGGCGCTCACCTCGTCCAGTATAAGCACTTTGCGTACAGAGCGGAGGATTACTTCCTCGAGGGACTCAGACGCGATCCCGGAGATATCAGGTGCAACAAGGCTATGGGTGACTATCACCTGACCCGTGGTGACTTTAAGACTGCTATCGACTATTATACGAAGGCTATCGAGCGCGAAACGCTCCGTAACTTTAACCCCTATGATACAGAGGCTTATTACTCACGCGCGCTCTGCCGCTTCTACCTTGGCGAGCTTGACGCGGCATACGACGATGCGTACATCGCTATATGGTCCTATCCTCAGCGCTCGCAGGGATATTATCTGCTCGCGAAGATAGAGGCTCTTCGCGGAAGAGCCCACGAGGCGGTTGCATTCCTTGATCTCTCTCTTGAAACGAACGCTAAGGATCTTCTTGCGCAATATATGCGCGGCGTGCTTCTCGGAAACGGAGATATCAAAAATGATATCCTTGCAAAGGACCCGCTCTTCTTCTCGGGACTTGACACTGAAAAGAACGCAATCTACTTCGCAAACGAGTATATGCAGTTCGGTCTGTTTGAGGAGGCTCGCGGTGTGCTTCTCGGATGCGCTGACGGCGCTATGAAATACTATTACCTTGGCTTTGTTTCCGACCTTCTCGGCAACACCGCCGATACCGATGCATATATTGCTCTTGCCGATAAGCAGAGCTGGAAGTGCGAATTCCCCTCGAGAAAGGAGAGCATCAGAGTGCTTGAATTCGCGGGAACCGCTATGGCTTCCTACTATCTTGGATGCATTCTTTATAACTTTGAGCGCTATGACGATGCGGCATCTGCTTTTGAAAAGACTGTATCAGAGATCGAGTTTGCTCCGGCGTACAGAAATCTATCCCTTGCTTACTTCGATCACCTCTCTCGCGCTGCAGACGCAAGAGTGTGCCTCGAAAAGGCGCTCGACCTCGCTCCTGACAGTGACAGAATCTTTTACGAGCTGACGCAGATGTATAAGAGCCTCAATCTTTCGCTCGAAGAAAGAATTGCGCTCTTTGAGAAATACGACTACCTCGTTAACAAGCGCGACGACTGCACACTTAATTACTCGGTTCTTGCGACCGTCGCAGGGGATTACGAGAAGGCGAAGTCTATTCTCGCTACTCACACCTTCCACACATACGAGGGCGGAGAGGGTAACCTCACCGCGCATCACGCATGGCTTCAGTACCTTATAGGTAAGGAGCTTTACGATAAGGGTGAATACGAGGCGGCTCTCACCGAGTTCACCGCGGGCCTTACCTTCCCGAGGAACTACGGAGAAGAGAAGAATTACTTCGTGAACGATGCGCCTCTTTACAGTATGATCGCCGCTTGCCATAAGAAACTCGGTAACGGGGAAAAGGCGGCTGAATATCTCGCGCTTTCGGATACAACGAAGGGCGCACCCACCGTGCATACCTACTTCCAATGTAAGGCGCTCCGCGAGGCGGGCAATCCCGAGCGCGCAGAGATGCTTGCCGACGCTCTGATCTCCATGGGAGAGGGACGTATCGCTACTGCTGACGTTAACGATTACTACGGTGTCGGCGCACCCGCGTATCCTCCCTTCGGTTACGATATCGTAAGAGCTCATATGAGCCAGGGCAACCTTCTTCTCGCCTACGGCTATCTTGCTAAGGGCGAGACCGATAAGGCAAAGACCTATATTGATGCGGTGACCGCTGACGACTCTGCAAACTTCCACGCATATCTTTTCGGTGAGATAGTAAAATGATTAAAACTGACGTAAAAATATCGGGGGGCGGCTACGAAGCCGCCTTCCGCTCAGATCTTGGCGGTAATTGCTATAAGTTGACCCACAAGGAGAGCGGCGCGGATATTCTCCGCTCGCCCGAGTCCGAGGAGCAGCTTTTCTCGGAGATATTTCTTTTCGGCAATGCGATACTCTTTCCGCCAAACAGAATAAAGGGTGGTGAATTTGAGTTTGAGGGACGGAAATATACCTTCCCGATAAACGAGAAGAAAACGAGATGCCACCTCCACGGCGAGCTTTATAAAACCCCGTTTGAGATAACGGCACAAGAGGCAGACCGTGTTAAGTTTTCCTACTCTGCCAAGGCGGGTGAATACCTCGGATTTCCACACGCCTTCAGACTCGAGAGGGAATACTCCTTGAGTGATGACGGAATGCGCGAGACGGTGAGCGTGACCAATCTTTCGGATGAAAATATGCCCTTTATGCTCGCGTTCCATACGACCTTTAATGCGCCGTTCTTACCCGACTCGCAAACGGAGAACTGCTATTTTGAGTCAGGGGTCATAAGAGAGCATCTACGTGATGAGAATTATCTTCCTACGCTTGAATATGCATCGATGAGAGCGCGCGAGCTGGAGATGAGAAGCGGAGAATATAAAGTATCCGCATCCGCCCTCAGCGCATTTTATTCGCACGAGGGTAATACCTCAAATCTTGTCGATAAAAGCGCGGGAGTGCGCATAGCATATACTGCATCGGATGAGTATAAATACCGTATGCTCTGGCGCAAGGACGGCGCGCCGTATTTCGTTTGCGAGCCTCAGACCTGCGCTATCGATTGCTTCCACCTCGACTCGCCGGCGGAAGAAAACGGACTTATTACAGTGCGCCCACGAGAAACGAAAAAATTGGTAACAAATTTCAAATTAACCGAATTGGGCAGATAACCCTAAAAGCATAATTTTAAACCGATTTGAAGTTTATACTCTGCTATTGAAGATCTGAAAGGAAAAGCGTTATGAAAAGAAAATGGTCTAAAGCGAAGATATGGGAATGGTATGATGCGCATCCGTGGATAAGAGGATGCAACTTCATCGGAAGCGACTGCGCGAACAGAATAGATCAGTGGCAGAGCTACGGCAGAGAAGAGCGAATGAAGGTTGCTGACGCAGAGCTGGCGCTCGCAGCGAAGATCGGCTTCAATACCATACGCATTATTGCGGACTTCGACGTATGGCTTCAGGAGCGCGAAAGCTATATGAGCGTTCTTGAAGAGTATTTAACAATTGCGGCATCTCACGGTATATCGGTCTGCTATGTGCTTGCCACGGAGGTGCTTTTACCAAGAGATATCGAGTCGGAATTTGTACCAAAACCGCTCGGCGAGCAGAAGTACGCTCTCGGATATCATCAGGGAAGATTTCCGTTGCCGGAGGAGGAGCTCAAGAAAAAGCCTTATCACTATCTTGAGCGCGAAGGACTGCGTGAGAAGTTTTTCGAGATGATAGAAGAGATAGTTACGAAATATAAGGATGACGAAAGAATACTCTTCTGGGACGTATATAACGAGCCCGGCATAGCGCTCTCCGCGGGTGCTGTTCCTCTTCTTGAGGATATATTCCGTTGCGTCAGAGCCTGCGACCCCTGCCAGCCTGTAACCGCTGACGTATGGAGAGCAGCCGTCAGAGGCGGCGTGAAAACTCCCGAGGAGATACGAGCCGCAGAGCTTTCCGATTTTATTAATTTTCATTGCTACAGAAATCTTGAAAAGACCGTTCTCGTTATCGAGGAGCTGAAAAAATACGAAAGACCCTTAGTGTGTACCGAGTGGCTCAACCGCATAAATCACAATGACGTAAAAGAGATTTATCCTTTGTTTTATCTTGAAAAGATCGGATGCTATTGCTGGGGATTCGTAGCGGGAAAAACGCAGACGTATGAGCCTTGGGAAATGTTCTGGAACCACCTCGAGGATCCTGATAAAAACGTAGATTACGATTTCACAAAATGGCAGCATGATCTCTACCGCCCGGGAGCAAGGCATCCGTATGACCCGAGCGAGATAGATCTTATTGTTCGCTTCAATAAAAGAGCTGACGGAAAGAAATAATTTTCAGCAATAAATATAAAATAGGTAGCGGAGGTGTCAAGTTTTGATGCCTCTGCTTGTTTTTGTTTTGGTAAAGTTTGTTTTGATTGCTAAGACGATTTTTTTTGCTGTTTTTGCTGCAAAACGCGCATATATGACTATTAAACTTTACATAAATGAGCAGGGTATTTTTGTTTTTTTAAAGTGCGAAAGGATGCTTTTTTTGCCTGAAAAACGCATAGACGGCGTGGAGGAGAGTGGAGAACTTTGCTTGTTATAATATTATATATAATAATAAGGAAGAAAACACAAAAATGACAAAAATTGTCAATGACAAGGATTGTTTGCATTTATGCGCTGTTTTCCGTTTTTGCGGATCGTTGGAGCGCCTTCGTTGCTCCTTGATTACGTGCGGCAAAAGTTAAGCTTTTTTGAATTACATACAGGTAAAAAGCACTTGTTTCACAGAATAATCGGGCAAAGCTTGAAAATAATAAAAATGCGTATAAATTTTTAAAAAGCATTGAAAAAGACGAATTAATGTGTTATACTACTGTATTATAATGGTTATAGTAAGTCGAAATAGCATGATTTCACGCTATTTCGACACAATATCTATGATATTGTGCCAAATTTTTTATAAAAATTTGGACTAACCCATTGCAATGAATGTAGAGCATAATTAAATTTTTTGAAATTTAATTATGCAAAAGCCGATAAAATCGGCTTGTCGAAACGAAAATAGTCGTTTCGACATTCTATAATCATTATAACGAAATTAAGTCTTGGGAGTGAGCAAATGGAAAGACAGCTTATCAAAGAAATTTATCAGTCACCGCAAGCGTTTGCGGATAAGAGTGTAACGGTCGGCGGTTGGGTAAGAAACCTCCGCGATTCTAAAGCATTCGGATTCATCGATCTCAACGACGGTTCTTACTTCAAGAGCGTTCAGGTCGTTTTCGAGAGAGAAAAAGTAAACAATTATGACGAGATCGCATCGCAGAACGTTGGCGCGGCTCTCGTTGTTACGGGTAAGATAGTTCTCACCCCCGGCGCAAAGCAGCCCTTCGAGCTCAAGGCTGAGAAGGTGGAGGTAGAGGGAACTTCAACTCCCGAATATCCTCTTCAGCCGAAAAGACATACCGTAGAGTATCTTCGTGAGCAGGCGTATCTCCGTCCGAGAACAAATCTCTTCTCCGCGGTTTACAGAGTGAGAAGCGAAGCCGCTTACGCTATTCACGAGTTCTTCCATTCGAGAGGATTCGTATACGTTAATACTCCTATTATTACAGGCTCCGACGCAGAGGGCGCAGGCGAGATGTTCAGAGTCACAACTCTTGATATGGATAATCCCCCCAGAACCGAGAGCGGCGAAATAGATTACTCCAAGGATTTCTTCGGCAAGAGCGCAAACCTCACCGTTTCGGGCCAGCTCGAGGGTGAGACCTATGCGCAGGCATTCGGAAATATATATACCTTCGGTCCCACCTTCAGAGCGGAGAACCCCAATACCGCGCGCCATGCGGCAGAGTTCTGGATGATAGAGCCCGAGATCGCGTTCGCCGATCTTTCGGACGATATGGAGCTCGCTTGGGATATGAACAAGCATATAATCAACCACGTTATGGATAACTGCGAGGCAGAGCTTCAGTTCTTTAACAGCTTTGTTGATAAAGGTCTCCTTGAGCGACTTACCGCTCTCAGAAATGCGGACTACGCAAAGGTTACCTATACCGAGGCTATTGACGTTCTTCTTAAATCGGGCGAGAATTTCAAGTATCCCGTTTATTGGGGTGTTGACCTTCAGACCGAGCATGAAAGATATATCACCGAGCAGGTTTATAAGAAGCCCGTATTCCTTACCGATTATCCCAAGGATATCAAGGCATTTTATATGCGCCTGAATGGCGACGGTAAGACCGTTGCGGCAATGGACCTCCTTGTTCCCGGTGTCGGCGAGATCATCGGCGGCTCTCAGAGAGAGGAGAGAATTGACGTTCTCACCGCGAGAATGGCAGAGCTCGGACTTAAGGAAGAGGACTATTGGTGGTATCTCAACCTCCGTAAGTTCGGCGGCACGAAGCACGCAGGCTTCGGTCTTGGCTTCGAGAGAATTATTATGTATCTTACCGGTGTGTCCAATATTCGTGACGTAATTCCGTATCCGAGAACCGTCGGTAACGCCGAGTATTAATCCACGGCTTCGATATTTTTGCATAAATCTCCGTTTTCTCCCGCTCGCAATAGTTTTCTATTGCTTCGGGTCGAAGAACGAAAATTTCTGCTAAAAATCTCTTCGCCGTGTGGCTTTGATAGTTACTAAATCTCCTTTTTTCCACTCGTAATAGTTTTCTATTGCTTCGGGTCGAAGAACGAAAATTTCTGCTAAAAATCTCTTTGCCGTGCGGCTTTGATGGTTACTAAATCTCCGTTTTCTCCCGCTCGCAATAGTTTTCTATTGCCTCGGGTCGAAGAACGAATATTTCTGCTAAAAATCTCTTCGCCGTGTGGCTTAGATACTTGCATAAATCTCTTCGTCGAGATTTTCACATTTTAATGCGAACTTCCGCGGCGGCAAAGTGAATAAACTCCGAGGCACTGCCTGCTTGTGCGGTGCCTCGTTTTTTTGTTACGAATAGTGTTTTTTGAGAGTGTGACCACTACATTTTGTGTTTTTTCTTCCCGATTTTGGCATAGATATAGATAAATCGAAAAAAAATATATATTTTTTGCTGGAAATTTTAAGAAATCTATTGACCTTTTAAAAAATATTTGTTATAATTATTGCGTAATATAATAAAATCTGCTTATAAGGAAGGTATGTTACTATGAATGGCGATACTAATTACAACGCAAGTAAGCTTGAAAGCAACGCAACCATAAAGGAAAGAATTGCTGACACTAAGGGACTTATCAAGAACGAGCTTGCGATTTATGCAGACAGTGCTAAGAAGCTTAAGATTGCTGCTAAGGCACAGGTTGATGCAGGAAAGAAGTACACAAAGAAGCAGAATCCTAAAACAGAAGAAGCCTTCAAGCAGGCAACCGCTGTTTATGACGAGGCTTATGAAACTGCATCCTGCTCATTGGCAAGACTCACTGAGTACGTAGCTGCTCTTGATGAGGATTGGCAGAAGGTTATTTTCCAGGTTGGAGTTATCGCTCCCAAGGCTGTTGCTAAAGAGCAGGCTGAATACGATAAGTATAAGAGAGGAATTCTCGCAGATAAGGATAAGATCGATTCTCTCCTTCTTGACGCTGAGATTGAGCTTAACGCAGATGCTAATTCCGCAGCCGGCGAGGATGAAGTTCCCGCAGGTAGCGAGAGAGTTGAGCCTGTTCCCGCTCGTCCTATCGTTGCAGAGGCAGAAGAGGTTGTTGCTTCCGCTGAAGAGGAAGCTGAGCCTGTAGTTGCTGAAGAAGCTACCGAAGAGGAAGAAGAGGAAGAATATGAGGAAGAGGAAGAGATCGCAGGTCCTTCTTACGGTGCTCCTTCTTACGAAGCTCCTTCGTATAGCGCTCCTCAGTTCGCATCGCCCAACTATGGCGCTCCTCAGTACGGTGCTCCCCAGTATACTCCTCCTCAATACTCCGCACCTACCTACGGTGCTCCTCAGTACGGTGGACCTCAGTATGCTGCACCCCAGTATGCGCCCCCTCAGTACGTTTCTTACATAATGCCCCCCGCACCGAGCGCTCCTCAGCAGCAGGTCGTTGAGCGCCCTGTTAAGCTTGATCCCATCAAGCTCGACATTGCTGAGCAGGTTGAAAAGTTCGTTAACCAGGCAATGGCTAAGCTTACTGCTTCTCTTGAAAAGAGAATTGAGGCGTACTTCGAGACCTACGTTCCTACTATTCCCGTAAACTTCACTGCAGGCGTTACCGTTCCTGTTCCCGAAGCTCCCGCGGCGGCTTCCATTGCTACTGCAAGTGAGGAGACTGTAGACCTTCAGGGCAAGATCGCAGAAGATGAAAAGGCTCTTATCGAGAAGCTTTCTGCAGTTGTTGATATCATCAAGGCTCTTAATAGTGATATGGCAAACGTTGCGGCAGTTTATGCTGACATTGATGCTAAGAACAGAGAGCTCGTTGATCTTCAGAAGCAGACCAATGATATGCAGAGACATACTCTCCGTGAGCAGCAGGGTGTTCAGGTTAGCCAGCGTGTTATCAACACCGATCAGCTCGCTATCACCGAGGAGCAGGTTGCTATCATCGACGCTCAGAAGAGTGCTATGGATGAGCAGAAGCGCGTTGCAGTTCTTCACGAAGAAATGGTTGAGGTTCAGGGCGCTATCAATGAAACTCACGCAGCAATTGAAGAGGCTATGTCCGATGTTGTTACCGAGCAGAGAAGAATCATTGCAGCTCAGCAGGCTATCGTTAATGAGAACAGCAAGCAGGTTGAAAGCCAGATGGCTATCGCTGCTAAGCAGACCGAGATCGCTGATGCTCAGAAGGATATCATGAACTCTCAGAGACAGGTTCTCAGAGATGCTAAGATGGCTAGTGACCGTCAGAAGGAAACTGCAGAAATGCAGAAGACCGTTCTTGAGGAAGCTAAAGAGCTTCTCAGCAAGCAGAAGACCGTTGGTAAGACTAAGAGAGCTAAGACCGTTAAGGCAGAGGCTCCCGTAGCAGTTGAGGAAGCTCCCGTAGTAGCTGAGGAAGTTCCCGCAGCAGTTGAGGAAGCTCCCGTAGCAGTTGAGGAAGCTCCCGTAGTAGTTGAAGAGGCTCCCGCAGTAGTTGAAGAGGCTCCCGTAGCAGAGGAAGCTCCCGCAGTAGTTGAGGAAGCTCCCGTAGCTGAGGAAGCAGCTCCTGCAACTGAAGAAGCAGCTGTCGCAGAGGAAGCTCCCGCTGACGATACCAACACCGAGGCTTAATCAATCAAAAAGCTTTGAAAGCGCATAATTAATATTGTGCCTTTGATTACTAATTAAATAATTGAAATCGGAGTCCCGTACTCCGATTTCTTTTTTTTCGCAAACGCCTGACCGCGTGTATGGCAAAACAACAGCCGCCCCGCAGGTTATCCTCGCAGAGTCCGCGATAAGTGCGCGTTTTTTTCCCGAGTCTGCCGTAAGGTAGACAGGCGTGTGGCACAGAATTGAGAAAATCGCGCCGTGGAGTCTTTCGCTGACGGCGAACGCGGACTTTCCGACCGCTCGGCAAAAGCCTTCGAAGCTCTCGGGAATATAATATTCGATCTTGCTTTGCGATAGATTTTTGCAGATATCCTTGTCCTCATCGTAATTTAACAGTATTGCCAGGGGCTCAAGCCCCCTTTTTTTAGAAATATCAAGTATCTCATCTACCTGTATAAGCCCGTTTTTTGACACTATCCAGGAGAATTGTGTTTTTGCGCTATCCGAATACGCCTCGTTAAGCAAAAAGCAGAAATCGGGCATAAATTTTGAATTAGAGCAGTATTTTTTTGCAAGCTCAAGGTCATAATCGGTTCGGCATCCGCAAAAATCGGATAAGCCGATGCTTCGCCTGAGAAGATACCTGCCCAACGCTCCGCTCACGTCACCAAATCCCGAAGAAAGTATATATATCCGAAGTCCGCGCCGCCGCGCGTAGCTCATTATCTGCGAGTAGTATATCAGTGATCTTTCCGACGTTTCGTTCTGCAAAAGATTTCCGCCGCAAAGTATCAGTATATCCGAGGAGTCGATAGCCGCTTTTATGTCCGACGGTGAAAATCTGTCATAGAGCTTAATACCGTCGAAGCCTTGCGTGCTGTTACGGACGGTCTTGCTCACAGTGCCGTTCGCAGAGAGAACGTTGATGCGTGAAATGCTATGCGTAAAAAGCGCCTTTATTGCCTCGCGCAGTATCGTTTCATCCCCGAGATTGCTGTAGCCGAAATACCCGAGAAGGCATACGTTGAGTGCTCTCTGCGCGCACTTGTAACATTCCTTTGCATCCTTTGCCATCTCTGCCGAGGTAAAAGCTCGCCTGATAAGATCTTTTGAAAAAGCCGATAGCTCCTGTGCCTTTTTGTGGTCATTTATCAGTATTTCTATATCCCCAGTAAGCTTTTCCGATGTGGCTCTCTCAAGACCTCTTGCACAGAAATTTGTTTTTAAAAGTAAACTATAGTTTTCATATGTGGCTATTCCGCCATATCCCTCGTCACCTGATATTATGATTGGGAGTCCTGCCGCCATACCCTCGAGCGCGGAGCGGCTGACCCCGACGAATATAGCTCCGTAGCGGAGTATAGATGGGATATCGTATCTTGCGCCCGTCAGTATGACACCGTCAAAGCCGAGCGCCGAGTTCGCTTCACGCGCCGCCCTCTTGAGCGCGGAAAAGAGCGTTCCGTCACCTACTATCAGAATACGCCAATCGGGGTATTTCTGAAGAAGAGTTTTCGCTGTTTCGCATAAGAGAAAAGCGGTACGCGATCTGCCGCGGTCGATGCGTGAGGTGTGGATTATCAGTTTTTTCGGGAGTCTTTCACTGCTGTAATTATTAATATCGACGGAGTTTTTTGTAAGAGTTATATTTTCGCTATCAATACTGTAATTGTCGGTGAGATACTGTTTTATATCCTCACTCACCGCAATCGTGCGGTCACCCCAGAATGCGAGTCTTCCAAAGGGGAAGAGCTTGAAGTTGAGGTGAGCCGTTGCAACTATTGGCGGAAAGCTCCGTTTCCCACGTACCGCCTTTGCGAGGAAGGAAGAGAAGCGCGTATGGGTATGAACGACGTCGCACTTGCGCATCTCTTCGGCGAGCGTCCTTTTGCATCTTAATATAGATAAAGGAGCGCGCTTATCAAACGGAGAATATACGACCCGAATGCCGCGCCTGCCGAGATCATCCGCAAAGGCACCGCCACCCGAAAGCAGGGTAATATCATCACCGCTCAGAGCGAGCTCCCTTATAAGTGTAAGAATATGTGTTTCCGCGCCGCCAAGCTCCATTTTATCCGTAACCATTAAAATTTTCATATAAACACCGCCTAAAAATTATGTAAGGGGCTCTCTATGCTTTGCGAAAGGAATGTTTTTTAGGAAGTTATGTGTTTTATTAATATGGCTTAAAGTATTTCGCAGAGTGCTACGCGCGCGTTTTGTGAGTAAGATAGAAAGTAAAAATATAATGTTGTTTAAATAAAAAAATCCCCCGCCAAACAAAAAACTTGACAATGGCAGGGAGATTCTGTATAATGGAATCAGATAATAACGGTATCGTCACCCGATGCGAACTCTTCGGTCTCACGGAGAGCGTACTGAGCATGGTAAGCATCGATAACGGTGCGCTCGAGCTCTGCTCTGAAATCGGAGTTGATGGGATGAACGATATCTCTGTAAGTACCGTCGGGATTCTTTCTTGAGGGCATTACGATAAAGAATCTTTCTCTTGCGTAAATGACCTTAACGTCGTGAACTGCGAGGCAATTGTTGAACGTAACCGAAACAACGGCCTTCATAGGACCCTCATCAAAGAACTTTCTTATTTTGATGTCTGTGATCTGCATGGTGGAATTCCTTTCCTTTGTTGTAACATTTTTTTCTTCACGACTATATTATACAGTAAGTTTATGAAAAATATTCAACGAAAAAATATCTTTTTATTAAGAAAGTGTATATTTTTTATTAACAAACGGAGGGTGTTCTATTTTGATTATCGGTCACAGTCTGACGGATAAGAAAATAATAAGGAATATCATTAAAAAAAAGGATAGTGTAATATACTTTATCGGAATTGGCGGAATATCGATGTCGGCTCTGGCAGAGATGTCACTTGCCGGCTCGAAAAGAGTATACGGAAGTGATATCAGGCGAAGCGCCGTGACGGCGCACCTCGAGTCGCGCGGGATAAGAATAAGGTATACGCAAGCGAGGGCGAACGTTATGGAGGTATTGCCCGACCTGGTCGTTTATTCGCTTTCGATTTCCCCGGATAACCCCGAGTACGCGGCAGCAAAGGCTATGGGGATTTTGACTGTGTCAAGAGCGGAGTATCTCGGCGTCTTGATGGAGTCATATGCTATGAGGATAGGTGTCAGCGGCAGTCACGGAAAGAGCACGGTAACAGCTATGCTCGGCTCTGTTTTATCATATGCATCGCGCTCTCCGAGTATTCTTTGCGGAGCTGAAATTTCCAAGGGAACAGGATATATTCCCGGTGGTGGGGAATATCTTGTATACGAGGCGTGCGAGTACGGAGATTCGTTTTTGCGTTTCTCTCCAAAGGTGCAGATAATGCTCAATCTCGACTTTGACCATCCCGACTATTTCCCCGATGTTGAGGCGCTTATGAGCTCCTTTGTTTTGCTCGCGAATATGACGGAGGAGCTTGTTATAATAAACGCGGATGATGCGAATTTAAGGTCGCTTTTACCTCATATCACCGCACACGTTGTCACTTTTTCGAGAGATAACCCCTCTGATTACAGGTATTCCGTGGTCTGTTCCGAGCGCGGAAGGTATACCTTTGACCTGTTTTTCGGGGATGCGCTGTGCGGCAGGTTTACTCTCGGCATTGCGGGTGAGTTCAACGTGCAAAATGCCGTAGCCGCCATCATAGCCGCAAGGCACGTCGGCATATCCGATGCCCTTATCGGGAAAGCGGTAAAGGAGTTTTCGGGTATAGGAAGGCGACTTGAGCTTCTTGGGTCGCACTCGGGATTTGACCTTTACTATGACTATGCCCACCATCCGTGTGAGATAAAAGCGACCGAGCGCGCGCTCCGCGATATGGGATACCTAAGGATAGCTGCGGTATTTTCACCGCATACCTATTCGAGAACAAAGGCTCTTTTTGACGGATTTGTTTCGGCGCTTTCGGGCTTCGACTCGGTGTTCATTACCGATATATATGGAGCGCGTGAGGCTCCCGTTGTCGGTGTCAGCTCATATTCGCTTGCCGAGGCGGTGCGGCAGTGCGGTAAAGACTCTCATGCTATTGCCGCGAGCGAGGATATTATACCATATATAACTTCAGGGAAATACGATTGCCTGGTCCTTATGGGTGCGGGCGATCTCGATTTAATAAAAAAGAAAACAGAGGATTTGTAAATGAAAAAAATAGCTCTTTTCGTAGGACTGTTTTTAGTTGTTGCGGCGCTTGTTTCGGCTATTGCAATATCTGCTCAAGATACCTTCAAGCCCGATGATCTTGTTATGTTGACCGCAGAACGTGTCAATATTAAAGCGGATGCAAGGCTTGAATTGTCCGTTGATTTCTATATTCGCGCAGAGGATATGGACTATCTTTCGGAGAACGCGACGGACTTAAGAGTTTACGGTATCGCGATTGACTATACGGCGAGTGTTGTCGATCCTCAGGATAACTTCGGCTTCAGCGTCGATCTTACGCGCTCGGGAGAGAGAACGATAGGCGACGTGCTTTACTATTCCTATAATCTTCCTATTGGCATCATACTTCCCGAGGATTACAATAAGCCCATAGCCGTGCGCGGTTTTGTTTCGTATGAGCTTAACGGAAGAAGCTGCAAGACCGCATCGGATTTTACTAAGAGTAAGAACGTTATCACGCCTTACGATAGCATATATTCGGCATATTGCGACAGAAGCGATAAAAAGACCGAAACGCATCCTTACGATGCGGGTGACGGCACGTTCTCGCACGTTGAGGATCTCTACTCGTTAAGAAAGCTGCTCTCCTCAACTCTCGATCTTGAGATAAAGAACGGAAAATGCCGCGATCTGAAGGAAAACAATTATTACAAGTCGCTTTACGTTATAGAGTACATTGATTACGAGGGAATACTTATCCTTTCGCTCGAGGGCGGTGAGGATATCCCCGAATGGCTTCTCGAGGAGCTGTATATCAACGGCGAGGAGAGATATTTTGAAATTTACGACGGAAAAATAAAATTGGTGGTGTAATGGAAAAGTTACTTATCAGCTCGTGTCTGCTTGGCATAAGCTCAAGATATGACGGGAGGAGCAAGGCGGTATTTACCGAGAGCGAGATAGCTATACTTTCAAAAAAATACGAGCTCGTGCCTTTCTGTCCGGAGATATACGGCGGACTTCCGACCCCCAGAGTTCCGTCGGAAATTATTGGGGATAAGGTTATTATGAAGGACGGCACCGACGTTACCGAGAACTACAATAAGGGCGCTGCCGAGGCTCTTTATCTTTGTAAGCTTCTCGGCATAAAGAAGGCTCTTCTCAAGGAGAGGAGTCCCTCGTGCGGTGTGGGTAAGATATATAACGGCAGTTTTAGCGGAACACTGACGGACGGAAACGGTGTAACCGCGGAGCTTTTACTGAAATCGGGCATCGAAGTTCTTTGCGAGAGCGATATTGGTAAGCTTCTCGAATAAAATCCCCAAAAAATGTAAAAAAACTTTAAACGCTATTGACTTTACGCTAATTTTTTGTTATTATAGCTTATCAAAAAAATAAAGGTAGGTGAGATCTGGTGGACGGGTGTAGTCGAAGTTATAATTGTATAAAAATGATGAAAAATACAAATAGCCCGTGCGCGAAATACGGTCTTGCCGAAATTATCTCTGTTCTGCGGTAGAGAAAACTAAAAGACCCGGATTTGGCGTGCCTTGGCACGCCTTTTTGCGCCGCAAAGGAGGTCTTATGAACGAAATGAATGAAAATGAAATGCAAACCGCTGCGGAAGAGAGCTGGGTTTCCCCCGAGAAAAATCTTCCCGAAGCAGAGGAGCTTCTCGCGCTTATCGAAGAGAAGCGAATAGGTGAATTCAGAAGCACCGTCGAGTGTATTCCCGCACCCGATATGGGTATCCTTATCGAGGATATCCCGAAAAACAAAAGATTACTGTTTTACAGACTCTTACCGAAGGATCAGGCGACCGACGTGTTTATTGAGATGTCGAGCGAGATACAGGAAGAGCTTATATCCTCGTTCAGCGATAAAGAGCTTTCGGAGACCTTCTCCGATCTTTACCTTGACGATACCGTCGATATTATCGAGGAGATGCCCGCAGTTGTTGTTAAGAGGATTTTGAAAAACTCATCTCCGGAGAACAGAAGCGCGATAAATCAGCTTCTCCGTTACCCGAAGGACAGCGCGGGAACTATTATGACGACCGAGTATGTGAAGCTCAGCTCGGATATGACTGTCGAGGCGGCGCTTGCTCATATAAAGGCTGTCGCAATAGATAAGGAAACGATATACACTTGCTACATCACCGATAACAAAAGGCGGCTTATCGGACTCGTTACCGCAAGGGCGCTTATGCTCTCTGAAAGAGATACGCTTCTCGTGGATATAATGGAAGAGTCGGTTATATTTGCTGTTACGACGGAAGATAAGGAAGAGGTAGCGAATAAATTCAATAAATACGGCTTTATCGCTCTGCCCGTAGTTGATAACGAGCACCGTCTTGTCGGTATCGTAACCGTTGACGATGCTATTGACGTTATGCGTGAGGAGGCAGAGGAGGACTTCGCTAAGATGGCGGCTATTATTCCGTCGGAGACCGAGTACCTCAAAACGCCGGCGACAAAGATATTCATCTCGAGAATACCGTGGTTGCTCCTGCTTATGATCTCGGCAACCTTCTCAAGCGCGATACTCAGTTTCTTCGAGGCATCGCTTATCCCCGTTCTCGTTCTGTTCGTACCGATGCTTATGGACACGGGTGGAAACTCCGGCAGCCAGGCATCCGTTACCGCGATACGCGGACTCTCGACGGGCGAGGTAGTGCTCGCGGACGTGTTCCGCATACTCTATAAGGAGATACGTGTCGGCGTGCTTTGCGGTGTATCTCTCGGCGCTGTCGCGTTCGGTAAGATAATGCTTGTTGACAGACTTATAATGAATAACCCCGAGGTTACTCTCACGGTTGCGTTTGCGGTATCGATAGCGCTCACCGCGACCATAATCGTCGCAAAGATAATAGGCTCGACACTTCCGCTCCTCGCAAAAAGACTTCACCTTGACCCCGCGGTAATGGCGTCACCTTTTATCACGACGATAGTTGATGCCGTCGGACTTATACTCTACTTCTTCATAAGCGCGAATATTTTCGGATTAACGGTGTAGTACTCTTATCCTTCGTATTATCGAGTCACTATATCAATTCTTTCATAAAAGTAATATGGATTGACCGAATGCGATGTCAGTGCGCCATTGACGAAGCGCGGTGAAATAATATTGACAAAATACCAAAAAAATGCTACAATAAGATGTACGATAAAAGGTACACTTAAATGTAGCATTTTTTATATAGTTATTCTTGAAAACCGCCGAAAAAGGCGGCGCGAGATATAAGTGAAAAGTATTCGGAGAGGAGGGAACGTATGGCAAAAAGTGAAAATCAGAAGCAAAAGCTTTTCAGAATTCTTGAGATACTTATGCGTAATACCGACGAGGATCACGGCCTTACGATAAACGAGATAATCTCCCGACTCGAGGAGTACGGAATATCGGCAGAGAGAAAGAGCCTTTACTCTGATTTTGCCGTGCTTGAGGAGCTTGGCTTTTCGGTAGTAAGACTATACGGAAATCCACCGAGCTATACGCTTGCCGAGCGAATCTTTGAGATGCCCGAGCTGAAGCTTCTTGTTGATGCTATCCAGTCCTCGAAATTCATAACCGCTGAGAAGAGTTTTGAGATGATAGAGAAGCTGAAGCTTTTTGCGGGCAGCAGGGCAGGGGAGCTATCCCGTCAGGTCTACGTTAAGGACAGAGTTAAGACCGAGAACTCAACCTCGCTTTATACGATAGACTTGATACACACCGCCATAAAGGAAAACGTCAGAATAACCTTCGCATACTTTGACTACAATGTGGAAAAAAAGCGCTATCTCCGTCACGACGGTAAGAAGTACAGCGTGTCACCAAAGGCGCTGATATGGAGTAACGATAACTACTATTTAGTTGGCTTTGACGAGGACGCGGGACATATAAAAAACTTCCGCGTCGATAAGATGTATAAGACTCAGATACTCCTTGAGGAAGCATCTATTACCTCGGATTTTTATAGGCTCAATCCCGCGGATTACAGTAAGAAGAGCTTCAGTATGTTCGGCGGACGCGAGGAGCTTGTAACGCTCGAGGCAAAGGAATCGCTCGCGGGTGTTGTTATCGACAGATTTGGTAGATCGACCACCTTTATTAAGACCGCATTCGGCTTCCGTTTCTCTGTCAGAGTTATCGTCAGCCCGACCTTCTTCGCGTGGGTTATGGGATTTTGCGAGGATATGAGAATCATCGAGCCGCTCTCCGTGAGAGGTGAGATGAAGGATATGTTAAATAAGATAGCGAAGAACTATAAATAAACAAAAAAGCAAAGTATTGTTTGCAAATCTCAGTATAAAGGATAGAGAAATGAAGAATTACCATACAATAGCATTCGATCTTGACGGAACACTTACAGACCCTAAGCGCGGACTTACCTCAGCGTTTGCGTACGGGCTTAAGAAGGTAGGTATAACCTTTGAGAGCGTTGAGTCCCTGAAGAAGTTTATAGGTCCACCACTGCGCGATTCCTTCCGTGACGAGTACGGGCTCTCGGAGCGTGATGCCGACGATGCGCTGATGCTCTTCCGCGAGTATTTCGGCGTCTATGGCTGGTGGGATAATGAGCTTTACGAGGGTATTTACGACCTGCTCTCCTCGCTTCGCGCGGCGGGTAAAAAAATAGTCCTCGCGACCTCAAAGCCCGAGATTTACTCGGAGAAGATACTGAAGCTTTTCGGTCTTACCGATTACTTTGATTTTTCCGAGGGCGCAAGCTTTGACAGCTCGAGGGAGAGAAAGTGCGACGTGCTCGACTATGCTCTTTCAAAGGTAGGGGTGGTGTCACCCGAGGAGAAGGCGGGCGCCGTTCTGGTCGGAGATACAAAATTTGATATCGAAGGCGCACGCATATGCGGCGTTGACTCCATCGGCGTAACCTATGGCTACGGCACTGAGGATGACCTTCTTGCCGAGGGCGCAACATATATTGCAAGAACGGTTGCCGAGGTCAAGAAAATATTGCTTGGGTAAATATAAGATGAATTGACGCTCACGCATCATTAATCGGCTGAGCCGTAAATTCTCGCTTTGCTCCGTGAATTGAATTGCAACGATTTCATGCCGCAAGGCAATTTATGCATTTTACCGCAACTAAAGGGCGCAAAGTATCATTCATACAACGCTATGTCAATTCATTATCGTGTTATGAACACGTCCGGATATAAAAAGAAAAGCAGAAGCAAATCGCTTCTGCTTTTCTTTAGTGACAGAGATTAGTCGTTATCAACTGCAACAACCTCAACACCCTTATAGTGACCGCACTCCTTGCAAACTCTGTATGCAAGGTTGTACTCGCCGCACTGAGGGCACTTTACAAGGTTGGTGGGAGCCTCAAGCTTCCAAACGTTAGAACGTCTCTTCATCTTTCTCGCATGAGAAGTTTTTCTCTTCGGAACTGCCATTGTTGTTTACCTCCTACGTAAGTATGCTTAAAACAGCATTCTTTTTATGTTAATTATTTTTATTATCTTTTTTCATTTGGTCGAGTATTTTCTGCAAGGGCGCGAGTCTTGGATCTATCTCGTGCTTCGGGCAATCACATTCGCCTTCGTTAAGGTTCTTACCGCAACGCTGGCAAAGTCCCAAGCAATCCTCGTAGCAAAGAAACCTCGAGGGAAATTCAAGCTCAAGCTGCTCCTTAAGCTGCTCGTCCATATCAAGGAATCCGTCGTCGATGATAACGTATTCATCGAGCTTTTCCTCGGGAAGATCTTCAAGTATATCTCTTGGCGCGACGGTTTTCTCAAGGTTGAGAGTGAAACTGCCGGAAAGAGGAGCTAAGCAACGCGCGCACATAGATTCATAATCCACAGTGAGCGTGAGCTTCATTCTCATATAACCCGCAGTGTTGGTGATATCACCCGAAACCTTCATGGGAGAAGGAAAACTTGCGTCAGAAAGAAAACTGAATGAATCCTCATCGGTCGTATCAAGTTTAAGCTCATAATCAAATGTAAGGAGCTTTTCGCCCGCGAGCATTGGTCTCAAATCAAGCTTCAAACCGATACCTCCGCATAAAATTTTCTTTCGGTCGTGACTCCGAAAAAATTGAATTTGGGCATAGTTTAGGCTATAACCGCAAAATCGTACAATATATTATATAACTAAACCCTATCTTTGTCAAGAGGGTTTTTAATTTTTTTGAAATTTTCTTTTTTTGCGAAATAATCGCGGAACAGATGCCGTGGGATTGACAAAACTGCCTATTCATTGTATAATGGAAAGGAAATATCCGACTTGACATATAAAAGCACTTATTAATTAATAAAGGAAAAAAATATGAAGCTCATAATAGCATCGAATAATAAGCACAAAATAAAAGAAATAAAGGCGATTCTCGGCGCGCGCTTTGATGAGATACTCTCAATAAGAGAAGCGGGGATAGAGCACGAAACCGTAGAAGACGGAGTGACCTTTATGGAGAACGCGCGCAAGAAGGCGCATGAGATAGCGGAGATATCAGGCTGCGCGGCTCTTGCCGACGATAGCGGAATATGCGCCGATGCTCTTGGCGGCGCGCCCGGAATATTCAGCGCGAGATTTGCGGGAGAGTGCGGCGGTCACGGTGACGACGAGGCAAATAACGACTTGCTCCTTGAGAAGCTTAAGGACGAGGCTGACAGACGCGCTCACTATACCTGCGCTATGGTAATAGCATATCCGGACGGCAGTGAGGTATCCGCCGAGGGTTATATGTACGGTGAGATACTTACCGAGCGCCACGGCACGGGCGGATTTGGCTATGATCCCATCTTCAAGCCCGAGGGTTACAGTTGCTCGGTAGGCGAAATATCCGACGAGGAAAAGAACAGAATATCGCACAGAAGCCGAGCGCTTGAGGCGCTTCTTAAAAAGCTGTAATATATTAAGAGGACTATGAATAAAAGCACGGAATAATAATATAAATTCTTTTTTATCTCAGAATAAAAAAACGGCGGTACGTTTGTACTCGGCTCGGGATAGACATTCTTTGCAATGCTATCTTCGTGAACGAGGCATACGTACCGTCGCTTTTTAATTGAATTTTATATCTGCGATAAGCCAGCAGTGATCCGAGCAATAGATTAGCTCGTTTTTATAAAGGGTCTGGAATTTAAGAACGGTTGTGTCCTTCGTTGCGGTAATATGGTCGCACGAGCCCCACGAGAGATTATCCTGCAGGAAATTGTGCCAGGAGCCCACGTTGTTTACTTGATTTACCGCGGCGTGCTTTGCGTCAACTATATCGCAATCCTCGAGGTATTGGATAAGCTCGGGGCTTATCTCATTTGAGTTAAAGTCGCCCGTTGTAAACACGGGATAGCGCTCCCTCATACCGTTTACAAATGCAGTAAGCTCCTCTGCCTGCAGGAATCCGTTAGGTCTTCCCGTTCCGTCCCAATGCGTGCTGAGGAAGCAGAATTCCTTTCCGCTTGTGTTATCGCGGAGCACCGCCCAGGTATAGCAGCCGCTGCGGCCGTTTTTGAACTTTGAATAGAACTGCATTCCGCTCTCAAGCAGAGTATAAAGGTCTTTTCTGTACATAACCGTTGAGAAAACGTATTCGCCGTCAGCTCTGTTCGGGTTTGCGAATTTGAGTATTTCCCAAACGTCCTCGGTGTCATATTCCTCTGCCGCCGCATACCAATTCGGAGTCATTTCCTGGAACCCGATAACGGTAGGCTGATAATAGTTCAGCGCGGCAAAGAATATTTCTTTTCTGAGGTTGACCGGAAGATATGGCATCTCAACTGCGGGGTCGCCGGACCAGGATTCAAACTCAGCAAGAATATTGCAGCTCATAAGTCTGAGATCGGAATCCTCGGGCTTTGAGGAATCAAGCGGATCGTCGTAGAGATTGCCGTGGAGAGTGTACCCCTCGTTCATAACGACGCCGCTCTCCGACTCGGAGAGCTTTTTCATTATTGGTAATAAAGATTTCGGGAAAGAATGCTCTCCGCCCGATTTTATAATGAGCTTTCCGCTCTCAACCTCAGCGAGGAAGTGAAGCGGCATGGGAGCACCAACGGATGCGCTTTCGGCGCGGTTGGTATCGGAAAGGAGTATCTCGTAATCAGAGGGCTCTGTATCGGTGTCAAGAGCTACGTCGAGAACGTAACCGCATCTGTCTTTTATTTCGTTTGCAAGCGAGCGGGCAATATCCTCACCAACGCCCTCGGTGTATATAATCTTATATTTGCTTATATCGTTTTCGCCTATTTGCCATGACCGGATAGCATAATCAAACACAAAACTGTCAGCTATTTTATCAGTACTCATCGCAAGCTTACTTCCGCCTTTACCGTAAGATATATTGGTTAAAACGTTGTCGTCAAATGATTCAAGCGCATTGGCAAAGCCATCCTCGGAGAAAGCGGCAATTATTATAGTGTCGCCGCATACGGCTGTTTTATAGTCGTGATAGCGCATTCCCGAAAAAGCCTCTGTTGCCGCGCTGTGCTTCGTTTTGCCGATAAGTATCTTTTTGCCGGGTGAATCCGACGTTTTTGCATCGCTCACTACCGGGATCTCTATGCGAGCCGCCTTGTAAAATCTTTCGGACAGTGCTTCCGCTGCGGATAAAACAAAATCCTCGCATCCTTCGGGGTATACTATTTCGTATTCGCTACTGCTGTTTATTATTATCTCGAGCTTAGCAGTTTCCGCATCGGTATTCGGGGTATCCTCTTTATCAACGTCAGTGTTTCCGATGTCATCCATACCACCGTCATTGTTCGTGCTGCCGTCTGTGTTTTCATTCGAGCTGTCTTTGCACGCAGCAAATGTAAGACTAATAGAGAATAAGAGTAAAAACAGAAATATAATTCTTTTCATTAAAAAATCGGATATCAATACCGTAAACGAAATAAGCTCGGGCACGTAAGATTTTCTGCTCCGATTTCGTTTTTTCGTTGAATATCAGCATTTCCTTTCGTAATTTTACTTTGGGTCGGTCTTTATATTCTAATTATAGCATAGAAAAGAAGCTTTGTCTACATCTAATTTAAAGAAGATGAAATCGCTTTTATAAAAATAAACCGTGCTATTTAGCGTGTTATCTTTAAGGTAGAACAAGTACCGAGCACGGCGAGGTAAATTTTTAGTGAGTTAAAGGCGGTTATATCGCATTTGCATAGCTAACGCGTCACATAACAAAAAGAGAGAAAATCCAGGCGTTTTAATGTGCCTCCGTCAAGTAGACTGCGTAAAAAAATCTTTTTGCATTACAAGGTTAATACTATGACGGATACGGGACTTCCGCGTCTTGACGTTTACACTGAAGGCGGCGCATTTTGTATGAAATATGCAGAGCTATAATTATAAAGGATATTTATAAAGAATATTTATAAAAAAATAAAGAATAATTTTTTTAAAAAAACTATTTACTTTTTGAAATATTTGTGCTATAATTAGCGTGTTGACCTATGGCTATGTGCCGTGTATGGCCTTGCTCCGTTCGGGATATGCCCTTGCGTGGCTTGAGCTTTTCACCCGCACTGCACGCGGCTTTAGGCTAAAATTTAAAGAAAGGTGAAGAAAAAATGATTTCAAAGGAAACAAAGACCGCCATTATCGCTGAGTACAAGATCAACGAGAACGACACAGGTTCGCCTGAGGTACAGATCGCTATCCTTACCGATAGAATCAACAGCCTCACCGAGCACATGAAGAAGAACCCCAAGGACTTCCACTCTCAGAGAGGTCTCTCCAAGATGGTTGGTCACAGAAAGCAGCTCCTTAACTACCTCATCAAGAAGGATATCGAAAGATACAGAGCTGTTATCAAGAAGCTCGGCCTCAGAAAGTAATTTCTTGCCTCGCTTCCCAGGACTTGTTCGCACACGGGAACGATTTTTTTCGTTCCCGTTTGTTGCGAAAAGTCAAAACTTTAACTCGGAGCAGGGTTGCTCCAAAGCAAAAGAAAAAACGAATAAAAGCACTAAAATGTAAAGAAGAGTGGGCGAAAGTAGCAGTTAATTATGTGTCGGAAGAGATTTTGGCATATACTTAAGTGCTATGTTCGTCCCTCAAAAAATGGAGGAAAACAAAATGGTAGAAAGAATCAAAACCTTTGATGATTACAAGGTTTACACCTACGAGCTTGCAGGCAGACCCCTCGTTGTAGAAACAGGTAAGATCGCAGGACTCGCAAACGGCGCGGCTCTTGTTAAGTACGGTGAGACAACTGTTCTCTGTACCGCAACCGCATCCGCATCCCCCCGTGAAGGCATCGACTTCTTGCCTCTCTCGGTAGATTATGATGAAAAGATGTACGCAGTCGGTAAAATCCCCGGCGGTTTCCTTAAGCGTGAGGGCAAGCCCTCCGAGAAGGCAGTTCTCGCAGGAAGAGTTATCGACCGTCCCGTACGTCCCCTTTTCCCCAAGGATCTTCGTAACGACGTATCCTTACTTCTTACAGTAATGTCCGTTGACCCCGACTGCTCACCCGAGATTACCGCTATGATCGGCGCGTCCATCGCTCTTTCCATCTCGGATATTCCGTGGAACGGCCCTATCGGCGGCGTATTCATGGGACTTGTTGACGGTAAGATCGTAGTTAACCCCACCGAGGCAGAGCGCGCAGTAAGCGATCTTGAGCTTACCGTTGCGGCTTCTATGGAAAAGGTTGTTATGATCGAGGCTGGCGCAAACGAGGTTGACGACGATACCATGTATGCGGCTATTATGCAGGCTCACGAAGAGATCAAGGGTATTGTCGGCTTCATCAACAGCATCGTAGCAGAGATCGGTAAACCCAAGTTCGAGTATGCTTCGGGCGAGCTTGACCACGATATGTTCGATGAGATCTTCGCATACTGCGAAACTGCGGTTATGGAAGCTCTTGACACTGATGACAAGAATGTAAGAGATGCAAAGATGCAGCCCATTATGGACGATATCGTTGCTACCTTCGAAGAGAAATATCCCGATATCAAGGTAATTCTTCCCGAGCTTATCTACAAGATTCAGAAGAAGATAGTTCGTCGCTGGCTCCTTGTTGACAAGAAGCGTGTTGACGGCAGAAGAATGGATGAGATCAGACCCCTCGCATCCGAGGTTGGTGTTATTCCGAGAGTTCACGGCTCGGGACTCTTCACCAGAGGTCAGACTCAGGTACTTACAATTGCAACGCTCGGAACTCTTTCCGATGCTCAGAAGCTCGAGGGTCTTGACAATGAAGACACCAAGAGATATATGCACCACTACAATATGCCCGGTTATTCGACAGGTGAGGCAAAGGCTCTCAGATCTCCCGGAAGAAGAGAGATCGGTCACGGCGCTCTTGCAGAGCGTTCGCTCGTTCCCGTTCTTCCCAGCGAAGAGGAATTCCCCTATGCTATCCGTCTTGTATCCGAGGTTGTAAGCTCTAACGGCTCTACATCGCAGGGCTCCGTTTGCGGATCTACTCTTGCGCTTATGGATGCAGGTGTTCCGATCAAGGCTCCCGTTGCAGGTATCTCCTGCGGACTTATCACCGCTGAGGACGGTTCTTGGGATACTATGATAGATATCCAGGGACTTGAGGACTTCTACGGCGATATGGACTTTAAGGTTGCAGGTACACACAAGGGTATCACTTCCATTCAGATGGACCTTAAGGTAGACGGTCTTACTCCCGAGATCATCAAGCGTGCTCTTGAAACTACTCACCAGGGTAGAGATGAGATCATCGATAAGGTAATTCTCAAGGCTATCGCTAAGCCCCGCGAGGAGGTAAGCGCATATGCTCCCAAGATGATCACAATGCACATCAATCCCGATAAGATCCGTGAGGTTATCGGTAGCGGCGGAAAGGTTATCCAGAAGATCGTTGCTGATACCGGCGCCAAGATCGATATCAACGATGACGGAACCGTATTCATCGCAGCAGTTAACCGTGAGAGTGCGGATATGGCTAAGTCCATTATTGATGCTATCGTATTCGAGCCTGTTGTTGGCGAGACCTACGATGCGGTTGTTACGAGAATCATTCCTATCGGCGCGTTCGTTGAGTACGCTCCCGGTAAGGAAGGAATGGTGCACATCTCCAAGCTTCAGAAGGAAAGAACAGAGAAGGTTGAGGATGTTGTTAACGTTGGTGATTCTGTTCGCGTTAAATATCTCGGTACTGACGAGAAGGGCAGACAGAACCTTTCTATGCGTGATGCCGCTCCCAAAGAGTAAACAATAGTTTGTAAATAATACAAAGAGAAGCTATTCTTCGGTTGGTTTTCCGAGGAGTAGCTTCTTCCTTTTTTTGACTATCATAACAATAAAAACTTGGTATATAATACCGGATACTTCTTTGCGTGCCTTTACGGCTGATGTGTTGCATTTTTACGTTGTTGTGCATTTTGAATAAAAATTCAACATCTTTTTTTAATCGGCAAGCAAGCTTGAATTTCCGAATTGAACTTGACTATTTTCTGTTCGAATGCTATAATATATTATTAACATTTCCAGAAAGGATAGATGGGAGTATCCTGTCATTTGAGGTTAAAATTATGACTAAGTTTGATAATAAAGAAGAAATTAAGGAAGAAACCGAAAGACTCGCGCAGGCGTTTCTTTCTCTTTCTGATATAGATGAGTGCTACGCGTTCTTCGGGGATCTTTTCACCGCAAAGGAGATAGAGGAGCTTTCCTCGAGGCTTGAGGTTGCAAGGCTCTTGAAGCTCGGCGTGAACTATATTGAGATCGCGGCGAAAACGGGCGCATCAACCGCTACTATCAGCCGAGTATCGAAATGCCTTTCGGGATCGAGGGGAGGATACAGAATGGTCCTCGCGAGAATTGACGGTGAGGCGGACACCGAGGGGGATAACTGCATTCGTATAGACTCTCTCTCTCAGAATGAGGCTGATGCTCTTCGCGCGGTGATAGCTTGCTTCAGAGCAAAGAAGTAACTGTGTAATTTTAAAAGGAAGTCTGATAGGGATGGTGAACCCGATTACTGCTCAAAGATAAGACGAAGCGCTGTTCGGAAAAGCAGAAACGGTGTTAACTAAAGAAACGGTAGCGCTATGCGACGCTTTTGTTAGCTGTGACATAGTAATAAAAAACGGAGAAGCCGATATAAGCTTCTCCGTTTTTTTATTAACCTTAATTAACCTCTGAGTAAGAACCAAAGGAATATGTAAATAATGATAGCAACGGGCGTACAAAGGAGCGCGATAAGAAGACCTGTAGTAACCTTGTCGAAGATCTCTTTTCTCTTTTTCTGCTTTTCGGTAAGACCTGAAAGCTCAGCCTCTGTATATTCCATGCCCGAAGTAGCGTTATCCTCTTCAGCAGATTCTGCCAGAGCAACCTCAACAACGTCCTCGGATTCAACGACCTCTTTTACTTCGTCGTTCTGATTCTTTATATCTTCCATAATGGCCTCCGAAATCAAATTTTACGGTGCAGGGAACGGCACCTTATCTTTACTAATAGCTATTTTATCATAAAATTGTTGTCAAGTCAATATTTATTTTATAAAAAACGGATAAAATCATGCTTAAACTTGAAAATAATAGCTTTTTATGCTAAAATATAGGAAGAATATCTGTTTGTGAGGTAAAAATGAATATCGAAACCGAATATAAATATATAATAAAAAAGCCCGAGCCGGGGATTCTTCGGGAAATGGCGGGTTATACCGAGAGCAGAATTACCCAGATTTATCTCGAAAATGAGGTTGCCACGCATAGGGTAAGGCGCCGTGAGTATTCTACGGGAGAGGTCATTTATACCGAGAACAAGAAGGTCCGCATCTCGAAAATGTCCTCGACGGAGGATGAGAGGGAGATCACCGCTGAGGAGTACGTGAGTCTTTCGGAAAATATCGAGCGAGGCGCATCTCCATTATATAAAACACGCAGAACGTTTGAGTTTGCGGGCAAGGTTTTTGAGCTCGATTTTTACGACGGGTGGGAAAAGAGCTGTATTATGGAAATTGAGCTTGAGTTTGAAAATGAGGAGATAAAGTACCCCCCGTTCATCGAAATTCTTGCTGACGTAACGGGGAATAAGACCTATTCTAATCACAGTATGGCGCATAAATTCCCCGATGAGATAGTATAAACTGCAACTGTTTGTTAGCTTGTTTCACGCGGATACCATATATAATTTACGTCTGAATAAGCTTCGGACTCATTGCCCGATGCTACTTGTACGGTGTGACAAATGTTTTTTAGCTGATCTTGTGCTTAGGATTATTATACTCGGATAAACTTTTAAAGAGGTAAAAAAGAGGCCGAGTCATTAAGAATCGAGTAAAATCAAAGCAAAAAGATGAAAAATGCAGTGAGAATTGAGTCTGCAGCAAATTCTTAATGAAACAGCCTTTTGGGGCAAAGGGATTTAGAGCGGAAATCGTCGTTCGCGACC
>JAZONS010000044.1:0-6702 GCA_045654585.1 Eubacteriales bacterium
TATCAGTGTAAATATAACGACAGAATATCCTTTTAGACACAAGGCTGCTTATACCGTAAAGACAGACTCTACCGCAAAATTTAAGCTCAAGATCAGAATTCCGTCATTCTCAAAACAGGTTAAGGTCAACGGAGAATTTAAGAATTTTGATAACTACGTAGTTATTGACAAGATATGGAACGGCGAAGAAAAAATCGAAATTGAGCTTTTCGATACGCCTCATCTCTCTAAGCGCCCATACAATCTCAACGTTGCGGAGTGGGGATCACTAGTCTTTGCTCTGCCTATCAAAACAAGATGGGAAATGATCGAATACGAAAAAAACGGTGTTGAAAGACATGCACCTTATTGCGATTACAACCTTCATACCGAGGGCGAATGGAGCTACGGATTCTCCAACGATTCTCTCAAACTCGATTTCAACGAAGGTGACATTTACCCATTCTCAACCGAACATCCGTCGGTTGTTTTAAAGGCAAATTTAGCGAAAATCAATTGGGGATACGAGGATGGCTATTCCGACGTTTCAAATCATATTCCCGCATCTCGAAAAGCACTATCCGACTCCGAAACAATCGAGCTCATACCTTACGGTTCAACAAAACTCAGGATGACCGAGATGCCTATGGTTAAATTCAAATAAGGAGCAGTTAGACGATGAAATCCTTTGTTCATTTCGAGAACGTTGATTTTCGTGAAGGATTTTGGAAAAAACGTTATGAGTTAAACAAAAACGTTTCCGTCCCAAACGTTAAAAAACAATTTGAATCCAGCGGCCGCTTCGACGCTATGCGATTTAATTATTTAAAAAACGGAATCAAACCTCATATTTTTTATGATTCAGACGTTGCAAAGTGGATTGAAGCAATTGCTTATCTGATCATAAAAGACAGGGACTCTATGACGGAGCAAGAAGATTTTTGCGATGAGCTGATAGATGAGATGGAAAGGGCGCAAAGAGATGACGGTTATCTTAACTCAACACATCAGCAAATCGACCCTCATCTTATATTCAAAGTAAGAGACAGACACGAGCTATATTGCTCAGGACATCTCATGGAAGCCGCAATAGCATATCATATTGCAACGGGAAAAGACAAATTTCTCAAAATTATGGAAAGAAATGCGGAATGTATATACCGGGCTTTTATATCAGAAAAAACTGCCGCATTTACCACTCCCGGGCACGAGGAAATTGAGCTTGCGCTTTTCAAGCTTTATCGTCACACGAAAAATCCGCGTTATTTTGAAATGGCAAAGTTTTTCCTCGAGTCACGAGGAAATCCCAACGAGCAGTACGTCTATAGAAATAACAGATTCGGAACTCAGGATGATACAGATATCTATAATTTAAAAGAAGCGAACGGTCATAGTGTGCGTGCATTGTATTTTTATTCGGGAATAGCCGATCTTGCACTCGAAACAGACAATAAAACACTGTTTGATAATTTAAACTCCGTATTTGAGGATATTGCAGAAAGAAAAATGTATATCACCGGCGGCGTAGGATCAACAAGGCACGGAGAAGGATTTACTGTTCCTTATGATCTGCCGAACAATTCTGCATACAGTGAAAGCTGCTGCGCGATTGCTATGATGCTCTTCGCATCAAGGATGAGAAAAATCGATAAAAATGCAAAATACGGTCATGTAATGGAAAGAGTTCTTTACAATTCTATGCTTTCATCCACATCACTTGATGGAAAAAGATTTTTCTACGAGAATCCGCTCGAGGTAGCGCTTGAAGAATACGGACGCGAAGTCGGAGCTCCGGAAGAATGGCGAGAAAAGCTACCGATAACCCAAAGAGTCGAGGTATTCGGTTGCTCTTGCTGTCCTCCCAATATTAACCGTTTCTTTGCGGAGCTTGGATCATATATTCTTGTTGAAGATGAAGACTCGCTTACTGTAGAACAGTACATTTCCGTTGATGCATCAACATCTTTCGGTAAGTTAGAGTTGAGAGGAGATTACGCCAAGAGCGGCAAGATCACAATTTCATCCAATAATTATTCATCTTCAATAATATCACTCCGAGTTCCCGAGTGGTCACGGAATGTAACTGTAATTCTGAACGGAAATACACTCAACGTCACCCCCACTGCCGGTTATCTGAACATTCCAGTCACATCACAGTTTAATATATCGGTAGATTTCAAAATCGCTCCTATGTTCATTTCATCTAACCCTAACGTAAGAGCCAATGTTGGACGAGTTGCGCTTTGCTACGGGCCTTTGGTTTATTGCATTGAGAAAGTTGATAATAGAGAACGCCTCAACCGTATCTCGGTAGATATCAACGATATAAAGAATGCCATTTTCGAGGAAGACTTCCACGGATTCTATTCGATAAAACTTCAAGGATACAGACTTTCAGATAAACCGCTTCTCTACTTTGCTGCAAACGATTCTACGGATGATAAATTAACCGTAAAGTTCATTCCTTACTTCACATTTGCTAACAGAGGTGAGAGCGATATGCAGGTTTGGATAAGAAGAAAGTGACATTTTAACATAGAGATTATTAATATTTTGTTAGTATGCTTCTCTTACAATAAAACGATTTTTATAAACAAATAATAAAAAACGCAGAATCTTATGATCCTGCGTTTTTTATTATTGAGTTTCGTTAAACCTCTTCGGTCTCGGTATTCTTACGGCCTTCCTCGTCTTCGCCGTCAAGAGCGGTAACCTCTTTGCCGGGAATAACTATTCCCTTGGTCATTGCTCTGATGTTCTCTTCGTTTTTCTTATCCTGAATCTTCTTTTTTGCTTCATTCGTGGAAGAAAGATCCGCAAGTATCTGTTCGCTGACAGTTCCATCTGCAAGCGTTAAAAACTTTTCAAAAATATCGGGATAAACAAAAACCTTAGTTGACGTTTCAAATTTGACAGTAATGTACTTCCCCTGCGTAGAAACTATAACTCCGGGACCAAAAGATTTATGCTTTACTTCAAGATTTTCTAAATTCATAGCGTCCTCCGAAATTTATTATTCTTAAGTTAAAATAACATTCATAGATAGTGATACTCTGATTATTGCTCTAAAAAATGTATCAAAACCGAATGATATTTTGAGCATCTGTATTATTAATATGCAAAATGCCTTGCTATTGTAGCAGAAATATATGTCTAAAGTATGAACAAAACACCTGTTTTTTGCATTATTTTTCTAAATGTATATTTTTTGTAAGAAATATCCAATTATATTGAATATAAAATAGCGTTTTTAACCATAAAACTTTTTTTATTTATAAAACTGTAAATTCAAAATTGTTGAATTTAAGTACATCTCCAACATCAACACTGGGTGGCAAGAGCGCCATTGCAATAAAAAGCTCATCCTCCGTACCTTCAAGCAACTCAAGATAAGCATATTCCCCTTCTATTCTTTTAATCTTATATGTTTTTTCTTCCATTTTTATTACACTCTTTTTATTCATTAATAACGAGGCTAACTCAATTTAACATATGAGCTAGCCTCGATTGCTTTTATTATTAAAGCTCTACCATGGATTCATCCCAGATTTCGGGAGCCTCATATCCAAGAAGATTTACAGTTGTTGCAGCAACTGCGGAAAGACCGAAATCTTCTCTTCCAAGCTTAACCTTATATGCATCGTTTGTGAAGTTATCATAGATAATACAAGGAACCGGATTGAGAGTATGGCTAGTCTTAGCCTTGAAGCTGCCATCCTTCTCCACTTTGGGACCTTTAGTCTTCTTATCTATTTCGTACATTTCATCAGCATTACCGTGGTCCGCGGTAATAATTGCAGCTCCGCGAAGCTCGTCAACGACCTTAAGAATACGGGCAAGCTGAAGGTCAAGCGCCTCCATCGAGCACTCGGTAGCAAGGAACGAACCTGTATGACCTACCATATCTCCATTCGGGAAATTAACTCTGAGATACTTATATTTACCGGATTTAAGGCACTCGATAAGCTTATCGGTGATCTCTGCGCACTTCATCCAAGGACGCTGCTCAAACGGTACCACATCAGAAGGAATCTCAATATAGGTTTCAAGCTCTTCGGAGAATTTACCGGATTTATTACCGTTCCAGAAGTATGTTACGTGTCCGTACTTCTGAGTTTCGGATATTGCAAGCTCGGGAACGCCGGCTCCAACGAGATACTCTGTCATAGTATTTGTGATCTCAGGAGGATTTACGAGATATCTTGAGGGAATATGAAGGTCTCCGTCATACTCAAGCATACCTGCGTAAAGAACAGAAGGTACTCTCTTGCGGTCAAATTTGTCGAATTCTGCGCCAGACTCAAACGCTTTTGAAATCTCGATAGAACGGTCACCTCTGAAATTGTAGAAAATAACGCTGTCACCGTCGTTGATCGTACCTACGGGCTTACCGTCCTCTGCAATTACGAAGGGAGGAAGATCCTGGTCTATAACCTTGAACTCGTTTCTGTAAGCAGTGATAGCTTCCTCTGCGGATGCAAAGTATCTACCCTCGCCGAGAACGTGAGTCTTCCAACCGAGCTCTACCATACCCCAGTTTGCTTCATATCTATCCATAGTAACCTGCATACGTCCGCCACCGGATGCAATGCAGATATCAGTACCGTTTGCGCGATGCGCCGAAAGGAATTCCTCGAAAGGTCTTACGTAATCAAGCGCACTTGTTTCACCTACGTCTCTTCCGTCAAGAAGAATGTGGATTCTGATTTTCGAAACACCGTCAGCTACCGCACGGTCGATAAGAGCCTTAAGATGATCTATATGAGAGTGAACGTTACCGTCGGAGAAAAGTCCCATGAAATGAAGGGTCGATGCATTATTTTTAACACCGTTCACAAGAAGATTCCAAGTATCGGAGGTGAAAATTTTACCGGACTCGATTGACTGGGAAACGAGCTTTGCGCCCTGAGCAAAAACCTGACCCGAGCCAAGAGCATTGTGACCAACCTCAGAGTTGCCCATATCGTCATCCGAAGGAAGTCCAACGGCAGTTCCGTGAGCCTTTATCTTAAGCATTGGATAATTTGCCATAAGATAATCAAGAGTAGGCGTATGAGCCTTAGCTATAGCGTTAGCACCGTTATCGGGAGCAATACCTACACCGTCCATAACTATTGTGAGAAGAGGACCTTCCACACCGTTGAATTTATTAGATTTTTTTAATGTTGCCATTTTATTTGCCTTTCATTAATTTTTATTTAGATATCGGCATCCTGTAAATAAAGATGACCGTATTCGGTTATAAACTTTTTACGTTCAGCAAGAGCATCTCCAAGAAGAACGTCAAACATTTTTGCAGTAGCATCAGCATCTGCGGGAGTTACGGCAATGAGCCTTCTGGTCTGAGGACACATAGTAGTTCTCGACATCATATCAGGCTCGTTTTCACCTAATCCCTTTGAACGCTGAATCGTGTATTTTTTACCGCCAAGCCCTGAAATGATATCGTTTTTTTCACGCTCATTATATGCAAAATACGTTTCACCGCCCGAGGTTATTTCAAACAACGGAGATTCGGCAATAAAGATTTTACCCTTTTCAATAAGCGTCGGCAAAAGTCTGTAGAACATCGTAAGCAGAAGTGTTCTTATCTGGAAACCGTCCTCGTCCGCATCGGTACATATTATAATTTTGCTCCATTTAAGCGCATTATAATTGAACATACCAACGTCACCCGGCTTCTTCGTTTTAACTTCAACACCGCAACCGATAACACGCAGAAGATCGACGATAATATCGCTTGCAAATATTTTCTCATAGCTACTCTTCATACAGTTAAGAGTTTTACCTCTTATAGGAATTATTGCCTGGAATTCGGCATTTCTCGCAAGCTTACAGCTCGACATAGCCGAATCACCCTCAACTATATAAACCTCGGCAACCGACGGATCTTTCGTATGGCAAGGAACGAACTTCTCAACTCTTCCCGATACGTCCATAGTTCCGGAGAGCTTTTTCTGAATCTCCTTTTTCGTTATCTCGAAGCTTTCTTTCGAGCGTTTATTAATAAGCACCTGATTTATCATTATAGCAGCTTCATTAGCATGCTCTGTAAGATAGATCTCGAGGTTAGACTTTATGAATTCAGTTAAAGCCTTTTGAATAAACGCGTTTGTTATTGCCTTTTTAGTCTGGTTCTCATAAGAAGTCTGAGTTGAAGCTGAGTTTACAATGATAGCAAGGTTATCCTGGATATCCGCAAACGAAATTTTAGATTCGTTCTTTGTATACTTATTCTGCGCTTTAATATACTTGTCTATCGCAGAAACGAACGCACTCTTCACAGCTTTATCCGGCGCACCGCCGTATTCAAGGAAGGAAGAGTTATGATAATACTCAGCCATACCGGACTTGGTAAAGCAGAAGGTTATATCCGCCTTAAGCTTATAATCCTTCATATCCTCTCTGTCTCTACCTTTTGTTTCAAGGTGCCACGAAACAGGCGAGGTCATAGTAATGCCTTCAGTTATTTCCGCGATATAATCGCTTATACCGTTTTCATAATAGAATTCGGTCTTTTCGTATTTTCCTTTTGTTCTTTCAACCTCAAGGATAAATCTTATCCCGGCGTTTACAAACGCCTGACGTCTGAGTGTAACGGAAAGAAATTCCTCGGGAATATCTATCTCCTTGAAAACCTCGAGGTCCGGACGCCAGCAGATTATAGTTCCACGCTTTTTGTCGCCATGCTCAATATCAGTAACCTTAAGATTTCCCTTAGGC
>JAZONS010000045.1:0-25771 GCA_045654585.1 Eubacteriales bacterium
TTTTTCATAGATAAATCCTCCAATATGTTTTTTTTATTTTGACTGGCAGGTCACTTTATTATAACATATTGGAGGATTTCTTTTCACCGGTTAACCTTTATTGAACCACGCGACTATCGCGTGGTTTTCGTTATACAAAAAAGCTGCCAAAAAATCAATTAATGGCAGCTTTAGATTCATTCCATGTTCGCCTTGAATACGGATGGCGAAATACCGTATTTCTTTTTAAAAAGTTTATTGAAATACGCGGAATCATAAAAATTCAAATCGGAAACGATAGCACTTACGGGGATATCGCGATCCCTTAGCAAAGAACGCGCTTTTTCAAGCTTGAGGTCTGTAATATATTCAATAGGCGTTTTCCCTGTTTCGGCTTTAAATCGCTTACGAAAAACCGTTTCACTCAAAAGACACAGCTTTGCAAGTTCGGGAATACGCAGCGCATCGCCTACGTGCGAATCAATATAAATGACGGCAGGGAGAATGCTTTTATATGGAACACTCGCTTTTATTTCGTCCTCACGGTGGATTTCAATAAGGTCAATCAGGTGATAAAAATGCGACATTACTGCATTCTTATAATTCTTTGACTGAGTATAAAGAGAAATTATGGAATAAAAAACGGATATGATGCTCTTTAGTCCATCGGAGATAATCTTAACTATTTTATTAATAAAAGGTAGCTTTCCAAGCACGGAAAAGTTTATGAGCAATGCTTCAAGATGCTCGCTGTTACCAAAAAATCTGATCTTATAGTTGAGCCCTTCGGGAATATAAACAATATTTCCACGATAAAACCTTTCGCTCTCACCATCCGGATATTCTATAAGAATACTGTCGCACAAAAGATACATCAATCCGTGATTTGGACGCGGTGCGTCAAGATATGAAAAGAACGACTGCTTCGTCCACCTTAAGTGCAATCCATATACACCGAAAAATACAAGCTCATCATTTTTGATCTTTTCTGTTTTTATATCCATTTTCAGATCCTTTGCTCAAAAATTTATAATTATCATTATATTAATTATAACATTAAAACCGAAAAATACAACCGTTTGCCCGAAAAATACATTGTTTTTTATCGAATTAATCTCTACTATATAAGCATAAACCTTCATCATCGTAAAAAAATTCTTAACAGAAAGTGATACAATCAATGGCAGATAAATACGATCTTTACGCAAGAGAGCTTCTCTCAAAGCTTACACTCAAAGAAAAGGTCGCGCAGCTTTCGCAAACGGTTGCGGGATACAGGGGCTTTAAGCGAAGCGGAGAAAGCTTTACTTTCGATCCCGGATTTTACTCATTTATAGAAGAATACGGAGCCATGGGCGCTATCAGCAATATCCTTCGCGCCGATCATTTTGCAATTAAGGAGTGGTCTGACGGAATTGAGCCGCGGCACCGCGTCAAGGTCGCAAATCAGCTTCAGCGTGAGGTGCTGGAACGCGCAAGAATACCTATTCCCGTAATGATCGAGGTCGAGGCAAACCACGGTGTTATGGCCCTCGGAAGCGAGATATTCCCTACAAATCTTGGAATAGGATGCACTTTTAACGATAACCTTTATAAAGAGATAATGCATTCGATCGGACGTGAAATAGCGCTATCCGCAAATCATATTGCAATGACGACTATGCTCGATATGGCGCGCGATCCACGTTGGGGCAGAACAGAGGAATTCTTCTCGGAGGATCCCTATCTTGCTTCACGCTTCTCCGAAAGCGGAGTACGCGGTGTTAAGGAATCAAATGCTCTAATATGCTGTAAACACTTCTGCGCTACAGGCGACGGCTTTGGCGGACTTAACACGGCGGAGGTCAATATCGGTGTTCGCGAACTTCACGATATACATTTGCTTGCCGCGGAAAAGGCGGTCAGAGCAGGTGCCGACGTAATTATGGCAGCCTATAATACTGTTGACGGAATTCCCTGCCATATGAATAAATATCTGCTTCGCGACGTACTCAGAGATGAACTTGGCTTTGATGGTATCGTGCTCTCTGACGGTTGGGGCGTCGAGCGCGCTATCGAGCAAATGGGATACGATCCCGAACGCGGAGCATCAGAGGTTTTACGCGCCGGAGTTGACCTCAGTCTTGCCGATCACGGAGCTTTCCTTAATCTTATATCTGCGTGCGAGAGGGGACTTGTTGATGAATCGCTTATAGACGCGGCAGTTTTGCGAATATTGAGAAAGAAGTATGAGCTAAAGCTATTCGACAATCCCTACCGCGAGGAAAACTCATCACTCGTCGATTATATTACGAGCGGTGAGCAAAAGAAGCTTTCATACAAAGCTGCAAGCGAATCTATCGTACTTCTCAAAAACAACGGTATACTTCCAATATCAAAAGATAAAAAAGTCGGTCTTTTCGGTTGCCACGCAGATAATATCTATTATCTTCTCGGCGATTACACACCTCTTCAGGATACTTCCGCTCATTCGACGGTGCGTGACGTATTTGAGCGCGGATTTGACTCTCTTAATTACACGAAGGGGTGGGATTTCTGCGGAAACAATGACGATATTGAGAACGCGGTGGAAATTGCGAAAAAATGCGACGTTGCCATAATAACCGTCGGCGGAAACTCTGCGCGCGTGCTTGCAAAAACCGTACTTGACAGCCGTACGGGAGCAGCATTACAGTCGGAATATTTCCTTGACTGCGGTGAGGGATGCGACGTGGCAGACATTAAGCTTCCCGGAAATCAAGGTAAGCTTATTCGCAGGATCAAGGACGAAGGAATCCCCGTTGTGCTTATACTGATTGCCGGAAGACCTTATCAATTCACTGAAGAAAACGAGCTTGCCGATGCGGTTTTGGCCGCCTGGTATCCGGGCTTGCAGGGCGCTGAAGCTATTTATGACGTTATAGTCGGAAACGTCAACCCTTCGGGAAAGCTTTCCGTTTCTATTCCCTCTGCATCAACTTGCTTGCCTGCATATTATAACCGATATGAAAAAGCGGTATCTACGGCAGAGCGCAAGGCTTATAACCGCACCTATGCGGATCATCTTAAGCCTATCCTTTACCCATTCGGTTACGGTCTGTCTTACTCATCATTCCATTACAGCGAGCTTGAGGTTACAAAGGTTGGCAAAAACTCGTTTACCATTAGCGCAAACGTAGAAAACACGTCGGATATCGGTGGTATGGAGGTAGTTCAGCTTTATATTAACGGAAGCGGAAATTCGGTAAGACGCCGCGCTAAGGAGCTTAGAGGCTTTGAGAAGATTTACCTCGCTCCTCACGAAAAGAAGACCGTTCGATTCAGCCTCGGTTACGAAGAGCTTCGCGTCTACTCGGTCAACGGTAAATACGAGGTAGAGCCTGCTAAGGTTACGATTATGGTTGGATCCAACCCGAATCTTCCGCTTATAGCAGAGATAGAAACCGAATAGCACTTCTGTGCTATCGCATTTAAGTGTGAAGAATAAAAGAAGAGCGGAGATGCTTTATCGGACATCTTCGCTCTTGATATTTTTCAAATTTTATGATAAAAGTTTTAAAAAATCTTATAAAATCTATTGACAAATCTTTACGAATATGATATTATATTTAAGCGTGTTACGTAAGACTCTTCGAAATCTACTCGAGATAATAAAAATGAATATGCCCCTGTAGCTCAGCTGGTAGAGCACTTGACTTTTAATCAAGGTGTCCGGAGTTCGATTCTCCGCAGGAGCACCAAAAACAGAAAGCACCCCTCGAGGGTGCTTTTTGTTTTTTTTGATACCCCTGTGGTCGCGAACTTCGTTCGCTTTCCTACCTCAGAGCTCTTACCACGCTTTGTTTGCACAACAGTTGTCTTAACTCACAGTGCTCTCCGAAAGCGATGGAGTTCGAATCATTGCGCCGTCGTCTCGCAGGGCGAGACAAACTCACTCCTCTATTTTGCTCGGCGGAACAGATTATCTCAAAGTTATTCGGCGCAAATTCTCCGTAGGAGCACCAAAAAACAGAAAGCACCCCTCGAGGGTGCTTTTTGTTTTTTTGATACCCCTGTGGTCGCGAACTTCGTTCGCTTTCCTACCTCAGAGCTCTTACCACGCTTTGTTTGCACGACAGTTGTCTTAACTCACAGTGCTCTCCAAAAGCGATGGAGTTCGAATCATTGCGCCGTCGTCTCGCAGGGCGAGACAAACTCACTCCTCTATTTTGCTCGGCGGAACAGATTATCTCAAAGTTATTCGGCGCAAATTCTCCGCAGGAGCACCAAAAACAGAAAGCACCCCTCGAGGGTGCTTTTTGTTTTTTTGATACCCCTGTGGTCGCGAACTTCGCTCGCTTTCCTACCTCAGAGCTCTTACCACGCTTTGTTTGCACAACAGTTGTCTTAACTCACAGTGCTCTCCGAAAGCGATGGAGTACGTGGAAATATTCCAAGCCAACCGTCACCTCTCTTCTAATCTTCGTAAGTTTACAACAGCCGACTTTTAAAAACTTTACTGACTTATGCCTTGAAGCCGCCCCGCGACTCCTACCATCATTTATAAGAGAATCCCTTCTTCATGGTATTATATTACCAATCTGCTCATATTCTACACTTTATTGACTATATTTTACATTGTTTTATAATATATTTTGCATTATAATATAAACAGTATATTTATGGTTTAAATACAAACGCAAAAAAGAAAGAGGATAATATTATGAAACTCAGAGCACCTTCCATTCCCCTTATTACGGTTGACCCTTATTTTTCCGTTTGGGCACCTAACGAGAAAATCAATTTCAAGGAAACTCAGCATTGGACCGGAGCTAAAAACGATATCCACGGATACGTTATTATCGACGGCGAGGAGCTCAGCTTCCTCGGTTATTACAGAAACGTTAAAAAGATCCCACAGACAGCGCTCGAGATCGACGCGCTCTCAACTAAGGCTACATTTGAGAACGATAAAATAAAGCTCAGCGTTCGCTTTATGACTCCCCTGCTTCCCGATGATCTCAATCTTCTCACCAGACCTGTTTCGTATATGGCAGTTACATACGAGAAAAAGGATGATTCCGTTAAGGATGTTTCAATTAAGGTATTCGTTGGAGATTCGCTATGCCTTAACCGCAGAAACGAAAAGCCAACCGTTACCGAATCGGTTAAGCTCGACGGCATTACCGCCATTAAAATGGGTAACGAAGAGCAAAACCTGCTCAACAGAAGTGGCGACGACCTTCGCATCGACTGGGGTTACGTATGGCTCTCGGTATGCGGCGATGCAGAAACAGAGGTTACAAAGGTACACTGGATAAAGCACATAGCTGTAACCGCACCCGTTTCTGACGGAGAAGAAAAGCTCTTTATGTTTGCATATGACGACTGCGCAGCATCTATCAACTATTTCGGCAAGCAGCTTAAATCATACTGGAACAAGGACGGAAAGACTATCGAGGCGGCTATCGAAGAGGCCGCTAAGGAATACGCTGCCCTCACAAAGAAATGCGATGCCTTTGCACTGAAGATGTTCGAGGATGCTGAAAACGCAGGCGGCGAAAAGTACGCCGAGATACTCTCTCTTGCATACAGACAGGTTATCGCGGCTCACAAGCTCGTTCTTGACGATAACGGTGATATTCTTTATATTTCAAAGGAATGCTTCTCTAACGGATGCGCCGCTACTGTTGACGTTTCCTATCCTTCTATCCCCCTCTACCTCTACTACAATCCCGAGCTTATAAAGGGTATGCTTCGTCCCGTATATAAGTTTGCAGAAACAGATGCTTGGAAATACGATTTCGCGCCTCACGATGTAGGTCAGTATCCTCTTGTTACAGGTCAGGTTTACGGTCTTGACCGCGCGACCGGTGAGCTCCTTTACGAAAAGCAGATGCCCGTCGAAGAATGCGGTAACATGATCATTATGGAAACAAACGTTGCTATCGCTGACGGAAGCGCAGAGTTCGCAAAGACACATATGGACGTTCTTCGCGGATGGTGCGAATACCTCATCAAGTACGGAGATGATCCCGAAAACCAGCTTTGCACCGACGACTTTGCAGGTCACCTTGCTCACAACTGCAATCTTACCCTTAAGGCTATTATGGGTATAATGGGTATGTCTATACTCTGCGATATGCTCGGTGAGAAAGAAGAAGCCGAAAAGTATGCGAAGATCGCAAAGGAAAAGGCTGACAGTTGGTGCGAACGTGCAGAAAACGCTGACGGCTCTTACAAGCTTGCCTTCGACAAGGAAGGCTCTTATTCCATGAAGTATAATATGGTTTGGGATAAGATCTGGGGCACCGATCTATTCGATGAGAAGGTTTATAAGAAGGAAATTGCTTCCAACATTTCTCACTTCAACGAGTACGGTCTTCCCCTTGACTCAAGATGCGACCAGACAAAGTCCGACTGGCTCGTATGGACCGCTACTATGGCAAAAAATCAGGCAGAGTTCAAGAAGTTTATCACTCCCCTTTGGAACTTCTATAACGAAACTCCCGACAGAGTTCCCATGACAGACTGGTATGACACCGTCGCAGGGACTCTTATAGGCTTCATTCATAGAACGGTTCAGGGTGGTCTTTTCATCAAGATGCTTGATGAATCCGAAAAGCTCAAGCTTGGTAAGTAATACTATTTATCGCAAAAAATAATTCATATGCCGAGGAAGCGGTCATTTCTCCGTTTCCCCGGCTTTTTTTGTCAAAAAACATAAGCTTTTATCAGATAAAAAATATTTCTCAAAAGCATATTGACTTTTAAAAATCAAAGTGCTATACTGCACTTGAACTTATATATTGATCGCGTTTGCCACCCGTCGTTGGGCAAACAAATTTCATACTATCTTAGAAAATCGTTACTTATTTAAAAGAGGTTTAAGCATTATGAAAAACGGTCAATATTGTAATTGCAGAACGCCATTTTGGCAAAGAATGAGGAGCTTCTTCGATCCTTCGGTTCTGTCTATCAGTGATAACGGAAAAAGAATAACGTTGGTTTCGATTATAATCACGAAGCTAATTGAGATTCTTTACGCAAAGCTCATCGCAAGTCTTAACACAAAATTGATTGCTGGCTATGCGGAAAACGCCGTAGGCGCAACTACCTCTGCTACGCAGATCATAAGCGTTTTCACTCAGCTCCTTAACATAACCACGCTGGGAGCAACGATACTCGTAAGTATAGAGATCGGACGAGGCAGCAGACATGGCGCGGGAAGGATTATATCCACCTCATTTTTTATGCTTTTAGCTACCGCGGGAGCCGTATCCTCTTTTCTGTTTCTTACCGCGGAAAACATGCTTAAGCTATTGAATCTTGAAGGCGATTCACTTAAATTCGGCACTTATTATCTGAAGATATGCGGCGGCCTCTTAATTATCAACGCTATAACATCATTCGTTAATACTATGCTGATGTGCAACGGTAAAGCAATTCACAGTATGATAAGCGGTATGATATCTAATACCGTCAACCTTATAGCCGTTTATCTATTGCTTTATATAAAAATAATTCCCGATATATCGGGTACTGTTGCGGTGGCGGCTGCGGCGCAATTTGCCGTATTTATAGCTTTAATTTACTCGCTTATAGCCTACGTAAAAACAAAATGCCCCTTCAAGCTCTGTTTTGATAAACAATATCTCGGAAGAATTTATTCAATAGGAATTCCCGGAAGCATTGCAGGACTATCGTATATATTAGCGCAAACTGTTACGGTCGGTTTTATAGGTGGATTCAGTATCGTTTCTTTAAACGCGTATTCTTACTTTAATAATATTATAGGATATACGTGCATAGGAAGCGCCGTGCTCAGCGCGTCAATACCGATTTTCGTTGGAAGATATTATGGCAGAGGCGATGTAGAGTCAATTAAAAAATTCTGCCGAATTACTCTGTTTTTAGCTATTTCCTCAAACGCGCTTCTTTCCGCTCTCGCATTTATATTCAGACGCGGATTGCTTTCGATATTCACAAATAACGAGGAAATATTCGCAATGTCATTATTGATATTCGCGATAGATTTTATAATTGAATGCTTCAGAGGCGCTGTAAACATTTATGAGTCCGCTCTGAACTCCACCCGAAGCGTTATTACAACGCTTATAGCCGGTATTTCCTCCTCTTGGGCATGCATCGTACTTTTATCCTATATTTTAGGTACGGTTCTCAAGTTCGGTCTTGTTGGCTGCTGGGTAGCGTTTGCGCTGTCGGAGATATGCAAAACAATAATTTATATTATACGTTTCAGAAAGAAATTTTATAAAGAACGTTAAATAAAACCCGATGAATCATTAAGAATTCAGTATTATCAAGTTTTTCACCGCAATAAAGGATACGTTTCCAAATTTTTAGAGCGAAGCTTCCATTTTTTATGGAAACTTCGCTCTTTTTCGGTTCTGCCGGAATGAGGCAGAGTTTTTTTCGTTATTTGTACTGCTCTATCATACCTGCGAGCTTTTCCTTCTGAACGTAGCCGAGAGACATATCGAGATAGGTATTGTTCTTTACAAACGCAACGAGCGGAATGCTCTCTACCTTGAACATTCTTGCAAGCTCGGGAGAGTTATCTACATTTACCTTGCAGAATTTAACATCCGGATACTCACCCTCAAGCTCAGCGAGCACGGGAGCAAGCATACGGCAGGGACCACACCAATCGGCGTAAAGATCTATGACACAAAGCTTATCGCTTTTTTCTACTTCTTCTGCAAAATTCTTTTCTGTAATTACAAGCATTTTTTTCTTTCCTTTCTTTTTTGATATTGCTTTGTTTTTAGTTTACCACATTTTTTAGTATTTTTCTATAGTTTTTTAATTTTTTTAAAATCTTCTGTGAAAAATATAGACTTTTTCTCAAAAATGGTATAAAATAAAACAAAAAATTGTTTTAAGGAAAAGCTATGATCGGATTTAAAAAAGAAATAGAAGTTGACGTTCACGACGTGGATTTTAACGGCGTTTGCCGCGCGTCATCGCTTATGAAATATATTCAGTCTGCCGCGCAGACTCAGCTTACCGAAAACGGTATGTCTTACGAAAATCTCAAGGAAATGGGCAGAGCATTTATTATAAGCCGTATAAGGCTCGAATTCTACTCATCGGTGCATACGTATGACAGACTGGAGGCGCATACTTTTCCGTGCATATCGCGCGGATTCAGCTTCATAAGATGCTATGCGCTTTACCGCGGCGATGATATTATAGGCAGAGCTATATCGATATGGGCACTCATAGATACTACTAGCAGAAGCCTTGTTAAGGTTGCCGACTTTGAACTCAATCTTCCGACGTACGAGCCTTGGGATAATATGGCTATAAGTCCGATAAAACTCCCCTCGGCTATGAAAAAGGTCGGCACTTATACGGTTACGTATGCGGATCTTGACCAAAATAAGCATATCAATAACACAAAATATGCCGATATTTTCTCAAATTTCCTTCCGTTGGACAAAAAACGCATAGATTCAATGAGCATAAACTATATGAATGAAGCAAAATACAAGGATACGCTTGACGTATACGTTGAAGAGGTTAACGGATATTACTATATAAGAACCGTTCTTCCCGACGGAAGGGTAAATGCCGAAGCCGAGATTCATCTTTGCGGAATTTAAAGCTTTTTTGTTTGACATTGCAAAATTTGCTTTTATCTTTCAAAATTGCAACAGACGCTGAATTTTAATATTTTTTCAAAAAAAGACCGTCATTTTTCGGTCTTTTTTTACTTTTTCTTAACGCATTTATTTATTATAAATATGATTTACGCCGAATTTCCGCCAATTATCGCAAGAGTACGAAATTTGCGATTTATTAACCCCAAAAATTTCGACAGTTTTCTTTACGACAAGCTTCATTAGATTATGTTAAAATAGTTATAACAAATAACTACGGAGTGATTATTATGAAAAACAGAAACAAAGAACGCAAAATCATAAAGGATATAACAAAAATCGAAAACGGCATAATTTACCGATACATTCTCCATGCGGCAAAGTCAGAGCAGGTTGCAAGCTTTAATATGCCGCTTTATTCGATCGAAATAATTATGACAAAAGACGGTGAAGTGACGAGGAATACCGCAAAGGAGATCTTCGCAGACGTTGGAAAGGCGATTTCCTTCTTTGAAAAGCTTGCGGATAATCTTGCGACACCAATAGATCTGCCCTACATAATCGAAGACAAAATAACCTTTTAATTAATAGATACTAAATAAAAATGATCCAAAGAAACATATGGGATATGCGGCTCCGCTTATTACTGCCGGATACATATCAGGTTTCTTTGGATCTTTTTTTAAATATTTTGCGTAATACTCTTCTTGGGACAGAAAGAAGTGCGCGAGCAAGATATCTCAAAGGATAAATTGCGTTCCACATTACCGAATAGATACGGTAAGCTCTTTCCGTTACGTCGTGGTGCCTTCCCTTTCTGTTGAAGGAAACAAGAACGCCGATAACCTTTTCAAACGGAATATATTCCTTCAAGTAGGTATTATCACCGCGGATTATATAAACACCGCGCTCTTCATCTATACCTATAACTCTGTGAAGAATATATTTCCAGCTTACTCTATACAGCGCAACATCGTACTTTGTGAGCCTTTTCTTTGGCTTTTGGACGACTATCATATCGCGGTGAGTTTTGAAAAGCGGACGCATACTGCACCCGGACGTTACAGATGCATAAACACCGTCACGTTCAAGAATCTCTTCGATATTATTATTCTCTGTTACGGCAATCTCACTCATATTACTCTAATATTCCGTTTTTCTTAAGATTGTCAGCAAAAGCCGAGATATCACGAAGAGCTATCTCGCGCGAGATATCGTATTCCGCTATCATTTTATCTGCAGCATCTTCAATAGTAATATCTCCGTTTGCAAAAAGCCCCCAGATGAATGCGCCCGTATCGTTAAGCTTTACAAGCCCCGAAAATTCACGCGCAAGCTTTCCCGTTGCGCAAGCAAGATAACTTTCTCCAACCTTTTCAAGCACAAAGCCTTTTTTGATCTTCATATGAGCCTCCATTTAGCATTTGTACCTAAAGTATAACATATATTATCTTTTTTTGCAAGTATTATATTATTAAAAACGAGTTAAGTTTTCACCGTAATACAAGGGAGAAAACATCTCGCCTTCTATTTCCAAAAGACGGTTGTATTTCTCGACACGCTCCGACCTTGCGAGCGCACCGGTTTTTATAAATTCGGTTCCGAGCGCCACGGAAAGATCGGAGATAAAGGTATCCGAGGTCTCGCCGCTTCTGTGCGACATTATACACTTATACCCGTGCAGTCTTGCGTGCATAACAGTTTCAATCACCTCCGACAGCGTTCCTATCTGATTTGGCTTAATTAAAATCGAATTTGCCAAGGATCTGCCGATTCCGATATCGAGTCTTTCTTTGTTCGTTACGAAAAGATCATCTCCGACGAGCATAATTTTGTCACCGAGCTTTTTGGTCAGATCACGCCATCCGTCAAGATCATCCTCAGCCATTCCGTCCTCGACGGATATTATTGGGTACTTGTCCGAAAACTCTGAAATTATATCTAAAATTTCCGACCGTTTTAACTCTTTCTTTGTTTTAGGAAGATAATATGAGGCAGTTTCTGTGTTGTACCATTCGCTTGATGCAACGTCAAGAGCAACAGAAATCTCACCCTTAGGCTTATAACCCGCTTTTTCAATAGCAAGAATTATATACTCAATAGCTTCTTCTGCAGAGCTCAACCTTGGCGCAAAGCCGCCTTCATCACCGACAGCCGTTGCTAGACCCGAATCTATGAGAAGCTTTTTTAACGTGGCGTACACCTCTGCACCCATACGCACGGCCTCGGTAAAATTCTCCGCTCCGTGCGGTACTATCATAAACTCCTGAATATCAAGATCGTTATCCGCGTGCGCTCCCCCGTTGATTATATTCATCATCGGTACGGGAAGCATATTTCTCGATGCGCCGCCAAGATACCTGTAAAGAGGAACGCTGAGATGACACGCTGCCGCTCTTGCTATTGCGAGAGAAACAGAAAGAATTGCATTTGCTCCGAGATTCGACTTATTTCTTGTAGCATCAAGTGCTATCATAATAGAGTCTGCTCTTGTCTGGTCAAGGGCAGATATTCCGATAAGCGAAGGTGTTATCTTTGTATTAACAGAATCTACGGCTCGAAGCACGCCTTTGCCAAAAAATCGTTTATCACGGTCACGAAGCTCGCAAGCTTCATGTATTCCCGTCGATGCGCCCGATGGCACGCTTGCTTTTCCTTTTGCTCCCGATTCCAAAATAACGGTTGCTTCTACCGTGGGATTCCCTCTTGAATCAAGTATTTCTCTTGCGTATATTTCTTTTATCTCCGAATTATAGCTCAACATATTTATCTCCGTTTCAGATTATTTGTTGAAAAAGAAATTAAGTTTGACTCTTTTGTCAAAAAAAGTCTTCAAACCTTGAATTCATCTTTCCCATAAACGTGGCAAAACATTCACCGACGCATAAAATAAAAATAAAAACGATTGGAGAAAATATGCAAATACATACAGTAAATTCGGGAGAGACCCTTTACAGCATTGCAAGAAGATATTCTGTTCCCGCGACGAAAATTTTAACAGACAACGGCTTTATCGGCGACAGGCTGACGGTCGGTGATGAGGTCCTTATATTGACACCGACAAGAACTGTGACCGTGAGGGGCGGTGATACGCTTGAATCCATATCTAAAAGATTTAATATAAAAGCACGCGCTTTGCTGACGCAGAACCCCTCGCTTTGCGGAAAGCACAAGCTTCGCCCGGGGCAAATACTCACCGTAAAGCAGGATACTGCCTTTATTGGCGCAGGCTCTGCTCTCGGTACGATAAAAAAAGGGTGCAACAGAGATAAGCTTTACGAATCATTGCCATATATGACCTATGCCGTGATAGATGCCGCTACGGTTACCGATAATTCCGTAAATATGACGTTTGATCCCGAATATGCGGTAAATCTCACAAAAAGTGAGGGAAAGATAGTTATTCTCGGAGTTAAGGACGAGAGTAACGGAGTTTTTTTATCTTCAAAAGAAAGCTATACCTTTATTATAAGTTCTCTTATTGATATTGCGAAAGCAAAAGGATTTATGGGAATACGCATCTCCTGCGCGACGGAAAGCTGCAACCGCCCGCGCTTCTATGAATTTATACTTGAAGCAAGAAAACGTTTTATAGGTTGTGATATGCTGCTCTTTACCGACGTTTCCTCATATGAGCTTGCCGAGGCATCCGAACTTTCCGACGGAGCTATCCTGACGTCTGATACAGTATGCGGCATTTATGAGTCAAAGAAAAAGATACGTGACTTTGCAGGCTCCGCCGAAAGCTCAAAGGTATTCGCCGCCCTTCCTTCATCCCTCTCTCTCGGTGACGGAAAGATTAGTATAGACGAGGCAAAAGAGCTTTGCTACAGAAGCGGAAAGGCATTAAAAACAAACAGTGATACAATGCTTTCCGAATTTGAGTATACAAGATACAAAACGGGAAAAGGAGAACTCTATAAGATTGCCTTTCCCTCCCTGCAATATATAAAAGCCAAGCTCGAGGCATTGTGCGAGCTTGGCTTTATAGGAATAGCTTTTGACGTTGATACAAGACCTACGTCATATTTAACAATGTTTAACGCTATGTTTGCAAGAGCAGATTACGCGCTTTAAGAGATAAGATCTCTTATACGGAGTGTAACGTTACATTTTTCTGCAATCCTTGCGCACTCGGCAAGCTCATCCTCGGTAAGTGATTCTCTTACCACGGAGAATTTGACACAGGGTACGTATTCAGTTACGTTTTTTGCAAATTTGAGAATTGCATCAAACGACTTCTCACCGTATACCGAATGGCAGATATCTTGATATCTTTTTGCATCGGAGGCATTAAGACTTATCGATACCTCGTCAAACGCATCCTTATACATCGGCGCGGAATCGCATCCAAGAATAAGATCCGACTGACCGTTGGTATTTATTCTTATCTTCATTTCCGGATAGCGCTCTTTAATCTTAAGAGCTACACGCCTTGCGACGTCGAGTCTTATTGCGGGCTCTCCGTAACCGCAGAATACTATCTCCGAAAATGCATCAAGATCACGCGCGAGGGCGGATGCCAATATTTCATCCTCGGTGGGCTCTCGCTCAAGCCATAGGCTCTCGGAGCCGTACGCGCCGTCGCCGTTATTTCTTATACAGAAATCGCATCTGTTTGTGCATCTGTTCGTTATATTCACGTAAAGTCCGCTATCAACCGTGTACGTCACCGTCATGGCGCGGACTTTTCTTTTTTCTTCTGTCATATTCCGAAAAATCTCCTTGCGTTTTCTTCGGTTTCGGCGGCGCATTCTTCCTCGGAAACACCCTTTATCATAGCTACCGCTCTATTGGTATATTCGAGGTTACCGGAATGATTGAGCGTTCCTCTTTTTGGGTGAGGCGCGAGATACGGAGCATCGGTTTCAATGAGTATCCTATCGAGCGGTATTGCCGCGCAAGCTTCCTTTGGACGCTTTGCATTAGTGAAGGTGACCGTTCCCGAGAAGGATATCATATATCCGAGTTTTATGAGCTCGCGAGCCATTTCAGCCGAGCCTGAAAAACTGTGAAGAACACCTGTAACGCGCGGAAATTCACGTATTACAGTCATTACATCCTCGTGAGATTCTCTATCGTGAATAACCACCGGAAGACCAAGTCTTTCAGCCATTTGCATCTGACGACGGAAAAGAGCTATCTGCATTTCCCTATTCGTGCCCTCATAATGATAATCAAGACCTATCTCGCCGAGAGCCACGCATTTACTGCTCTTATTGAGTATCATCTCTTCAATCTCGGCAAGTGCGCCGTCAAGATCGTCTATAAGCCTTGCATCCGAGGGATGGATACCAAGAGCGGTATACATATTTTCGTGAAGCTTTGCCTGCTCTATCGCCCTTTTGCAGGTATCGGGAGCAGTGCCGATATTTACGATGTACGATACGTTATTCAAAGATAGGAGGAGCGCTTCGGCTCCTCCCTCATATTCTTCGTCAAAGCGCTCGTCGTAATAATGAGCGTGTGAATCAAAGTATTTCATAATCAGTGTACTCTGTCACCGTTCTTTGCGGCAGGATCAAGGAAAGCAACCTTGACCTCCTCTTCACCCGATGCGAGGAGCATTCCGTAGGAATCAACTCCGCAGAGCTTTGCCGGCTTGAGATTGCATACGAGAATAACCTTTTTACCGATAAGCTCATCGGGCTTATAGAATTTAGCTATACCCGAAACGACCTGTCTTTTTTCAAAGCCGAGGTCTACCTGAAGCTTAAGGAGCTTCTTTGCTTTGGGAATAGGCTCACACTCAACTATTTCGGCTACTCTGAGTTCAACCTTGCCGAAGTCCTCAAATGCGATCTCCTCTTCTCTGTCCGAAGGAGCTTCAGCCGCTTTTTCGGCAGCCTCTGCTGCAGCTCTCTTCGCTTCTATCTCCTCGAAGAGCTTTTTCTCGTCAACTCTGGCAAAGAGGGTCGATGCTTCGCCGAGAGGCTTGCCCGCTTCAAGAGCGCCAAATGCGGAAACAGTGGCATATTCGCACTTATCCGTACCGAGCTGGGAGAATATTCTCTCTGCGGTTGCGGGGATATAAGGAGTGAGAACTACCGCGGCGATTCTTACTGTTTCAAGAAGATTGTATATAACAGTTGCAAGTCTGCCCTTGTCTTCCTCGTTCTTTGCAAGCACCCAAGGAGTTGTTTCGTCTATATATTTGTTCGCGCGTCTGAGCGCCGAGAAGAGTACCTCGAGAGAATCGGCAACGTGATAGCCCGCCATAAGCTCACGAGCGGAATTTACCGCCTCGATAACGGTGTTTTTCAGATCGCGGTCGAGCTCGGTTTCCTCCCCGGGAGTGGGTACTATGCCGTCAAAATACTTCTTCGTCATAGCGTGAGTACGGCTGACGAGGTTACCGAGATTGTTTGCAAGATCGTTGTTATATCTCGTTACAACATTTTCATAAGTTATAGTTCCGTCTGCATTATAGGGCATCTCGGCAAGAGCGTAGTAACGAACACCGTCAACAGAGAAATACTCGGAAAGCTCGTCCGCATATATTACGTTACCCTTGGACTTCGACATCTTATCGTTACCCGAGTTGAACCAGGGATGACCGAATACCTTTTTAGGCAAAGGAAGATCAAGCGCCATAAGGAAGATCGGCCAATATATCGTATGGAAACGAAGAATATCCTTACCGATGATATGAACGTCGGCAGGCCAATACTTCTTGAAGCTTTCACTCTGCTCATCAAAGCTCTTATCGGGATCGTATCCGATAGCGGTTATATAGTTCGTAAGTGCATCGAGCCATACGTATACTACGTGCTTCGGGTCGAAATCAACGGGGATTCCCCACGTGAAAGATGTGCGGGATACGCAAAGATCCTGAAGACCTGCCTTGAGGAAGTTATTTACCATTTCCTTCTTACGGCTCTCGGGCTCGATGAAGCCGGGATTATCCTCGATATGCTTCATAAGTCTGTCAGCATATTTGGACATCTTGAAGAAGTACGCCTCCTCCTTAGCCTTTACGACCTCTCTGCCGCAATCGGGGCACTTACCGCCCTCCGCCTGAGTATTGGTAAAGAAGGATTCGCAGGGCGTGCAGTACCAGCCCTCGTAATGTCCCTTATATATATCGCCCTTTTCATAGAACTTTTTGAATATTTTAGCGACAGCCTTTTCGTGATAATCGTCAGTTGTTCTGATAAAGTAATCATGGCTGGAGCCCATAAGGTTCCATATACCTTTTATCTCGCCTGCAACTCTGTCAACATACTCCTTTGGAGTAGTTCCCGCAGCCTTTGCATACTCCTCGATTTTCTGACCGTGCTCATCGGTTCCCGTGCAGAGGAAAACGTCCTTTCCCATCTGGCGCTGAAAACGCGCAAATGCATCAGCCATGATTATCTCGTAGGTATTTCCAAAGTGGGGCTTACGGGATGCGTAAGCTATCGCGGTAGTTAAATAAAATTTCTCCATTGTTACCTCCTTGTCACCCAAAAGAGCCTTCTCGGCAAATGAGCCGCGGATATTGGGCGCAAATATTTGTTCAATTTAGTATTTTAACATATTTTAAATATTTTTGCAATATGTTAAACACCAAATTCATAAAATATTTGGTTTATTTTAGCGGTATTTGATTAAATAATTACAGATACGATCGCCAATGCAACCGCGGCGTAAGAAGCTTCAATCGCACTTTTCGCGGCTTGTACGGAATAACACCGGGAGAATACAGAGAGAAATAAAACATATTTCAAGCAAAAAATCACCACCCGTATCCGAGTGGTGATTTTTCTATTTAAAATAAAGTAATTACTCCAACGAGGTTTGCGTACATAAGGAACAGTATCGAGGTTACAACGATTCTGAATAACGCTCTCAAAAGTCCAATAAGTCTGAATTTGATTATCGTTCTTATGATCATAGCGATTGAGATCAGCACAAACGCACCTGCGGCTACGTACATAACGTACGTATATATGCTAACAACGGTTGCAAGCACCGCAAGATCGGTCAATACGTATTTATGAAGAATAGCAAGCACTAAGCCGACCAAGGCAATAAAACGCACCCAGCCGTTAATAGAATAAAAATGCTTTCTGATTTTGTTCCACATACTGTTACCTCTTTCGAGTTTTTCATTTATCTATTTTATTATATAATACTTCGCGAACTCTGTCAAGGGGAGTTTATTAAAAAACAAGTTTAATTATTTGTTACTTTTTCTTAATAATAATCTTATTTTTCTATAAACTGAAGGACCGAAGTTATCACTTTATCTGCTTCACCCTCGAGATAACAGGTAACTTCACAGTTTATTTTCGCTATTTTTCCATTGGAAAACGTTACGTTAATTACCTTTACGACACGATCGTAAGTGTTTGCACTGAGCTTTGAGAAGAATTCATTTTTATCAGTATCACACGTTATCGTATATGAATTTTCAGAGGTTTTTTTAATGCCGCTTACAGTATAGCTATTAAATTCACAAGAATTAATCAACGAGCGAATGTACGCCTTAGACTCATGCTGAGACTCTACCTCGCGCTTATCATCGGTATACAGAATATTTCCAGAATATCTTATTTTATGCAGTATTCCATCTACGAGCGAATCGTTTTCATACGAGATATTATCATTGATATCAATTGAATAAGATACTTTATCTTGGGTTTCGAGAATAGTTGTTCTTTCCCCATTTATTACGTTTTCGACCTTGTAATCAAGAATAAAGCTTGCCTTCTTATCTTCAAGGGCGCTATTGATACTATCTTCAAAATCATGAAGAATTCTGAGATCGTCTACCTCTATATATTCATTCTTGGAAAATTTATTGGCAGAGCGCTCGGCGTTATTATAATCGGAATATTTCGTTTTATATATAAGACTATTGGTTTTATTACCCGAATCTCCTATTAAAACCTTAAGTTCAATCATAATTTGCGTAAGTCTGTATTCTTCATCAATATCGAATTTCACAGATACGTCTTTAATTTTTGTTGAATCGGTATATAGAGATTCAATGCTGAGCTTGTCATAAAGATAAGCCTTAGACTCCTCGGAATATTCGGAAAATAACATACTCCAGGTACCGTCTTCATTTTTTAAAAACGTTCTCGTATCACAGGCTTTAACAAATGATTCAATTGTCAATTTATCATTATAATAGTCAATATAATCTCTATACGAGATGTCGGAGCAGATTTTTTGAGAAAGATCTCCGATTTCATTCATAACATACATAACCCCATCATCGTACACTTCAATGGCTGTTGCGTTAAGGGCGGAAATCTCCGTTTTGTTATAATAATAAAAATCTCTCTTTTTCGTGAAAACAATGCTTTTTCCTTCGCTTACCGTTACATTTTCATTATACAGACTTGTAGTATATAATTCATATTCCATTTCGTATGAATTAAGCTTATTCATGGTTTTTGACATTTTTTGATACAATTCCTCAGGTGTCTTTGGTTCGGCAAGGCACGAAGTTACAGAGCAAACAAAAAGCGAAAGCATTAACAACAATACAAATAACTTTTTCACAATAAGTATCCTCCCTGTATTTCTAAGTATTTCTAATCAAAGTATAAACTAAAACCAATAAAAAAGCAACGAAAAAATATTTTTTTAACCGTTCATCCCTGATTTTTATATCGGATTTCCTATTTGCTTCATATATTCCACGAGCTTATCGGGAAAATTAACGGTCATTCCACCCTCGACGCCGATCTCGACCGCATACTTCATAACCTCGGTATCCGAAATGCCCCATGCGCGACAACCAAAGCCTGCGCAATAGAGAGCTTCAAGATGCTCCTTTTTGATATCTATAGCCTTGGGGCAAGCCTGATATGCTTCAATAGCTCGGAGCTTTTCAAGCGTATCAGAGCTATGATAAACGTAGAGCCATCCGAGACGTACCGTCTTATCGTAGTTATAGGCATCGACAAGCGCCTGATAATCGAACGAGGTTATGATAGACTTTTCTATGACGTTGTATTTTCTCATCATATCGATAACCTTTTCTGCAATACCACCTACCTTTATCTCGATAGCAAAGGTTAAGTCACGCCAGCCGAAATACTTAAGGAAATCCTCAAAAGTCATAAGGCAATCTTCTCTTCCGTATCTCTCATTTTTCACTCTTGCCGTGCGGAGATCCTCGTAAGTATAGTCAGCAATGCTTCCTTCAAAACCCGTCTTATCCTTCATAAGGTCGTCATGGTAGATCATAAGAACTCCGTCCTTAGATATTTGCACATCGGTCTCAATACCGTTTGCTCCCATATCAACGCCTGCACAAAATGATGAGACAGTGTTTTCCGGATAGTATTCACTTGCGCCTCTGTGGGCATAAATAACAAACATATTTTCCCTCACTTCATATTATTAATTAAACCAAAAAACGCGTTTCTGCCTATGATTATCTATCATAAATCTGTTTTTTTACTCTTCTGTTTGATATTTTCTCACAACGGGAGCCTTAAGAATTCCGAATGGCTTTGTATTGTATTCATACGACCATGCGAAGCCAGAGCTCCTCCAATAATCGGGACCTGTATATACATCCTTTTTATCGGCTAATAGAGTATGCAGGGCGGCGAACGTGTTATATCTGTTACCAAACACGGTAAAGCTCACACGGTGCTCCCCCTCGTCCAGCACGTCGCTAATAAGGCGGAAGGGAGATTTCCATATATAACCCGCCATCTTTCCGTCAATATCGACACGGATAAGCGCGCCTCTGTAATACGATATCTCAAACTCAAGCGCGGTTTTCTCGTTAAGATTTACAACGGTATCATACGTTATATTCGCGCCGTAGAAGGCAAGTCCCTGATGAACCGCATCGCCGAAGCTGAGTTTCGACGGAAGGGCGGTTGTATAGGCTTCTCTTCCTCTGTATGCCGTTCCGAACTCACCAAGAACAAAGCAGTTTTCAACATCCGTTCTGATGCCGAACGGCATCGTTACCTCGAGGACATTTTCACCGCGTTTTATTTTTGGAATTGCACACGTATGTATTTCTCTGTCAACAAAGCAACCGATTTTTGCAGTGTTGCATTCTATTCCGTTGAATACTACCTTTGATTTATGGAGGTTTTCAAGCGCGAGCGCCGCCCCATCGTATTCTATCTCGGAATTAAAGGTGAAGCGAAGAAATAGCTCGTTAGCCTCGGGAGCATCCTTTACCGCCCACGGCTGCACGGTTTTAGTTCTCTTTGAAGGCAGACCGAGAATATTTCTGACTTTTTCGTCGATTCGCATAAGCTCTTCCTTCGGATAAAGTCTACCGCCGTCAACACGCCACTCGGCCATATCAAGAAGCAACGAGTTTGGTTCGGAGAGTTTATAGCTTACACTCGTAGGAATATTTATATCCGAGCGAATGATCTTCACCTCGGGAAGCATTCCGTCCTCTTCTACATTGATTTTCTCAAGCTTGATGAGCAAGCTGTCAAAATCAAAGATATCGGAATATATCTTGGTTTTTCCCCTCTTTGCAACGTAGGATATTTTTTCCACTTTGCCTGAAACGGTATCGTAAAGCGATGCTCTGTAATGACCGTTAACGGTAATTTCTATATTTTTCTTATTCGGAATATGCAAAAGCTCCGGCTTATATGCGTTGCATATGAAGAGCCAATCTACATCCCCTTCGGTTCTCCTCGTATAAAGAAGATCTTCGGTGAGAGCACCTCCGCGATGCTTGATAACAACATTGCGCGAGCTCTCAACTGCCTTAAGAATTGAGCTTCTCGTATGAGGTATCACCTTAGCGTAAGAGGTGAGCGCGCTTGATTCGTCGGAAAGCTTTGCTAAGCTCATATAAGGTAATCTACCCGATATGATAAGCTTTCCTCCCGCCTTTGCAAACTCCTTAAGCGCGAATATCGTGTACGGCCTTAAGTTTTCGCAGTTATCGAGAATTATTGTATCATACTCCATTTCGCCAACGCGCAGCGGACAAGTAGGATTTTTGCAAAGCTCCTCCATAAGCGACTCGGCAATATAATCAAAGTTGACAGAGCCGAGAAGAAGCCAATCGCAAAGCTCAAGGAACTGAGAATTAAGCTCATTGTAGTCCATAGAGGTCTCAGCCTCAGACGCATAACGCATATAGAAGCTTTCGATAGGATGAAGTACGGCAATGTTGGATACCGCTTTTCCCCGTGACAGGGCGGTATTCAGTCTTGCGTAGTGATCCTCTACTATTTTATATTCCTTATACCAAGGCGACTGATAGAATATGCTTGCGGGATAATCTCTTTTTCCCTCGCCCTTCATCGTCTGCCACGAAAGATGCGGAACACGCACGGTAACACCAAGGCATGCCTGCCAATCGCCCTGCGACTTATGACCTCTGAAATCATAGTCCCAGTTGGTTACACCGTACATTTCGGAGAGCATTCCCTCTTTACCCATTTGACGAACAACCGATTCACACTGCTTTGCGGTTACGAAAAGCCGTCTGTCATAGAGCACGTCAATTCCGGGAAGCTGCATACTTTTATACATACGCATAGGGTCAAAGCATCTGTTTGTTATGTAAATAAGGTTATCCTCCTGCATAAGGTGACCTGTAAACATAATGTTGTTCTCGCCGCACCATTTTCCGAGGTTATCCATAAAAGCCCCGGCAAATCTTTCCGCAAGGTGGCGGAAATAATAATATCTCGGTGAAATATCGGACTCGTCGGCGCATTTATAGAATATCTCGGGAAGCCTATCCACGATGTCAAAGCCATATGACGCCTTGAAGGTATCTGCAAAATCCCAAGTCCACGGATTATCCATTCTCTTCGTATCAAATCCGCTTTTAAGATTTTTTCCCGACACTGTCTGCGGTTCATCCGTGAAAATAGCAGGAACGGATTTACCGAACCTTTCACCGACTTCTCTCTTGAACGCCTCGTAGGTTATCTCCTTGAAACAATCTATCGCATCCTTCGAGAGAGAATCCACGTATGACTGATAATTATAGCGAGCTTCGCCACCTTTTGCGGTAACACAGTAGAAATAGCGCTTATTCTCGCATTCCTCGTTCTCATCTACTCTTCTGTAAGACTCGAGAATTCCGTCCTCGTTTATATTGAGAGAGAATGCGGCAACGAATACGGGCGTGCCCGTTTCAATCGCATCGTGATAATCATATACGGCGTTATCTCGCTTTGCGACCTCAAGTGTCAGCGCCTTCACTCTGTTTTTTATAGTTTTGGTAACAAATCCTCCTGCGGCTCCCGACGGCCATCTGTCCTCATCGTAGAGCCACGCGAGCATACCGTTTTCTTCCGCTCTTTCAATGCATGCCTTTATAGCCTTGAAGAAATCCTCGCCGAGATAGGTTGTTTCAAGTCCCTGGCGTACGTGCATATTAAAGCCGCCAAATCCCATTTCCTTGAATATATCGACCTGATCGCGAAGCACCTCAGGATCAAGCGCACTGTTCCACGCCCAGAACGGCGCGCCTCTGAATTCATTCGTTGGATTTTTAAATATCTCCTCGGAAAACTCCGTGTGACTCCATTTATCGTAAAGCATAATATCCTCCATTCCGGCTGAAATTATTAATTATAATTATAATTTAGTATAGCATATATTAGTATTTTAAGCAAGGACACAATTTAAATAAAAAACTGTCCTATTTTAATTTTTATTTTTATAATTGCCGGGTGATACCCCTGTTCTGTTTTTAAAAAACCGCGAAAAATAGTGAACGGACGAAAAACCGCACATTGCCGCAATATCTCCTATTTTGTCTACGTTAAGAGATAGCAGACGCTTTGCGAGCTCAAGCCTTTTATCAAGCAGCTCGTCCATGGGACTTTTGTCAAAATATTCACCGTAAAGCGCGCAAAAGCGGCTGACCGAATAACCCGTATATTCTGCCATTTTAGAAAGTGTCCACCGCTCTGTGCTATGAGCCATGATATACGCGCGAGCTTCCGTAAAGCGCACCTTTTCGGGCGAGATCTCGTCTACGTTTTTATCAGCGGCACGCATCAGGATAACCAGCATTTTATAAATGCTATCCGATATCAGGCGTTTGGAGTGCTCATCACGGGCATTTTCCTCGTGCATTATATACTCGATAAGATCTCCTATCTCCTCAGCGTTTTCTGTTTTTATAATCTTATTGATAGGCAGATTGTGCAACTTTTCATCCGAGTCAAAATAAATCCAATCATTGATAAATTGCTCGTTTTCGGATAACGGCCCGTGAATTACAGTGTCACCCTTTCGCTGAACAATGCAATCTCCGGGCATTCCTTCGATACGTTTACCGTTTATTATGCAGAAAAACGGGGTTTTAAAATGCAGAATCACATGGTGGGGCGCAGAAAGAGTTTTATGAACGAATCCCACGGCGTGCCCCGTATTAGTTCCGCAAAGGCAATTTCTCAGCATATATCATCCTCGATTACAGTAAGATTGTGCAAATAGTTTGAAACAATAGTAACATAATGCAAAGACATTGTCAAGTTTTTGTTGTAAAATATAAGTACGAGCCGTTCTAATTCAATACGGTTTAAGAAAAACAATTATAAGGAGATATATTATGACACACGAAAACAAGTTCGGTATGTTCGTCCATTGGGGTATATACGCTCTCACCGAGATACAGGATCAGGCGTTTGCGAGAATGGATATGCCTAGAGAAGAATACGAAGCACTCATGCATAAGTTCAATCCCGTAAAATACGATCCCGAAAAGTGGGTGTTACTCGCAAAAAGCGCGGGAATGGAATTTATTTGCTTCACAACAAAGCATCACGACGGCTTCTGTATGTGGGATACAAAAGAAACAGATTACAACATAATGAATACTCCTTATGGCAAGGACACCTTGAAAATGCTTGCGGATGCTTGCCACAAGCACGGAATGAAGCTTTCCCTTTATTATTCCTGCCCCGACTGGCATCACGAAAACGGCTTCAACCCCGCATCAACGCACCAGTGGAAGGCTAAGACCGAGAACGGTATCGACACCAAGAAGTATCTTGAATTCGTCAGACGTCAGGTACGCGAGCTTTGCACTAATTACGGTCAGCTTTATACCTTCTATTGGGATATTCCCCCGAGAATCAAGGATCCCTCCTTCAATGAAATGATAAGAGAGCTTCAGCCCGGAATTTTCATCAATGACAGAGGATATGACGTCGGTGACTTCTCTACTCCCGAACGCGAATACCGCGCGCAAGAAGGTCAGCGCTTTACAAGAATGACCGAGGCTTGCAACTCCGTCGGTGAGCAGAGTTGGGGATACCGCAAGGAAGAAGACTTCTACTCACTCCGCCACCTCACCTCGTCGATAGACAGAGTTATGGCAATGGGCGGCAGCTACATTCTTAACGTCGGTCCCGATGCAAACGGAGAGATCACCGAAGCATACGCTTCGCGTATAAGAAAGATCGGCGACTGGTATCTACGTATGAACGGCGCTCTCGTTTGCCACGAGGAGGACACATTCAATTACGCTATAAGAAACAACAAGGCTATCGTTACGACCAAGAACGGAAAGTCTTATTTCCACTTCCCTGACGGAATACGTTCAACCTCGATAGCTATTAAATACTTCCCTTCCTTGCCGAAGAGTGTTCGCCTGCTTAATACCGGTAAGGATCTGCCCTACTTAGTAGAAAGACTCCCCGAATACTTCACAGAAAGCGGAATAGCTATTTCTTATCTTCATATAAGGGGCATTCCGACAGACGACCTTTCAAATGAAGTAATTGTTATCGAGATCGAGTGGTAAAACGGTAGTAAACACTATTTAGATTTCATCACCGCAAAAGGCTGCACTTCAGTCATCCGTGCAGCCTTTTTTAATTGATATTCTAATTTTGGATTGTATTTTATTTCTATATAGGCTCCTATAAGAATTAATTATTGATTTGATAAATCATAAATACAAAAACAAAAAATATTTAATAAACTTTCAAAAAAGCCTTGAAAAATAAAATAGTTTATGTTATAATAGTAAAGCTGATTTTGGAAATGCATTTCTGCATTTTCATAATTAGTGCGCTGTACGAAGCCGAAAGGCTTATATACCATACGTAGAAGAAACTGAGTTTTGCTACGTATACCACGCAGATATCTCTGCGTATACAATTTAATACGCAGTGTTATTTCGACTTTCGTCGAATGTTGCGAAGCGGATTCGCCATGCTTTTTGTTTGCGGATCTCTATTAATATGCATTTCAACGAGTGTTCTTTAGCCTTTGTAATGGCGAGCCATTCGATACCGTAT
>JAZONS010000046.1:0-41613 GCA_045654585.1 Eubacteriales bacterium
ACGTTTTCGTTATAATATACCTTGGTAAGCTTCTCCTCGTCCTCATCTCTGCTCTTTATTATCGAGAGCGTAACGTCGGGCTTCATTGCCATAAGCCTACCGTCCGTATCGGTAAAGGTTATAATATTATCGGAAAGAAGGAAGTCCTTATTCCTTACGTAAAAATCGTATTCCTCAAATTTACTCATTCGGAACATACTGTATCCCGATGACTTATAAAGCGAACGCAGAGAAAAGGCTAAGCGCTCTTCCCTCGTCATAACCGCCGATATATCTATATTATTCATATGCTATCTCCCTCATCTTTAAAAACTAATTCGTAGCCGCCTGCGCCGTAGTTCAAGCACTTGCTTACGCGGCTTATAGTTGCGGTGCTCGCTCCCGTCAGCTTTGATACGTCCTGATAATTCTTTCCTTCCGAAAGAAGTGAGGCGACCTCAAGTCTTTGAGATATCTCTTCAAGCTCCTTTATCGTGCAGACGTCCTCGAAAAATTTTCTCGCATCATCCGCGCATTTAAGCTTCAGCACAGCGTGAAAAAGATTATCGAATTTCTTTATATCAAAGGCTTCCATAACTATCTCCTTTCCTCTGATAAAGTAAAAGATGCGTCTAGTTTAGCACACTAAAGCGATAAAGTCAATAGTAAATAAGAATATTTTTATTAATTTTATTTTTTCTTTTACTTTCTTAAATTTTCTCCATTTATTTATTAACGTTAAAAGAAAAAAGGACGAAGAATGCCAAAGCTTCTTCGTCCTCTTATATTAGTGAATTATTTTCTATTTTTGCAATTTTCCGCAATATTAAAGGGGTTTATCCTCGGACGGTATGTTCTCGGGAATCTTTGTGAGCGCGCCGCTCTCATCGTACTGAAGCTCCTCAATTCCGAGAATCGGGAACGCAAAGCCGGACTCAACGCCAACGTGAGTATACGGCGTAAGGAATCCGTCGGCGGTAAAGGTCGCCTCGCTTCCGTCGGCATAGGTTATATCGACCGTCGTTAAGTAATTATAGCTTCCCGCCACGTACTCGCCGTAAACGTTAAATACGTAGCTCGTGCCGTCATTTTCATAGTAAAGAGTCTTCATCGCGGTGTCCGTCTGGCGCTCGAAGGTTGCGGTGAGAGTGTCTTTGTCAAGCGTCAGGTATACGTTTATACCGTTATATACGATAAAGAGCCTATCGGTGCAGTCTAACACCTCGACAAACTTTTTACCGTTTATCTCCGCATACTGCGACTCTACTATAAGCTTGCCCTCTTCGTCCTCATATGACTTACCGTAAAGATCTATGCTTTCCCAACCGAGAGGATTATCGTCCGTGATCTCGTAGGTTCTGATAATACCGATATCACCGAGGATTGGCGCTCCGTTAAAGTAAACAGAACACGGCGCATAAAGAGCTCCGTCCTCAAACGGAACGGGAAGACCGACTACGACCTCATACTCCGTCAGCATGACCTCGCAATCATCTATCATAAAGAAATCGTCGGTTATCGTATGCTCTTCTGTTCCCGTATAGGTCTTTTCAATACAAAGCGTCTTGCCTGCAAGATTGCGGTATACCTCACCGCCGAGCAGCGCTCCGAGCGCAACCGACGTTGAATACTCTTCTTTTATGTACGTGGTCACTACCTCGTTGTTATACAGCTTGCCTATCCAGGTATCAAACGTGCCTCGGATAGTGTTAAGGTCCGAGAGAGTCTTTGCCGCGTTGAGCTTTCCCAGAATATCGCTGTATACACGATCTGCATCCTCTTTGTGAGAAGATATGAGTATCTTGTAATTAAATTCGTTTGTAAGTGCGCTCCAGCTCTCAGCCATATGAGCTCTCAACGCTTCGCGCTCCTCGGTAAACTGCGTTGCGCCTTCTTCACCCTCGGGAACACCGTTTCCGTCGTTATTAGCGTTATCCTTATCTCCATCGGTGTCTTCCTTGTCGCCGCCGTTTTCCTTGTCTTCCGAGCCGTCTGCGAGCTTGTTTTCGCCGAGAAGAGCATCAAGCGCGTCGCAGGATGCGAGTGAGAACGCACAAGCTGTAATTAATAGAAGTGTTAATATAATAAAGAGTATTTTTTTCATTTTTTAGTCTTCCTCGTTCCAATTATTTTCCATTTTTAATTTGTTTATTACTTCGCGGTAACCCGTAGTATCCTCGAGAATGATAGCGCATGAATTTTTATCGTAATCTCCGTCCGGCTCAAGAATGAATGCGAGGATCACGTTCTCCGTTGTGATTACCTTGGGTGTTTCGGTTTTTATCGAGATAACCACCGTACGAAGCTCACGTCCGTACCTATCCGAGTGGGCATAATGGTGCGTATAATCCGAAGCATCGACGGTTGCCCCCTCTTTAATAACGTAGCCGCACTTTTCCGCCGTTATTAAAAACAGCTCGATGCACTCATCCTCGGTTAGCTCATACTCTCCCTCGTGATCGGGTTTATCCTTTATCAGAGCCTTTTCCGCTTTGCCATCGTTCTTTGGAGCATCCCAGTCGTTTTCCGACTTGAGAGTTTTTATCGCTTCGGTAAATCCGTACTCTGCAATTTTGCTTTGCGCCCACGCTGCCACGGTTTTATCCTTGTTAAGATAATCGCTATATAGATCGTCCTCGTTATCTATTCCTATATTGATAAAGCATATATCCGGATAATAATAAACGTACTCGGAGTCGGATGACTGCGAAACCAAAATATCAAGGCTTCCGCTGCCTTCCTCGTAATATGCGTAGAGCCTTCTGCCGTACGTATCCGTTTCAAGCACGTCAACGAGAGGATCAAAGAACACCTCGGCGCTGGGAGAGTAACCGTCCGCAAAAAGCAAGGTGTGCTGCGCCTGCGTATAGAGGTCAATATGCTCGCCCCTGAAGCCTCTGTATCCGCACGCAGTCAGAACGGAGAGTGATAAAGCGAGAGAAAGCAGTAGCAAAAGGCATTTTTTTAAAACTCTTTTTTTCATTTTTCTGCTCCTTTTGTATACGGAGTGTTCCAGCCGTTTGCCGCTTTGAGCGCCTCAACGTCAGACGAGTAGTTCATCATATCGGCAATTTCCCGATAGCAAACGTCAAGATCATACGTTCCGTCGGGATTGAAAACAAAAACATATTCAAGCTTATATTCGATTGTTCTGTGCTCATCGTAATGATAATAACTACCTTCAATAAAATAGATCTCTCTGCCGTATCTGTCCGAATGAAGATATTTGAAACGTGAATAATGCACTGATGCTTCTTCAAACATCGTCGGCGCGGGATTATCGTCACCATAAAGCATAAAGCCCTCGCGCTCTGCGATTTCCGCCATTATAGGTTGAAAATCTTCATAACCGATATCTATATCACCGATTCTGCTATAATTACCATATGACATTTCATTTTCCTTGATCAATGCTCTTTCGCACCTCGCGAGGTCTACGGGAGTGTTCCAATCATTCTTTTCCTTTATATCCGCAAGGACGGTCGGAGTGCATAAGCTGTTGATCTTTTCGAGAAAGCTTGCCTTACTTATTTTCTTTATGTAATCATCGTTAGCCTCTAGCAGCGCATACGAAACGCCGGGATAAAAGTAAGCATACTCACCGTCGTTTGCCTGCATAACGGATATGCAGGTCGGAGCAGTATAGCCTTCCATATATGCGTAAAGAGTTCGTCCGTAAGAATCCTCTTCAAGAACGAGGATATGAGGATCCTTGCCCCTAAAACCGAAAGCCCAGCGTCCGACACTGTCAATCACGGTTGCGCACGTCAGAGATATGAGGTCATCCCGCTTTGCATCTTTATCAAAAAGAAAACACGAGGTCATCCCAAAGGCAAGAGCAAGCACTAATATTATAGAAAATATAATTTTTAACTTTTTACTCATTTTTTGCTCCTTTTTTGGTTTATTTTCAAACAGTTGTTTGCATAAACGGTAAAGTTAAAGAGTTTAAGCTAAAGAACAGCATTCCTACTGCGCCTCGTTCCAACCGTTTTCTTTTTTGAAATTATAGAGCGCTTCTTGATAATTATAAAGGTCAGAGGTTATCATAGCTCCAACGTCAGGAGAGATATTTCCGTTCTTATCCGAAAGAACAAACAGCATTATTTGCTCCGTGGTTTTAACCTTTTCTTCCGTTTTTTCAAGTGTCACCGTCGCGATTTTTATCTCACGCCCAAACTCATCTCTGAATGCGCATCTGTCATTTACGCAATTCACGTCGATCAGGACTCCGTCGAGCGAATACCCTTCTTTTGCGGCTTCCGCTCTGAAGAGAGATGTGAGCTGCTCATCGCTGAACTCGAGCTTGCTTTCCAGCGCGTGATCATCTGCCCAGCCCGATATTTTCGCTTTCTCCATTCCCGCATCAACGAGGGGCTTATTCCAATCGTTTCTTTCCTTCAGCAATCCAACTTCTTCATCAAAGGAATATCGGGATATCATAAGCTTGACCCACGCGTCGGATGATAATTCACCCGTTCTGAGTTCATCATCGGACTCGATTCTGATGTTGAGATGAGCAAAATCGGGATAATAATAAACGTACTCGCCTTCTGTTTTCTGCGAAACGAGAATGCTGAGAGAGCCGTTATATTCATAATATGCAAAAAGTCTGCGGCCGTAGTTATCACTCTCTAAAGGACAAACGTGCAAGGCGTAAGAAAGCTCACCTTCAACGTGATACCCTCTGACATAAAGCACCGTACTCATAACCTGCGAATATAGATCCTTATGCTCACCCGTGTAACCGTCCGGATGAATGCATCCGCATAAAACCGACATGAGTAAAACCGCTACAAGGATAAGAGCGAGAATTCGAATTTTACTTTTCATAGCTCATCACCTCCGAATCCTGTGGCATATTCCAATTATTATTCTCTTTTAGATGAATAAGCGCTTCTCTGAAATCGAGTCTGTCGGGAATTTCTACGTAGCAACTTTCGATATCGTAGGTAGAGTCGGGATTGACTATCATAGCAAAAGCTAAAGTATACTCGTAACGATTAAGCTCGGTATAGTGATAAAGCTTTCCATCAAGATAGTATAGCTCTCTTCCGTACTTATCCGAATAACAATACTGATAGCGCGCAAGATGAATATTTGTATACTCGTGCATATCCGGTGATGGATGCTCTAAGTCATAAACAGGATAACCTTCCGCGCGTAGGATCTCGGCATAAACATTTTCGAATTCAAAGTCGAACATATGCTTTCCGCTGAGCCTGTCAAACGAGCCCATTGCGGTACGAGCTTGCTTTATGACGGTCTTTTCGTATTTTTCGGGGTTTTGCGGAAGCTCCCAATCATTATCTTTTTTCAAGCTCTCGAGCTGCGCTTCATCGCAAAACGAATCAAGAGCTGAAAGAAATGCTTTTTCGGTCGGTCCTCTGACGGTCAGATCATCGAAATAATCATTGCTGTATTCTGTAAGAAAATACGATACGTCGGGATAAAAATAGGCATATTCATCATCGGAGCATTGCATTATGGAAATAATTATCGGAGTCGTCGGGTTTTCAATGTATCCGTATAGGACTCTGCCGTATGAATCCTCTTCAATAATATAGATCAGGGGATTAAGATAGAAAATACCGTAAAATATGTAACCGTTCGTTCCAAGCACACTCGCACGGGTCACAGATAGTAGATCTGTGTTCTTTGCGGTCAAGCCTAAGTAAAAGCAGGAAGTCATAGAGAAAACAGTTGACAGCAAAACCAAAACAGCAAGTAAAATCTTTAAACTATGACGCATTTTAATGGCTCCTTACAACAAAAATTTAAACAATTGTTTACACACCGCCGTCAATTGAATCTAAAAGAAAAGCTTTATCCTCATCGGAAAGCACCGAGAGCTTGAACCGCAAGTTATTCTCGATAAGCTCATCAAAGGTCACGGGCTCGAGATTATTTACGTCAGCGCCCGCGTTGAGTGCATTCGGGTGGCGGAGCATATAGCGATACTCGTCGGAATAGTTGTTATGTATATGCCCGTGTATAAGATAACCCTGCCTCGGAGAATCATCTTTTCTGCTGTTTTTCCACTCTACCATTGGATAATGGCAAAGAGTTACGGGGCGATCGTCTACCGTGATAAGCTTATAGTCAATAACCTCGTCAAAGTACGCAAAGTTCGGGTGGTTTTCCTTCCTTACCCAGCCCTCGTCGTGATTTCCTACGATAAGTATTTTCTTACCCTTTAGACGCGTGCAAAGATACGGAACTGTACTCTTTTTCCAAGCGAAATCACCAATAATATAAACGGTATCACCGTACCCAACCTTAGCATTCCATTTTTCTATCATAGCCTCATCCATTTCTTCGACAGAGGTGAATGGGCGTTTACAGTATTTCATTATGTTAATATGACCGAAGTGGGTATCGGATATAAAAAAAGTCATTGTTTTCTCCTGAAGATAAGTTAAAAATTACAGAATTCTACGTTCGTCTTACGTAATAAACCTTACACGTGTCCATACATAAGCACCCAAGGATGCCGTGCGACCAGGCGCCCGTATCAAGATGTATCTTGCAGTAGTCCGACAGCTTGGTTGCCCGCTCAACACCGCGGCATCTATATGCTAAGAGCTTGTTTTCGCCAGAGATATTACTCGTTGTCGTGTGCCCGAAAAGTATGCATTTATCCGTCAGCGGTAGGACTCTCGGCTCCTTGAAGCGCCTATCGTAAACGAGATCTCTCTCATCTGCTAAGCTTGGATGCACTACCCCACCGGAGGCGTCTATCGGCAGTCCCGCGTGAACGCAGATAAAGTCCTCTCCCTCAATATAAAACGGCAGTGAGTCGAGCCAATCTATCACATCGTAATCAAGAAGCTCTCCATCGGGAAAATAAGCGCGAAGTCGCTCGAGTACAGCATCAAAATTTACGTTATCCGAGTCGATAAGAGAGTGATAGAGCTTCAGAAAATCGTACTCGTGGTTGCCAATTATCGTATGAATATTCGGTTTTCCCATAATATACCTTGCGAGGCGCACCGAATCTTTTCCTTTATCTATTATATCACCCGAAATATAGAGCTCATCACCGTCGTTAAACTTAATTTTTTCAAGCAGTTTCATAAAGAGCTCGTATTCGCCGTGAACATCCGATATGCAGTATCTCATAATTCTCCGTTTTGAATACTTTTCTTCCTTAAACAATTTAAGTATAACACCAAAAATTCTTTTTGTCCATATCGCAAAATACTTTTTTACAGTTTATTCATACCAAAACCTGTCTTTTTTTCCTTTAAATGTAAGTATTTTTGATATTTCCGAATTTAAAAAAATATTTTTCAAAAAAAGGCTTGACAAACATAATCTTTTCTGTTATAATATCAACGTTCCGGTTGCTGGTGTGGCTCAATGGCAGAGCAGCTGATTTGTAATCAGCAGGTTGTTGGTTCGACTCCGATCACCAGCTCCATATAGATGGGGGAATTCCCGAGCGGCCAAAGGGGGCAGACTGTAAATCTGTTGTCACTGACTTCGCTGGTCCGAATCCAGCTTCCCCCACCAAATAAAGATACCGACCTTCGTGGTCGGTATTTTTATTTGGTGCGGAAGCCGGTCCGGTCAGCAGCACGGCTTTGCCGTGTCGCTGTGCCGCATACCGCCGCCGCAAATCAACCTTGAGGCACTCGGCTCCCGCGGTATCTTGCCTGCTCGGCGCACTTCTCTCTAAATCTTTAGCTCAGCCTACGAAATATATTTTAACTTCATTCCGAGCGGCAATACCCAGCTTCCCAATACCGAGTCCTTGCGACTCGGTATTGTTTTTTCTTTTGCTGGGGGAAGCTGTTGGCACCGCGTGGCGTAGCCGACGCTGTGCCGCATACCGCAGGCACAAAGTTCTCTCGAGGCACTCGGCTCCCGCGGTATCTTGCCTGCTCGGCGCACTCCTCTTTAAACTTCATCCTTGCCTACGAAATACCGCTTAGCTTCAATCCGAGCGGCAATACCCAGCTTCCATCTCGTTCTCCCGAACGAGATTTATCCAAGCCTGCGGCTTTTCCTACGCCGTGATTTTGAGCCGACTTATATAATACTTCATTGACAAAATATACATTATATGATAAAATTACAACATATACAACATAGGCACTTCTATTTTCAATATAAAGGATTTATAAATGGACAAACTAAAGCATTACGTCGAGCTTTTCAACTCAAATGACGAAGAAACACATATAAATCTTATCGACAATGCGAACGCATACGAGTGGTTAAAGCGAGAGATTCCGCGCCTTGAGTGTCCCGACGAGGATATTGAGCGCACCTATTATTTCCGCTTCTGGACGTATAGAAAGCACGTTAAGCTGACAGAGGACGGATACGTTATATCAGAATTTCTCCCCGAGGTACCGTGGAGCGGAAAGCATAACGTGATAAACGCCGCAGTCGGTCACCACCTTTACGAGGGCAGATGGCTTGCGAGCGGCAATAAATACCTTACCGATTACGTAAGCTTTCTCTTGAACACGCCCGACAGATCACATCAGTACAGCGCATGGCTCTGCTATGCGATACTGAAAATGGCTGAGGTCTTTGGAAAGGAAAACGTATTCACGAAAAATCTTCTCGTACGACTTTGCCAATATTACAAGACGTGGGAAGAAACACACCAATTAAAAAACGGAATGTTCTGGTCGATAGATAATCACGATGCTATGGAATTTTCAATCAGCGGTACAACTTCCGAGCAACGTGTCAGACGCGGCATACGCCCTACGTTAAACTCATATTTATGCGCCGATGCGTATGCAATAGCCGAGATCGCGCGTTACCTTGGAGATGAGCAGACAGCGTCGGAATATCTGAAAAAACACGAAACACTGAAAAAGCAAATAAACGATCTTCTTTTTGAGGACGGATTTTATCGCGCTTATCATTATGATAACGAATACGAAATTAATGATCTTTTTGAAAAGAGTCGCGGCACGTCGCCTCGTGAGGAAATCGGATATATTCCGTGGATGTTTAATATTCCCGAGAAAAAACGCGAGTCCGTCTTTTCTCTTCTGATAGACGAAAACTCGTTTTATACCGATTTCGGTATCGCTACAGCCGAAAGACGGCATGAAAGATTTTTGTATGACGTAAATCACGAATGTCTGTGGAATGGGTATGTTTGGCCATTTGCCACCTCGCAAACACTAACGGCGCTTATCAACATTATTGATAATTACAATGATGACGAAAGCTATAAAAAACTATTTCGCGACCTGGTTATTCAGTATGCAAAAAGCCACGAAAGAGTACGCGAGGACGGCAAGCATATACCTTGGATAGACGAGGTGCGACACCCATTACGCGACGATTGGTCGAGCAGAACGCTGCTTTGCGACTGGGGTTGGCCAGAGCAAAAGGGCGGATACGAGCGCGGAAAGGATTACAACCATTCCACCTTCTGCGACCTCGTTATTTCGGGACTAATCGGAATTAAGACCGACCGCGATGAGCTTTACGCTATGCCAAACATACCCGAGGATTGGGAATGGTTCAAGCTTTCCAATCTTCATTACAAGGGAAGCAATTATACGGTAATTTACGATAAAAACGGCGAAAAATACGGTCTTGGCAAAGGACTGCAGATAATTAAGGAGAACTAATTTTATGCCAAAGCTAAAAAACAAATATTTGAACGGTATTATTTCAGCCGTATTCGCGATAGCGTTAGTGCTTCTTATTATCACGTTTTCAATAGGTCTTCCAATATACTTCCGTCCGTTTTACTATATGCAGATAGATTCCTACGGAATCAAAGACACCGTTATGCTTTACAGTGATTATTACGGCTGGGGCTACACGGAATCGGACATCACGAAGGAAGCTATCAAGGATGCCTACGACGAGGTGCTTGACTTCCTTACCCTCGGCAAGGAATTCGGTACGGGTATTTTCGAATACTCCGAGTCGGGAAAGAGCCACTTCGTGGACTGCAAGGTGCTTTTCGACCTTAACGCCATAGTGCTGATAATCTCACTCGTTCTTGTTATTACTATTCTGATTCTCGCAAAATTAAACGTTATAAAAATCTCAAAGCTTTTTGGGTTTAATATGTTCTTCTATGCGGGATGCGGCACGCTTGGCGTTTTCGGCATAGTCGGAGCGCTTGCGGCGACGAATTTTGACCGCGCGTTTGAGATATTTCATAAAATTCTCTTCCCCGGCAAAAGCAATTGGTATTTCGATCCCGTGACCGACAGAATTATTCTAGCTCTACCGCAGGAGTTCTTTATGGGTTGCGCGATACTCATCCTCGTATCTATCATCCTGCTTACTTCCGCTTCGATAGTTTGGGGCGTGATAGATAAAAGACACTCTTTGAAACTCCAAGTAAAAGAGGAAAATAATTCGCAGTCAATTTAAAATAAAAAAACAAAAAAGCACTCACTTGACATAGTTTTTTGCTGTCAAATGGGTGCTTTTTGCAAATCATTATTTACTTTTTTCGTTTAAAACAGATTAGTTAGCAGCCTTTACGATAGCAGTAAACTTATCGGTCTTGAGAGAAGCTCCGCCGATAAGACCGCCGTCAACATTGACTTTGGAGAGAAGCTCTGCAGCGTTAGCATCGTTCATAGATCCGCCGTACTGAACGGTTACGGTTTCTGCAACGTCAGCGCCGTAAACCTCTGCGATAGCAGCGCGAACGAAGCCGTTACCCTCGTCTGCCTGATCTGCGGTAGCGGTAACGCCCGTACCGATAGCCCATACGGGCTCGTAAGCAACTACGATATTCTTGAGCTGATCCTTCGAGATACCTGTAAGAGCCATCTTTGTCTGATACTTAAGGAGAGTTTCGGTGTAGCCGAGGTTTCTCTGCTCAAGTGTCTCACCTACGCATACGATCGCGGTAAGTCCTGCGTTAACAGCCGCAAGCGTGCGAAGATTTACCGTCTGATCGGTCTCACCGAAATACTGACGGCGCTCGGAGTGACCGACTACTACGTAGTCAACGCCTGCTTCTACGAGCATCTTTGCGCTGATCTCGCCTGTGTATGCGCCCGACTCCTTGAAGTGAACGTTTTCAGCACCGATCTTGATGTTAGTGCCCTTTGCAGCCTCAACCGCAGCAGGAATATCAATTGCGGGAACGCAAAGAACGATATCGCACTTATCCAAGCCTTTAACCATAGGAGCAAGCTCGGTAATGAACGCCTTTGTCTCTGCGGGAGTCATATTCATTTTCCAGTTTCCAGCTATAACTGTTTTTCTCATTTTGTTTTCCTCTTTATTATATAGGTTTGAAAATAGATATATTTTGCTCTATGTGAGGCTGCTCCATTTGGGCATAACCTAACAAAAAACAACGGTAGAAGTACAATCGTGCCTCTACTGTTTTCATTTAAGATATAAGAATCAAGGTTGAAAACCTAAGGTTTTCTCCAATTTATTATAGTTTTTTGTTATATCTCCGTTTTCACACCTCGACGTAGGTATCTACGCCTATCGGTGTGAATAACGAAGATTTCTGCTCCAAATCAAGCGAGCCTTTGCTTTTTTATCGAGTCTTGATTAAGAAATTTTGAGCAAGTTGCGTTGTTCCTCCGACCGAAGGCGCAGTTACCTACGTCGAGATAGTCGGAAAACGACGGAAATTGCCAAAATTTTTAGCGAGTTCTCGATTGAGAATTTTGAGATAGAATCTTCGAGTGGCAGGTGAAGGCGTAGTTACCTACGTCGAACTTCCTGCCAGTCGGAGATTATAGCCAAAATTATTTATCGAGAAGGCAGGATACGCCGGGAAGGTCCTTACCCTCAAGGAATTCGAGAGATGCGCCACCGCCTGTAGATATATGAGTAATTCTATCTGCGTAGCCGAGCTGCTCGCAAGCTGCTGCGGAGACACCGCCGCCTACGATAGTGATAGCGGAGCTATCTGCAAGTGCCTGAGCTACAGCAACGGTACCCTTTGCAAGAGTGGGGTTCTCGAAAACGCCCATAGGTCCGTTCCAAACAACAGTCTTTGCGCTGAGAACTGCATCGGAGAAGAGCTTTGCGGTCTTAGGACCGATATCAAGACCCTCTTTGTCAGCAGCGATAGAATCGGAATCAACGTAGTCAACGTCAATAGGAGCGTCGATAGGATTCGGGAAGGATGCTGCAACAGCGGTGTCGATAGGAAGGAGAAGGTTAACGCCGTTAGCCTTTGCCTTTGCCATCATATCGCGGCAGTAGTCAAGCTTCTCTTCGTCAAGAAGAGAGTTACCTACACCGTAGCCCTGAGCCGCAAGGAAGGTGAACGCCATACCGCCACCGATGATAAGAGTATCAACCTTGGTAAGAAGGTTATCGATAACGTTGAGCTTATCAGCAACCTTAGCGCCGCCGAGGATAGCTACGAAGGGTCTCTCGGGATTGGAGAGCGCCTTACCCATTACAGAAATTTCCTTCTGAATGAGGTATCCGCAAACTGCGGGGATATAATCTGCAACGCCTGCGGTAGAAGCGTGAGCTCTGTGAGCTGCGCCGAATGCATCGTTTACAAAGAGATCAGCGAAGGATGCAAGCTCCTTTGCGAGGGTGGGATCGTTCTTAGTTTCTCTTGCGTCAAATCTTGTGTTCTCAATAAGAACTGCTTCTCCAGCCTTAAGAGCAGCGATCTTAGCCTTTGCGTCCTCACCTACGATATCCTCAGCGAAGGTAACCTTCTCGGCACCGAGGAGCTCGTTGAGTCTTACACAAACGGGCTTAAGGGTGAGCTTCTTCTTATCGCTCTTAACTGCCTTCTCAAGATATTCAGCAGTTGCTGCAGCTCTCTCTGCTTCGGGAAGAGCCTCAACAGCCTTCTTCTCCTTCTTGGTGAGACCGAAGCCCTCGGTAAAGATACTGTGGGGCTTGCCCATATGAGAGCAAAGAATAACCTTTGCACCACCGTCGAGGAGGTACTTAATTGTAGGAAGCGCGCCAACTATTCTCTTATCGGAGGTGATAACGCCATCCTTCATGGGTACGTTGAAGTCGCAACGAACGAGCACGGTTTTGCCGGCTACTTCTACATCTTCAATTGTTTTCTTGTTGTAAGCTGCCATTGTTTTTCTCCTTAGAAAAAATATTTTTAACATACATAGATATATTATCATATATTTAACTTTTAGTCAAGAGATATTGTTAAAAAAATATCTTTCTTTCATACTGTTTACAATTCTTCTATATTAGTTTGCTTTTTATTTACAATCGTAATATTGACACGGGTGAAAAAACAAATTATAATAAAATTGAAACCACCGGATATTTTCAGCGTTATTATTAGTGAGGTCACAAAAGACTCTATCAATTCAAAGAAAATTTAGGAGGTAGTATTATGAAAAAGGCAAAAAGATTATTCGCATTATTTACTCTTTTAGCAATCGTTTTATCCTTGGCGTCCTGCTCTGTTGGCGGCGGGGACTTTCTCAACAAGGCCGACAGCGATGACGGTGGCTATATCGGAGGCGCACCTTCTATGGAAGGTGATTACGGACCTTCCGCTGATTCTTCAGTCGGAAGCGCAGACAAGGAAACCTCAGACCCTTCAGGCGCTCCCGAATCCTCGGACACCGCTGATAGCGATGACGGCGACAAAGCGGATAAGCCCACCGAGGATACGACCACGGTTACAAGACCTGCAGGACTTATTACTGCGGGCGCATGGAATGACAACGCAAATTACGAATACTGGAAATCCCTCTTTGAGCAGAGCGCGGAGCAGAACGGAAAGTTCTACACCTACACCGGCGATAAAGCTTGGGGATTTGACTCATACAGCAGACTTAAGGTTACCGTTACTCACGGTGATGGTGACAGCGGCGCCGTTGCAGGCGCGGCGGTTATCGCTAAGAACGCTGACGGCAAGGTAATATATAAAGCCGTTACCGATGCAAACGGCGTAGCCTTTCTCTTCACCGGTGGCGAGAGCGGCAGCGTAACCGTTTCGAGCGGCGAGTCAACCGTTACCGAGAGCTTTACGAGCGCGGCTGACGGGGAGTTATTTATAAAGCTTGACGCTCCTGCGGAAAAGAAGAATATTATCGATATTATGTTCGTCGTTGACGTTACGGGATCTATGGGTGATGAGCTTGAGTTCCTTAAGAACGAGCTTACCGACGTTATAAACAGAGTTGCGGCAAACGAAGCCGATGCAATTATCAACTTAGCGCTTCTATTCTACAGAGATCACACTGACAAGGTTCCCTTCGCATACTTTGATTTTACAGACGTAACGAACGCAGAAAACCTTGCAGCTCAGCAGGCAAATCTTAACACGCAGTTTGCCGAAGGCGGCGGTGACTGGCCCGAGGCAGTTGACGAAGCACTTGAGCTCGCCGTCGAAAAGCAGTGGAGCACCGCGGCAACAACAAAGCTGATCTTCCACGTTCTCGACGCTCCGCCTCACAGTAAGGATAAGAACAAGGAAACCTTTAAGTCCGCAGTTGAGATCGCGGCAGAAAAGGGTATCAGATACTGCCCGATAATCTGCAGCGGAGCGGATACTCTTACCGAATACGTTGCGCGCCAGGCGGCAATCTACACAGCAGGTACGTTTATCTTCGTTACCGACGATTCGGGAATAGGCGGCTCGCACCACGACCCCGGACTTCCCAACGTTACCGTTGAAGCGCTTAACTCTCTTCTCGTTAGAGTTATTAACGGATATCATTCGGGCGAATTTGCTCCTCCCGTTTATTGGAAGACCGAGCAGCTTAACAATCGGAATAAGCAGTAAAATCAATTATATAATCCCGCGAGACGGATCTCTGCAAATATGAGCTCCACTCGCGGGAGTTTTTTTGAATACACGATATTTCAAATTGCTCGTTGACATTCTTCTTTCGATATGATAAAATTATTCCAGAAATAAAACGCGAGGTAAACCGAATGCTTTTCGATGAAAAACAGTTCAAATCAAGACTCACCAAGGTGTTTGACTCAAACGGACTCTCATCCATGCTCAATATTGAGCGCGTAGAGAAGTTCGTAAAGCTCACAAACATTCTGCTTGAGGAGAATGAAAAATACAATCTCACGGCTATAAAGGAGCCCGATAAAATTATACTCAACCACTATGCCGACTGCGCCGCGCTTGCAAAGATACTCCCGAAGGGTGCTAAAATTGCAGACATCGGGTGCGGAGCAGGCTTCCCTACTCTGCCCGTCGCAATACTGCGCCCCGATCTTACGATACTCGGCGTTGACTCAACGCAGAAGCGCGTAAACTACGTTAATATGGCAAAGGATATGCTTGGACTCACGGGCGTTAACGCAATATGCGCGAGAGCCGAGGATCTTGGAAAGGGCGAGTACCGTGAGAGCTTTGACATAGTTACGGCAAGGGCGGTTGCCGCAATGCGCGTGCTGACCGAGCTTTGCTTACCACTCGTCAAAGTTGGCGGCAAGATGATCGCAATGAAGGGCAAGAACGCGGAGTTCGAGCTTGCGGAATCAAAGAAGGCAATATCTATCCTCGGCGGTAAGATCGCCGCTACCGAAACGGTAAGACTCTCCGACGGTACCGAGGAGATAATTCACCCGCTTATCATTGTCGAAAAGAAGGCGAAAACGCCTGCAGCTTACCCCAGAGCATTCGCGCAGATCTCAAAAAAACCACTTTAAACACAAAGTTTTGCAAAATAATAAAACGAGTTGCTAAGGACGTTACCGTTCAAAACAACTCGTTATTTTTTGTTTAAAATCTCGGTAAATGCAAACAATTATTTTCTTTTTGTTTGCATTTACCTTTTTGGGATTGGTTTAGCCGAAATCGAAATCCCAGATACCGTCGTTATCTTCTTTCGGCGTCGTCTCGGTTCCCGGAGAGGTAGTGATTATATCCTCTCCCGATATTTCGAGAACTTCAATTTCGGGATAAATGTATTTCTTCATTTTTTCTACCTCCTTAAGATTCTTTTGCAATCGAAGCTCTGTAGCTTTCGGCGCTATCAGAGTAATTCCAGAGTGCTTCAAGTACGGTTACGACGTCTTCCATTCCCTTGCTCGCCGCGTAATCGTAGTAAGCCTTGAGGTTGAACGAGCCGCTATAGGTCGTATCTGCGGAAACGTTCGCAGTGTAGGACAACGTTTCGGTTATGCCATATGCATAAGTTGTTACCAGGATATATGTTTCGGTGTCGGTAGTAACTACCTCAGACTTAAGAGTCTTACCGTTCTGCTTGAATACAAACTTATCAGCATCTGCGGGATTGCTTGGCGTGAACTTAAATGCGATCTCTGCTCCGAGCACGACGGTTACGTCATGGAGTCCTTCTGCCGTGTTTACCGCATCTCCCTTATCAAGCGTTTCTCTCTCGTAGTCACCGAGAATAGCGTCGATCTTCTTGCAGACCGCATCCGCACCTTCAACCTTGAAGTAGGTATATGCCGCCTTGATATAAGCGAGGATATCCTCACAGAGAGTCTTTTCTATATCAGAAACCGTATTATCGCCGAGAAGATTCTCAAGGTACTTGATAATACCGAGCGTCCACTTAGCGGTACCTGTTCTGCCGTCGGCAAGAGTGATGCTGATGCAAAGCTCAAATTCACTTGCCGCCGCCTTGGGTGCAATAGTCTTTGTTACCTTATAATAATCCGTGCCGTCGACAGTTACTATTTCGTAATCCGAAAGAGTGACTTCTTCTCCGCCGACCGTTACCTTAGTGATATTCTCAATCTTCGGAATGTAGATATTATAAACGAAGTCTGAGTAAAGAGTGAGGCTCACCTTGGGAACGAATTCCGTCAGATCGTTCTGCGCAAGCTCATACGTTACAAGCTTACCGTCATCCGATGTCTTCAAGAATACGTAATTTCCGTTTTCCGTCGGGAAGGTCATAGCAGGCGCGCCGATACCCGAGGGAAGCTCAATCTTGAGGTAACCCGAGTCGCCCTTACCGAAGGTGATTTTGGAAGTTCCCGTAGTGTCAAGCTGATAGATATCTACAAGACTTGCCTTATTTACCTTTATAATACCGCCGTTGATCTTAAGGTCGCAGCTTACGTATTTAGCCGCGCTCGCATTGTTATTGAAGAGCGTGACGGTTTTGCCGTTTGAGTTGGTAATAAGATCGTATTCGCAGTCATTGAAGGTGATGAAGAAGGGTGCCTCCGCGCCGGGGGTATTCGTCGCCTTACCCGTATTGATAAGGAGATTAGTAAGTGTTGCTCCCTTGGAAAGTCCGAATTTTACACCGTCGAAGTTAACTGTAAACTTCTTCTTCGCTATCGTACCGCCGCCGATGGAATCCCAGCAGTCCATACCTACAACGGTATTAGCATACATATTGATGCTTCCGTTTTTAACGGTCAAGGTAGTCGGGAATACTTTAGCTCCCGCGGCAGAGCTCCAACCCTTACTGTTAAGATTGAACAGTGAGTAGTCCTTTGAGCCGCTCTGCTGAGTTATCGAGTAGCCGCAAAGGTCGAAGAGAACGCTTCCCTGCACGTGTCCCCAGTTGTTGAAGTACTCCTCGGTACCGAGAAGGTAATCACGTCTCAAAAGAATTATTACGCCCGTGGTAGTGCCGGTCCATTTCTGATTTGCTTCATCCCAGCCGTTTCCTTTTAAGATATTATATGCAATATTACTTATTGCGCCGTTATTTGAACCGTTAAGCTTTGCGGACGTTGCAAGGAAATTACCGTCCTGATCCAGCACGATAAACGGATATTTTTCAGCATATCCGTATTCCTGCGGAATATCCGCGCCGTAAGGATTGGCTACCGACGCAAGAGTATAATTTCCGTTGCTTACCTTTACAAACTTCATAGCACCTTCATCGGTATTCAATGCCTCTGCGGTAACTGTTGCTCCGCTGAAGGTCAAATCGGTATAAGCGTTACCGTATTTTCCAAAGGTTATCGACGAGCCATAAGCGCCGTCCGTTTTCGCAAGCGTGATATTCGTTGCCGAGCCGAGCTTTATTAAGCCGCCGTTTATGCTTACCGTAGCCTTTGCGTATTTTCCGTCAGTCCAGTTTCCGAACAGAGTCATAGCGGCTGAGGATTTATTGGTTTCAAAATCAAAGGTACAGTCGTTATAGTTAAGATAGAACGGTGCCGCTACGGTCGACGAATTGAGAGAGTAATTGATCATATAATTTGCAAGCGAGGAGCCACTCGAAAGACCGAACGTAACGTTTGTGAAGCTTACTTCAAAGCGCTTATTCGCGATCGCTCCGCCACCAACACTGTCCCATACCTCGAAGGACATAACCGAGCTTCCCTTGGTAAGGATCTTACCGTTAATGAATTTTAACGTGGTTGGGAAGACCTTTTCTCCCGCAGCGCCGCTCCACCCTTTTGAATAAAGAGGAAGCACTCTCGCGCTGCTCGTTCCCTGAGAAAGAGTATGGCCGCCAAGATCTATGAGCACTTCGCCCTGAATAGCGCCCGTATTATGGAACTTAACGTCCGAAGAGTTCATATCATAGTCGCGTCTTAAGTAAACTATGGATGTTTTTGCCTCACCGCCGCTGTTGGTATACTTACCCGTAGTAGCATTCCAAGCATTATACTTATGATGAGTATATGCTATGTAATCAAATACTCCGTTATTGTTACCGAGCCAGACCTTATAAGCCTTAAGGAAGTTACCCTTACCGTCGAATATTACGAAGGGATAGGTCTGTACGTCATATTCTTCGGGAATAACTCCGTATGGCGTTATAAAACCGCTTTCGTCAAGCTTATATACGTCACTCTCACCCGAGGTTGAATCATAGACAAAGGCTTTCGCGTTGCCATCGTCAACAACGTAAGAATCGTTTTTTACAGTTGCTCCGCTGTTTACAAGAAGCTTAGTATACTCTCCGTCATCACCCTTTCCGAAAACTACGGACGAGGTATACGAGCCTGTTTTATTTGCAACAGTTACATTTGAGAATGCTCCGCCGAGTATCGTTCCGCCGTTGACCGTGTAGTCAACGTCAATATACTTACCCGCGGTATTTGTGTCGAATAGTGTTGTTGCCGAAGCAGGCGCTACCGTTGCGTAATCAAATACGCAGTCGTTAAGCTCAACTTTAAATTTAGCGGCAACGCTTGTGCTGTTCGGTTTATTGTAGCTCGTGAGCAGAGTCGAGGTCGTAGCGCCCGACGCGAAGCCGAAGGTTACACCATCAAATATAAAGTTTATTTCCTTGTTCGCTACAGAGCCATCACCGAGAGAATCCCATGTATTCATCGAGATAGCGCCGCTATTTGTAACTAAAAGTTTACCGTTGAGAACCTTTACGGTTACGGGGAATATCTTTTCTCCGGCCGCAGAGCTCCAGCCCTTGCTTGTCGCGTTGAAGAATGCCGACGTGCAGCTACCCTGAGAGAGCGTATTAGTTCCGAGGTCAACAACAACCGTTCCCTGATACTGCGCAAGGTTGTTAAAGTATTCATCCGACGAAAGCACGTAATCTCTTCTGGCAACTACGTATACGGTAGCGTCGGGATCATCGAACGCTCCGTTTCTGTATCCGTTTTTCTCGAGGAACGTTCTCGGTTTCTCAAGCGCTCCGCCGCTTCCGTTTACTCCGAGGAACTTACTGTAAGCACCGAGGAAGTTTCCATCTTTGTCAAATACCGCAAAGGGATACTTATCCTTATCCGCAGAAGACTCGGGGATAACTCCGTAAGGCGTTGCATTCTCGTTTTCTACCGATGCATAGGTTGCGATTCCCTCAACTTCTTCACTAAGCACGTAATTGCAGATAGTCGTTTCACTCTTCACCAGAACTTCGCTGAAGTTTTTGCACACGGGTAAGGTGATAATAGGATGATTCTCACCCACAGCTATTACGTTTTTATAAGAATCGAAGAGGGTGACGTTAATCATAGTATCCAGAGTTATCTTACCGCCTATGAGAGTGTAGTTAAGATCGAGCTCTCCCTCTCCCAAAGGAAGAAGAGTGACGGGATTTCTCGCAAGCTTATCCTTTTCTATTCTGAATTCGCAACCGTCAAACGAGAAGTTCGCACTAAGTGATTTCGCACCGCTTACCGTGCTCTCGCTTATAAGCTTCTTTGCCATAGCGAGATCGGTGGCGATAAAGTTAACGGCTTCAAAATCGAAGTTAAACACCTTATTCGAGCCTGCCGAGCTTGAGCCCGCATAGCTGATAAGCGAGGAATCACCGATATAGATAGCTCCGTTCTTAACGGTAACGTTAGTTTTTGGTACGGTCACGGACGTTGCCTTTGCCGTGAACAGCGGTGTGCTTCCCTCAAGGTAAATCTTATAGCCCGCAAGGTCGAGAGTTATCTCGGAAAGCTTTTCGATTCCCGCAAAGCTTTCGGTTGCCGTATAGTTTGCGTTTGCTACAACGGTGTCACCGCTCTTTGCCGCGCCAAGAGCTGCCGCAAGAGTTGCGTATCCGTTATCACCTATTGAGAAGGGCTTTTCCGATACGGGGGTTTTATATGACGTACCGTCATCGTAAAGGGCAAGATGTATTTCAGAGATGCTTGCATCGGTTACGGTTTCCGTCGCGATAAGCTCACCAAGATATATGGGAGATTGGATTGAACCATCCGTGGACAAGCTTACGTTCAGGTTTTTCGTATAGAGACCTGCCGTGCCGTAAAGCGGATCGAGAACGGTATAGTCAATGGTTATCTCCGTCCATTCGTTCGCCTTTGTATAAGTATTATAGTAGGTATAATCGAAATCAAGTATACCCGTTGTGCCGTTTGTGGCGCTGTTAAATTTCAGGCTTATAGGTCTTGCTACGGTATCGAATACCTTTAAGGTAACCGTATATTTTCTTCCGAGATCGGATGCGGTTGTCTTGGAGAAGATCTTTGAATTACTTAAAATAGTTGCAGTAGACGGATAGTATACGCTGTTAGTATGAGCGCCGGGGTTAGTCGTCAAGGTTATCTTCGCCGCAGTGGTACCCTTTCCGTCGGGAACCGTAGCGAGCTCCGCAGTAGTCCAAGTGCCCTTACCGAGATTTGATGCCGAGGTATAGAAGTTCTGTGAGGAAACATCGTATACGCCAATAGGCTTATCGGTTTTTATGACGAACGTACGGCTCTCACCGTCGGCAAGCGCTGATATACTGTCAGATACGTCAAGCTCGTAATAGCCGCTACCGTAGAGGCAAAGCTCGCCGATTTTATTTCCGAGAACAGAGCCGTCGGGAGATTCGGAATTAAAGATCGCCACTTCGTGAACGGACGCAATATTTGCCGCATCGTTTTCAACGAGGAATCTGAGCTTCGCGCCCGAGGCGGAGCTGAGGTCCTGCTTTGATACGGTTACGTAAGTTGCGTTTTCGGTCTTAACAACGGAAGGCGCAGTTATACTCTCTGCTCTCGTGCGGTAGGTTGCCGCGAAAGCTTCCGTCGTAGGAGTTCCGTTCTCGCCCGCAAAGCCAACGGGCACTGTAAGAGTATATTCTTCGTTACCGAGGAGAACCTCGTGAACGAATTTCCACTCGGTATTACCGAAGGAGGATTCCCAGACACCGTCAATTCTCTTTCCGTTTGAATCGCAAAGCGTGATCTTCGCAATTTCGGATTCCGCTACCGCACCCGAGAATTTAATAATTATAGGCTCCGTAGTATCCATATCCGCAAAGCCTATCGCGGGCTCTGTATAAAGTACCTCTACAGCCGCGCCCTTAAGATAGTAGTCCGAGAACGCAAAGAGCGCATCGTACGTATCTACGTTATGGTAAGCATCGGGACCGTTCGCGAGCGAATGAGCAAGACTCGTTACGAAGCTTACGGAAGGAACGTTATGAGTTTTCGTAGCCGCAACTATCTGTACCGAAGTTCCGTAACCGTTACCAAGCGGGTCGTTGGTACACAAAATATTGAAGATGGGTGCGTGCCCTTCCTTGATTTGTTGAACGTTACCGCCGTTTCCGGGATAAATAAGTGAGGTATAAGCAAGGACTTCTCTCTCAACGCCGTCCTTGTCGGTATAAGTGAGCCAAGGTTGAAGCTTACCGCCTCTGATGGTATAATCACCAACCGTATAATCCTCGGTGATACCGTTCTGATATCTCGTCTCGCCATGGTGCCCGGGGAAATTTCTGCTTTCAAGATATCCGTTAATTCTGGCATCAATCGATTCGGCAAGAGTCATACCATCTTTTATTTCGGTATACTCACGAAGCTCGGCAGAGCCCATAAACATAAACAAACCGCCCTTGGAGTTACCAAACATACCTATATGCTCGGTGTCAAAGGAGAATTTCTCGGGCTCTGTATAAGCAAGGTATCGGAGATATCGTACCGCTGCAGTATCTATTTTGACGCCGTTATACGATATATGCATAGAATAAGTGATATGGTCACCCGTTACGGAATTTGCGCTCGATCCGTCAAAATAACCGTAATAATTGCTGTATGCCATTGGAGTATATACGTGATCAAACATCGCGCCCGCATAACCGCGGAATAGATATCCATTCAGCTGAGGACGGGTATCGTCTCCCGTCTTAGCCGTCGTAAGATATTCCGATGAACCCGAAAGAATCATAACGGGAACGTCTGACTCGGGTTTAACAGGATAGGTTATATGCATATTGGCATCAAGGCTTATGGGAGTTCCGTCCTTTGCGGTGCAATCGGTAATCGTCAAAGCCTGTGTGTGCATAATCTTTATGTACTTTGCATTGGATGCGCTTGCATCAACGGGATTTTTTCCCTCAGCGTCGCTATACCACTGAGGCGCGCTTCCGTCAAAGCCGTTCTGCGTTGCCTTCTGAACGGTAACCTCATTGCCTTCCGCGTCCGTTTCCGTTTTTGTCCAGTTCACAATTACGTTACGCTTATAGCCTCTGAAATCGTTATTCCATATCTCAACAACCTTTTCAAGGCTTCCGTCAGCGCCGTGCTCGTCGAGAGACCAGAATTTTTCAAACGGCATAACACTGTATCCCGCGGGAAGCACGTGCGTATCCTGGTAAGTACCGCTCGGGAATACGGTCTTATTCGTAAAGGCGCTGCCGTCCAATACCTTCTTGCGGACCTCCTGGCTCGACCAATCGAGAGCGGGAGATTTAGCCTTTGAGTTGTTTTTATAATCGGCAACGACTACCGCAAATCCGCGGTCAAGAAGCTCCGAAATAATATTAACGTCAGTTTCGGTACCTACTCGCTCTATCGCGGTATTAACAAAATAAACCGCTATGTTGGTTCCGTAGTAGCCGGTCTTTGCCGCACCGAATTTATTATAATTATAATAGGTAGTAAGCTCGACGGGAATTCCGATATATCCGTCGGTATCAAGCCTCACCTTCTCTCCAACCTGATAGGTTAAGAGGGCATTTTCGATCTCTATCATTGCGTCATCCTCCTCACTTGCAAATACACTGAAAACTAAAGTTCCTATCAGTATCGCAAAAATTGAAAGCAAACACACAATGAGAGCTATGCTTTTTTTCTTAGTTCTTTTCATATAATACCTCCATACAATATTAAATGATATGATATGATATATTCCTATATCTAAACTAATATTAGCATAAAAGTGTTTGTGTAATCTAATACTTTTCGCTAAAAACATATACTTTTTGATTAAAATTTATTGATTTTTTTATTACCATAGGTTATAATTGAAATAATTAAGGAGGAGATGATAATGGATTATAAATTAAGAGAAAATACGTTTCCCGTATATTTTTCAACGATGTCGGGAATAACAAATTATCCTTACAGTATGCTTTACGGCTCGCCCATCGAATCCGCTCCGCTCGAAAGACTTCACTATCACTCGGTCCCCGAGATCGGAATCTGCGTCGCGGGTGAGGGCGACTATTATATAGGAGATAAGGTATACCGCTTCAAGAGGGGTGATATCCAGATAATACGCCCGTTCGTACCTCATTATGCGGTGAGCGAGGTTAACACCTATACGCAGATTGTTTTCTTTACTTTTGATACGATAAAGCTTATGCAGCATATAGGGATATCCGATCCGGAAATAACCATGCTGATGAAGAATATCAAAATCCCATTTAACGGGATCTTTGCACCGGACGAGTATCCCGAGATCACAGAGCTTATAAAAAAAGTGATCGAGAGGTGCGAAACCGGCGACGACTATACAGATATATCTGCCGCGATAAGTATAGGTGAATTTATGATCGTCTGCCGCAAATACAACGAAAAGCTAAGACTTCTCCCCGAAGAGAAGATCATACAAAAGGAATACAACAGAATAGCTCCCGCTATTCAACGTATCAATTTGTTCATCGACGATTCTTCTGCGATAACCGAAGAAGAGCTTGCACGTGTTTGCGGAATGTCTGTGTCTAATTTCAGAAGAGTATTTAAGCTGGAAACGGGAATTTCTCCAAAGGCGTTCGTGATAAAATCGAGAATGTCTTACGCAACGTATCTTTTAAAAAACACGAATATGACCGTAATAAAGATTGCCGAAAAGGTTGGATATAACGAGGTTTGCGGCTTCAATAAGATCTTTTTATCGACCTTTAAAACCTCACCCAGTCAATACAGAAAGCAGTACAAATAAGCGTTTATTTTTCGCAAAATCCGCAGTTTGACATACTTTGACAGACATTTCCCACGCCCACGGTGTATAATAATCGCAGTAAAGAAAAAAATCATTGTTTTTTTCAAAAAGGCGCGGCAAAAAGCGACACGGGGCGGCAGAAAATGCTTTGAAATACCTGTCGCCGTGAAGCAGATACGCCGAATGGGGGATGTTTAAATGGATATGTTTGAGGAAGCTTTATCGATAAGATCAATGCTCGGACTTGGAAAAATGACACAGGCAAAGGTTGCCGAGATTCTCGGCGTCAGCCAGCCTTACGTCGCGAACAAATTAAGACTCTTAACCTACTCAACCGAGGAGCGTGAGAAAATACTCACCTACGGTCTTTCCGAGAGGCACGCAAGGACTATTCTGCGCCTTGCGGATAAGGCGGCTCGACTTGATGCTATCGAGCGGGCTCACGCGGCGCGGATGAACGTTGCAAGATGCGAAATAATGGTCGATACAATGCTCGACGGGATTTTTCGGAATAAGGCTCCCGAGGGGCTGAACTATGCCGAGAGCATAGGTCACTTTGAGCGCTCGCTCGAGTCCTCAATATCGCTGCTGCGCGAGGTCGGAATACGCGCGCGAGCCTCAAGAGAGGAGAGCAACGATATGATATATTTCAGAATCATGATCGGTTAAACTCATTTAATCAAATGCTGAATCACAAATTATTATGTTCATACAGATTGCCGTTTTTATCCGATAAAAGTAAATTATGATTTACAAAATAACAAAAAAACTGTCCGAGAGCACGATGGCTTTCGGACAGTTTTTTTATTTTCTTTTCAGCTTTGATTGCAAACTTTTTCTTGCTTCAAAACCTTGAGATTATTATTTTTTTTGCGAGGTTATTATTTTTCCTCAAGAATGATCTTATAGATTCCAAGATCGTTATTGCCAAGGTAATTAATAATACGGACGAGAAGATCGAACTCCTCCTCGGGGAATTCTACGAAGTTGAGTATCACGGTTGAGTTATCCGCAACGCTCGCCTTGACCTTCATATAAACGTTACTCTTTCCGAAGTTGGTAAGCGCCTCACTGATAAGCTCGTGGATCCTTACCGTTATATTGGGATCCATAGCACGCTTGAAGAGGAGTCTTACAATCTTGGTAACGTATGTATAATTTACCACGGGCTCGGGGTCAGGTACGTTAGTAACCTCCGCCTCTATGGGTATATACTCATCAAGCGGAAGTGCATCTGCCGCAGGCTCCGCATAGATATTATGGATATCGGTATAAGCGCTCTCTGCTATAGGAGTCGGCTCTTCTTGCGGTATGGTAGCTGTTACGGGTGCAAAAGATACCGCGGATGCAGATATAGGAGCAACTCTTGCATATTCAGCCGAGGATGCCGCGCGCGCCTCTGCCGCCGCTCTTGCGCGCTGCTCCATAATCATTCTTGTTTCATATGCGCGCTGCTCGATAGAACGCCTGCGCTCCTCTGCCTCCTCTACTCTTCTCTCAGCCGCCTTTTCAAGTATGAGTCTTTGGCGAAGCGCTTCAGCCTCAAGACTTGAACGCGCAGACTCCTCGTTTCGAAGAGCCTCGAGTCTTGCTTCCTCTATTCTGCGGAGAGCCTCTGCCTCGGCAAGCTCTGCCACAGTTCTGTCATTTTCCTCCTTCGCCTGCCTTGCAGCTTCGGCAAAGAGATTCTTCTGTCTTATTTTTTCCTTCTCGAAGAGCTCTATCTGCTCCTCAAGCTTTTCCTCGCAAGCGCGGCTCTTTTCCTCAGCGGCGGCGCAAGCTTCCTCTGCCATACGCGCAGCTTCAACAAGATTTACATTCTCCTGCTTCAGCTCCTCGTACTCTGCTCTGATTCTTGCAGTCTCAGCCTCAGCGAGCATTCTTGCGTTTGCCGCCTCGTCAATAAGAAGTCTTACCTGATCGATAGCAAACTTCTGCTTCTCAATCTCCACTCTGAGATCTGCCGCGGCAAGTCGCTCGGATTTAAGCGCGTTATCCGCTCTTTCCATTGCTTGCTGATACTTATCCGCGTCGCGTCTTGCGCGGTCTGCCTCAGCTTTCGACTCGGCTAGAGCGCCCTTTACGTCAAATATTTCCGCTCTGACGGTTTCAAGCTCTGCGCTAAGTGCCGCAAGCTTTTCGACGTACTCTGCTTCTATCTCACATCTTATCTGCTCGACGTTAATGGTAGGTACAGCCTCAGGCTCTTCCTTTATATCCTCCTCAGGCTCGTCACCTTCGGTATCGAGAAGCTTCTCCGCTTCAACTATCTCGAAGTCGTCCTCAGCCTCGGGCGCGCTCACGTCCTCATCGTCCATAGCGACTTTCTCGTCCTCAAGCTCTGCGCTCTCGTATTCGTCGAAGATTTCCGTTGCCGTTTCTTCCGCTGCCTCGGGATCTTTTTCGGAAAGCTCCTCTTCTATATCGGATTTGGATATTTCGAATACCTCACTGTCGGTCTCCTCGATATCGCTTATCGAAACGGCGGGCTCACAAGCATCGGACTCGTTTTCTTCGTCCTCGTCATCCTTAGGGATAAAGTCCGCAAGAATATCGGCAAACGAAGGCTCGGTCACCGCGGGGATAGTTATTTCAAACTGCTCGTGCTCCTTATCAAAATCAAAGTTATCACCGTCATCTTCTTCTGCCCCGTCGGTTATCTCAAGACCGCCAAGGGTGAATACCTCTGCTGCGGCAGGCTCTTCCTCGCGCTCGGACTCATCCTCGCTCTCTGCTTCTTCGGCAGCTATGGTTTCTTCTTCGACCTCATCAAGCTCGCTCTCATCTGCGTCGGGCTCGTCTTCAAGCTCTGCTACGTCTGCTTCTTCGACTGCTTCGGCTTTTATGATCTCGGGAACGGTCAGCACCTCTGCTTCCTCAAGACCTGCGCCGTCTGCCTCCTGCGCATCACCGAGAACTGCGAGTCTGAGCGCCTCGTTTACAACCTCGGCGCTGCCCTTCACCTCTGCCTTGGGCGCGGTGGGGATCGCCATTCCGTACTTCTCGAGTATCTCCGAAAGCTTGTCCGACACCTCGGTAACGTGAGCATCGCGCTCAAGCTCGGTCGTAGTCTTATTAAGCTCACCGCGCTTTACGGCTCTCTTTATAAGCTCGCGCCACTCGGTGATATTTTTTCTTCCCATAGCAACTCTGTACTTCTCCGAGTTGCCGTAAACGAGGAAACGGTATTCCTTTTCTCTCGTCTTATGAGGAACGTCCTCTCCAAGCTCGAACACTATATCCTCCTCACTCACGTTATCGTTCACACTGAACGCAACGGAGGAGTTCAGCCTTGTCCACTTTATCCAGAAATCGCGGGGAGAGCATCCCTTTGCGGAAATAAGGAGTCTGCGGTAGGTAACGTTCTCGGAGGTGTGCTCCATATATGTATTGGGCGCAAAGACGAAATCGATCTCGATACTGCTTCCGTCAATACCGCTGACACCGCAAGCCTTCTCGATAACTCTTGTTATCTGCCTTGTCATCTCATCAATAAAGGTCTGCGAATACTTGCCGACAAGTATTTTAACCGAAGGCGCATCGGTCGCAACGTTCGTCTTAACACAACCGCCCTCAAAGTAGCTCGATCTGCCATCAAGCGCGCTCTTGAACGCCATCGGAACGTCATCCGCGATAATGAAATCTATTCCCTCTCCCGTATATGCGTAAGGATTTCCGCCCTCGAACTCCGATGCGTTGGAAACATCCCACTTTATCCATATGACCGCATTTATTCCTGCGATAAGAACGGTGAGAGGATAATACCAATATCCGTCCTTTTTAAAATCATCATTAAGATAGTCCTCATACATCTGAACGCCCTCAAGCGACGTGCTGTAAAGCGCGTAAAGCTTCGGTATAAGGTTCTCGTTTACGCTTTTTTCAAAAGCCTCGGTAATCGTTTCTTTCACAATTTTATTGTGCAAAAGATCAACTATCATTTCTACCTCCTATTGTTTTTTTCACATAAAAATATTTATACAAATATATTTTAACATAGCTTTTCAAAAAAAGCAACAATTTGTTGTCGAAAGTTGAAAGTTTTTTAAAATATTTAAAATTCTTGTGCGCAGTATTCGGGAGCGTGCCGAAGCGCGCGGATACGCAAACGCTTTAGGGCATATTTCAAAGATAAAAAGAGCGAAGCTCACGCAAAAACGGAGAGCTTCGCCCGATGTATTTTATTGTAGCTTATGCCTGAATCTTATTTCTGCAGAAGGTGGATAGCAAATCCGCAGATCTCATCCTTGAAGTATGCAAACTTAGCCTTGCCGGTCTTATCATCGTATGTAACGGTAGACATATCGATCTCAAAGCCCATTCTTTCGAAGTAAGCTATCGCTCTGTCAACAAAGTTTGTACGGATAGCGATATGGCCGCACTTGCCGGGGCCCTTACCCGTCATAAACTCGAACGCCTCACCTGCGAAGATAGACTTGCTGGTCTCACGGATAGGCATGCCGAACATAAGCTCAAAGAGCTTTGCTCCGCGTGCAGCTTCCTCGGGGCACTCGTTGTTGATACCCATATGCACGAACTCAAGTCCGAGCATAGTCTTAACTGCGTTCTTAGTGAGAGCGGTGATCTCATCCCACTTCTTCTCCTTAACGAGTTCGTCCTTAACCATGAACGAGCCGCCGCAAGCAACTATCTTGTTGAACTTAAGGTAGTCGAGAAGGTTATCGGCGCTGATACCGCCCGTAGGCATAAACGTAAGCTGACCGTAGGGAGCAGCCATAGCCTTGAGCATCTTGAGTCCGCCTGCTGCCTCTGCGGGGAAGAACTTAACAGTCTTGAGTCCAAGCTCGAGAGCCGCCTCGATATCGGAGGGGTTGGAGCATCCGGGAAGCATGGGGATTCCCTTGGAGAGTGCGTATGCGGTAACCTTAGGGTTAAGACCGGGAGATACGAGGAATTTCGAGCCTGCCGCGATAGCCGCGTCAACCTGCTCGGTGGTAAGCACGGTGCCCGCACCTACGAGCATCTCGGGATATGCCTCGGTAATGTTCTTGATTGCCTCAGCCGCACAGCTTGTTCTGAAGGTGATCTCGGCTGCGGGAAGTCCACCGTCGATAAGAGCCTTTGCAAGCGGAACGGCATCGTCTGCGTTTTCGATCTTGATTACGGGGATAAGACCGATGGAATAGAGTTCTTTCATCATATCGTTGTTCATTGGTATGATCTCCTTTTAAAAATTTATTTACAGTTTTATTATACTATAAGTCGCACGATAACAAAATTGCAAATCTTGCTCCCAAAATTGCAAAAATTGACCTTTATGCACTTTTTTAACTGTTGACAAGCGCCAAAAAAAGTTATATAATGATTTTAATAAATTAGAAAAATCCGTTTTAGCGCGGAGCATCAACACTTTTGGAGGTAAATATGCGCGTTCTTATACTAAGCCTCGACGGCTTTCTTTTACGCTGGGCAGAGCTCGAGCTCGAGGGTATAGCCGAGATGGAAACGGCAGACGAATATGACGTAACCCTCTACGATTGCGAGAGCGGCATGCAAATACCCGAAAGGTGCGGCAGAGTTATTAAGCTTTCAAGACTGGGAGCTGAGGACGCGGAGCCTTTACCTCTTCCGCGCGGAAGACTCGCAGAGCTTATAAAATACGACAGCGCGCCCGCGCTCATGCTGTACGAAGGCGATCGAACGGTCAGCTTCAAGGGCAAAATGATAAAGCTCACCTCTCACGAATATTCCCTTCTTTCTCTGCTGATCTCAAGCGGCGGCTACGTGACAAGAGAAAAAATAGCAAAAGAGGTCTGGGGTGAGGCAACCGACGGACTTATCAATATCTACATCCATTATCTACGCGAAAAGCTGGAGTGCGACGGTGAAAAGGTGATACTCTCCTCGCGCAAATACGGATACAAAATAAATGAAAAATATTTGGAGGAAGGAATATGCTGACACTTATTCAGGGCGGCTTTTTCGCAGGCGGTCACGATATGATCAAAGACCGGATAAGCTCACTCACGGCAAGCGGTAAGCGCTCTATGCTTATAGTTCCCGAGCAGCAGACGGTAAACGCCGAGCGCGAGATGACCGACTACCTCCTCCCATCTGCGCCGCTGTATTTTGAGGCGACGAACTTTACGAGATTTGCGAACAACGTATTCAGAACCCTCGGCGGACTTACGGGTGAGAGCGCCGATACCGCAAAGCGCTCACTTATAATGTGGCGCGCGATGACCGAGCTTGCTCCCGTTCTCGAATGCGGAAGCAAAAACGGAAGCGTCAGCGCGGGTTCCGTTACAAAAATGCTCGGCACGGTGAAGCAGCTTCAGAGCTTTGCCATAACACCCGCTGACCTTGCAGACGTTGCGGACGAGCTCGAGGACAGATCAGCGGCAGACACCGACGGAAGGCTAATTTCAAAGCTCCGTGACGCCTCAAAGATAATGTTACTTTACAAAAAGCTGCTCTCGGAGCATTTTTCCGATACCGATGACGCGCTTCTTTTAGCTGCGGAAAAGCTCTCGGCAAACAAGAGTTTTCTTTCCGATACCGTAATCTTCATCGACGGCTTCACTTCCTTCACGGAGCCGCAGTATAAGGTATTAAAGGAGCTTTTACTTCACACGGAGGTCACCGTTTCACTCAATCTGCCTAAATCCTCACCCGATGCATACGAGTTTGCGGAGATAAAGGCGGCGCGTGAGAGGCTCATAAGGCTTGCATCAGAGGCGGGCTGCGAGGTAACTCAGAAAAAGATAGACGGACGGTTAGGGGAAACGCTTATGATAAGCGAGCTTTCCTCGCTCCTTTGGCGAAATAACGCAAAAATCGACACGGATGCCTATCTTGACACAGACAGCATACATATTTACGCGGCTGAAAACCCATACGAGGAATGCGCCTTCGTTGCCGAGGATATAAGACGGCGAGTGATGGGGGGCGCAAAGTATTCCGACTTCGGAGTTATCGCAAGAAGTCTTGACTCCTACTCGGGTATACTCAACGTAGCATTCGAAAAGGCGGGCGTTCCGCTCTTTATGTCAAACAGGAGCGATATCGGCTCGTACGAGGTTATAAAGCTGATATACAGCGCATTTTCGGTTATCGGCGGCGGATTTGCGCGCGCCGACGTTATTTCCTACTCAAAATGCTCTCTTTCGGGCGTTGATAAAACGTTAGCAGACGAGTTCGAGCTTTACGTCGAAAAATGGCAGATAACCGGAAAGCGCTTTACCGACGGAATATTCTGGAATATGAACCCTGCCGGATATACCGAAAAAAGAAGCAAAACCGCAGACGAGAAGCTTGCTCTCATAGACCGAGCAAGAGAGGCTGTTATATCCCCCTTGATGCTCCTTTCCGACGCAATCTCCTCCGCAAATACGGTAAAGGACTACGCCACCGCACTCGTAGAATTTCTCACGGCTCTGAATATGGAAGCGGCATTGGAAAAGCGAAGTGAGGAAGAACGGATACTCCGCGGCAGTGAGGCGGCAGACGATATGAAGCGCCTATGGCGTGTTATCTGCGGCGCGCTTGACAGCCTCGTTGAGGTGCTTTCCGATACGAGGACAGATCCCGAAACGTTCTTATCCTTACTTAAGATCACCTTTGCAGGTACGGATATTGGCAGAATACCCGCATTCACCGAGCAGGTCTCGGCGGGCTCAGCTGATACCGCGAGAATGCACGGCAAAAAATACATCTACATTATCGGCGCTAATGCCGGCGTCTTCCCCGCCCCCGTCGATGACGACTCATATTTCACGGATAAAGACAAACGCGCCCTATCTCAGGCGGGACTTGCGATAGATGCCGACACGGATATACGCAGCGCGAGGGAGCTTTACCTCTTTGAAAGGTCAATTTCCTTTGCACGGGTGGGTATTAATATACTTTATTCGGAGGCGGACACCGCCTTCAAGGCAACACCGCCATCAGAGGTTATAGGCAGAATTAAGGACCTCACCGACGGCAGAATACTCCCCGTAAGGTTAGCGGACGTGCCTATGCGCGATAAGGCATACAGCGCGGAATACGCCCTCGAGCATCTCGGCGCTTTCGGCTCCGATCTTGCATCCGCTAGATGCGCTCTCGGTGAGCTTGGCTACGGCGATATTCTCGACATCAGCGATATGCCGATAAAAAATACAAATCTTAAGCTCTCTCGAGAATCACTCGACAGTCTATACGCCAAGAGTGTTGATCTCACGCAAAGTAAGCTTGAAGCTTACGTCAAATGCCCGTTAAGCTATTTCTGCAGGTACAATCTCGGGCTTTTACCCATAGAACGTGCTGAGTTTGACGCAAGAAATATAGGTAATTTCCTTCACGCGGTTCTGGAGAACTTCTTCGCCGAGCTTAAAGCACGCGGAATGAGTATTGCAGAGATAACCGACGAGGAAAAGAGCGCGCTGATACTCCGTGTTTCAACCGAGTATATCAAGAGCTGCTTCGAGGGTATACCCGAAACCTCGGCAAGAATTAAGGATACCGTAAACAAGCTATGCCGAGCAGCAAAGCCTATTATCGACGGTCTTTGCGACGAGTTCTCCGATTGCAAGTACGAGCCTATCTTCTTCGAGCTTGACATTGATAAAGGCACGGGCGGTCCCGAGCCGATAATTTTCACAACGGATAACGATAAAGAGGTCTATATAACCGGTAAGATCGACCGCGTTGACGCCTTCAAGTCGGGAGATAACGTCTATATTCGCGTTATCGACTACAAGTCGGGAAACAAGATATTCTCACCCTCGGATATCGAGCGCGGACTCAATCTGCAGATGTTTCTTTACCTGAAATCCGTAGTTGACACGAAGAATGACGAGTTCAAGGCAGGAGTCGGTGTCGGTGAGGGCGGCAAAATGATCCCTGCGGGCGTTATCTACGTTAAAACCGCGATAGAAGATGCTAAAATATCCAGAAACAGCGAATCCGAAGCCTTAGCGGCGGTCAAAAAGAATCAGGCGCGCATCGGTATGCTTCTTGATGACGAGGTCAGCATCAAAGCTATGAACGCGCATTATATACCGATAAAGTTCAAATCCGACGGAACGCCCGACGCATACTCGAAGTCAAAGCTCTACACAGATTCGGGCTGGGAGCTTCTCAGCAAAAAAATAGAAGCCACAGTAAAGGATATCAGCATCAGGATGACCGAGGGCGATATCTCCGCACTCCCCCTGATACGCTCGAAGGGCAAGAGTGACATTTGCAAATACTGCGATTTCAAAGCTATCTGCAGAAATGCCGGCTCAACAAAATAGCTTGCGTCAATTCTGCTCTTGCACAGCTCAGTTATTCAATTAAATTCAAATCCCACAAAGAAAATCGCATAAAAAAAGCCATAGCTTTCATTACGATCGCTATGGCTTTTTCGCTTAATTGCAAACTATTATTTACAAAAGTTCAAAATCAATTGGTATTATCACGGAATCCTTTACCCATTATCTCACTTGTTTTTGTGATAATAATAAACGCGTGAGGATCAATCTCCTTGACCTTAACGCGGAGCTTTAAGGCTTCGCTTCTTCTGCAAACGCTGGTGATCATTTCCTTATCCTCACCGGTATACGCGCCCTTAGCGCTAATGATCGTTGCGCCGTGCTTAAGCTCTCGCATGATATATTCGTCTATCTCTTTTGCCTTTGTGGTTATTATCGTGAACGACTTGCACATATTTATCGAGTCAAGAATATCATCGACGATGAATACCTTAGCAAACAGACCGAGCATCGAGAACAGACCTATCGTCACGTCGCCATATACGAAGAATGTTGATACCGCAATAACAACGTCTGACGCTAAGAGTGCCTTACCCACGTCCATATGAGTATATTTCTTCAAGATAAGAGCTACGATATCCGTGCCTCCCGACGATGCCTTGCATTTGAATATCATGGCAGAACCTATTCCCGTCAGAAGCACCGCATAAACAAGCTCCATTAACGGATACTGCGTCAGGGGCGCATGAATGGGAATCCACGTCTCGAAAACAAGGTTCTCAAGCGAGAGAAGGACCGAGCAGAATACCGTCATAACACCGCACTCCCTGCCGAGTATCAACCAACCTACAATAAGCAGAAGAATGTTGATAACAAGCATAACGGTTGCCTGCGATAGAGCGGGAAAGAGCTTAGATATAATTATGGACAAACCGCTGACGCCGCCCGTGGCAAATCCGTTCGGCGCTTTGAAGAAGTAAATACCTACGGCAAGCATCAGTATGCCGAGATTCAGCATACACCAATACTTTAGGCCTCTTTTTTCCTTTTTTGAGGTTTTGGCAGCCGTCTTCTTTTGCGGCTTTTCCTCATTTATTGTTTCCGTCTGCATAAAGCTCTTATTTTGAGAAGTAACGCGCGGCGTTGTTATAGCAGATATCCTCAACTATCTTGCCGACAAATTCGATATCGTAAGGATACTCGCCACCCTCAATGAGAGCTCCGAGCTTCGAGCAGAGTATTCTTCTGAAGTACTCGTGGCGCGTATAGGAGAGGAAGCTGCGGCTATCGGTAAGCATTCCGACAAACTGAGAAATAAGACCTACCTGCATAAGAGCTTCCATCTGCTTCTGCATTCCGTCCTTCTGATCGTTGAACCACCAGCCCGAGCCGAACTGGATCTTACCGGGCATACCGCCCTGGAAGCAGTTCATAAGAGCTGCAAGAGTTTCATTGTCACGTGGGTTGAGGCAGTAAAGAACGGTCTTCGGAAGCTCGCCCGTCTTATCAAGCTCGTTGAGAACTGCGGAGAGCTTGGGAGCGAAGTTCTGATCGTTTATTGCATCGTAGCCTGTATCGGGACCGAGAACCTTGAAGCAACGCTCGGAGTTGTTTCTGAGCGCGCCGATGTGATACTGCTGCACCCAACCGAGCTCGTTATATATCTTACCGAGAGCGATAAGGAGCGCGCCCTTATACTTCTCTACCTCGTCGGCGGTAAGCTTCTCACCTGCAAGAGCCTTAGCGAAGATAGCCTCGCACTCCGCGGGAGTTGAAGGAAGATATTCAAAGGTATCAAGACCGTGGTCGGAGCATACGCATCCTACCTCGTCGAAGAAGTAAGCTCTCTGGAGAAGAGCCTTCTTGAGAGTTGCAAAGCTGTCAATAGGATAACCTACGACCTGACCGAGCTGTTCTATCCATGGAAGGAAGGTCGCCTGATCTATCTTCATACCCTTATCGGGGCGGAAGGAAGGACGAACTACTACGTCAAAGCTGTCATCCTCCTTAAGAAGGATATGGTATTCAAGAGTATCAACGGGATCGTCCGTTGTGCAAAGACCGCGTACGTTTGACATCTTTATAAGCTTTCTTGCGGTAAGCTCGCCGAGCTTTGCGTTAGCCTCAGCGTAAATCTTATCTGCCGTCGCGGGAGTGAGAACGTCCTCGATGCCGAAGAAGCGGCGGAGCTCAAGGTGAGTCCATGAATAAATGGGGTTGCCTATTGCATAAGGCATAGTCTTTGCGTATGCCGCAAACTTAACCTCGTCGGATGCGTCACCGGTTATCTCATTCTCGGGAATACCAAACTGACGAAGAAGTCGCCACTTGTAGTGGTCGCCGCCGAGCCATACCTCTGTAAGGCTTCTGTACTGCTTATCCTCATATATCTCCTTGGGATTAAGATGGCAATGGAAATCGTAAATGGGCATCTTCTCGGCATATCCGTAGTAAAGCTCGCGAGCCGCGGGAGTGTCAAGAAGGAAATCTGCTCCTAAAAATTCTTTCATTTTATGTACTCCTTTTATATATAATTATTATTTAAAAGCATATCGAATATATTTTAGCACATATAAAACTTTTTTTCAAGAGATTTCATCAACTTTTCGCCACGAAAGGTAAAATTCCGGAAAAAATGTTAAAAATCAAAGATTGTAACTGTCATAAACCGCAGAAAAATATAATTTTCATCTTTTCCCGACCTTTCCCGATTTTTTCTCTAAAATGGTATTAATCAAAGAAAAGATGCTTGATTTATATAGGTATTTTGTTTTTTTACCCTTGATTGGCTTTTTTTGTTTTTTTACAAAAGTGCTCGGTAATTCTTCGAAATAACGGCAGGTTTTTTAAAAAGTGCGCTCTTATCACCGTCTTTATGCTTGACACGGCATTTTATTTGTTGTAAAATATATATAAATATTTATTGTGGATCGGAAAATGAAAATTAAATTCAAGAATATATTCTTACATACCGCGCTCGTGCTTCGGCACAAGCACAGAGTTTTTATAAATTGCTTAAAGTGCGGATTACCCTATCGCGGCTTTGTTCACGATCTTTCGAAGTTCTCCCCCGCAGAGTTTTTCGAGAGCGTGAGGTACTATCAGGGAACAAGATCCCCGGTCGGCGTTGCGAGGCGCGAGCAGGGAGTGAGCCGCGCATGGCTTCACCATAAGGGCAGAAACAAGCATCATATAGAGTATTGGTTTGATCAGGATTGCGCTGAGCACCCGATGATACCGTATAAGTATGCCGTCGAGTGCGTTTGCGATAAGCTTGCAGCAACGAGAACCTATGCGGGAAAGAACTATAACACTTCTCTCCCCCTTGAGCATTGGAACAGATACGGCTGCCGCGCCCCGGGAAACGCAAGAACAAAAGCCTTCGTGGAAAAGGTCTTTCTCGACGTTCTCGAACACGGAGAAAAATTCGTGCTCAATCGCGCTTATATGAAAAAGACCTATAAGGAGATATGCCGCGATCCCGCAGACGGAGCCGATGCCGTATCCAAAAATACGGAATAAGCCTCGACTTTATTTGACAGGATAAAAAGCTCACCGTTTTTTTCGGTGATGATTCTTTGCGCGTGTGACGTGCGCCTTTTAACCTTTTGTAAACTTTGGGAACTTTATATTGAAAAATTTATAATATGATAGTATACTGTTTGCGGAAGGTTTGTTATGACGAATACTCTTTTTGCGAAAGCACAAGCAAAGACACTCAAAATAGGACTTTTCGGTCTTGGAAAATCAAATCTCGGAGTTCTCGGATATCTCAAAAACGAAAATTTGAATTTTGAGCTGACTCTGCGTTCGGATAAGGATATCTCAACAAATATTCCTTTTAAAAGAAGATTTATCGGCACGGATGCGCTATCGGATATTGACGAGGATATTCTTTTTCTCTCACCGTCCGTAAGGCGGGACAAAGCCGAGCTTATTTCTGCAAGGGAGCGAGGAACGCTCCTCTTCTCGGATGCCGAGCTATTCTTCTCTCTTGCGGATAACAGAGTTTTCGCAGTTACGGGCTCCGACGGCAAAAGCACGACGACGTATCTTATCTCCGAGCTGCTGAAGGCATCGGGCATAAATGCTACGCCGGCGGGAAATTTCGGGCTCAGCCTTTCGTCCCTCATCGGAAAGGATTGCAACACAGTTGCCGAGCTATCAAGCTTTCAGCTCTCATATATGAAGCCGAAAAGCTACTCCGCGGTTATAACGAACGTAACTCCGAATCACCTCAATTGGCATAAATCACTCGAAGAATACGTTTCGGCAAAGGAAAATATAATACCGAACGCCGAAAGACTCACGCTTGATTATGACAGTGAGCTGCTGGTTCCCATAGCGCATAAGAGCAACCTTTTTGCCGTGACAAGTCTTAGCCTATCCTACGGGGAGCTTGCTCGAGCCGTGCGCGCGGACAACTATCTTACGGTAAGCGGTAACACGGTCTGCCTAAACGGCGCGCCTTATTTCAGCACAGAGGGCGCAGCTCGCCGTGAAAATTACAATATACGAAATTATCTTCTCTCGGCGGCGGCAACGCTCGGTTTAACCGCCCCCGAGGCTATCGAAAAGGTGCTGCGCTGCTTCGGCGGTCTTGCGCACAGAGCGCAATTAATCGTGAAACGGGACGGCATATCCTATATAAATTCATCAATCGACTCATCCCCGGAGAGGACACTTAAAACGCTCAGAGCGATAAGCGGCAAAATTGCAGTTATTATCTGCGGCAAGGGTAAGGGACTCTCTTACGATACACTTGCGAACGAGCTCCCCGAGCTTACGGTCGGTGCAGTGCTTATGGGAGATATCGGCGATGGAATAGAGGAGCTCATAAAAAAGAAAAACGAAAATTACAGCTACAAGCGCGCGGACTCTATGAAAGATGCCGTGAAGCTCGCGACGTCATTCGTCGAGGGCGGCGGCACGGTCATACTCTCGCCTGCGGGAACAAGCTTTGATAAATACAAAAATTTTGAAGAACGCGGATGCGACTTTGAATCTGCGGTCTACGCACTAATACAATAAAAGGGACAAGAAAAAATGAAAAAACTATCAGCACTGTTACTCTTACTTTCAACATTACTCAGCCTCGTTTCGTGTAAAAACAAAGACGACGGAATCCCCGACGGTATGCAGCTCGTCCGTGGCGGAGAAAAATACGGATACTACATGTACGCGCCGGAGGAATGGACGGTGGCAAACTACGGTGACGTAAGCTCTGCATACGCATCGAACGTTGATACAAGCTCTATCTCCTACGTTGAAGTACCTATCCCCGAGGGAACGCTCGATGAGTATTTTGATGAGAGCTTAAAGGAATTCCCCGAAGCGCCCACCGTTATCACCCGCGGCGCAGACGTCCCCTTCGGCAATGCCGAGGAGGCAAGAAAATATATATTCGAGCACGAGTACACCGAGCATAAGTTCCGCACGATGCAGATATTCGCAAAATACGGAGAGAGATTCGGTATCTTCACCTTCAATGCGGTGCTTGAAAATATTTCATCGGACGAAATAACTCAATACGACTTTTACGCAGATAAGATAGCCGAAGTCATAAAGAACTTCAAATACGTAACAAAGGTCGGCAGCGAAGAGAAAACCGAATATCCGAAGGATAAGGACGGTTACTCGCTCGTATCGGACAAGAGTGTTGTTAAGTACGCGCTCTATCTCCCCGAAGAGTTTGAGGTTAAGCACGAGAGCGGTATGACGGTAGCATCACTTCCCGACGGCTCGAACGTTACGCTCTCCCGCGCGGTCAACAACGGTGTTGCGGTCGGAGAATACTGGGAGATACGCAAAAAAGAGCTTGAAGAGGTAGCCTCCGAGATTACGGAAATATCGGTAAATCAGGTCACTTCTCTCGGCAATGCCAGGTCCGCGGCATCGTATGAGTACACTTTTGTTTACAATAATACCAAATATCACGTTTATCAGGTATGCGGAGTAATGCTCTTTAACGGATTTGTTTTCACCTATACCGCAACCGAAGAGAACTACGCAAAGCATATTGACACTATAATGAAGATCGCCGAAAAGGTAGAATTTTAATGAGTATTTATCTTGATAACAGCGCAACGACAAAGATATGCCCCGAGGCGCTGAAAAAATACGTAGAGGTATCCGAGAGCGACTACGGTAACCCCTCTTCCCTGCACGCTATGGGCCTTGATGCGGAAAAGCTGCTTGATGCGGCACGCCGCGAGATCCTCTTATCGGTCAAGGACACCGCATCCCGTGTTGTATTTACCGCTTCGGGAAGTGAGGCAAATAACCTTGCTATCCTCGGACGAGCCTTCGCTAAGGACAGGTACAGACGCGGCGCTAAGATCATCACTACGGACGGTGAGCACGCATCGGTATCCTCCCCGTTGACAAAGCTTCGTGAGCTTGGGTACAAGGTCGTGAATATCTCTACACGGGGTGGAGCTATCGACCTTGATGAGTTAAAATCGGAGCTTACACCGGACGTTATTCTCGTTACCGTTATGATGGTCAACAATGAGACGGGCGCGCTCTACGATACTGCCGCTGTAAAGAAGCTTATGACCGATAGCTGCCCCGACGCATATCTGCATATTGATGCAACGCAGAGCTATCTCAAGCTCCCCTTCACAAAGCGCAGCTCGGGCGCGGATATGATTACCGTATCTTCTCATAAGATAGAGGGTCCTAAGGGTATGGGCGCTCTTATTATCGACCCCGCTGTAATCAAAGCGCGCGGACTCTCGCCTATCATTATGGGCGGCGGTCAGGAGATGGGGCTTCGCTCGGGCACAGAAAACGTGCCTGCCATAGCGGCATTCGGCGAAGCGGCCAGGATAGGCTTCGCAAATCTCAGCTCCCACTACGAAAAGCTTTCGGCACTGAGAAGCTATCTTATCGAAAGGCTTACTTCAACGGAAGCTCTCTCTTCTATCAGTATAACCGACCCAAAGAGCCACGCGCCGCATATTCTTAATATTACTCTGCCGAATATAAAGAGCGAAACGATGCTTCATTACCTCTCGGCATTGGGTATTTACGTTTCGAGCGGCTCTGCTTGCTCGTCAAACACAAGCGCCCTCTCCTCGGCGCTCATTGCCTACGGAAGAACACCTGCCGAGGCGGACTCCTCCCTCAGGATAAGCTTCTCTCACAGAAACGAGCTCTCCGACGTTGATGCGCTTTGCGATGCGCTGGCTTCGGGAATAGCACGGCTTGCGAGGATAAAGAGATGATACAGCTAACCTTGATCTCCGTCGGTACACTTAAGGAGGACTACCTTAAGGATGCCGTTTCCGAGTACAAAAAAAGGCTCTCGCAATACGCAAGAGTCGACGAAGTTAATATCAAAGAAGCAGCAATAAAGAACGAGGATTCACCCTCGGAAATAACTCGCGCGCTTGACAGTGAGGCTGAAAAAATTCTCGCCGCTATGCCGAGCGACTCGTATAAAATCGCGCTTTGCGTTGAGGGTAAGCAATTTGACTCCACCGCGCTTGCGGATATAATACGGAGCGCATCGGATAAGAGCGGCAAGATTTCTCTCGTTATCGGCTCGTCGCACGGACTTTCCGATAAAGTCAAAAACGAGTGCGCTCTGCGCCTTTCGGTATCTAAGATGACCTTCCCTCATCAGCTTATGCGAGTTATTCTTATGGAGGCGATATACCGCTCCTTCACCATTATCGCAGGTAAAAAATATCACAAATAACATTTATGTAATTAACCAATGCAAAAGGGGCTGCGTCATTTAGGCGTAACCGAATTAGCGTGTTATCCCAAGCGGATAACACGCAATGAATTGCAACCTTGCGGGTGCGTGAATTGAAAGTTCTCGCTTTCGTGAATTGCCTGCGGCATGAATTGCGCTGCGGCGCATTGAGGTTGCGATTCAAATCACGGAGCGAAGCGAGAAATCATGGCGAAGCCAATTCATGATGCGTCAGCATCAATTCATTCATAAAACGAACAGGGGCTGCGTCATTT
>JAZONS010000047.1:0-3707 GCA_045654585.1 Eubacteriales bacterium
TTTTTTCATAGATAAATCCTCCAATATGTTTTTTTATTTTGACTGGCAGGTCACTTTATTATAACATATTGGAGGATTTCTTTTCACCGGTTAACCTTTATTGAACCACGCGACTATCGCGTGGTTTTCGTTATACAAAAATTAGGACTTGTCACTCGGTGATCAAGTCCTTTTCCCTTTTTTCGTCAAATTCCCGTTTTTGATGTATGCTTCGCATTCCAAATCTTGTTTCACTTATGGCGAACGTTGTATTCCGACCAATAGTCTCTGAAACCTATTTTTGAGCATTTTGAATAGTTCAACCGAAATATATAGGGCTGACCATCCGATCAGCCCTATATTTATTATATTTTTATAATTTATGCGAACTGTACTTTTTGAAAAGCCTTATGCAAACGCGAGTGAGTCGAAGCATTAAAGTAACAGCTCACTGCGCGTTTACGGTCAAAAGAAATATTATTATCCTAAATCAAAATCCCAGATTCCGTCGTTGTCATCCTTCGGTGTTGTTTCAGTACCGAGTGAAGTGATAATAATATCATTTTCATCAAGCTCGATTATTTCAAGCTCCGGATCAATATATTTTTTCATTATTTCTCTCCCCCGATTATGAATTTGCAAGTACGAAATCTCTGTATGCAGCCGCGGATTCGCAATATTTAGCAAAGCGAGCTACGAGGTTTATAAGTTCTGAATTGTCTTTATATTCTTCGTCTGTTGTTACAAAGGTATAATAGCTGTTAATATGGTAGCTTCCGGATTCTACGCCGTCTATATTGTATGTTATCGTTTTACACATCGCATATGCGTAAACGTCCATATCTACGTACGTTCCGTCTTTATCCGTTCCAACTACCGTTTTAAGCTTAACTCCGTCCGCATAGAATGTATAAGAATCAGCATTACCCGTAATATAGAATCTTATAGTAGGCGTTGCGTTAAGAATATAAGTTACACTTTTAAGACCCTTTGAGGGAGCTATGGCGTTGCCGTTAAGCTCGGGCGCATTGCTTGAATCGTAATTTTCACCGAGAATTGCATCAATCATTGCGAGCTGCTCTGCGTCAGACTTATCGAAATAAGCGTATGCCGCTCTGATGTACGAAAGAATATCTTTTACGAGAGTAACTTCTTCGGTTGCGCCAACCTCAATAACCTTCTTTGCATACTTGGATATGCTCATAGTCCAAGTTCCATTGTAATTATTGCCGTCAATTATTATAACGGCTTTAAGAACTATGTTTCTTGCAGCCTTAGAAGCAGTAAGTGATACGGGAATATGATAATACCTATTACCGTCATCAAGAGTTACAGGATCAAGGTTTTCGTAAGTCTTACCATCTACAGTGAAAGATTGGAGATAATCAACCGCAGGAACGTATACGTTATATACGAGTCCGGAGCTAAGAGTTATACTTGACTTAGGAGTAAAATTAACAACACTTTTTGGCACAAATGAAATCTTGACAGGCTCACTGTAAACTCTGTACGTACTTCCGCCATCTGCGGTACGTGTTGCGTAGTAAACTACGGTAACCTCACCAACCTCGTTGAGCGTATAACTGTTAGCGATAGATGTTAGATTCTTTCCGTCAACCTGTATAAGTCCGCATTCTGCGTTTGCAGTACCCATTATAAGCTTGAGTACCTTTGAGGTATTAATCGTTTCTCCGACCTCAAGCGTCAGCTTTTCTGTGCTTGTGTCAATTCCGTAGTGATAATCATCGCAATATTGAGGGTTGTTTGTAAGCCATCCAACAGCACCGGAGCCCGTAAGAGCAGTACTGTCCATATTCGCCTGGCCGTCGGTTATCGAATGCACATTTACAAATCCGCGAGCGGAAAGCTGATAATAGAAGGATTCATCCGCCCAGATATCGCCCTGCTGATTATAAGCATAGAACAGAGGCTGGAAATTATATTTATTGAGGCATTTTTTCATTGCCGCAACACCGTCTATAAGTTTGGTGTAGCTTGACAATACCTTCTGATTTCCTGCGGTGAACTGTATTCCGTCTATAAGCACGGGGCTATCTGTAAGCTCATATCCCGTTCCCGTAACAACACGGTCAACGTTGGAATTATATTTCTCCATAGAGCTTGTAAAGAGGAGTACTCTATCACTGCAGTCATATTTATCAACGAGATAGCTGAACGCGGCAATATTTTCGTCCGTATTTGTTTTTACGTGGCAATAAAGGACGATATCGAGCTCCTTCGCGAGAACGAGGGCCTCGTCAAGCGTGGGAATCTCGGTTTCCTTACCGGCTACGCAATCTACCTTAAATTCCTTAAGCTCTGCCAAAGTGTAATCGGAGAAATTACCTGTTCCGTTAGTTGTTCTGTCTATTGTGGAGTCGTGCATAAGGATAACGTATCCATCCTTGGTAAGACCGAAATCGATCTCTACCGCATCCGCACCGTATATCTCCTTTGCCGCTCTTATAGCCATAAGAGTATTCTCGGGATACGGATTATCTGCACCCGAATTTACGCCTCTGTGCGCTATTACAAGGGTTTTTCCGCTTACAGTAGGCTCGATTATGCTCTCGTATACATCGTAAACCGTAGCGATATTCTCGCTGACGATACCGTGATATCCGTTTGCAATGCCGCGATAAACGTCTGCGGTATTATCCGCAAAGCCCCAAAGCGCCACCTGTCTTGCCGCGAAATAGAACGCGGTATCTTCATTAACGTCTGCCGTTGTTACTGCAACGAAGCTCATATTATCTACAACAAGCTCTCTTGCCGCACTTCTTGCCTCGGGAGAATTAAGATCTCCGAAGATAAGAGCACCGCTTATAAGCGCCGTTGTTTCATTTGCCAAACGCACGCGCTTTACAAGAGCGGCATTTTCCGCGCTTGCCATAACGTATGCATCGGTAAGATTCTTATCGTGAAGGAGGGCTGCAATTGCATCTGCCTCTGCCGTGCTATCAACAACGAAGGCGGGAATAAGTACCTTTCTGTACGTATCAATGAACTCTTCCGCCGTAGCAAGAACAGTGCCGTCCTTGCCGATCACGTTCAAAGCATTATCAAGCTCAGCGATAACAACAGCGGCACGCTCGCCCTCGGTTGCGGGAAGAGCCGATGTAAGCTTCTCGACCACAACAGGAGGATTTACTATACCGGTCTCGGCCTCGTAAATATCCGCAACGCCCGGCTTAAGAAGCAAAAGATCGTCCTCGGCTATGTTACTGACCTTGACGTTATCTACCCAAATGCTCGCAAACTTTGTCGAACCCGTTGAAGTCATAAAGCCAATAGAACCGGAGAGCGTGTCTGCGGGAATATTATCAATTGCAAGAAGCTTTACGTAATCGCCGATCATAGCGCCGTTACCGTCAAGGAATGCGTAATAGAATACTGCACTGTTGTTGTATGAAACAACCTTAAGTCTTACAGGAATTTCTTTACCAAAGGTAACGTCATCGGGAAGAGTAAAGCCCTTATTGATTCCTGTGACGTCGTTTTTCCACGAACCGTTAACTCTTCCGTTGAGCGAATACTCCTTGTTTGGATTTAAACCTGCCTTTTGGAAGGTATTTCCATTCTGAACGTTATAGATCATACCTGCCCAGCCGGAGTCATGTGTTTCGCTCTTGTAATATATATCCGCTTCAAGAGTGTAATTCGACCAATTTTCACCCGTGCGGTAAACCACGTCATATTTACTTCCGTCAAGATGGAGCTTTCCTCCC
>JAZONS010000048.1:0-34106 GCA_045654585.1 Eubacteriales bacterium
GTACCGAGCTTTGCGTTAACCTTGTCCATGTACTCCTCAACGATTGCGGGAAGAGCGTCATAGTAGGGGTTGCAAGCCTCTCTGTGCTGGAAGAAGATATCTCCGTTCTCTGCAGAGCCGCGAAGAGAGGGGTTGCTCTCGGGGTTGAGAGAGCGGTTACGGAATGCTGCAACAGCGTCCCAGTCAACCATCTCTGCAAGATCCTTGTAATCCCAAGCAGCTACCTTGGTGATCTCGTGAGAGGTACGGAAACCATCGAAGAAGTTAAGGAAAGGAACTCTTCCCTTGATGGTCGAAAGATGAGCAACCGCGCCAAGGTCCATAACTTCCTGACCGTTAGTTTCTGCCATCATTGCGAAACCGGTCTGACGGCATGCGTAAACGTCGGAGTGGTCACCAAAAATGTTAAGAGCGTGAGAAGCTACACATCTTGCAGATACGTGAATTACGCAAGGAAGAAGCTCACCGGCGATCTTATACATATTGGGAATCATAAGAAGAAGTCCCTGAGATGCGGTGTAAGTGGTGGTGAGAGCGCCGGCTGCAAGAGATCCGTGTACTGTGCCTGCTGCGCCTGCCTCGGACTGCATTTCTACAACCTTAACGTTCTGACCAAAGATGTTCTTTGCGGGCTCGCCAAAGATGTTTTTGTTGGATGCGCTCCAAGTGTCGGTAACCTCAGCCATGTTGGACGAGGGGGTGATGGGATAGATAGCAGCAACCTCTGTGAAAGCGTACGATACGTGCGCGGCAGCGGTGTTACCATCCATAGAAATTTTCTTTCTTTCTACCATTGGTTGGTTCCTCCATTAATATAATTTTTTTAATTAAACTCAAAATAACGCGGTTAAAACCCTACTTATCCAGCTTAATTTTAACCATCAATCTGTATTATAACACAAATTTATAAATTTGTAAATAGCAAATATTAAATATTTGTCAAATATTTGTCAATTTTTTAACAACTTCTTCAACTTCACTGCGTGAGCTTACCACGTTCAAGGCTTCGAGGAGCGCTTTTGCGCTCATCCCCTCGGGGAGTGAGAGCTCACGGCAGAGGGCATCTCGCAGAGATGATGACTTATCCGAGCCGGAGAGTCCCAGAGTGAACATATCGAACGATGTTATACTCCCTCGCGAACGCATTTGTTCCCCCTCGGTAAAGGGCATAAGAAGTCCGCGCAAAATATCACCGCCAACACCCTCGACACCGAGCAGTCCCGCCTTACCGCGGTGGGTCTTTCTTCTCTCCTTACCCTCGACCCGTGGTATGTAAAGCTGATATATTTTATCCTTCGGTACAAGTCCCGAAAGGAAGCTCCGTATCTGCGCGCCGCCGCCGTCCGAGTCGGTGAGGATTATGATACCGTCCCCCGCTATCTTTCTGATGAGCGCTTGCTTCTCCTTAGAGTTAAATATTCCAAAGCCCTCGGTGGTAATTACCACACCCGAGAACATACCGAGTATCGCGCTCTTGTCATACCGCCCCTCAACAACAACGGGTAGCCGCAGGCGAGGAAGCGGAATTGCTTTATTTGTTATCATTGGTTTCTCCTTTTTCGCGTCCGAGCAAAAGCGAGGTTATATCACGACAGCATCGCTGTCTATATCACGAACACGCAGTGTTCTATATTCGCTTCTTCTCGCAAAGCTCCCCAAGCGGGCAGCTCTCGCACTTCGGCGCTCTTGCCGTGCATACCTCTCTGCCAAAGGTCACTATTCTATGGCAGAAGTCGCTTCCTTCATTTATATCTATAAGCTCGCGCAAGATATACTCGATCTTTACGGCATCCTTAAGGCTCTCGGGATACATTCCGAGCCTTCCGCATATCCTGATGCAGTGCGTATCGCAAACGATAGCTCCCTTGCCAAACACGTCACCGAGCAAAAGGTTCGCGATCTTCCTGCCAACGCCCGGAAAACGAAGCAGCTCCTCCATAGTATCCGGCAGAGCTCCGCCGAAGCTATCCCTCAGCATAACGGACGAGTCTTTTATGTTAGCCGCCTTCGTTCTGTATAGTCCGCAAGGCATAACTATTCTCTCGATATCCGCAAGGTCTGCCTCAGCCATGGCGGCAAAATCGGGGTATTTTGCAAACAGTTCTTTGCAAACTACGTTAACTCTCGCATCAGTACACTGCGCAGAGAGCCTTCCCATAACGAGAAGCTTCCAAGGGTCGCCGCCGTATTCAAGCGCGCAAACCGACTCGGGATATACCTCTTTGAGCCTTGCAACTATCGCCGCAAGCCTTTCTCTTTTTTCTTTCTTTGATCTTATCATTTTGAGTACCTGCCGTCAGTTACAAACCGATACGCCGGCTTTATCGCAGAGAGCCGCGAGCAGGTTCATCGAGAAGCCGACAACGGTATCGAAGTCACCCTCTATTTTCTCGACGAATTTGCCGCCCAGCCCCTGAATGCCGTACGCGCCCGCCTTGTCCATAGGCTCACCCGTCGCTATATATTCATCAATTTCCGCATCGGTCATCTCGCGGAAGTAAACTCCCGTGCTGGCAACACCGGAATAAAGCTTACCGCCTGCGTGAACGGCTATACCCGTGTGCACGTTATGACGCTTTCCGGACAGTTTTTTGAGCATCTCCTTCGCCGCCGCCTCAGACTCGGGCTTACCGAGCGGAACACCGCCGAGCTCAACTAAGGTATCCGAGGAAATTATTATGCTGTTTTTTATCCTCTCTTCGGTGAGGGTATCCGCAACTGCCCTTCCCTTCCTTACCGCGAGTATTTCAACGCCAAAACGGGGGTGGATACTTTCCTCCAGAGTTTCGTCGGTCTCTGCGGTTTTTATCTCAAAATCGCTGCATACGGTTGATAAAAGCTCACGCCTTCTCGGCGATGCGGATGCAAGTATTATCTTCATTTTTCTTTTCCTTAATCTCTAACGCACACGCATATATAGCGCGCGCGATTTTTTTGCATAACTATTATATACCACTTTTCTTCCTGTGTCAAGTATTTCACGTCCTGGCAAAGCGAGAACAAAAAAAGATGCACAGCCGAAGCTGTGCATCCTTTATTAAATTAAGTTAAGTTAAACTTAACAGATCACAATTCGTTCCTAAGAGCAAATTATGCGGGAAGCTTAGTGTACTCTGCCTCAAGGTTCTGAAGAGCCTGTGCCTTAACGGGCTGAAGCTCCTCATACTTCTTTGCCATACCTGCGAACTGGTAACCGTTGTCAGCAAGAAGAGCATGGTATCTGTTCTTTGCAGAATCCTTATCAACGTCTGCATACATGAAGCCGATAGCGTCCTCGAAGAGCTTATCGAAGGATGTACGAACGTTCTGACGGATGTACTTAAGCATCTCTACGTTACCGAATACGCCGTTCTCGCCCGAAGCTGCGCCGTAAACGAGGGTGTAGTCATAGTAATCGTTCTTGATCTCAAGAGAGTTGCAAGACTGATAGTGAAGGAATGCGGAGCACTGTACGAACTTCTCAGTGTTAGCTCTGATAGCGCCTGCACGTCCAACAACGTGGATCTGAGTGAGGTAATCGTCGCCTGCCTTGTATACGGGAACAGGAACAACACCGAATCCGCCTCTGGTAGAGGTCTTCATATCCTGGTAGGACTGATACTCAAGAGAACCTACGAGTATGATACCACCAAAGAGAAGCTTATCGGTAGTGAACTGGTTACGTATAGCAAGAAGGGGAGTCTTAGTGCCTTCGAAGTTAAGGCCCTGAGCATCGTTAGTTGTTACGTAGTATACACCGTTCTTATCCATCATATCGGAGATCTTAGCAGCAAGATCGTAAAGACCCTGGTTCTCGGTGGGATAAGAGTAGTTGTACTTCTTAGCGTCCTTGTCCCATACCTTATTGATAATGGTTACAGAAGAAGTGTAAACAAGACCTGCTGCAGGAAGACCGTTAGCACCAAGAGCAAAGCCAAGTCTGTCATTGATGTTCTCGGTAGTGCTTGTTCCGTTGGGCTTATAGATAGCCTGGCTGAACTCGATAAGTCTGTCGTAGGTCCATCCGCCTTCTTCACAATCCTTGGTACAAGCAGTATCCTTGTCCTCGTTTGCGCAATCGCAAGGCTTAACTTCCTCAAGGAAGGTATCGATGGTGGGATTTGTAACGTCGGGATACATTGTAGGAGCGATTTCATTGAAGAGCGTTACGTTTACGGGAACAACGAAGAACGCACGGATAAGGTCAATGAAATAGTCGGATGCTACAACGTAGATCTTCTGAGTAGAAAGAGTAAGCGAACCCATAAGGTCTGCCATGTAACCGCTGTTAGCAAGGTTGAAGTGGTTGTTGCCCTTGTAGTCGCCTGTGCCATATTGTTTAGAGTAGAGGTTAGCGAAGCAACCCTTAAGGGAACATACAAGAAGGTCTGTCATCCAGTTGCAGTACATATCGGGAGTAGAACTGTCGTGAGCAAATACCTCTTTCTCGATAACGTCATACATCTTCGAGAAACCGAAGAGCTCTGCGTTATCTTCGTAGTACTTGTATGTAAGTGTTACGTTTGTAAGATCGTATGCGTTATCATTTCTTTCTTTAACGAGCTTGTCAATGTTCTCGGTTCCAACGTCTTCACCAACACCTGCAAGATATCTCTCGCATCCGGATGAAAGCTCTTCGTTGTTCGAGCACTTGGTCATCATGAAGATAAGGTTGGTCTCATCATACTTGATGTTTTCCCACCAATCACCTTCATCTTCGGTACCGCCACCGATTACAGGGGGGCCACCGTCAGCTCCGACGTCGGGTGCGTAGCTATCTACGGTACCGTCGTCGGGAGTCTCGTCACCACCATTATCCTTACCGCCAAGAAGGCTACAGCCTGCAAAGCAAGAAAGAACCATGATCATGACAAGAAGTAAACAGATAATTCTTTTTTTCATAAGTCTCCTTTTCTAATTTGCCGAAGTGAATTTTTTAGCCGCTGCCTTACGGCACTGGGGCAGCGACGGGTAGCTTCGTGTTCGTCGGCAATTCCCGTTTTGCCAACAAGAGAGGCGCCGATAAACATCGAAGCACCGTTTACACTCTACTCTACCGTCTAATATAATAACATAAACATTTTAGGAAATCAAGAGTGGTTTTCCAACTTCTACCCTTTTAACAAGTTTTATGTTTTGAAGTTGTGCAATTTGTATATTTATTCTTTAATAAATTATAAACATTTCATAAATAAAAGGACATTTTTGATGTTTTGAGTTATTTTCCCGTTTTTTTGAAGCTGCGAAAACGTCACTTTTCCTGAACTATCAGACCGTAATTTCCGTCCTTACGCTTATAAACAACGCATACCTCGAGCGTTTGTGCATCGGTAAATGCGAAAAAGCTGTGTCCCAAAAGATTCATCTGCAAGATAGCCTCTTCGGGTGACATGGGCTTGAACGGGAAGCTCTTCGTTCTTATTTTGAATTCGGGCTCCTCAACGTACTCGTCATCGTCAAACTCCTCGATAACGAAAGCTCCGCTTTTAACCTTCTTTTCAAGACGCGTTTTGTTCTTCCTGATCTGCCTCTCAAGGCTCTCTGCCGTACGGTCAAGCGCCGTCATAAACGTATCGCTTTCCTCTTCCGCGCGGAACACCGTAGTTCCGTAGGTTATGGTTACCTCGATGATCTTAACGCCCTTTCTGACCTTACAGGTTACGAACGCTTCAGTATCCTCACCGAAAAATTTGTCAAACCTCTGAAGCTTCTTCTCGATGAGCACCTCGAGGCTCTCGCGAACGTTCATCTGCTTTCCGTAAACCGATATTTTCATAAACCGTACCTTGCTCCTGACAGGGAGCTCCTTTCTGAAATTCTACGGAGTAACGGATGCGCCGGATGCTCGGCACACCGCGGGAGAAAGACGCGCATCGGCAATCTTTTCCCCGATTTTTCCTCCGCAATATTATTATAGCATATTCTTTGTGAAAAATAAATAGTTTTTGTGAATTTTTTTAAAATTTTTACGCAACAATGAACAAAAGCAATCGTTTTTTCACTTAGACCTTTACGAGTAAGCAATTTTAAAAAACGGGAATTTTTGCGACTTTTGCAGCGTTCGGGCTGCGCGGTGAATTTTTTTGCCGCAGCGCGGTAAAAATCCTTGTAACAACGGCTAACTTCCCCAACGTTTTTTCGCCAAGGCAAAAGCGTAAAATTGTTAATAATATATTATTTATTTTAAAATGAAATGTTCATATTTATGTGATAGAATTATGTTATAAACCAAAATATTATCAAAATGGAGAAAAAATGCTTAATTTAAGAGAAATCAAAAAGGATTACGAGACCGCCTCCGAGGTCGTTCACGCGCTGCGCGGCGTGTCGATAGCGTTCCGCAGGAGCGAGTTCGTTTCGATCCTCGGTCCGTCGGGCTGCGGAAAGACCACCCTGCTTAACATAATCGGCGGTCTTGACCATTACTCAGACGGCGACCTGGTAATCAACGGAAGAAGCACAAAATCTTACACGGATAGGGACTGGGACGTATACCGTAACCATAGAATAGGCTTCATCTTTCAGAGCTACAACCTCATTCCCCACCAGACCGTTCTTGCTAACGTTGAGCTCGCGCTGACGATTGCGGGCATCGGAAAAGACGAGAGAGTTGAGCGTGCAAAGCGCGCGCTTGACAGAGTGGGACTTTCCGACCAGTACAACAAGCGTCCGAGCCAGCTCTCGGGCGGTCAGTGCCAGAGAGTTGCCATTGCAAGAGCGCTCGTTAACGACCCCGAGATACTTCTTGCGGACGAACCTACCGGCGCGCTTGACACAAATACCAGCGTTCAGATAATGGAGCTTATCGAAGAGCTCTCGCGCGAGAGATTGGTTATTATGGTAACGCACAACCCCGAGCTTGCGGAGCAATACTCGTCAAGAATAATCAAGCTTCGCGACGGCGAGATAATCGAGGACAGTAACCCCTTCTCCGCCGAAGAGGAAGCCGAGGAATGCGAAAAGCTTAATTCAACCGCCGAAGCGCTCGGTATTTCCGAATACGTGCACAAAACCTGCAACGAAACCACAAACGGTAAGCTCAAACGCAGCTTCAGCGAAAGAGTTGCCAAGTGGAAAACAAAGCACAAAAGAAGAAACGTAAAAAAAGAAAAGGCAAAGATGTCCTTCTTCACCGCCTTTAAGCTTTCACTCAAGAACCTTTTCACCAAAAAAGGAAGAACAACGCTCACCGCCTTTGCCGGCTCTATCGGTATTATAGGTATCGCGCTCATACTCGCCGTATCTCAGGGTATGACTACGTATATCAATCACGTGCAGGAAACCACGCTTTCGGCTTATCCTCTGACGCTTGAATCCACAACGATAGACGCATCGGCTCTTATAGAAAGCATGCTTGGCGAAGACGAGGATGCCGGTCACGAAAACGACGCGATATATAAGGATCCGCTCATTGCGGAGCTCGTTGAAGCTCTCAGCAAGCTCGAAGCCAATGAAAACGACCTTACTTCATTCAAGGCTCATATCGAAGAGCAGCTCGCAAACAAGGATTCCGAGCTCAGCCGTGCGATAACGGGAATACAGTATTCGTATGACCTCGAGCTCCCGATATACACCATTAACCCGGACGGCAATATAATCAAGTCCGACAAGGGAGAGATCATCTCCGATATGCTTGCAAAATTCATGATGGGACTCGCTTCCGGCGGCTCGGACCTTTCGGGCAACAGCGGATCGGGCTCAACAGGAATGTCAAGCGCTATGGCAGGCTCGATGTTCGGCGTTAAGCTCTGGGAAGAGCTTCTTGCCGGCGGTGTTGACGAAAGCGGAAACAAGGACCTCGTCAACGATCTGCTCGAAACACAGTACGACCTCGTCGACGGTAGCTGGCCTAAGGCGGCAAACGAGATAGTTCTCGTCGTTAACGAGAGAAACGAGCTCGACGATCTTACCCTCTACGCTCTCGGACTTCTCACAGAGGCAGAGATCAATAATATCATAGACGCGGCAGTCAACGGAACCACACTTCCCGAGGACAACTCCAGATGGACATACGAAGAGATCCTCGGTCTTAAATTCAAAACTATACTTCCCTCAGATTTCTATGTTAAAAACGTGGACGGAACTTATAAGCACGCAGGCGACGACAAGCTTCTTCTTAACACGCTATACGGCGACGCCTACGAGTTATCCGTAGTCGGTATCATCCGTCCCAATCCCGATGCGGAGACAACAATGCTCTCCGGCTCTATCGGATATACCACAGCTCTTACCGAGTACGTTATAAGACACGCGCTCGAATCCGAAGTAGTAAAAGCTCAGCTTGAAAGACCCGATTATGACATTCTTACAGGTCTGCCCTTCAAGGAAGCATCCGGAAAGCTCTCGGCAGAGGAGAAAAAGACTCAGTTCCTCTCCTACGTTGAAAAGCTCTCGGACACCGAAAAGGCAAACGTTTACGTTAAAATGCAGTGCCTTGCGGCTATTGAGAAAAATCTCGATGCCGGTGTAAATCAGATGCTTTCCATGTTCACCGACAAAAATGCGGCTATTGAAATGATCAATAAAACGCTTACCGAATCGGGTGTTGATCCGTCGTCGGTTTCCGCTTACTTCGATAAGCTGACGCTTGACGAAATAAAAGAGCTGCTCCGTCCCAACGTCGAAGAAATGGTTGCGGCACAAATTTCCGACGCTACGGAAAAGGCTATGGCTAATATGCCCGAAGCAATGAAGGTTTCGGCTCTGAGCGCAACTCTCGCCGCGGCTACCACCGAGCAGTTTGCTACCTACTACGACGAAATCACCGAATTTTCAAAATCCAAGTACGAGGACGTACTCGTTAAAATCGGTTGCCTTGACCTCGATTCTCCGAGCAAGATAAACATTTTCGCATCCAGCTTCGCAAACAAGGATATTATCGAAGCGGAGATAGATAAATACAACGACAGCGTTTCCGAGGACAAGAAAATAGCATATACCGATATCATTGGTATCATGATGTCCTCCATTACCGTAATTATAGACGCCATCACGTACGTTCTTATAGCGTTCGTTTCCATATCCCTCGTAGTTTCCTCGATAATGATAGGTGTTATCACTCTTATTTCGGTTCAGGAAAGAACGAAGGAAATCGGTGTGCTCCGCGCTATCGGCGCATCCAAGAAGGACGTATCCCGTATGTTCAACGCGGAAACTATCATTATCGGTCTTGTATCCGGACTTCTCGGCGTTATAGTTACCTACGTGCTTTGCATACCCGTCAACCTCATTCTCAACGCACTTACAGGTATACCAAACCTCAAAGCTCAGCTTCCCATCACCGCTGCGGCGGCTCTTGTTGTCATCAGTATCATTCTCACTCTTGTTTCGGGTCTTATCCCCTCAAAGAGCGCAGCTAAGAAGGATCCCGTAGTGGCTCTCAGAACGGAATAATTTCCGATAAAAAAACACCGAAATCGGCATAGCCAATCTCGGTACAAAATTAAATTTCAGCACCGTATTGCAAACTTTTATTTGCAATACGGTGTTTTTCTATACTAAAGTTCCCTCACGCCGCGCATAATAATTACCTCATTTCATTCGGTAAGCTATATATTCATTTTGAAATATGCATTCAAAATGAATGAGATATATTTGCTCCGCAAATGCGATATTATCTCGCTTTGCTCGATAGCGATATATTCATAAAACGAAATATGTTCGTTTTATGAATGTTGTTGAAAGTACGCTACATATAAATCCTCACACCGCGCAGTTCGCGGCATATCTCTATTCCGCATAGCGGAATAATATCGCTAGCTCGCACAGCGAGATAATATCGCTGTTTTGCAACGCAAAACAATATCGCGTACCGAAGGTGCATATCGCGTTCGCCAACGGTGAACATATACTCCTATTCAGCACAAAAAAAGCAACCTGCCGCTCTTTTGACAGGTTGCCCATTTGATATATTCGATAGTATACAGCACACACTATTCAAGGCGTGAAGCCTCAAAAAACGTTTCGCGCATATGCCACTCACCTATGGGGTGAATTTGCATTTTTTGCGCACGAAAGAATGCCGCCCCAATCTTTTCTCTTTCAAAAATTCCGGCAGTATTTTTCCGTTTTTTCCGAAAGGGTTTTCCCTCGCGGATATTCTCTCCGGCGGCTCATATAATGATTATAGAATATCGAAAAAGCGGAAAAGCCTTTTCGCGGCTGATACATCAGCCAAACAAAAAAACAAAGTGGATTTTTGTATCTATATCATCGCAACAGAAATTGACGAATTTTCCTCGCAAAATTTGAGGCGCAAATCTCGGATTTGCGGTCGTAATTCAAGGATTTCGACTTTCGATTGTCGTTATCAAAGCCCGCAGCGGAAGCCTTGCCCGCGCTTTCAGCCGGGCAGAAGCAATATAAATATTGCTTTCAAAGAGTTTGTTAACCCCCGAAATATGTATTAGTCGAGATTCTGGGTCTTAAGCATATCAAGGAGAGCCTTAGCCTCTTCCTTGGTAATGGTGATACCCTTGCCCATTTTTTCGTGGTCGGGAGACCATGTACGGATATCGTATACGGGCTCTCTCTCGTTCCAGCTGATAAGGTTAAGCTCCTTGTTCCAACCGTTGTTACCCTCGCTGACGATACCGATCTTTTCTACTACTTCATATTTGATTTCAGGCATTTGTCTATCTCCTTAAAAGAATTAAAAGTATTTATGTAAATATTTTAACATATATATATAATAATGTCAAGAGTTTTTTAAAAATTTATTAATATTTTGTTATTTTTTGTCCCTTAGACGCCATTAACCCGAGTCTGACGCGCCCAAATTCGCATAAACGCTCGCTTTTTCAGGATTTCCCGCTCGCAAAGGCATCTTCTCCAAAATGCTCTTTTTATGAAATTTGTATAAAAAAACACGAGTGGCGGCGGAGTTTTTTCAACCGACGGACAAACCCTGCAGGTTTTAGTATTTTTTGAGTCTTTTATATTGACTTTTTTAGTATAAAATGTTATAATATAGTCCGAAACAGCGGCAAATACCTTTTTAATTGATATAATGATTATAGAATGTCGAAAAGGCTAAAAGTCTTTTCGTTGACGTTTGCTGCAAATTTTTATCCGATCCCCTTCGGATATTTGCTATATTATGACCGAGTTCCTTTGATTCGGATTCGGTTTTGCCGACTGTTCGGGCAGATAGGGTTCTGTCCGGCAGTTTTTTTGATTGTTAAAAAAATATTTATCATATATAGAGCTTCGCGGGGGACTCTATTCCCCGACTGAGGCTACGCCGTAATATGCGATAGCTTTTATCGCGGTATCGGCGAGGACGTACGGAAAGGAGAAAAAATGAGAGAAGAATGGACCGGCTTTAAAGAAGGCAGATGGGTGCACGAGATCAACGTCAGAAGCTTCATTCATAAGAATTACACACCTTATTACGGATCAGAGGATTTCCTTGAGGGTCCGACGGAGGATACTACCGAGCTTTGGCAAAAGGTCAGCGAGCTTATGAAGGAGGAGATCGCCGCAGGCGGCGCTCTTGATATGGATACAAAGACCGTATCCACCATTACCTCGCACGGAGCAGCTTATATAAATAAGGATAAAGAGAAGATAGTAGGTCTGCAGACCGATAAGCCGTTAAAGCGCGCGCTTATGCCCGCAGGCGGTATACGCATGGCTGTCAAGGCTTGCCGAGATCACGGCTACGAAGTAGACCCCGAGATAGTAGACTTCTTTACCGAGCACAGAAAGACGCACAATGCGGGCGTTTTCGATGCTTACACCCCCGAGATGCGCAAGTGCCGCACCAACCATATAATCACAGGTCTTCCCGATGCCTACGGCAGAGGAAGAATTATCGGCGACTACCGCAGAGTTGCTCTTTACGGTGTTGACAAGCTTATTGAGGACAAGCAGTTCCAGAAGGATACCACAGTATCCACGATGTCCCTCGAGGTCATCCGCGAGCGAGAGGAGCTCTCCGAGCAGATAAGAGCTCTCGAGATGTTAAAGAAGCTCGCCGAGATCTACGGCTGCGATATCTCGAAGCCCGCAACAACGCTTCGCGAGGCAACTCAGGCGCTCTACTTCGCCTACCTTGCCGCTGTCAAAGAGCAGAACGGCGCGGCAATGAGCCTTGGCAGAACCTCTACCTTCCTTGATATCTACGCAGAGCGCGATCTCAAGGCAGGAGTTATAACCGAAAAAGAGGTTCAGGAGATCATCGACCAGTTCGTTATGAAGCTCCGTATGGTGCGCTTCGCGAGAACGCCCGATTACGATCAGATCTTCGCGGGAGATCCCACCTGGGTAACCGAGTCTATCGGCGGTCTTGATACCGACGGTAAGCCCCTCGTTACAAAGATGTCCTTCCGTTATCTTAACACTCTCAATAACATAGGTGCCGCTCCCGAGCCCAACCTCACGGTGCTTTGGTCCGAGCATCTTCCCGAGAATTTCAAGAAATTCTGCGCCAAGATATCCATAGAGCACCACGCGGTCCAGTACGAGAACGACGACCTTATGCGTCCCGTTCACGGTGACGATTACGCTATCGCATGCTGCGTATCCTCAATGAGAGTCGGCAAGGAGATGCAGTTCTTCGGCGCAAGAGCAAATCTCGCAAAGTGCTTGCTCTATGCTATCAACGGCGGCGTTGACGAGATCAGCGGCCAGCAGGTCGGCCCCGAGTACAGAGCCGTCACGGGCGATTACCTCGACTACGAGGACGTTATGAAAAAATACCGCGATATGATGAGATGGCTTGCCCGCGTTTACGTTAACGCGCTTAATATCATCCATTATATGCACGACAAATACTCATACGAAAGACTCCAGATGGCGCTCCATGACAGGGACGTTAAACGCTGGTTTGCTACCGGTATCGCAGGTCTTTCGGTCGTTGCTGACTCACTCTCCGCTATCAAGTACGCAAAGGTGCGCGTGATCAGAAACGAAAACGGAATTGCGAGCGATTACGTGGTCGAGGGAGATTTCCCCAAGTTCGGTAACGACGATGACCGCGTCGACAGTATCGCAAAGGAGGTTCTCCACACCTTTATCAGCTATCTTCGCGAGAACGCGGCATACCGCAACGGCGAGATAACCACCTCGATACTTACCATTACCTCAAACGTTACATACGGTAAAAATACAGGCTCTACCCCCGACGGAAGAAAGGCAGGCGAGCCCTTCGCACCCGGCGCTAACCCAATGCACGGCAGAGATGAGAACGGCGCGGTTGCATCCCTCGCTTCGGTGTCAAAGCTTCCCTTCACCGACTCGCAGGACGGTATTTCAAACACCTTCACGATAGTTCCCTCCGCACTCGGTAAGACCGATGACGAGAGAGAGAACAATCTCGTTGCGCTTCTTGACGGCTACACCGCAAAGCGCGGCTTCCACCTGAACGTTAACGTATTCGACAAGGAGCTTCTCCTTGACGCGCAGAAGCACCCTGAGCTTTATCCTCAGCTTACGATAAGAGTTTCTGGCTATGCCGTAAACTTCATCAAGCTTACGAAGGCTCAGCAGGACGAGGTTATTTCCCGTACCTTCCACTCGGCGCTCTGATATGCAAAAAGGCAAAATACATTCGATTGAAAGCTTTGGCACGGTAGACGGCCCCGGTGTGCGCTTCGTGGTCTTCTTCCAGGGCTGCCCTATGCGCTGTCTTTACTGCCATAACCCCGACACGTGGGAGATTTCGCACGCGAAATACGAGCTTACGGCAGACGAGATCCTTGAGAGGATGACACGTAATATCCCCTTCTACAAGACGGGCGGTATTACCGCAACGGGCGGCGAGCCGCTTATGCAGATAGACTTCCTCACCGAGCTTTTTGAAAAAGCGAAGAGAGCCGGTATACATACCTGCCTCGATACCTCGGGCATTACATTCAGATTCGACAGCGATATCCTTGCAAAATTCAACACGCTACTCAGTGTAACCGACCTTGTGATGCTTGATATAAAGCATATGGACAAAGAAGAGCACAAAAAGCTCTGTTCCCACGCAAACGATGCCCCGCTCGAGTTCGCGCGATACCTTTCGAAGCTCGGTAAGCCCACGCGTATCCGTTACGTGCTCGTCCCCGGATACACCGACGGTGAGGATGACCTCACAGCGCTCGGTGAATTTATCCGTACGCTCGATAACATCGAGCAGGTCGAGGTGCTTCCCTATCACGAACTCGGCAAGACAAAATACGAGGCTCTCCGCATTCCCTACCCCCTCGAGGGCGTAAGAGTTCCGAGCAGCGCGGATATCGACCGCGCGAAGCGTCTTATAGGTATAAACGACACGAATTAAAGCAAAATCCCCCACCCCGTAACACAATTTCAAGTAAAATTTCATAAAGTGCGCAAAAAAAAAGAGTGGATAGACACCGACTTTACCGTCAACGTTTTATCCACTCTTATTTTATTTATACTTAGCCATATTGCAAGATTTTTGATGCGTTATTACGAAAATTCACCACGTAAAACGTATTCAACTCACGTTGGTATTGGCTACCCAACACATATTAAGCTTTATACTTTGCAGGTGAATCACCGTACTTCTTTTTAAACGCCTTCGAGAAGCAAAACGGATCATTATAACCAACCATATAGGCGCTCTCCTCAACGTTATAACCAAGCTTCAGAAGCTTTTTCGCCTCGTGAAGCCTTTTATTTATCAGGTATTCCTGCATCGAGATGCCGTTCTCTTCCTTGAATATCCTCGCGAGATATTTGCGGTTCAAGCCAAGATTATCGGCTATCTCGGAGATCGTGACATCCTCCATATAGTGCGCGTTTATATAGCTTTTGACCTTATTCGGAAAGTCTGCCTTGCTCTTTTCTTCAACGAGGCGCGCGTAGAGCTTGAAGGCTATACCCGATAAAAGCGCTTCTCTGCCAACCTCGGCAGATATAGCCTCCTCAAGCTCGGCAACCAAGCTTCCGTCATACGTGAAGGTGTCCGGAACATTAGCGAAGCCATCTGCGAGCTTGCCTCTGAAGCCAATCCAGATATATTCCCACGGATCCTCCGAGTCCGCCTGGTAGACCGTCACCTCTCCCGGCTTTATGATGAATGCCTCGCCCTTTTCGAGCGTATATTCGAATCCTTTCGTTTTGAAGATTCCACTTCCCGATATTACGAAATGTATAAGGTAGTAATTCCTTATACGCGGTCCAAACTTATACAAGCTTTCGCAATCCTCTCTGCCCGCATCGCAGGGCGAAAGATCAGCATATCCCTTGTCCTCAATCAGCGCTTTATATCTCATATACGGCTCCCTTTATTTTTATAGTGACATTTTACCATATTTAGGTGACATTTTTCAATGGTATTATTTAAAAAAATATGTTAAAATATATGGGAAGTTGAACGCTCACGCAAAATTATCGACCAAAATTAACTGACTATAAGGAGATTATCAATGATTAAAATTACGTTTATGGGTGCGGGAAGTACCGTTTTCGCAAAGAACGTTCTCGGCGACTGCATGCTATGTGAAAGCATAAATAAAGAGCTCGAGATCGCCCTTTACGATATTGACGGCGAAAGACTTGACGAATCCTATCAGCTTATAGAGGCTCTCAACAAGAAGTACAACGACGGTAAGACCGTTATCAAAAAGTACCTCGGAATACCCGAGAGAAAGGACGCGCTCCGCGGTTCTGACTTTATCATCAACGCAATCCAGGTAGGACTCTACGAGCCCTGCACGGTTATCGACTTTGAAATACCGAAGAAATACGGTCTGCGTCAGACTATTGCCGACACGCTCGGCATCGGCGGTATTATGCGTGCGCTCCGTACCATCCCCGTTATGAAGTCGTTTGCGAACGATATCGAGGAGGTTTGCCCCGATGCGTGGTTGCTTAACTACACGAATCCTATGTGTATGCTCTCGAACTATATGCAGAGATTTACCAAGGTCAAGACCGTAGGTCTTTGCCACAGCGTGCAGGTCTGCGTTCCGTCGCTCCTTGGAAAGCTTGGTCTTACCGAGCAGTACGGAGAAAATTACATCGCAGAGATCGCGGGTATCAACCATATGGCATGGCTCCTTAAGCTTACCGACAAGGAAGGCAACGATCTTTATCCCCTCGTACGCGAGCTTGCCGCGAAGAAAAACGCGACCGAAAAGCACGATGATATGGTGCGTTTCGATTATATTGATAAGCTCGGCTACTACTGCACCGAGAGCAGCGAGCACAACGCCGAATATAACTGCTTCTACATAAAGAAAAACTATCCCGAGCTTATTGAGAAATTCAACATTCCGCTCGACGAATATCCAAGGCGCTGCGTAAATCAGATTGCAAGATGGAAGCAGCAGAAGGAAGAGATCTACGCAGGCGGTAACATTGAGCACAAGCGCAGCCGTGAGTACGGCTCGGGTATCATCGAGGCTATCGTAACAAATAAGCCCTACAAGATTGGCGGCAACGTGCTTAATAACGGTCTTATCACCAACCTTCCCGCGGAGTGCACGGTTGAGGTTCCCTGCCTTGTTGACGCATCGGGAATCCACCCCACCTACGTCGGCGCTCTTCCCACTCAGCTCGCGGCAATGAACGCAAGCAATATCTATCCTCAGCTCCTCACCGTTGAGGCAGCCGTAACAGGTGACAGACGCAAGGTATATCAGGCGGCTATGATGGATCCCCACACCTCCGCAGAGCTCTCGATAGATGATATCATCGCTATGTGCGACGAGCTCATCGACGCGCACGAAAAAGCTGGTTATCCCTGCTTCTTTACCGAGGGATTGTAAACATTTGTTTGTATTTCATGAATATTATATGCGAACAGTAATATAGTTTACTTGTTTGATTGGCAATGTTCACTAACAAAAAAGAGAGAACACTTCGGCTATAAAACCGCTTTGTTCTCTCTTTATTTTTATAATATGAGTTAGCGCCGCAAACATTGAGGCGTCATTTTTTTATGATGTGTTCTATCAGCTCGATGAGCTTATCGTTGCCGACGACGCTGACGGTCGTTACGTCAAAGGTATTATACTTAATATCGACGTGCTCTATGGCGTTTTTGAGGGAGAGCATCGACTCCGTGTGAAATTTTCTCTTTTTTTCGACTCCCCTTATCCTGTTATACGGTATATCCTTTTTCATAAAAAAGCCGTATTTAATAAAGAGTGAGGTCTTTCTCAACTCGACGTATCCGAAGAACGGAGAAACAAAGAAATAGAGCACGAAAATGTCGAGCGGAATCACCACGAGAAGTGAGAGCGGCGCAAAAGCCGAAATCACGGTTATCGCGATCAGCAAAAGCAGGGTTGGAATAAACAATATAAAGAAGAGCTTATCAACGAGCGGTTTAAATCTCCTGCGTTCCATATTTCATTCTCCTTTTTAGTAAACTAGTATCTCCCGAAGTAAAAATTTACGAAGGCGTTTAACCGTCAAGCTCGACGGACACCTTGCCGCGACTTCCCTTTGCGGCTTCGATAATTATGTAAACGGTTTTACCACCCTCTACGTATCCGCCTCTGTCACTCAGATTTTCTCCCGCCTTTACGTGCGCAAGCTCGGTTTTAGTTCCGTAGATATCGTAATAGAGGTGAATTTCACCCTCCTCTGCCCTGACGGAAAACTGAATATCTCCCTCTCCGGAGCCCGAACTCTTTATTTTAAACACAAGCTCGCCCTCAAGCGAGAGAAAGCTCGCCTCGCAGCTATGCGAGGTGTTACTTCTGACAAGTCCGATAGCGCTATACGAGCTTACGTACTTATCACACGAGCAAAGCGAAAGCAAAAACAGGGTTATTATCATTATCAACGCTAAAAATCTTTTCATTAAGTTCCCTTTCCATACGGCATAAGCTTTAATGTCGTTTCACAAGGTCGAAGTACACGTGCCATATCACTAATAATCCAATGCAATTATAGCACATAATTGTATTTTATACAATGCTATGCTCCAATTTTGAAGATAATAGTTAAAATTTGTCGAAGGATTTATAAAAACTTAATACTTTATTCACTTTTTGTTAACATATTATTGATTAATATTTGATATAATACCATAGTGACAAAGCGCACAACTGAATATGGACCATTAGCTCAGTTGGTTAGAGCTATGGCTACATAATCGGGGCGAAGTCGAGTCCGAATGCTCGCATTCGAGCGAGCGAGCGCAGATTGCTCCGCGGCGGTTCGTTGCAAGACGAACGTAGTGCGTAGCACCAAAGACTTTAGTCTTTGCGCCGAATAGGAGTATAACTGGTCGCACCGGCACAAATATTTCATAACAAAAAACTAAATATGGACCATTAGCTCAGTTGGTTAGAGCTACCGGCTCATAACCGGTCGGTCCTAGGTTCGAGTCCTAGATGGTCCACCAAGCAAAATGCCCCGACGTATGTCGGGGTTTTTGTTTTGTTTGGTGGACTATCTAGTCCGACGAAACGAAGTTCTGCGGATAAAAACACACGAAAGCATCAAATATCTACTATTTATCAAAAAAACGCAACAATTCATCAATAGCACATCAGCAGCAGAATTAGGTTCGCATTCCCGCCGCAGAGCGCGTCAAGCTCGCTTGTAAGCGGCAAGGCGAGGAATATTGACGCTCGCCGTCAAAATCCTAGATGGTCCACCAACAAAAAGAGGTAACCCTTGTGGTTACCTCTTTTTGTTATCGGGTTATTAAGGCTCAAGCTAAAACCGACCGTCGAGCCGGTACGGCTACATAATCGGGGCGAAGTCGAGTCCGAATGCTCGCATTCGAGCGAGCGAGCGCAGATTGCTCCGCGAGCGCTCCGTTTAACGGAGCATAGCACGCAGTGCCGCAACGTTGTTGCGTGCTCGCATTGGAGTATTGCGACACAATTTTCGCGTATCAAAAACCTTAATTTTCACTTAAGCCTAAAGTAGCGGATATTCTTTCCGTTTCCTTCGCGTTTAATCTCTCCTTCGGCAACCATTTTACGGAGTGCGCCTTCGATAGAGCTTATGCTCAAAGAAGGACACAACTCTCTGATGTCTTGCTTGGAAAATCTGCCAATTTTATTCATCGTTGCGCGGCGAACCGTTTCAAGCGCCGGTAGCTTTGTTTCTACAAGTGCAAATCTATCTTCGAAATCCTTATAGGCTGCAAGTATCGTGCCAAGCAGATATTTAATGAAAGGAACGGCATCCGCATTTCCTTCATGCCAACCTTTCTGCGCTTCACCCAAAGCATCGTAGTACAAGTCCTTATTCTTGGCTATCTTTGCTTCGAGGGAAATATATTTTCCAACATAAAAGCCGCTTCTGTAGAGGAGCAGAGTTGTGAGCAATCTGCTCATTCTGCCGTTTCCGTCATTGAACGGATGGATGCAAAGAAAATCGTGAATAAATATTGGAATGGCAATCAATGGCTCAAGCTCGTTATTGCCTATCACACGATTGAACTCATTGCAGATGTTCTCCAAGGCAGTCGGTGTTTCAAAAGGATCAAGCGGAGTGAACAGCGTTCTCGTACTGCCATCGGGATAGGTGGCGCTGATATAATTCTGCACGATTTTTGTTCTGCCAGCCGCCGGGTTGTTCATGTGGCTATACAATATTTTATGAAGCTGCAGAATGTAATTTGGAGTAATCGGAATAGCATCGAAGCTCTCGTGGATGATATTTAAAACATCACGATATCCTGCAATCTCTTGCTCATCTCTGTTTTTGGGCGTGGTCTTATCCTCTACGATCTGCCTGATTCTCGTATTCGTTGTAACGATACCTTCTATCGCATTGGAACTTTCCGTACTTTGTACTTTCGCTATCTCTACGAGCTTTTCAAGCTCTTCGGGGCGTTGCTTGAGATACATCTCTTGCTTTCCGGCTTCCTTGTAGATTGCCGCTATCAAGCCGAGCAACTCGGAATCCCATTTTTGATCTTTAATTTTGGAGTAGTTAAATGTTCTCATAACCTTAACCTCACTTTCGTTCCCTTAAATAATATCATATTATAAGGAATTTGTCAACGTTTTGAGGGAATATTTCCTTATTATTATATCAGAAATAAGGGAACTTTAACAAAAAAACTGACCGTGCCTATGTAACAGTCAGTTTTATTATTGCGCTGTTTAGACTTAGCTACGACCAACCATCCAAATTCGCTCCCTACCCCGCAAAATGCACCTCTGCCCACAGTAGATTATGGTCGCTCTTTGTGTCAGACAGAAGCGTTCCCGAGGCAAGGATATCCCAACCTGCGTGCAAAATAATATCGTCGATCGCCGTCCCCTTTGTAGGGAATGTTACGTGCTGACCAAGATTTACAAGGACACCGCCCTCGATAAGCTCGCGCTCACTCTTATCAGCAGTGTTGAAATCTGCTGTGAGGATAAATCCGCGGCTGTTTCCTATCGCTGCGCTCAGCTCCGCGAACTGAGCACGGCGCACGTCCGTATTCTCAAAAGAGAGGTGCGTATTATAAAAGTCAATGCGCTCGCCGCCGACATCGAGGACTGCGTGGCCGTATACCCTTTGCTCGTATTCCGCCGGCGTTGTGAGCAGCTTGGTTTCATAGCTCACGATCGGGTATTTACTCATAATGCCGTGACCGTACTTGCCGCCTCTATGGTCTATCGCGGGAGAAAAGGCGTAATACTTGAACCCCGCCGCCTCGGCAAGCTCCTTCAGCGTATCGATCCCGCCTGCGCGGCTTGTGCCAACGTCTACCTCCTGTAAGCCCACAATATCAAGCGCCAAGGGCGCGATATGCTCGGCAAGCTTATACATCTCGTGACCGACGCCGCTGCCGTTTTTTATATTGAAGGTCGCTACGCGGAGCGTCAACTCAAGCGCGGCAAGCGCATCAGTCTTGTGCTCGGTTTTTGCGCTTGCGTGAGCAAACGTCAGCATACCGCTATCGTTTTTTACGAGGCTTTCGGCAAAATAATCCGCCGCCTCGGTGAGCGCCGACCCGGTCGCCCCCTTGATTATGCATTTTTCGTCTTTAGTATACACTGTCCATCCTCCGCTGCCAAATTCAGTTGCGTTTTCCCCTCCGTTCTCACGCGAGGTACTGCCGATGAGTATTTCCTTTTCGCCTACGGGCTCTTCCGTATCCTTGCAGATTCTGAGAAGCACTCTGTATTTCCTGAAAAGAGCGCTTTGAAGATAACCCGCAGCCTTGCCCGCTCTTTCGTTTGCGCCGTCGTATATTATCCTGTAATCCTTGTCAATCACTACCTCAACAGGTAAGATTTCGTCATCCGACAAGCCGCCATTACTACCGCCCTTCTTGCAAGCCGCAAGAGTGAGGAGCGATGCAAGAACAAGCGCAAAGATCAAAATACTTGATAAAACTCTCCCTGCAAATTTCAGTTTTACCATAAAATCCTCCGTTTCTTTATTGTACGGATATTTACTATATGAAAATATTATAACACCAAAGCCACACCAAATCAACCTATTTTTATCAAAACACTCTTGATAAGACAGAGGGATAATGATATAATGAAACTGTAAAAAACACACGGAGAGGTACTATGGAAAAAGCATCACGCAAATATAACACTGTAATTCCGATAAAGCTCCCGATAGAGAAGCTTGATAGCTGGGGGGAGGAATACGCAAGGCTCGCAAAAGATATCGGCGCTGAGCTCTTTATCATTATAAGAAACATATTCGGTGATAAAGAACGCTTTTTGCGCGAGGTCGAAGATTTAAAGCAGAAGGTTGCGTTTTTCAAAGAAAGAGGCGTTACCGTCGGCGCTTGGCTATGCCCGACCACGGGTCACGAGGGTATGGGCCTCGTTATCGGCGATGAGGGTAAAAAGTTCACACGGAGGCAGGTTGCCGACTATTCCTGCGGTGAGCCGAAGCTTATTCCGCAGGCATTTTGCCCGCTTGACGAGGCATTCGTTCGCGACTTTGCGTGGAAGATGGGCGAGCTTTGCCAAAGCGGTGTAACAAGGTCGCTTTTCGAGGATGATTTCCGCCTCTCGGGACCGCCTATTACAAAAATTGCGTGCTGCTGCGAGCTCCATATGAACGCCTACCGCAAGATGCTCGGCAGGGACGTTTCCATCGGTGAGCTGCGCGACCTCATATATGAAAACGAGGATCTCAGCTACCGCCGGAAGTGGATGGAGCTGAAGCGCGAAACAATGATCTCTTTCCTCCGCGCGCTTCGCGCCGAGGTGAATAAGTATAACCCCGATTTCCGCATAGGTATCAGCGCAAGCCGCCTCAATTACGATATCGACGGCGCGACGATACAAGAGCTCGGGGCGGTTGCCGCAGGTAACACGCGTCCCTTTGTGCGGCTCACGGGCGCTCCGTATTGGGCTCGCGAGAATAACACCCTCAGCGCCGTGATCGAAAGCAACCGAATGCAGTTCGGCTGGTTTGCGAATACCGATATTGAGATAATCTCCGAGGGTGACCCCTACCCACGCCCGAGAACAAGGATACCCGCGGCTTATCTCGAGGTCTTTGACCAGATACTTCGCGCCGACGGAGGCTCCGACGGTATCTACAAATATATGACCGCATATAGCGAGGGTCCCGGTTACGAGGACGGATATTATGAATTTCACAAGAAAAATGAAGAGCTATATCTTTTGATTGATAAGCTATTCTCGGGTAAGCGCAAAATCGGCGCAAGACCATATATTCGTCAACAAAAGTTAGCAAATGCCGTCTTTGACGACCTTGAGCCATTCGAGGAGTTCGGCTCTTTTTATAGGCTGGACAGCGTTATTCCGCCCGAGTCTTACCTCGTTACGGACTGCTCTGTTCCGACCTCGTATGAGGCGGGCGGTTTTTCGGGCATAGCCTTTGGTGAGAACGCAAGATACCTTGGAGACGAGGAGCTTTCGGGCGGTATAATCACCGACCTTAAGGGCGCAAAGATACTGACCGAGCGCGGTATTGATTGCGGTCTGGCGAGTTATACCCGTGTTAATACCAACCCATCCGAGGAGTATTTTATCGGCGATGATACAGCAATAATTATAGGTAAGCCCTCTCCATTCCCTCTCCGCTTCTATCGGGTAAGTTTGAAGGATGGTGCGGCGGTAACGAGTATTTTCCGCTACGGTGACGACGTGCTCGAGTTTGGTGACTACAAGGCAACCTTCGACGAGGACGTCAAAAAAGAGGACTTCCCCGCCTGCTACCTATATGAGAATTCAAGCGGTCAGCGCTTCGCGGTTTATACCTTCGTTGCGCTCAACGTACAGAACAGAGATATCTACAACGGCTTTTGCGGCGACTTCTTCAATAACTACTGCCGTCAGAAGCAGATATTTGACGCCGCAGAGTGGCTCTCGGGAAAGAAGCTCCCTGCGAAGTCCCAAAAAAATCCGCACCTCTACGTGCTTTGCGCCGAGGATGACGAATGCCGCACCGTGGGCCTATGGAACATCTTCGAGGATGAGATAACAAGACCGAAGATCGAGCTTGACGCTCCGCCCGAAAAGATAACCTATCACCTCACCGACGGATATGCCGAGGGAGCTACGGTTTACCTCACTAAACCTATAAAACCGTTCGAGTGCGCTTTTCTCGAAATAAAAAAATAAGGAGTCAAAAATGAACCTTAGATTTAAAAGTATTGGTAAAAAAGATATTATTTACCTTATCATAATATTTGCGATCACCATATCCACCGCCACTCTGTCGGTCACGCTTGCGATAAGCTTAAACTCTCCCGATGAGCCTACGTACTACGAGAAGAAGTGCGAGGTATTTGCTTCGGAAAACGCCAATTTCTCACGCGGACAGATAATTTTTATCGGTGACTCACTCACCGACGGTTGCGCCGTTGACACATTTTATGGGGGGCTTTCACTCGCTACCTATAATCGCGGTATTGGCGGTGATACAACCGAGGGAGTGCTTAAAAGGCTCAAGCTTTCGCTCTTTGAGCTTCAACCGGAAAAAATCGTTCTTATGATCGGAGCTAACGATATCAACGGCAACCGAAGCGAAGAAGAGATACTCAAAAATTACAGAGCTATACTCGAACAGATCAAAGAAAATCTGCCCGAGGCAGAGGTTATCTGTGTATCAATTCTCCCGTTTAATAAGGACCTGGAATCCTTCACGACGATAGACGTTGACAGATCGCGCGCCGCGGTATTAAAAATCAATCCCAAGCTCAACACCCTTGTAGGCGAGGTCGGATATACCTTCGTTGACGCCTATCCATCCTTTGCCGACGGGAACGACTATCTTTACCGCCACCTATCACCCGACGGCATTCACCTGAACAACGCGGGTTACGAGGTTTATTCTGAAATTCTGAAGCCGTATTTGAAATAACTCGTTCTTTTCGGGCAAAAAAAGACTGCCTCAAGCACCTAAATGCATGAAAGGCAGTCGCGGAAAAATATTTTGCATCAGTCGCCGTATGTGAAATGCACGCAGGCGCTCTGGCTTCCCGAGCGGATCGGAATATCAAAGCTGCAAACATACTCTCCGTCATCATAATGAGTGCTGTAAAGACAGTCATAGCAGGCTCTGTGGCTCTCGCTATGTCCGCATTCCGGGCAACGCAGACGGTCGCTTTCGTGTACGTGAGCTCCGCACTCGGAGCAGGTTACGTATGCCATATTTATATCTCCTTTTCACTTAATTATATGTGTTTTAATAAGGCTCTCTCCGATTATTGCCAAATGACGAAGAGCTTCGGGAAGAAGTCTTTCGGGGTACGGCTCAAGATATCCGCCGCCGACCTCAAAGTTGAAGTTACCCGCGTAACCAACCTCACGAAGAGCATTTGCAATATCGTCCCAATCCATAGTTCCGTACGTGTACGGCTTTGTATGTGCGTCGATATTTGTTGTTATTTCATGAGCGTGGATGATTTTCGTATTGCCGCCCAGCTTGCGAATAGCATTTCCCACGGTGATACCCGTGTCGGCTTCCGTCAGGGCAAAGTGACCGAAATCGGGGCAAGCGCAAAATCTGTCGCTCCCGAGCTCGTCTATGAACTCGAGTATCTCGTCGGGGTGCGAGCAGGACGAGGAACGGATATTACCATCGGCATCGCGCTTCCACATCGGCTCGATAGCCGATATAACGTCATACCTCTCAAGCGTGGGGATAAGCGAGCGGTAAAACTCAAGGTTAAGCGCGTGGCACTCTTTTTTCTCGGCATCACCGAGTCTGCCGAGCGTTCTTATCGGGTGGATGACCGTATAGCGCGAGCGCAGAAGGTGAGTTGCGTGAATATTAAGCTTCGTGATATCGCAATACATATCCCCTTTACCGTTAAAATAATAGCGGTCACCGAAGAGCGAATGAGTCTGCCCCACTTCAAGTCCGCGCGCCGAGATGCCCTCGTAAATCTTAGTAAAATGCTCGCAAAATTCGCCCTCGGACATACCGTAGCCGGTTACTCGGCGAATCTCAGCCTCATCCCACGCAAGGTCAACGCTGAGGTTGAAGTCGACGGCATCGAATCCTGCTTCCTTTATCATTTTATAGGCTTTATCAAAGCCGACTCTTGCTTCAAGATATCCTGAGCTGATGCTTAGCTTCATAATTCTACTCCTAAAACTTTTAATTATGTTTTACTCTCCCGGGCGAGTGAAATCCAATTCGAACACGCCTAAGTTTATCACAATGCGCACCCTTTGTCAAGCGGAGTGGGAATATTCAAAAAACTCAATTTGCAATGGCGGCGCAGGCAAATACCGCTTTGCCGCGTGGCAGAAAGGAAACAAAAAGATATTATGAAAAAGATTACAATAGTTTCGCTCGCTTCATTTCTCTTTTTACTGCTTGCATCGGGCACGGCAATCATAACGAGATATTTATTTGACGAGGCAGAAAGCGCTCTCTTCGTTGGTATTGCAATACTCATCGGAAGCGGTATTACCGCCATCGTCATCAGAGAAAGAAAAATTATCAACGTCATTTGCTTCTTCATCAATTCGATAGCTATGGGTATACTCATCCGCGCGTGGTATATTTTCCGCGGATTTGATAACACGTTCCTCACTATGATGCTTGTTTCTCTTGCCACGGTGCTATACCTATGGGTATTCTTTGCTCTCTCAAAGATACCGTTTATACATAAATCAAAGGCTCTCTACACCGTGCTTTGCGTGCTCTACGTCAGCATATCCGCGCTTGCATACGTAATAGCCGTTACGAAAACTCACACGACCTATCTATCCACCTTCGGCTATTATATGATAATCGAGCTTGCGTTCATCTTTGCGATGTCACTCGAGGTAAATTCCCCCGACGAGCTGATAAGAAATCTCACGCTCTCGACCTATTCTATTTTTCTCGCGGTCATTATCGCTGCCGTTGTTGCCGTGCTTGTTGTCGTGGGCGGCGACGGAGATTGCGATTGCGACTGCGGTCCGGAGGGGTGCGACGAGAGCTGCTGCGAGTGCTTCGATTGCTGCGACTGCATTGATCGCGACAAGGTGAGCAAAAGACGCAAGCAAAAATAATTCGGGCTTTGGTATTCGGGCGCAACTTAATAAAAACGGTAGAGATATTGTTACACACAGTACCTCTACCTTGTTTTTTGCATACATTTATTTACAATTATTCGAGAATTTGGATTTTTATTGCCACGACCTGCGGCGGCAAGCTTCGCATAACCTGACCATTATAGGATATTAAAATCACATCTCCCTCTTTGATATCACCGAGAGTGATAGCCTTGCCTGCCTTGTCCTCGTACTTCGTTTCTGCCGAGGTGAGTATGCGGTATACGCCAAACGAGTCCTCACTATCCTCGGTAGCTGTGACCTCGAGCCCATCAGCCGATACGCTGTTTACGGTCGCTTTTATCTTATAGTACGCGTCAGAGTCCGTAAGAGCTTTGCTCTGTGAGTTGCTTTTATCTTCCGTTTTATCTCCCACGCAGCCGACGAGAAGCGAAAGAGAGAGTATCATCAATATGCTTTTAATTATTCTTTTCATATAAGCTCCGTTTTTGTGGTATACACTATATTAGCATATCCGTGCGGGAGTTGTCAATACTATGCAAAAAATACCGCGTCAACTCTGTTATTCACTTGTAGTTCACCGCGTCACAGGTAAAGAGTTTTCATAAATCATTGCAAGCGCTCTCTGTAATTTTTACGTTTTCTAACGATTGTAACGCACGAGAGTATCATTCAATTCCAAGCAAATACGCGGGAGTAACGTTCAATATTCGGCACAAAATAGCAATTTCATAATCCGCTACAAAACGAGTGCCTATCTCAATTCTGCTGACACTATCCCTCTCGATTATAACACCCTCAACCTGTAGCTTTGCCGCCAGATTCTCTTGAGATAGCTTAAGCTTTTTTCTTGCAGCCTTTACTCTTTCGCCGCAAATATTCTTTCTTCCGTTAAAATCATAAATTTTCATATTATCACCATTTTGTGCTAATGTTAAGAATTTACTTGACTATAGCCAATGCCAACCTAAAGCAAATACGTTTTATGTGGTGAATTTTTCGTAATAATGCGCCAAAAATTCTTGCAATATAGTATATTGCTTCAAATTTTCGACTTTTCTTACAAAAAATTCTCTCACGTAAAATTACGTGTAACAGAAAGATAGCATAAATTCAATGATTTTTTTGAAATTAGAGCAAAGTAAAGTATAACTTTACGAGCGAGAATTTTGAAAAAAGCGAGGATTTATGCATCTTTATGCGCATTCGATTTAGGTTGGCATTGGCTACACATTTTTAAGTTATAATTGTGTTAAAGATAAGAATATTGTTTTTTTGTAGGTGTTATATGAAAAAAATTGGAATTATGAAAGAATTTGACAAGCTCGGGCGGTTGGTAATACCGAAAGAGCTGAGAGATCGTTACGGTTTTGATAAGAAAGTAGAAGTGGTAGCGACTGAAGAAGGCATACTTCTTCAAAATCCGCAATACATTTTGGTAGAATTTAAGAAGAATACCGACAGGGCGAAACCTGATTCGAACACGTCTAAAGAATAGGAAGCTACGATTATCAAACAAAAAAAGAGAGAGCTGTTCAACTTGGGTCTAATGCATTCCCATTTGAAACAAGTTCTCTCTTTTTTTATTAATTTGACGTGTCAGAATTTAACAAGGTCCATAACGTTGATAGGCTGACCCGATGCCATGGACTTATTAGCCGAAATACCCGTAAGGATACTCATTGCCCCATCCACGTGCGAAGCCGCGCGGTGGAATTTATCGTACTCGGGTACACCGAAGATATCGTTAAGAAGCACGGAATCTCCGCCGCCGTGGCCGCCCTTGCCTTCCTCGATGGGCACTGTATACGCCTCACCGAACATGGGGTAAACGGTAATTCTCTTACCCTTGACAACGCCCTCCTTGGAGGACTCTCCTCCCGCGTTAACGTAGAGCGCCTCTGTCACCTCGATCTCGATTCTTCCCTTCGTTCCCGTGAAGCAAACGCGGAAGCCCTCCCAAGGGGAGTATGCGTTGAGTGAATAAGACATCTGCGCGCCGCTCGCATAGTGAACGAGTACGTTCATCGTATCCTCGATGCTGATATTATCACCGAAAACGCTCTGATCTCTGATATATCCGTCGTCAGCCTCCGCATTGAGGTAGAGCTCCTCGAGCTGACGGTTGCCCTTCATCACGAGCGCAAAGGGATCGCCCTCGGCGTTTTTCTGACCGTGAACGCGTGAATAGAACTTGGTTACGCCGCGCTCCTCTGCATTCTCTCTGCCGTAGAACTTAAGGTCGCCGAACGCGAAAACGCGCTTCGGATAAGTGCCGAGCCAGAAGTTAACAAGGTCGAAGTGATGAGTTGCCTTATGCACCATAAGGCCTCCGCTGTTTCTCTTATCTCTGTGCCAACGGCGGAAGTAATCGGCGCCGTGAGAGGTGTTGAGTAGCCACTCAAAGTGCACCTGCGTGACCTTACCGATAGTATCGTTCATAATAAGCTCGCGTATCTTGGTGTTATGGGGCGCGTAGCGATAGTTAAAGGTAACGCGGAGCTGCTTACCCGTTCTCTTTATGCAGTCGATTATGTCCTGGCACTTGTTCTCATCAACGGTCATAGGCTTCTCGGAGATAACGTCGCATCCGAGCTCCATTGCCTTGATTATGTATCTGTGGTGCGTGCGGTCTATCGAGGTAACAATAACCGTATCGGGCTTTGTTTCCTTTATCATCTCTTCAAATCTGTCGGGCGTGTACGTGGGTACTGCGTGGTAGCCGAACTCCTCAACAAGCGTGCGGTTTGCATAGTCCATACGGGTTTGGTTTATATCGCAAAAAGCAACGAGCTCGGACGTTTCCGAAAATCTTTTTGCTATTGCCTGGTAATACATTCTCGCTCTGCCACCGATGCCGACGTGAGCGTATCTTTTCTTTTCCATAATAAAAGCCTCCTATGCTTTTTTCTTAATTATAAAACAAAAAATCCGCAATTTCTATAAAATTGTTGGCTGTTTTTCGGGAAAATAGAAAAATATTGCTCGGCGCATCAATAGTTTTTTCAAAAAACGCGCGTGTAATTCGAAGCAATGTAAGGTTTTGAAAAAACATTCTTCCCTTTTATATTTTAATCTTGACAAAGCACGGATAATAGTGTATAATACCGATGTGAATAATTTGGAGGCATAGCTCAGTTGGTTAGAGTACTTGCTTGACATGCAAGGGGTCAGTGGTTCGAGTCCACTTGTCTCCACCAAAACAAAAGGCACCCGTAGCGGTGCCTTTTTGTTTTGTGGGGACAGTCTCGAACCACCTCGCGCTACCATCTTTGTTCGTACTATTGCTTCGCAACCTTGCATTGTTCGTACTCGACTCGTGCGCGAATAGGGGGGCGCATTCCGCTCTGCGGAATATTGCGTAATTCGTCGCGTCCGACCGACGAATAGCAAAATCCACTTGTCGACAAATTTTATCATATTTCCATATAGACACCCGCAGCGGTGTCTTTTTTTGTTTGGTGAGGCACTGCTCGACTAGCTCGCAAACCAAGTTTGCGAATTTGGTTCGCATTCCGTCTTTGACGGAATATTGCGTAATTCGTCGCGCTCGACCGACGAATAGCAAAATCTAGTTGTCTCCACCAAAAAATCCTCGTTCTGCGGAACGGGGATTTTTTATCCAAGACCGAAGGGCTTGGTATGTCATCAATTCGCAAAGCGAATTGTATGGAATCGCGGTTTATCCGCGCATGGCATCAGCCGAAGGCTGTATCTCTTCGACTTCGGTCTTGATTGCATACCGTCACCGACGGATTACATACGACACTTTGTGTCAATTCCATACTGCTGCTATGCTGCAGATTTCATACACGCCCATGGCGTGATTTATTTTTGTCGACAAATTTTATCATTGTTTTAGGCACCCTTTCATATTTTTATTATTCCCCTTGAAATGTCGATTGTTTTATGTTATAATAACCTTGCCAAACAAATCGAATATTTTGCATTAGGGGTATTTTTTCTTTTATGGGATAATTGTACCTTTTTTTCGGCATACTTTACATTATTACGAATTTGGTAAAAATGCAAATTCCAAAGTGTAGAGTATGCAAATACCCATATGCTTCGATTTGTTTGGCGACAATCGGAGTTTGCGTTTTTCGGTGCGGCAACTTCGGTTGCCGCACTTTTTGTTTTTGAAGGGGGGCATATATAGAAATATAATCGCCGAAAAAAACGCGCGGCGCTTCATAAACATACGCCTCGCGGTTGATAATTTGATAAATAAGAAATGAGGTAAATACTATGAAAAAAATTATTGCTCTGCTTTTGCTTGCTGTTATGTGCTTATCGCTCGTGGCTTGCGGTAAAAAAGAGGAAAAAGAGAAAATTACTCTTTATAACAAGTATGAAACCATTATTCAAATGCTAGAAAACGAGAAGTATGAAGAAGCTATATATGAAATTTATGGCATATACAATTCGAATCAAAACAGCTCGAATGATGAAGAAACAGACAAACTTGAAAAGAAGTATCAAAGGGTTGTAACATGGGCTAAATCTCCTTCTAGTACTTTAGCAGATGATAACGGAAAAGGAATGTCTTATAACGAAACCCTTAAGTACGTCTATGATTTACTTAGAGAGCTGGGAGATTACAAAGACAGTGCAACATATTTGTCACGCTTTACTGTTGTCACCGATACGCTTACAAAAATCACAAAAAACACAACTGATGCTTTTGGTCAAGTAACAGAATCAAATTATAAAGCATATGGCTATGATGTAAATGGCGAATGCTTTGAGTTTTCCGAGTTGTACAATACGTTAGTATTTGTAAATGTTGTAGGAGCAGGTAAATACCAAATAAAAGATTGCAAATACGATGATAACGGAAAAATAGTTAGCATAGACTTGCGTTCTAATATGGCAGGAGATGAACGTACAATATTAAAAATCGCGATTGAATACGATACGAACGGAAATATAACAAAAGCAGATTTTATACAGCATGATGGAAAAACATGGTCAAACAATTATACGTATGATGATCAGGGTAGAGTAGTGACGGCAATTTTAAACGGAATATATGCATATAGCGGATGGTATGGAACTGACTACTCTGAACGCTATGAATATCAGTACGATGCCGACGGAAACTTGATAAAAAGAACAAATAAATTGTCTCTCGGCGAAGAGTATACTTATACTGAAGATGATAAGCTTTTGGTTGTTGATTATTTAGGGCGAGATAAAGGAGATCCTTTTGTAACTAAAAGAGAAACCTATTTATATGACGAGAATGGACGTATTTCCGCTATTGAAGTAATAGAATCAAAAAGCGGCTACGGCTCTATTGAGAGTTCTGATGCTGTAAAATACACGCTCTTATATCATTACGAAGATGTAATTATATACGACAAGAACAGGTAAGAAAGAGCCACCGCTCGACTACCTCGCGCGAAATTTGAAAACAATCAACATTCTGTTTTTATTCTCCTCAGTTGCAATCTACGTATAGATATGATATAATTATATCACTAACGGCTCCGGGCGTTTTTCGCTTAAAGCTGTTTTAGAATTTATCACTTTTAGGAGATGCGCAATGTTAAAGAAAATTTTAGTGTCGGTTTTGCTGATAGCGGCGCTTGTTTTTACGCTCGCGAGTTGTATCGACAATATCAAAGATGACGGCAAAGACAGTGAACCGAGCGAAGGCCTGGAATTTACCTTATCCGAGGACGAAACTTATTATATCGTTACTTCTATCGGCAACTGCAAGGATACCGATATCGTTATTCCGTCGGAATACAACGGTCTTCCCGTAGGCAAGATAGGAAACACGGCGTTTGATAGCTGCCAAAACATAAAGAGCGTCGTTATTCCCGACAGCGTAACGAGCATCGGTGACGTTCCCAAGACTGAGGAAGCCAAAAAAACACCAAAGTCCGGTATTGTTGAAAACGAAGACGAGGAGTCAGCAAGCGATCCCGAGGACGAAGGAACAAAGAGCCCCGACTCATCCGATGAATCCGAGAATCCTCCTGTTAAAGTCGATAAAATTGAAGTTGTAATCGGAAACAACCTTCAGTTTGCACCGGTTACCTTCTTGAATCCGGAGGGAGCTTTTTCTCATTGCGGAAACCTTCAGAGCATAACCTTAGGTAAAGGACTCACAAGCATCGGTGAGTATGCATTTTATGAGTGCCCTAAGCTCTTCAGTATAACTATTCCCGAAAACGTAACGGTAATAGGTGACAGAGCGTTCGATTATTGCTATAATCTTGTTGAGGTAATAAACAAGTCATCTCTTGAAATCACCGCAGGCAACGACGGATACGGACAAATCGCGAAACTCGCTATGGAAGTACATACGGGTGAGAGCAAAATAGATACGATCGACGACTTTTTGTTCTACACCTATGACGGCAAGACACAGTTTATAGGATATCTTGGAGATAAAACAGATCTGACTCTTCCCGAAAGCTATAAGGGAGGTAGCTATGAGATCCGCGATTACGCGTATTTCAGCGATAAACTCGAAAAGCTAGTCATTCCCGACGTTATCAAGGAAATAAGATCCGGCACTCTTGGTTGTTGCTATTCGCTCGACACTTTGGTTATAGGTGACGGAGTTACTAAAATTGAGGAAGGCGCACTTGCGGTTTTCTCATTTATTTCAAGCATAACACTTGGAAAAAACGTTGAAACAATTGAAGATCAATACGCTTACATATCACCCGCCGAGATAATTAACAACTCATCTCTCGATATAGAAGCAGGCTCGGACAAGCACGGCGGTATCGCAAAGTATACGCTTGAGGTACATACGGGTAAAAGTAAGATTGATAAGCAGGGTGATTTTATTTTCTATTCGCACAGTGGCACTAATTATCTTGTAAAAATCAGGTCAAACGATTGGAAGACCGTACTCCCCGATAGCTACAATGGTGAGAATTACGAAATATACAAAACCGCATCAATCGATGGTATCAGCCTTACGGTAGGCGCGGGCGTAACGAAAATACACGATGACGTGAGTGGAAGACCATTTGAAATAATAAACAAGTCATCCCTTAATATCGTTGCAGGCTCCGACGAGCACGGCGGTATCGCAAAGTGTGCGCTCGAGGTACAAACGGGCGAGAGCAAAACTAAAGAGGTTGGTAACTGGATTTTCTACGAGGCGGCTGACAAAAACTATCTCGTAGCCTATACTGACCCCGAAAATCCCATCGTCCTTCCAGAGGACTTCAACGGGGAAAACTACGAGATTGCCGATAACGCTCAAATTACTAGTTTTATAACTACGGAGTTAACTATTCCAAAAGGAGTTACACGTATCGGAAATAACACTTTTTATTGGTTTTTGAGCCTTAAAAGCATAGTTATCCACGACAGCTTAACAAGCATTGGCGAAAACTCCTTCAGCTTAGCTCTTACTCCCGTTAAGGACGTTTATTATACCGGCACCGAGGAGCAGTGGAATGCTCTCACCGCCGGACTCAATAATGCGCTTACAGGCGAGAAAGTAACCGTTCATTATAATTACAAGCCGCAGGAGAGCTGACAGTGCATCTCATAACAACTAAAATTCAATAGCGGCTCTTCCATAGAAGCCTTAGTAAAAAGGGGCTGGCGCATTTAGGCGCAACCGAAAATGACAAAAAACGACATAAAGAAGCTCTAAAATCAACAAATGAGCTAAGAATATGTGTTATAAGGTTGAAATTCTACGAATTTCTCCATCAAATTAAAGTCATTTTCTATTTGCGTTTCCCTCCCTCGACGTATTTATATACGCCT
>JAZONS010000049.1:0-9588 GCA_045654585.1 Eubacteriales bacterium
GAGCTAAGAATATGTGTTATAAGGTTGAAATTCTACGAATTTCTCCATCAAATTAAAGTCATTTTCTATTTGCGTTTCCCTCCCTCGACGTATTTATATACGCCTCACAGGTGGGAGAACGCAAATTTTCGCTCTAAATCCCCATAGCCCCTTAGCGCATTCGAGGGTAGCTAAAGTTTTGCACAACTTGAGCTACCCTCCCGTTTTTATATTTTAGTTTTCATTATTAATTTCATTGATAGTCCACAGTTCGTTTTTGCGCTAAACCAGCGCACTTAATAGCACTTTTAATCAACTTTAAAGATTTCATCATAGGTAGCAGAAAGTATATTCTTTAGAAGAATTATTTCATCCGGATATAAATGCCTCTGCCCTACCTCGATTTTAGCGACGGCGCTTCTGGTTATATCGCATCCGTTTATCTGCAGCTTAGCCGCCACTTGCTCCTGAGTGAGCCCTGCTCTTTCTCGCAAACTCCTGATATTATTTCCAATCCTTTTCTCAATCGATACGTTCATTTAAAACTCCAACTTATTAGATTTTAAACAAGCTCATCGAGTGTGACTCCGAATATTTCAGCAAAAGCCTTAAGCTCGATATCGGTAACGAATCTTTTTCCACATTCTATTCTTTGTATGGCGTTTTTATCAAGGTCAATACCTATAAGCTGCATTTTATCCGCAAGCCCCTTTTGAGAAAGTTTGGTAGGATAATTCAATCTCAGATTACGCACGTTATCACCGCATAAATTATTCTTACCGTCGTTTTTATTCTTGAACATTTCAAACCTCTTTTTGACATCTAGTGATTGACAAATTGATTATATCGTGTTAGAATATATTATATGACATTCACTAAATGTCATATGGTAAATTAAAATTTAATTCAGAGGAAAAAATGAAGAATATAATCGGAATAACCAAAGAATTTGATAAGCTTGGAAGAATCGTGATCCCAAAAGATTTAAGAGAACGCTATGGACTTTTTAGGGAGGTCGAAATCGTCGCAACAGAGGATGGCGTACTGATCAAGAATCCGGAATACGAGCTTGTTAAGATAGAAAAAACGAGAAAAGCCGAAGAGAATTTAGTATGATATATTAACGACACTCACGTAGATGAGGCCAGCGCAGGGGCGGAGCTTTTTGCTGTTTCCATTCGCTCAAGTTCAATTTCGCATTATTATAAACACAAAGAGCAAGAATAGAAGGAATGATATAATCTATTTCCTTTTACTCTTGCTCTTATTTTTTGTCGATATGCCTCGCCCGGCTCAGCTCGATATGATATAACTCCGCGCTCACGCAACGAGCGTATCGAGTGCGTCAGCACATATCGAGTTTGTATATCTCGCCTTTGGCGAGGTATGCAAACCATATCGAAAATCCGTACCTGCGGATTTATATCGACGCGCAGTGCCACAATAAGCACTGCGCTAAAGGTGGGAGTTTATTTGATAAAGTCTATTATTTGAACGCTTTTATTTACTTTTTTAAGTTTCGGGAGTGCTCTGCTCTGCCGTGGGAGCGGTATATACCGTGAAGATATAGCCTTCCTTGATTTTATCGCCGTTCTTTACGTTGTACTTCAGGCGGTAGGTTCCGTCGGTGAGGGGTTCTTCTGCAGGGGTGTCTGCAGAGGTGTTTACAGCTGTACCGTCAGTACCTCTTCCGTCGGGGCGCATAGGGCCAAGGTCGTCGGGGCCGGAGGTGTCAGAGTCGATACTTACGGTGGGAACTGCCTCCCAGCTTCCGTCGGGAAGAAGCTTCTCAAGAACCGCGTCTTCCGCTACGAATCCGTAGTTGTATATCTCCTTAGAGAGAGCCTCGAGCATCGTATATGCTGTGTGTGCGCCGCTCTCGGGAGCGGGTACGGTTACCTCAAAGTCGGTGAGAGCTGTGAAGGTCAGCTTTGCCTCATTCGAGCTGCCTTTTTTAATATTTACCTTGTAGTTATCAACCTTAACCTCACCCTCGGTGAGCGCTGTGAAGGCAAGGGGTGTGTAATCCGAGCTTCTGATGCCGTCTTTGGTCGAGATATATGCTACGAGAGTATATTCACCCTCTCCGAGCACGGGGATATCAAAGGTAGCGTTACCGCTCACGGTGAAGCTCTCGCCCTCGGCATAAGCCGTACCCATGAGACCTTCTGCATATATGTGATTCAGAGTTTTGTCTGCTCCGACGAGCGCAAAGTATACGGAGTATTCCTCTCCGACAACGAAGAGCATAGTATCGGTCGCGGTGAGCTTAAGCTCATCCACCGAAACGGTAAGACCCGTGTTTGATACAGCGGTCGCAGACTGCGAGCCGATAGGCGAGAAGCTTATCGCAAGCTGCATAGCTTCCTTATTCGCAAAATCTACTACCTCGGCATCCTTTATAGCCTCGAGCATTGCCTTATATGCCTCGTGCTTTGCAAGATTGTTTTCCCAACCTTGAGCAAGGTCCTCCTCGGTGTATATCGGGCTCTCGTTCCAAGTATGATACTTAACGAACTGCTCAAGCTCAAGCTCAGCCTGCTTAACGCCGTTCTTTACGTACTCCATATCGCGGTTGCAGACAAGTCCCGCCTCGGCAAGGAACGCTTCGAGATTTGCCACTTGGCTATCAAATCCATCTCCCGTAACGCGGAGGATCAGTTCGGGAGCATAACCGTCGCTGTAATAAACGCTTCCAGTGGGAGGCTCTTTCGAGAAATGATTAACGATTATGCGTTCTACCTCTATAAGACCTCCGACGAAGGTATCACCGCTTTTGATAGCAGTACCGTTTTTCATAACCAGCTCAATAGCTTCAGCCATACTTACCGTCTGATATACGGTAGTTCCCTCTCCGTTGGTATAATAAACCACGTCCGAGCCTGTATAATCACCCTCAAGAGGAAGAATCTTATCGGGAGTCGTTATAAGCTCAATATAATCGTATCCCGTGAAGCCTTGAAGATTAAGGGTTATATTAGCTACAGTTTCATTGGATATAACGTTCATTATATCCGTTTCCCTGTCTGCGCTGACAACCTTAAGAAGCTCTATTTTGCGAACTTCCGCATCCGGATTGTAGTATCCATCGTAGCAAATATCATCCTTTATAACCATACAGGATACGTTATAGTGCGTATCCTGCACTCCAACGTCAACTACCTCCCAAAAGCCCTTATTGTTGACCGCGAGGAAGTTATGATTAAAGCTATCGTATACGTACGAATACTCGCATATCTTGCCCTCGCTGTATACCATTCGGCTGCTTCCGCCCGAGGCGTTTTCGCGATATACTTCGTATACGTTCGCGCCTTCGGCATCCTTCGTGCGTTTGCAGATCGTCATATGATCGTCGTTGCGCGAATAAAGTATCTCGCAGTTTTCCTCAACGTGAAGATAATACTCCTCGTATCCCATATCTACCCACTTATCAACGACTCTTACGTGTTTTTTTACGTTATCGATAAGCTCAGCGCCTGCGGTTGCGCTGGTGCTGATATTTTTTGTGAGATTCAAGAAATAATCGTAAGAATTTGAATATTCCTGAAATCCGCTCCATCTGAACGTACTGCCCGCAACCTCAGCAAAACTTCCGTCAACGCAGACGTATTTCGAAGCACCGTCAAGTCCCGAAGCCTCGTCCATTGGAGCAATAAAGGTGTTGTTCGCAAGACTGTATGTCACAGCATCGGCAAGCCCCATAAGAGTTTCCGAGCCGTCAGCGAATATATTTTCGCTGTTCTTTAAAAGCTGTGCGTTAAGACGCTGATTAGCAAGAATAAGTCTTGCCGCCTCCTTACCGCTCATTCCCTCGGGAAGAGTGGTCATAATGAGAGTTCCGTCGCCGTCGGGGGTATTATTACCGTTTGGATCATCAATATTTCCACCCTTATCGCCGTTCAGATATTTGCATCCTGCAAGAACGCTGACTATCAATGTCAGCACTACGAGTAAAGCTACTAATTTTTTCATTGTTTTTCCTCCTTTTTTGTAAATATTTTTTCTGTATCAATTAAGTTTATAATCCCAAAAAAACGCAATATTACTTATAACCGTTTCCGCTACCGTTTTATAGTCAAAGCCATATCCTGATACAAATATAACATATTTTAACTATCATGTCAATAAATCCTAATAACCTTTCCGATAAGTTTAAATAAGAAAAATTTGACAAATCATTATATATAAGGTATAATCAAAATAAGAAAACAAAGCAAAAAGGAGTATTTTATGAAAAAAATAATACTCTTTCTTATCCTTATTTTGACACTTGTCGCCCTCACCGCGTGCGATACTCTTTTTGAAAATCTCGGCATACCGAACCCGGGCGGTCTTGGTGACGGTAACGGCACAAATACCGATGACGGCAACAAAGATAATAACAACGGTGACAGCACCGACAACGGTCACTACATAACCGTCACTCTTTCCGAGTTTGACGGAAACGGAAAGCCCGTCACCCGTGAAGAAAAGATAGACCTCAACGTATTTGCCGAATTCGGCGGATACGATAAGTGGCTCGAGTCAAGCGTGACGGATTGGGATATCTACCGCTACCGCACCTGCTTTGATATAACCGTGAACGGTGAGCCGATGCCCGAGGGGTATTCCCTTAAGGCGGGCGACGTTATCGTTCTTCGAGAGAGAGAGCCCGAGTACGTCGTATCTATAAATATGACTACCTACGACGGAGGAAAGTCCTTCGTCAGCTACCGCCTATCGGAGCCGATAAAGCTCGGCTACCTCTTCGAGCTTCTCGTTGACGATTCCGGGCACTACGCGCACCATATAGATTACTTCTATCAGGCGTACAGCATAACCGCGGGCGGCGTTGCCTTCAGCACCGAAGCGGAGCTTTCGCAGGATATAACTATCGACATATATAAAAAAGCTCCGAGCTTCCGCGTGACGGTCATAGATCCCGAGGACGGCGTCTGTGAGTTTGATATGTATACTCCAACCGACGTTTACACTACCCTTTTTGAGTATATGTGGGGCGGCGGCAGATGGGAGCTCTTTGACCATTATAAGCTCTACTTCGGCGATACGGTTATCACCGATATAGAGGATACGAAAAATTACACGGTCGATGCCTCGCACTCTCTTCTCGTGTTCAAAACGGCAGATGCGACCGATTTTAAAATTGATATTAACAACGCTTATCAGATAAATGCGCTCACATCCATACCGTGCGACCTCGACGCTCTCTTCAAAGAATATCTCGGTATGAGCTACGACGAGGTGACGGAAATATTCATCCTTGAGAGCGAGGGTAAAATAGTTGACGGTATGCTTCACGGGGCATCTTTCGTTGTGCTGAAATCAAAGGAAGACCGTGATGCGTGCGAGGTTAAGCTCGACGTTTATGACGGATACGGCAATTATATTTACTCGGACTCCGTATTCGTTCCATTCGGAACGCCGCTTCTCGAGGTTCAATTTTCTGAATTTGATCCCGGCAGCGCCGAGAGCTACGCCTTCGTTTATCTTGACGGAAAGCTATTGACGGCGGCTGACCTCACGAAGCTCATCATCTGCGATATCACGCTCGAGAAAAAACCGCCCCTGCCCGAGATCGAAGAAGATGAAAGACCTACGGTCACGGTTTGGTTTGAAAACGGAGATATCAACATAGAGGATCCGAAATACGAATTCCTGATGCAGTATTTTGATCACGGGCACGAGGCTATGGGCTATGTAAAAGACTATGCCTTCGACACGGCTATGACCTTTAACGAGGCATTGGCGGAAATTACAGGCTACGATTACAGGGAGCTGATGATACGCGGCGTTCTCGCGCAAGCTTACAGTTATAACTTCAACAGAATACTTTACCCCGACGAAGAATTCACGGGTGAATGCATGATATCCTTCTATGGCGGAAAGGCTATCAACCTTAAGGTTTACCGAGAGGTCGACGGAGTCAGATACGGAAGCTACACCGCCCTCACTCACTCGGCAATGCGCTTGGTCGACTTTATGAAGCACTCCGAGCATTTAAGCGGCGGCTCATTTGATGAAAGCTTATTCACTAACAGACTTCCCGCATCAGATTCGGGTATGATATTCCCACCTAATATGTACGGCAGAACTATGGAAGATTTTGTCGACAGCTTTGACGACTTACATAGCGAGCTCGAAACAATCACGGGTACCATGATCATCCGAGACTACGAGCCGTTCAAGGTTGACTTCTACCACAACGACGAATTCATAAAGAGCGAAACGTATACTCACGCAGTTAAGGTTATCGACCTCTTCCCCGAGGTGCCGGGATATACCGAGAACTCCTGCTGCCACGTAAACAGATACATATATACGGGAGAGGCCTTCCATATGTATTACATTATGCAGGACACAACCATCGTGATATACGACGAATACAAGCCGGGCGCAGAAGAGGAGAAGAACGAGCATATCGGCAAATCCGAATAAATCAATTCCCTAACGCAACCTACGAGGGCAATTGAAAATAATAAACCATATAAAAAGAAGGCACCGCAGCTCTCAAAATATGAGCTTTTGCGGTGCTTTTCTTATTTATGACTATAACTGTTTACATAATTTGCTATATATTTCGTTTTTTCTCTCTAGGAGATTCACCAAACGCTTTCTTAAACGCCGTATAAAAATTGGTGTAGTTTTCATATCCTACCTCACGCGCCGCCTCCGCCGCCGAGGTTCCCGAAAGGATAAGACTTGCGGCGTATGCCAGCTTTTTTTGCAGGATATACTGCTTCGGGGATATTTTCATCTCCGCCTGAAAAACGTGGCAGATCGTGGATTTTGACAGAAAAAGGCTTGCCGCCATATCGTCAAGAAGTATTTTTTCACGCATATGCACGTCAATATACTCGACCACCGCCTTGACGGTTGGATTGACGCTTACCCTTTCACTCTCCCCCGCTCTGTACGTATGAATATACATCGCCTCGGTAAGAAGTCCTCCGACGAGTGGCACATACCGCTCTATATTCTCTTCGAGAAATATATCGAGGAGCATTTTCATAAGTCCTCTCTGCGTGCTTTCTCTTGACACGGGGTGCGACTTTATCTTTGAATTAAAGTCCTCTTTTATCTCGTTCGGTATAAGCGCCTCGTCAAAGAGAACGGTAACCCTCTTATACGTGATATCACCGACGGTGAACACACTGTGGTACGTCAGGGGCGGTATCATTATTATCTCGCCCGCGCCGAGCATATACTTCTCGTTATCCGCGACGATGCTTATTTCCCCCTCGAATACTGCTATCATCTCATATCTCGTATGAGAGTGATTTTCGAAGATGTGCTCTCCGTCAAGAGTTCCCTCTCTATACGATACTCTCATATTTTCGTTTTGCATTGTTCTGTGTACCATAACCACCTCGCGCGCGAAAAGTTTTATTTATTTTAGCATATATTTGCAAGAATTGCAATGTTTTAGCGAAAAAAGATATTGTATTATTCCAAAATATGTGATATCATCTAAATAAAAGATAAATATTTTATATAGAGAGGTAGTTTAAATGAGCGTATTAAACGACAGCGTTATCATTGACGGCGTTACCTTTGCGAATCGCATAGTTTTTCAGCCTATGGAGGGCTGCGATTGCAACGGCGACGGTACTCCGAGCGAGCTTACCGTAGCAAAATACGTCAATGCCGCAAAATCGGGAGCAGGTCTTATCTGGATGGAGGCGAACGCGGTTTGCCCCGAGGGTAGAACGAATCCCGGTCAGATGATGCTCACGAAGGAAAATCTCCCCGAGTTCAAGAGCTTCGTTGCCGACCTCAAGAGAATCGCGAAGGAGGAATGCGGTATCAACCCCGTGATCATTCTTCAGCTCACTCATTCGGGCAGGCAGAGCATTGTTCCCATGATCGCGTACAGACATCCCATTTACGAGGAAAAGCGCCCCGTTACCGACGATAACATCGTTACGGACGAGTACCTCAAAACTCTCCCCGAGAAATATGCGGCATCCGCTCTTCTCGCAATTGAGGCGGGATTTGACGGAGTTGACGTTAAGAGCTGCCACGGATATCTCTTCCAGGAGCTTCTCTCGGCGTTCAACCGCCCGGGTGAGTACGGCGGATCGTTTGAAAACAGAATAAAACTTTTTATCGACTCGGTCAAGGCTGTCAAGGCGGCAGTCCCCGCGGATTATCTCGTGGTATCAAGACTCGGCGCGGCGGACATGGTTCCGAAGCCCTACGGATTCGGCACTACCGAGGATAATGAGCTCGACCTCACAGAGACCGATATGCTCGTTGAAAGGCTTATGGCTGAGGGTATCAAGCTCATAAACATCACGATAGGCAACCCATATTACAATCCGCATATCAACCGTCCCTTCCGCCAGGGTGCGTACGTCGCTCCCGAGGCTCCCGAGGTCGGTCTTGCGAGATTCATCACGGTGCAGAAGCACTTGAAAGACAAATTCCCCGCCCTCTCTATCGTCGGCTCGGGTCTCTCTTATTACAGAGCTGACCTCATGGAGCGCGCCGAGGAGATGGTTAACGTAGGCGCGGCTGACCTCGTCGGCTTCGGTCGAGGCTCTATTGCTTATCCTATGTTTTACAGAGATTGGAAGGACGGCAAATTCGACGTGAAAAAGTGCTGTGTTTCCTGCTCAAAATGCACGGCTCTGATGCGCGCAAAGTGCGTTTCGGGCTGCGCGGTCTTTAATGAATATTACAGAAACTTATACAAGGAGAAAGTGGCATGTCAAAAATAGCTATAGTTACAGGTGCATATCAAGGCATTGGAAAAGGAATTGCGGACGGACTTAAGGGTGCGGGTTATACCGTTATCTACTCCGACGTACACGCTGAAATGGAGGGCGAGATCTACTGCAAATGCGATATCTCCAAGGCTGAGGACAGAATTGCTCTTCGCGACTTCGCTCTTGAGAAGTTCGGCAGAATCGACCTTCTCGTTAACAACGCGGGCGTTGCCTGCAAGGTAAGACTCGACGTTCTCGAGACTACCGAGGAGAGCTTTGACAGAGTTGTCGGCATCAACACCAAGGGTACGTTCTTTATGTGCCAGGTGTTCGCTAATGCTATGATAGAGTGCCAAGCAAAGGGTCTTGAGGATTACTCCCCGAGAATCGTTAACATCGCTTCGAACTCCAGCTATACATCAAGCACAAGCCGCGGTGAATACTGCATATCCAAGGCAGGCGTTTCTATGACTACCCTTCTCTTCGCGGATAAGCTTGCCGAGTTCGGTATCCCCGTTTTCGAGGTTCGCCCCGGCATCATCAAGACTCCTATGACCGACGTCGTTTCCGCTAAGTACGATAAGCTTATTGCCGAGGGTATCACTCCCATCAAGCGTTGGGGTACGCCCGAGGACGTTGCTAACTGCGTTATTGCGGCGGCAAGTGGGTTGCTTGATTTCGGTACGGGAACCGTGCTGAATGCGGATGGGGGATTCCACATTCGCCGTCTCTGATTTAAAGCGGTGTATTTCGGGATAATCGGAAATTATGGGTTATATAAGAATACAGGCTCTGTTCGCTGACGGAAGTCGGTGCGAATTTGTTTTAGCTAAGGTTGAAATGCTACGCATTTCTTCGTTTTAATCCATAATTTCCTATCTCCGTTTTCCCACCTCGCCGT
>JAZONS010000050.1:0-2108 GCA_045654585.1 Eubacteriales bacterium
TATGGTCAACGCTTCGGTATAAGGAGGAATAATAATGAAAAAATACGAAAACCCCGAAATTGAAATTATAACGCCTTCGGATATCGACATTATAAGAACCTCCGACGGAGTCAATACTCCCAAGGTGGACGAGGACGATCCTATCTGGGATCTTAATCACTAAAGCAAAATTTAATATTCACGTTTTAACATTACGTTAAAACAAAAAGAGCAGAGAGAACGAAGGGGAACTAAACCCGAACGAACTCTCTGCTTTTGTTTTTTATTGATCTTTGCTCTGTTTTTTAAAGAATTTAAATGAACGGAGATTGCTTATTATCACCGTAAAGCGATTTGTTGGCGCTTTTTAATACGGTATTACGCAGAAATTTGATGGCGAGCTATTGTTTTGATCGGATGCGCTTGTATTCGAGGGGAGTTACTCCGGTGATCATCTTGAAGGCTCGGTGGAAGGATCTTTCGCATGAAAAACCCGATTCTACGCTGATCTTATATATACTTTCATTTCCCGAAAGCAGCATATTTTTTGCGAAATCTATCTTCATTGAATTGATCAGAGTTTTTAGATTTACTCCGAGCACGCTATTGAGTGTATGGCTTATCTGACTTTTACTGTAACCGATCGCGCGTGATATCTGCTCGAGATTCAATCCCTCGTCCATAAAATGAAAAGAAAGATATTTAAGGGTATCTACCGTCGGATTTGAGCGAAGCCCTTTCTGACTGTTGACAACGGGTACTTTTTCAAGATACTCGTTTAGGATCGGATAAATTATTGCCTTTACCTTCGGTAGTTCGTTGATTTGCAGATTCACAAGCTTTTCGCCCGTATCAAGAAGCTGCTTAGATATAAAGCATCTGAGCTCCTCCGTGGGAGTGAAAACTACGTCATAATATCTATCAAAGGCGGTGACGTCTCTGAAAGCGTCGAGAGCGAGTGAGTAGGAGAAGAGAAAGAGCCATATTTTTACCGATTGCGAATCATCGGTATAATAAGCGTGCGGCTGATAGGGTGGAACGAAAACCATATCACCGGCTTTAGCCACCGTAATTTTATCAAGAGTTTTCACCGAAACTTCGCCTTCGGTGATATAAGCTATCTCGGCGAGCTGATGTAAATGGAAGGGGCAGCGGTATTTAGGACCGTGAAAACTCGCCATTATCGCATCTTGCGTGCTGAAAGCTTTTCTTTGTATTTTTATCATATATGCATCTCCGAGATTGCATTTTTTGTCTATTTATTATATCATATCTGTCCGTAGAAGTCAAGATAATTATGGTATAATTACATGAAGGCGCGCGTAGTATAAGGATCGTAGCGCCGCTAACCGTTTCAAAGCTTCGGGGATCATCGTGCGATGTGCCCGTTTGATTTTTCCCGACAAAAGGAGGATTATATGAAGAAAAGACTCAGAACAATTATTATCAGCACCGTAGCTTTCATTATGCTTTCTTTGGCATTTACGCTGATAAGCTTTGCCGATACTACGGGAAGCTCTATAATTGACGCGCCCCTGACCGACGGCCGCGCGTTTGCGGAAGGAGAGGGATTGCATATTTCCTCGGATCTTACCGCAATGCCTAAGACCTATGAGGCGGTCGTATACGTGCCTGAGGATGAGGTTGAGGCAGGAACTATTTTCGGTAATTATCTCAATCTTACCACTCCGAGCTTTAACTTTTTGATAAACAGCAGCGGAAAACCCTATCTTCACATTACCGATCAGAACGGAAATCAGCTGAAAAAGGCGTTTAACTACGTTATCCGCGGAGGAGAAAGTTGGGTTCACGTAGTTATTACCCACACGGTCACCGACACGGGATCGAGCTTTGTTTGCTACGTCAACGGCGAAAGCGTTGCAACGGCTACGTACACTACTAAGTACGAGCTTGATATGGAGGCTATCCAGCGCGTTGTAACTCCGTATCTCGGTCAGGACTTCCGCCCGACCTGTAACTTCAAGGGCAGAATAAAGGACGTTGCCATATATTCAGAGCCACTTACCGCAGAGCAGGTCAAGGCATCGTATAATAACGGTATAAACAAGGAAATACCAAGCCTTATGCTTTGCTATGATCTCAGCGACGCCGAGGGGAAGAGCAATATT
>JAZONS010000051.1:0-35875 GCA_045654585.1 Eubacteriales bacterium
CTATAGGAACGAGAAACCTCGAGAAGGCTCTTCTTTTCGCCCTCCTTCAGCCCTCCGAGCTTCTGCGTGAATATCAGGACGGCTCGAGCTTCACGAGAATGCTTGCGCTCGGTGAGGAATTCAAGACCTTCCCGTTCGGTGAGGTGTGGGATGAATATTGCAGACGTGCGGGTGCTCCGCTCGGTATGGATTGGCTCAACACCGTTGAGAAATACGAAAAAGACGTGCTTTTAAAAAGATAATAAAGGAAAGGATTAAATACAATGAAAAACATACTTGAAGCTCCATTTATGGTGGAAACCGTAAGAACACTTACCAACCTTTACAGACTTGGCTGGGACGAGCGTAACGGAGGTAACCTCTCCGTGCTTCTCGATGAAAAGGAGGTCTCCGAATATCTCGATCTCAATGCGGTTATCCGCGAGATCCCTATGACCTTCGATGCATCCGCGATCGTAGGAAAGCTCTTCCTTGTTACCGGAACGGGCAAATATTTCAAGAACGTTCAGTACGATCCCGCATATAATCTCGGAATCATCAAGATCAGCAAGAGCGGTAAGGTTGCAGAGCTCCTTTGGGGCTATACCGACGGCGGCAGACCTACGAGCGAGCTCCCCGCACACCTCCTCAGCCACATCACAAGACTCGCTATCGATCCTAATCACAGAGTAGTAATGCATACCCACCCCACCAACACCATTGCGATGTCTCTCATCCATTCTCTCGATCCCCGCGAACTTACGAGAACTCTCTGGCAGATGCAGACCGAGTCTATCGTAGTATTCCCCGAGGGCGTAGGCGTGCTTCCTTGGATGGTATGCGGAACGAACGATATCGGAGTTGCTACCGCAAAGAAGCTTGAGAATTGCAGAATATGCATCTGGACAACTCACGGCATTTACGGCACGGGCCGTGACCTCGACGAGGCATTCGGACTTGTTGAGACCGTAGAAAAAGCAGCACAGCTTTATATGCTCACCGCGGGCTGCGAGAGAAAGAACGAGATCAAGGATAGCGAGCTTCGCGCTCTTGCGGCAGTATTTGGCTTTGACTACAGAAAAGACTATCTTGACTAATAACTCGAAATGCTTTCATTTGGGAGTAAAGCTGTTGACAATGCGCGCCTTCTGTGATAAAATGTGATACAAAGCAATCACGGAAACCAATAAAGGAGAGCTATTATGAAAAAGGTTGTTCTTATCGGCGATTCCATAAGAATGGGCTACGATAAATACGTAAAGGACGCCCTTGAAGGCTCTTGCGAGGTGTATTACCCAACGGAAAACTGCAGATTTGCCGAATACGTGCTTCGTTTCCTTTATGATTGGAAGAAAAACGGAGAATGGCCGTCGGATATAGATCTCGTTCACTGGAACGCAGGCCTTTGGGACGTTGTAGATATGGATCAGGAAGGGCCGCTTACCTCGATAGACTATTACAGTGAGGCAATCGCGCGTATCACGAGAAGAATACATAGGGTATTCCCCGGCGCAAAGGTTGTTTTCGCCACCTCTACCGCTGTACGCGAGGAGGGATATCCCAACCCGAATTTCAGAAGACTCAATTCGGATATAGAGCGTTACAATGCTGCGGCAATCAATGCGCTTTCGGGCACGGGAACCGTTATAAACGACCTCTATGAAATAACGCGCGATATACCCGCTGTATGCTGCTCGGATATGACTCATTTCAATACGCCCGAGGGCAGAGCAGTCCTTGGAAACAAGGTTATATCGGTCATCTGCGGCGAGCTCGGCATCGAGATACCCGACGTAGCTAAAAAGGAATTTATTCCAGAGAATTATACGGATGAAAATATAGGTGTATAGCCGTATAAACGTAAGACTGTTTGTAAGGAGAAAAATATGGAACTTAAAGGTAAAATAATCGACTTTTTGGGTGATAGCATCACCGAGGGCGCAGGTGTGAAGGATATCAAAACTTGCCGTTACGATAACCGTATTCACGAGCGCTTTGAGCTCGCGGCTCACTATAACTACGGAATAGGCGGTAGCAGAATTGCGCATCAGATGGTGCCGAGCGAAAACCCGAGATACGACCTCTGCTTCTGCGGCAGAGCATATAATATCTATAAAGCTGCCGATGTTGTCGTAGTTTACGGCGGAGTAAACGACTATATCCACGGTGACGCATATTTCGGAAATATGGAAGATAAAACTCCCGCAACCTTCTGCGGAGCGGTATACTTCCTTATGAAGCTTCTCCGTGAGCTTTTCAAGGGAAAAACGGTAGTATTTATGACCCCCGCGCATATGCACTTCTGCGGACACAGCGATAAGTATCCCTCACCGAGAGCAGTAAAGAAGCCGGATGCAAAACCGCTCGGAGCATACGTTGACGTTATCAAGGCTCGCGGCGCGGAGTTTGGAATTCCCGTTCTCGATCTCTTTGAGAAGCTTCCGATCGATCCAAACAACGAGGCGGATAAGGCGAAATATACAACCGACGGTCTGCATTTCAACGATGAAGGTCACGCAATTCTTGCCAAGGTGCTCGGAGATTTCCTCGAAGCACTTTGATAAACCAAAAGACTTCAATAAAAACTAAGAAAACGCAGTTTTTTAACCTTAATTCCTTTAAATTTGCATAAAAATTTGGCAGAAGCACTGTTTATCGCAATGCTTCTGCCGTTTTTATGAGTATTTTTCTACCGCAATTTTCGCCATTTACCGTACGTCTGTACGGTTTAACGCGTTGAGTAACGCCGCTTCTCGTATGAATATGCCTATCTCTAAAAATGGCTGTCTTAAAAAACATTTCAAACAGACACTTGATTTTAGTAAAAGAACTCAATCTTCAAACATCAGAAATTTATACGCAGGTATTTCCAATGCTTCGGCAATATCAAAAAGTGTGTCAAACGAAATTGCTTTATCAACGTTAGGAGCTTCTACGTGACCTATAAAAGCAGCGCTTTTTTCGATTTTTTCGGCAAGCTGTTCCTGTGTCAGGCCGCGAAGCTTTCTGTAATATGAAATTTTTAAACCTAATTGTCTATATTCAGATTCGTATTTTGCATTCATAATCAATACCTCTTTCACTTTATTATATTTTAACAGAAAAATAAAAGTATTGACATTATCTGGAAAATATAGTATACTATCTGTAAGATATAAAAATCTTGCGTAAAGATATAAAAGCAAAGGGGACAAAAGCTTATGGGCTTTGGAATGAGAAAAACAATTGATAATTTGGGCAGGCTGGTCATACCTAAAAATCTGCGTGATTACTATTCGATAAAACTTAATGATAAGGTTATTTTAATTCCAACCGAGCAAGGGATTCTTATAACTAAATTAAATGATGATAACGAAAAAGAATCTGTAAGTGAGTCGGAATAATATGCGAAAGATGGTGTAATGTTATGAATTGAAATCTTATTCAAAGCAGGAAACAGCTTCGCTATACATCGTTTAGCCTTTTCTTGTGAGAGAAGGGGTACCGCTTTAGTGGTGGATGAGTAGCCTTATTGCAGTTTATCAAATTACCTATCGTAGCGTGCGATAAGTGTGTGAAAAGTGTACCGTTTAAGTGCGAGAGGGAAGGTATCCCCACGCAAACGCCGGATACCGCCAAAGGCGGTATGCGAACCTGATTCTGCTTCGCTGTGCTTGCAGAGCATGTTCGACTTTGAGGATGGTATAAAAATAAGGTCTGCCCTTGTGGCAGACCTTATTTTTATGGCACCCGCAACAGGAATCAGCCGCAGAGAACAAAGCGACTCATTATTGGCTAAGTTATCTCGCTATGCGAGACTGTGCGGCTGGGATTCGAACCTGATTCCGCTTCGCTATTGCTTGCGGAGCAGGTCGATTCTGGCGAGTACAATATAAAAGCAGACCACCAAGCGATGGTCTGCTTTTATATGGCACCCGCAACAGGAATCGAACCTGTAACTAACCCTTAGGAGGGGCTTATTATATCCATTTAACTATGCAGGCTAGTATTAAGTTGTGATTTAGATAGGTTATTGCGCGGTATAGGACTTATTATATTACTCCACCGTCGCATAGTTGTTCATTGTCGGGGATAAACCCCTTCGCGAACGCCTTGCTTTGGGCGGTTTCGCTGCCAAAAAACAACACTCAGTTGTTTTTTGATTGCTACATTTAACTATGCAGGCGTAATTTTCATGCAGGCAATATCAGATATCGCAGTATTTTATCGCTTTTGCGACTCACGGTTAATATTCTACCACAAAAAAGTTCGTTTTTCAAGATGTTTTTATATTTTTAATAAAAAAGCAAAATATATGGCAAGCGTATAAATGAAAGGGATATCCAAAAAAATCGGATATCCCATATTTTTGTCATAATTGCATTACTAAATAAGATATTCCACGGTGTCCGATACTGCTTCACTTACCTCGAAAACTCCGTTTTTTGCGTTGTAATTGTTATCTGTTGTGACGTGATATGTGAGTATCTTATCATCATATATCTCGAGCATCTGATATCCCCAAGCCCACTTGCAGTCATAGATATTGAACTCCCAGCCGTAGTCCATCTTGATACCGCAGTAGCCGTAGCCGCCGATATCAACGAGGCGCTTGCCGCCAAAAGCCGCGCCGAGGTCGATTACCTCGCTGTGATGCGTGTGTCCGCGGAAGAGGAAAACTATATCATCGTTATCCTTAATTATATCACGCAAGGCGGGGGATACCGTCGGATTGCCCTCTGCTCGCGCATCAATATGATGCGCGCAGATAAATATCTTCCGTCCGTGGTACTTCTCGAGGCACGCAGCAATAAACTCCTCGTTCATCATAGTAAGTCCTGCGCCCGATGCCGCCTTTGCGGGATAGCCGCAGAAGGTATCCGCCATAATGAAGACCGCATCTCCAACCTCGCAAACGAACTCTCTGTCAGTACCGAAAATTTTACGCCATTCGTCATTCGGATAGCTATCGTGATTTCCGGGGAGAACGTAATAGTCGCAGGGAAGTCTGTCAAGGCATTCTTTTTTGAATTGCATACAGTAGTTTATAGGAAGATTTCTGAAATCAAAGTCATCAACCGAAAGATCACCGAGGACCAATACCGCATCGAGCGGTGCGCGTTCATTCTCGCGGATTATATCTTCATATACCTTTTCAATCTTTTCTCTTTGAGTCTTACCGAAGGTCTTGCCTGCGGCAGCAGAGGTATTAGAGTCGGGGTATATCTTTTTCAGTTCAGAGTAAGTAAGTTCGGTAGTGTAATGCATATCCGAAACTAAAAGAATTCTTTTCTTTATAATGCTCATATAAAACCTCGTAAAGCTTGATAAGAAGATGATAACATAGTTCTTTCGCCTTGTCAATGGTATAGAATAAAATTTATAGCATTTATCGCGCTTTAATTTCATATTCTTAAACAGGAAAAGCTTACGCGAAGAATAAGGAATAATCTCGGGAAATATCTTTTGAAAAATGCAACCGATGGTTGCTTGACTTATTTCGGGAATTGTATTACAATATAGACAGGAAGACGAAGCGCAACGTCTTTAAAGATAAAAAAGCAAGCTTGCAAATAGAAAACGGTCAGGAGGTGAATATATGATAGATTTCGTTAAGGTCGGAATGAGAATAGCGGAGCATAGAAAAAGGCTCGGCTTAAGTCAGGAAGAGATGGCAGATAAGCTTTACGTAACACGCCAGGCACTCTCGAAGTGGGAAAACGGAACGAGCGTTCCGTCGATAGACACTCTGTCAGAGATAAGTAAACTCTTTTCGGTATCCTTTGAAGAGCTGCTCGGGCTCTTTGATAAGAAAAAGCTCGACGTTGACGAAAATGATATCTTCCGGGGTCACGATAGAAGCTTTATACTAAGCAAGATCGTGTCAGGCGAAGTTAATGTCAAGATACACGACGTGCTCTATCAGATGTCACCTGCTGAACGAATGTACATATTAAAGCATATAAAGGAAGGGGAGCTTAAAGCAAACCCGCGTGAACTTTGGGTAAAGCTCACCCCTTCGGAACAGAAGTATTTGGGAGGAACAATTTATGAAATTCATTAAAGTCATAATAGACGGAAAAGAATATTATCAGCGTATAGACGATGCTGAGGAGATAATAATAGAAGAGGAAGAGACACTCAAGTCGGATCCTGAAGTTGTGGATGCAAAAATAGAAGACGGAGATGAGCCCACGGCAGGAGAAAAATTCAAAAGAGATACGTATGAATTTTTCGAAAAGGTCGGAAACGGAGCGAAGGACTTCGGTCAGAAAATAGTTGACGGAGCAAAAACTCTCGGTGCAAAAATCAAAGAGGGAACAGAGCGTCTTTTTAATAAAGATAAATCAACAGATCCCGAATCCACAGAAGCAAAGCTTTTGCGCTTGCTACCATATATGAGCAAGGAAGATACTCACGAGGTATGCTTGAAGCTCCTCGAAAAAAACGACTTCCTCTCAGGTGTTGATATCTCAACCGTTATGCCTTTCCTTTCAGCGGCGGACTGCGATGCGATCTTTGAGAGATGCATAGAGATCAATAACAAAAACTACGATCTCGCGACTGCAATTCCGTACGTCAGCGTTGAGTGCCTTAGCAGAATAGTGGATAACTATATTGCGGGAAAGTATCCCGACCTTGTAATCGATGATCTTTATCCGTTCCTTGGAGATGCCGAGATTAAAAGAATCTTTTATCATATAATCAAAACGGGTGACAAAAAGGATACGCCCGAAGAATAAAAATGTACGTTCTGCAGATAATATAATTACCAAACGGTAGTATGCGTGTTAAGTTTTGACCGAAATGGTGGGACTAAACACGCATTGTTATTAAATACTGTTTGCTAGGAATTATGTGAGGAAAAAGTATGCAGAACAAAAACGAAAACGTCAAAAACGATGCGATAGAGCAGGGAATAAATAATAGAGAATACGGCGTAGAATACGGTATTGATACGACCGTTGAGTACCCCGATATGCCAAATGGTATGAGGACGGATAAAGGCGGAAACTTTGCGGGTGACCCTTCGGAGATGCGCAAGGCTCCCGGATATAACGGATCGGTCCCCGGTGTAAATACGCCCGAGATAAGCCTCCCCGGAGCGAACAAGCGCGATGACGTGTCAATTCCCGCGTTCAATCCGCCCGTACCGAACAGAGCCTGGACAGAAATGAGAAAAAACTTAAAATTTGAGATGATGTCCGAATCGGAGAAACGCGATCTTTACGGAAATAAAAAAGAAAACATTTAAACTGAAACTTTAAAATGTAGCCGAAATTGTAAACAATAATTAGAAAATACAACAAAAAGCAGTGATGATCATACAAAGTGTGATGCAAATCTCTGCTTTTTATTTTTGTGGATATTTGCCTTTAGTCTGCCATGTGCTTGCTTTTGTCATGTTAAAATTCGAAAGAGAAGCAAAATCTGAGTTTCCTTGCGTTAACAACATATTACAAATAAATATATAAAATCTCTTGAAATTTTTAGCGAAATGTTTTATAATATATTTTATGAGTCAAAATACCATAAGGCGGTGTCAGAATGAAGCACGAAAGAATATATTTAAATGAAAATGACGATAGAGTATACATAGATACCTATGTTGCAAATAATTCGGGAAATCGTTCAGCTATGCTTGTTATCCCGGGTGGCGGATATTGTAGTGTCTGCACGGATAGAGAGGGTGAGCCTATTGCCCTTGATTTCTTTGCGAAGGGGTATAACTGTTTCGTTTTGAATTACAGAGTCGGCCGTGACGGTGATGCATATCCTTATCAGCTTCTCGATGCGGGATCTGCGATGATTTATATAAGAGAGCACGCGAACGAGCTTGGTGTTGACCCCGAGCGAGTATTCGCGGTTGGATTTTCCGCGGGCGGTCACCTATGCGGAAGCCTTGCAACAATGTACGCGTATCCCGAGGTAAAGGAAGCCTTTGGGGATAAGTATATTATGGTCAAGCCTACGGGCGTAATTTTGTCATATCCGGTAACGGTTGCGACTGAGTTTGCGCACGAGGGTTCGTTCAAAAATCTTCTCCGCAAGCCGTTATCCGCTTTTACCGAGGAGGAGATAAACCGATTTTCTCTTGATCGTGCGGTAAGCTCCGAGACCTCTCCGATGTTTATTTGGCATACCGTACCTGATCAGATAGTTCCCGTAGCAGGATCGCTTCAGCTTGCAATTGCCTTGACGCTTGCCGGCGTGCCTTATAAGCTTTCTATCTATCCATATGGACCGCACGGGCTCGCACTTTCAAATGAAATTACTGCGGGAAGAAATCCTGATTTTATTCAGCCGTTAGCCGAGTGCTGGACGCGCGAAGCGGATGCGTGGATTAAAACAATTAAATAAAAAATAAAATAAATATATTCCGAAAGGACAAAAAAATGGAAAGAACCTACATTAAGGACATCACCCCCGGTGTCCGTAAAATCTCCGGTTTTGTTGAAAATTTCCGCAACAAAAAGAACATGGCGTTTATCGTTGTAAAGGATATAACAGGTAAGCTCCAGGTAACAGTAATTAAGGAGGAGCATCCCGAGATGATCGAGCTTCTTGATAAGCTCACCATCCATTCGGTAGTTACCTTCGAGGGTGAGGTAGTTGCAAGCGAGTACGTTAAGCTCGGCGGCAAGGAAATGTATCCTACCTCTATGAAGATCGAGTCTATTGCAGAAGCGCTTCCTATTAAGGACGATTCCGATATCGACGTTAAAATGGATTACCGTTGGATCGACCTTCGCCGTGAAAAGAATCAGCTTATGCTTGAGGTGCAGACCACTCTTACCGCTGCTCTTCGTGAGTTCCTTCTCTCGAAGAACTTCGTTGAGATACATACTCCGAAGCTTATTGCTGCGGCAAGTGAGTCGGGTTCCGACGTCTTCGAGGTCAAGTATTTCGATACGAAAGCATTCCTCGCCCAGTCGCCTCAGTTCTACAAGCAGATGGCAATGGCATCTGGTCTTGAGAGAATCTTCGAAACGGGTCCTGTATTCAGAGCAGAGAAGTCTTATACCAATAAGCACGCAACCGAGTTCACAGGGTTTGACCTTGAGTTCTCCTACATTGATAGCTTTGAGGACGTAATGAAGATGGAAGAGGAGCTTCTCACTTTTGCATTTGCAAAGGTTGCAGAGAAGCACGGCGAGCGCGTTAAGGAGCTCTTCGGTCTTGACGTTATCGTTCCCACCCTTCCTTTCCCCAGAATGAAGCTTGCTGACGTATATGCGGAGCTTGAGGAAAGATACGGATATAAGGTACCCGACGAGCTTAAGGGCGACCTCACCACCGAGGCAGAGAGAATGACAAAGCAGCTTTGCGCTGATAAGTTCGGTCACGAATTCCTCTTCATCACCGACTATGATGCAAAGGAAAGAGCCTTCTACCATATGAGAGATGAAAAGGGCGTTCCCCAGGGCTACGACCTTATCTGGCGCGGCGTTGAGATCACCACGGGCGCTCAGCGTGAGCATAGGTATGACGTGCTCAGCGCTCAGGCGGCAGAGAAGGGACTTGCAGAGGACGTTAAGTTCTATCTCGAGTTCTTTAAATATGGATGCCCCCCTCACGGCGGCTTCGGTCTTGGTATAGACAGACTTACGATGCTCTTCTGCGATATGTCCATAAAGGAAGTAGAGTTCCTGTTCAGAGGTCCTAACAGACTTACACCCTGATTTTGGTGTAAATTTCCGTTTCCCCTCACTCGACGTAGGTAACTACGCCATCTGACGAGAAGCGACGTATTCCACATAAAATCACTACACTCAAAAGCAGTGTACTCATCTTAGATAAAAACATAAAAAGGATAAAACAATGAAAATTGCACTTATAAACGAAAATAGCCAGGCAGCGAAAAATGCTCTTATTTGCGACACCTTGAAAAAGGTAGTTGAGCCCCTCGGACACGAGGTACATAACTACGGTATGTATTCTGCGGATGATGTTGAGCAGCTTACTTACGTTCAGATCGGTATTCTTGCGGCAACTCTTCTCAACTCAGGCGCATGCGATCTCGTTATCACGGGATGCGGCACGGGTGAGGGCGCGATGCTCGCGTGTAACTCCTTCCCCGGAGTTCTTTGCGGTCACGTAGTTGATCCTACCGATGCATATCAGTTCACTCAGGTTAATAACGGTAACGCAATCGCTATGCCTTTCGCAAAAGGCTGGGGATGGGGCTGTGAGCTCAACCTTCAGTACGTATTTGAGAAGCTCTTCGTTTCCGAATGGGGTCTCGGTTATCCGAGAGAAAGAGCAATTCCAGAGCAGAGAAATAAAAAGATACTCGACGAGGTAAAGAAGGTAACTCATACCGATATCTGCTACATTCTCGAAAATCTTGATAGAGAGCTCGTTCTCGGTGCACTCGGAACAAAGAACTTTAAGGACCTCTTCTTCGCTAATTGCAAAGATGAGAGAATTGCAGAGTGCGTAAAGAAAATACTCGCATAAGCAAATAAAAGTTGACAATACTGGCACTTTTTGAGCTTTCAGACTTCAAAAAATCCGTGCTGTTATACAAAAAATATTCGTACGTTTTTGCGTACGAGCATAAAACCGAAAGGAAAATTTTATGCAGATACTTTACTTTCTTGAAAAGATCAGAAATCCGATTTTTGACTTTTTCTTCTCAACTATAACCTATCTTGGGGACGAGCTTGCTCTGATGCTTATAGCTATCATCCTTTTCTGGTGTGTCAATAAGCGCTCGGGCTATTATATGCTTGTTTCCGGCTTCTTCGGTATCATAGTAAACCAGGTAATGAAGCTTGCTTGCAAGGTTCCGCGTCCTTGGGTGAAGGATCCGAGTTTCACGATAGTTGAATCGGCAAGGGAAGCGGCAACGGGATATTCATTCCCGTCGGGGCACACTCAGAATGCGGTTACCGTGTTCGGCTCACTCTTGCTTATCGGCAAGAAAAAATGGTTCAAGATAACCTGTGCTGTGATCGCTACCCTCGTAGGCGTGTCAAGAATGTACCTCGGTGTGCATACTTTTTGGGATGTTATCGCGGCTGCAGGATGCGCTGTGGTTATTCTTCTTTTGCTTGAAGACCTTTTCAAGACCGACGAAGCATTTCATAAGTGGATGCCTTACCTTTCCGTGGCACTGACGCTCGGAAGCATTGGATTCTTCCTTTATGCTTGCGTCTTTACGCCCGACAGCGTAGATGCAAACGTCATTTCTGCGAGAAAGAACTCAATGACTCTTCTCGGCTGCTCCGCGGGACTTCTTCTCGTTTATCCGCTTGATAGATTCGTTATCAAGTTTGAAAACAAGTCCTCCTGGTACGGTCACGTGATAAAAGTCGTTCTCGGATTTGTTATCGTGCTTCTTATTAAGGAGCTTGTAAAGATTCCTCTTACCGCTCTTCTGGGTCAGTACGAGCGCCCCGTCCGTTACTTCCTTATAATCGCCTTTGGAGGCGCACTTTGGCCTTATATGTTCAGATACATTAATAAGATCAAGATTCCCGCGCTTGACAGATTTGGTGAGAAGGTGAAGAGCTTATTCGCAAAGAAGGAAAAAAAGAACAAAAAAGCATAATAGGGTTGTTTTTTTCATAATCGAATATCAAAGAACAGGTAAAGATACCGATTTTGTGTGTCTTTGCCTGTTTTTATTTAAATTTTTTTAAAAGACTTTACTTTTTTAAATATTTGTGATATACTTTTATAAGTATTTGATAAAGAAAGGCAAATTAGCACCGAAATGAAATGTCCCGTATGTAATTTTGCGGATTCAAGAGTTCTTGATTCGCGTCCTATAGATGACGGCAGCAGTATAAAGCGTCGCCGCGAGTGCCCCGGATGCGGTAAACGCTTCACCACCTATGAGGTAGTTGATACCGTTCCGATCACCGTAATCAAAAGAAGCGGCAAAAACGAGTTCTTTGATAAGCATAAGCTTATGCTCGGAATTGAGCGCGCCTGCCAGAAGCGTCCCGTTAACGCGGAGGAGATAGCGACCTCGGTTGAGCAGGATCTTCAGAACTCGATAATCACAGAGATATCCAGCAAGGATATCGGCGAAATGGTCCTTGCGCGCTTGCGTGACGTAGATATCGTTTCGTACATAAGATTTGCCAGCGTATACCGCGAATTCGTGGATATAGATTCGTTTATGGCGGAGATAAAGAGCCTAAGCAAATCAAAGAAGAAGGCTCCGAAGAACAGCTCCGACGGAGGAAAAAATGATTAAAAGCATGACTGCCTTTGGCAGAGCAAAGCTCGAAGGTGAGATACGCGATATAACCGTCGAGATGAAGAGTGTCAATTCGAGATTTTTCGATTGCACGGTAAAACTCCCGAGAAGCCTTTCGTACCTTGAAGAAAAGGTAAAGGCGCACGTTCAGAAAAACGGAATATCGAGAGGTAAGGTTGACGTCTATATAACCGTTGACAGTCACGGCTCCGACGTAGGAAGCATAACGGTAGATTTTGCATTTGCCGAGAAGTATATTGAGGCGCTTTGCGCCCTTCGCGATAAATTCGGACTTACCGACGATATCAGCGTTATGACGGTTGCGAGAAACCCCGAGGTCTTCACCTATGAGAAGCCCGAGGAGGATGCCGAGCGTGAGTGGGAGATACTTCGCTCCGTTCTTGACGAGGCTATCGCAAGCCACGCGTCGATGCGAGAGGCAGAGGGTAAAAAGGCAGAGACCGATATCACAAATAAGATCGAGCGCATAAGAGAGCTTGCAGCTGAGGTCGAGAGGATATCCGCAGAGGATACAGTCGGCTACCGCGATAAGCTTGAGGAAAGACTTCGCAAGATCCTCGCGGATAACAGTATTGCTATTGATGAGAACAGACTTCTTACCGAGTGCGCTCTCTGGGCAGATAAGATAGCTATTGACGAGGAGCTTGTTCGCTTAAGATCTCACTTCGGTGCGTTTTACGATATAACCTCGCTCCCCGAGCCTTCGGGAAGAAAGCTTGACTTCCTTATCCAGGAGCTCAACCGTGAAACGAACACGATTGGCTCTAAAGCGAATAACGCAAAAATTGCGAGAATAGTAGTGGATATGAAGGGTGAGATCGAGAAGATCCGAGAGCAAGTCCAGAATATTGAATAACGGAGGCATAGGCGCGTTATGAAATTTATTAATATAGGCTTTGGAAATATGGTTTCTGCGGGAAGAATAGTTGCGATAGCAAGTCCCGATTCTGCTCCTATCAAGCGTCTTGTTCAGGATGCCAAGGAGGAGAACAGGGTTATCGACGTATCCTGCGGAAGAAGAACGCGTTCCGTCATAATAACCGATTCCGAGCACGTTATTCTCTCGGCAATCCAGGCGGAAACGATAACAAACCGTCTTGCAAATGACCTTGCAAACGATCTTGCGGACGATACCGCGGATGAGGACGGGGAAGAGGAATAATTCCTCATTATTGATTTTGATTAATTATTGAAATGGAGATATAAAAATGATTTATCCTACAATTGATGAACTTACACACGGCGATTTCAACCGTTACGAGCTCGTAATCGGTGTTGCAAAGTGCGCCCGCATCGTAACTGATGAGTACGTTGCAATGAGAGCAAAGGCTCAGAAGATGATCGATAATAGAGAGACGGAGAAGCCTCTTTCTGCTCTTATCGATTCCGAGTATAAGGATCAGAAGGCTGTTAAGATTGCGATAGCAAAGCTCAACAGCGGAAGATTCAAGATGGTTCACCCCGAAGAATAATTCACCGTATGAGGTGATACGGAATGTTTTGTGAAGTATATTTATTGGATGTACCGTATCATTTGGACCGCCCGTTTGACTATGAGTGTTCAGACGGAGCGGTAACCGGAGCCTTGGTAAAGGTTCCCTTCGGAAAGGCAGATAAGCTGCGTATAGGTATCATTACGAAAGTCAAGGATACCTCCGGCAGCGAAAAAATCAAGCCCGTGCATTCGTCACTGGATGGGCGTCTACGCCTGACCGAGGAAATGTGCGGGTTATGCTTATTTTTAAAGGAGCATACGCTCTGTACCTTTGGAGAAGCTGTAAAAAGCATACTTCCGCCCGGCGCACTTTCCGATAAGCTCAATGAGAGCTTCAGGAAAACCGTATCTTTAGCAAAACCGAGAGAGGAGATCGCAACCGTTCTTACTCTCACGGGGCGTGCGGGAGTAAAAAGTGAAGGGCAGAGAAGCATTCTCAGGTATCTGCTTGATATTGGAAGCGCCGACTCAGAGCTTGTACGTACTCTTCCCGGAGTTACGTCGGCAAATATTTCCGCGCTTCGTGAAAAGGGCTTGATATCTGTCACGGCAAGTGAAAATATCAGAAATCCTTACGCTGCTTATGCTAAAGAGAGAGATACATCGGAGATCGTGCTCAGCAGAGCGCAGACCGAAGCGTATCATACTATTGAAGGACTGTATCTTGAGGATAAGGCGCGATGCGCGCTCCTTCACGGAGTAACAGGCAGCGGAAAGACCAAAATAATTTTAAAAGCGATAGACAGGTGTATTGCCGACGGCAAAAACGTCATTATGATGGTGCCTGAGATATCGCTGACACCGCAAACCGTAAGCATATTCTGCAAGCGCTACGGCGAGCGTGTTGCTGTCATTCATTCCTCGCTATCCGCGGGTGAAAGGATGGATGCGTGGAAAAGAATAAAAAGAGGGGACGTGGACCTTGTTATAGGTACGCGCTCGGCTGTTTTTGCGCCTATGTCAGATATCGGTATGATAGTTATCGACGAGGAGCACGAGCATACCTATAAATCAGAGAGCGACCCGAAGTATCACGCGCGCGACGTTGCGTCATATATATGCGGTAAGAGTAATGCACTTCTTCTGCTTGCCTCGGCAACTCCGTCGCTAGAGAGCTACTATAAGGCAACGCGCGGCACGTATACGCTCGTACCGCTCAAGGAGAGATACGGCGGCGTGAAGCTTCCGGATGCCGTCATAGTTGATATGCGAGAGGAGTTAAGGCTTGGAAATACCTCGCCGCTCAGCGCAAGACTTGTAAAATCCCTCGGCTCGGTATATGAGAACGAGGAGCAGGCTATACTGTTCCTTAACAGGCGCGGGTATAACAGCCAGGTAAGCTGTAAATCCTGCGGCGAAGTAGTGACCTGCCCGAGATGCTCGGTATCGCTGACCTACCATTCGACGGCTGAGGGTGGAAAAATGCTCTGCCACCTTTGCGGATTTACCTCGGGCGTACCGCGTGTGTGCGAGAGCTGCGGTAGTGACAATCTCTCCTTCCTCGGATACGGAACGCAGAAGGTCGAGGCTGAAATATCGAAATATCTATCTGATATGAAGCTTATGCGTATGGATGCGGACACAACGTCGGGCAAGCTTTCATACGATAGAATGCTTGAGGACTTCAGAGCTGCAAAGGCGGATATCCTTCTCGGCACGCAGATGGTTGCCAAAGGTCACGATTTCCCTAAGGTAACGCTTGTCGGCGTCATACTTGCCGATACCTCGCTCTTTGTCAGCGACTTCAGGGCAAGTGAGAGGACGTTCTCTCTGCTCACCCAGGTTATCGGAAGAGCGGGAAGAAGCTCGAAGGACGGTATTGCCGTCATTCAGACCTATGCGCCGAAGAATGAAATAATAAGGCTCGCCTGCCTTCAGGATTATGAAAAATTCTACGAGGGAGAGATAGAGATAAGACGTGAGCTGACGTACCCTCCATTCTGTAATCTCGTGACCTTGACCGTTACGGGAGAGAATGAGAGGGAGGTTATGACGGAGGCGAAAAGGGTATCAGACATACTTCTTGAAAGGATAAAGGATGACGGCGGTAAAAATCCCTTTATCGTATTCGGACCGTTTGAAGCGAGCGTATACAGAGTTAATGAAAAATTCAGAATGCGAATGGTGGTTAAATGCCGCCTTAACGCGTCAAGCAGAGCTATCCTTTCGTCTGTGCTTGCCGATTTTTCAAAAACCGCGCGTGCGGTTACGCTTTCAGTCGATCTCGATCCCCTGACAGTTTGATTAATTATTTAAAATCATATAGATATTGAAAACATAAGAGGAAGAAAAATGGCAAAATTAAAAATAGTAAAATTCGGTGACGAAACCTTGAGAAAGGTATGCCGTCCCGTAGATGAAATCACTCCGAAAATAACAAGACTTCTTGACGATATGATAGAAACAATGAGAGCCGCAAACGGATGCGGGCTTGCCGCGCCCCAGGTAGGCGTTCTCAGGCGAATTGCGGTTATTGAGGTCGAGGAGGGCGTTGTATACGAGCTTATCAATCCCAAGATAATCGCATATTCGGGTGAGCAGAAGGAAACCGAGGGTTGTCTTTCAAATCCCGGAAAATGGGGAATCACCAAGCGCCCCGCGGCAGTGACCGTAAGAGCGCTTAACAGATACGGTAAGGAATACGAGCTTAACGGAAAGGATCTTCTCGCGAGAGCGATATGCCACGAGTGCGATCACTTAGACGGTAAGCTTTACACCGACGTACAGATCAAAAGCGTTGAAGAGGATTAAGAATGAAAATACTTTATATGGGAACTCCCGAAATATCGGCTACCGTCTTAAGCAAGCTGATAGATGACGGACACGATGTCGTTGCCGTCCTGACCCGTGAGGACAAGGTGAGAGGCAGAGGAAACGTTTTGACTCCTACTGCGACCAAGGTGGTCGCTCTTGAGAACGGTATACCCGTCTATGAGCCAAAAACACTTCGTGATGAAGCCTTTTCCGAGTTGCTGAAACAGATAGATCCCGAGATCATCGTAGTCGTAGCCTTCGGTAAGATTCTTCCGCTCTCAGTGCTTGAATACCCGAAGTACGGATGCGTAAATCTTCACGTATCACTTCTACCAAAGTACAGAGGTGCCGCACCTATGCAGAGAGCTATTATGTCAGGCGATAAGGAAACGGGTGTTACCGTTATGTATATGAACGAGGGACTTGATACGGGAGATATTATATCCGTTGAAAGGTTCCCGATAGAGCCTACCGATAATTTTGAAAATATTCACGATAAGTCCGCACTGATAGGCGGAACGTTGCTTTCCAAAACGCTCTTTGATATTGAGGCAGGCTGTGCGAAGAGGATACCTCAGGATGAGGCTCTTGCGACCTATGCCGCAAAGATAGAAAAAGAAGATTGTAAAGTAGACTTTACAAAATCGGCAAAAGAACTCGACGCTATCATAAGAGGAGTCACTCCTATTCCGGGTGCGTTTGCATATCTTAACGGTAAAATGCTCAAAATAACCAAAGCTACCGTCAGCACTGATTCGGGTGTGCCCGGTGAGGTCTTGGCTACCGACGGAAACGGAGATGGAAGCTTTACCGTAGCTTGCGGCGAGGGGTCGCTCACCGTCCTCGGGGTAATTCCCGAGGGAAAAGGAAGAATGAGCGCGGGTGACTTTGTCCGTGGCAGAAAAATAGCAAAAGGAGATATACTCGGCTGATGTATTATGAACTGATTATTTATCCGCTTTTTATCGTTTCGATAGTCTTTTCACTTTTTGCGCAGATAAAGATATCGAGCACGTATAGAAAATACTCGGGTTTTTATACTCGCGCGGGCAGAAACGCAACCGACGTTGCAAAAATGATGCTTGCTGATGCGGGCATATACGACGTATTTATTGGCAGAGTAAGAGGAAATCTTACCGACCATTTTGATCCGAGGAGCAATACGCTTTCTCTGTCCGATACAACCTATGCATCCACCTCCGCAGCCGCTATCGGCGTTGCCGCTCACGAGGCAGGTCACGCAATTCAGCACGCGGAAGGCTATTTTCCGATAAAGCTTCGCGGTGCGCTCGTACCCGTGACGAGCTTTGCATCGAGAATGTCCTGGATATTCATTATGCTCGGAATTCTTATCACGGGCTTTGCCTACGACATGGAATTCGGTTACTATATCCTTCTTGCGGGAGTAGGACTCTTTGCTGTAACAACGCTTTTCCAGCTCGTCACTCTTCCTTGCGAATTTAACGCGTCAAAAAGAGCGATAACCGCTATAAGAGCATCCGGACTTTACTCTGATGATGAGATTCACGCGGCAAAGAAGGTGCTTACAGCTGCCGCAATGACTTATATTGCCGCAACCTTTGCGTCTGCGGTGCAGCTTCTCAGACTTCTGCTTATAGTTTCGGGAAGAAATAACAGAAGACGTTAAGCTATGAGTGTTAATCTGAGAAAAATAACGCTTGAGCTTCTTCGCAGCTATGAGGAGGAGGGAAGATACGTTAATCTCCTCCTGTCAACGCCAAAGGTAAAAGCGCTGTCGGCTGATGAAAAAGCTATAGTAACGTCGCTTTTATATACAACGGTTGAAAAAAAGCTGACGTATGACTATTTTATATCAGCCTTTGCTAAAAGGCAGATTGCCGACGTAGACCCTTACGTCAGGGACGTGTTAAGACTTGGACTGTGTCAGATAGCGGATATGGATAGCGTACCCGACTTTGCGGCAGTAAATGAAACGGTCAAACTCGCGCGCCACAGTGGCGAGAGAAGTTTTATCAATGCGATACTGCGCCGCGCTGTGAAGGAAAAAGATAATCTTCCTTATCCCGACAAAAAGAAGAATCTTCTTCGCTATCTTTCCGTATACCATTCAGTGCCACTGGCAACAGTGAAGTATTTTGCTTCTCTTTTCGGTGAGGAAGAATGCGAAAAGTTGCTTTCTGCCTTTTCATCCGCGGAAGGCTTTTCGATAACGGTAAACGAGAGAAAAATATCACGCGATGAGCTTCTTCTAAAGCTCTCTGATCTTGGCGCCGAAAAATCAAGGTATTCATCAAACGGCATAAGCTTTAAAAGAAGCTTACCTCCGAAATCACTTGCGGGATTTGACACGGGTGACTTTTTTGTTCAGGACGAGGCGAGCAGAATTGCAGTAGCGGCGCTTGATGCAAAGACGGGAGAAACGGTTATCGACGTGTGCTCGGCTCCGGGCGGAAAGGCGCTTGCCGCCGCCATACGTGTAGGCGATACGGGAGCGGTTTTTGCATTTGATCTTCACGAAAGTAAGCTGTCGCTAATAGAGGAGAGTAAAAAAAGACTCGCACTCCCTAATATAAAAATAGGTATGCGTGATGCAACCGAGCCCGATGAGTCGCTCTTCGGTAAGGCTGACCGCGTTATCTGCGACGTTCCTTGCTCGGGACTTGGTGTTTTTGCAAAAAAGCCGGACCTCAGATATAAGGACCTTGCCGCTCTTGATACTCTTCCACCGTTGCAGTATGCAATACTTGAAGCATCGTCAAGATACGTTAAGTTGGGGGGCGTGTTAGTTTATTCAACTTGCACCTTGAATCCCGAGGAGAATGAAAAAATTACCGATAAATTTATATCCGAGAACCCCGAGTTTTCTTATGAGGGATTCTCTGTCGGAGAGCTTTGCGTGAGCGAAGGAAAAGTAACTCTTTTACCGCATAAGCACGGGACCGACGGATTTTACATAGCAAAATTGAGGAAAAAGAATGACTGATAAAATTGACTTGGCTTCAATGACCAAGAGTGAGCTTTGCGACTATTTTAAGTCGATAGGCGAGCCGAAATTCAGAGCAGAGCAGGTATTCACCTGGATCAGCCGCGGCGCATCCTTTGATGAGATGACAAATCTTTCAAAGGCGCTTCGCGTGAAGCTTTCGGAAAACTGTATTGATACCTTACCCAAGGTCGAGCAGAAGCTGATATCAAAGCTTGACGGCACTATCAAATATCTGTTCAAGCTTTATGACGGCGCTTGCATCGAGAGCGTTTTTATGAAGTATAATCACGGAAATACCCTTTGCATCTCAAGCCAGGTCGGATGTCGCATGGGATGTAAATTCTGCGCTTCGACTATAGGTGGCAGAGTTCGTGATCTTTTACCGTCGGAGCTTCTCGGGCAGGTAATAGCCGCCGAGAAGGATAGCGGTGAGCACATATCCAATATCGTTATGATGGGTATTGGCGAGCCTATGGATAACTATGATAACGTTATAAAGTTTTTGAAGCTTGTAAACGCCGAGGGCGGTCTTAATATCGGATACCGCCATATTTCGCTTTCCACCTGCGGTGTCGTTTCGGGGATACTTAAGCTTGCCGAGGAGGAATTCCCCTTGACGCTTTCTATATCTCTTCACGCCGCAAACGATGAGAAGCGCTCGGAGATAATGCCGGTCAACAATAAATGGAAGATAGCTGAGCTCCTTTCCGCCTGCGTTGCATATTATAAAAAGACGGGAAGAAGAATATCCTTTGAGTATACGTTGATATCGGGTAAAAATGATAGCGAAACGGATGCGGCGGAGCTTGGTAAGCTTCTGAAAGCCGCTTTTCGCGGAACGGGAGCACCGATTCACGTTAATCTTATCCGCGTGAACGAGGTTGAGGAAACAGGCTTTAAAAAGGGAAGTGAGGCTTCAATAAAGCTTTTTGCGGAAAAGCTCTCCGAGTTTGGCATCGTTGCAACACTCAGACGCCGACTCGGCGCGGACGTAAATGCCGCTTGCGGTCAGCTTCGACGCTCGTCTTTGCAGAATAAGCCTTCAAATTAAAAGAAAAAGAGGAAATACCTTGATAAGTGAAAAGTTTGGAAAGGTAATAAAGGGTCTTGGCGGACTCTATAACGTAAGAGTAGAGAATGACTCGGGTGAGGTAGAAATCTATACCTGCCGTGCAAAGGGTGTACTCCATAAGAATGAAGAAAAACTATATATCGGCGATAACGTTCGTATAACTATAGACGACGAAACGCCCGACGGTATCGTAATATCCGACGTCAGTGAAAGAAAAAATTCTCTCATCCGTCCCCCTATGGCAAATCTTGATTATCTGTTTATTGTTTTTGCGGCAAAGAAGCCGATGCCCGTGCTTGAGGTAGTCGATAAGCTTATCGCGATAGCGATACATAACAGTATCAAGCCCGTTGTCATAGTGACTAAGCAGGACCTCGGCGATAGCCTCGCTAAGGAATATGCCGAGATATACGAGGGAGCGGGAATAGACACCTTTGTTACCTCGTCCGAGAGTAAAGAGGGCATAGCTGTGCTTTCCGAATACATAAAGAGTAACATTACATCGGGCGCGACGTCTGCATTTGCGGGTGCGTCGGGAGTTGGAAAATCAACGCTTATGAATGCGCTTTTCCCCGAGCTCGAGCTTATAACGTCTGAGATATCCAAGAAAATAGAACGAGGCAGGCACACAACCCGCCACGTTGAGATATTTGATATAAACGGTAAGGGTGAAAGCGCAGGCTTCCTTGCGGATACACCGGGTTTCTCGCTCGTCGATTTTGCGAGATTTGATTTCTTTGCTGTCGAGGACCTTCCGTCAACCTTCCCCGATATACTTCCGTTTGCGGATGGCTGCACCTATGCGGATTGCGCCCACGTAGGCGAGGGAATTACCGATTGCGCTGTGGCTCGCGCCGCCGCCGAAGGTAAGATAGCGGAAACAAGACTCGAGTCATACCGAAGTATATACCGAATACTAAAGGAAAAGAAAAATCAATATTGATCTGCACGTTTAATACTAAATACATTTATTATAAACAGTAAGAATGAGGCTTACCGCCGCAAAAAGCATTGGTAAGCCTCGTTTTTTAATATTTATTTGATTAATATTAAATAGGAAGATTTTGAATGTTATTCTTCAATAATACCTTCGTTTGAAACAGTCTTCCACGTAGAAACGGTTATATACTTCGTTCCTTCGATAAAGCTGTTATCCATTCTTAAAACGTCGTATTCCTTCATCTGAACGAACGCGGCAGTGAACTTGAAGCTGTCCGCATCGGCGCCGATAAGTGTTTTATCGATGGCTATTTCGATTACGTAGCCGGTATTATTGTTTCTGTCGAAGTCTTCTGTGGGTTCGGATGAGATTATCTCACCGTCAACCTTAACGTTTGCGCTTATCATTCCGGGAAGCTCTGCTGATGTCCATTCGTTTCCTTGGGCGTTCGGAACGTAAGTTCCAAGTCTTAATTCGCCGTCGGCGATGGGATTTATTCTTATAGAATAGCAACCCTCGCTGAGAGTTGTCTGATTCTTACCGCAAATGTAAAGCTCCACTGCGGTGCTTCTGCCCTGTGGCTTCCACGAGTGATAAAACAGGTTTTTATCCTTCACCTCGAAGGCGAAATAAACGTATTTATCACCGATATAGGTATAAACGTCAGCGCTTCTCTCACCGTATTTTTCAATGTCTACTTCCTCACCCGTTGTATTATCGGTTTCGGTTCCTTCAATATGAACAGAAGTGCACTTGTCACGTATATCCTCACTGATTACGCCGTCGATCTGTATAAGGTCATCACCTTCTGCGGGGGTAGTGTCGGCAGTCATTTCGGTGTAGGGAAGGAATGGCTTTTCCTTACTCGTTCCAAATACGCTGTATACGGGCTCGTGATTGCCGAGAATGACAATTTCACTGATGCGGCAGGACTCGGATCTGTCCGTGGGATTAACGGTTATCTTTATCGAGTTTATCTCAAGCTTTGCAAATTCAGCGATAGCAGCACCGCCCGGGCGGAGCTGATTAACATTTGTTTCCCCATTTGTTAAAAAATACGAAATAGGAATAAGGTGATCGTCGAAATTGAATCCTATATCCTCGATATAAGCTGTGCCATAGTAGTATTTGCCTACTATCGCTTTTCGGTAAGTAACCTCAATTTTTTCGATATTATCAAAGCTGTGAAGATAATCATAGGAGTTGTAAATAAGTATAGCTCTCGCCGTAACGTAGTCGTCAAATTCAAGACTGAGAACGGTGCGGTCGGTAAACTCGAACTCAGCGCTTCCGTCGTTCTCGCGCAGGGTTATAAGTCCGTCCGTAAGCGTTTTTGCATCACTCACAAGACCGTCGCTTTCTGTAGTGAACGTCGCGCCGTCAACGAGGTTTTCATAATCCGAGGATGCTTTCGGAAGCGGCTGAATAACCTTTGTGGGGCCGTTTGCTCTCATGAGGTATTCGCCGTTATCATTGTATACCCATGTAACTTCTGCCATACCGAAATAACGCCTGATAAAAGTTGTATCAGAATTTATAGTATACGTATGGTAGCCAATAAACAGCTCTCCGTCAGCTTCAAAGAAGCAATGATGCCCCGAAGAGTGAATATCCCAGAGCTCACCCGGAGTTATAACGAATCCGCCATCTTCGGGCTGTACCTTCGTGAAAGGACCGAGGGGGCTGTCACCGATAGCTTGGATAACAGGGTAGAGCTTATCGTTAGTATCACCGATGGAAAGCGTGAGATAATACTTTCCGTTATCTATTCCGTCGTCGGTGATATCCTTATAATAAAGGAAGGGACCTTCATCAATTTTGTTTTTGGTAGTAAAGTTCAGATCCTCGGTTTTATCGATCGTGGTATAACCGTAGGAAGAAAGGGGAGTCGTTGTAGTATAATCGGGGCTGACCCAGTCTTTCATCTTAACGCCCCATACGTCATTTGATTTATCTGCGGTTCTGTTGCGTACCATATAGAGGTATTTTTCACCGCTCACGGGGTCAACGTAGGGCGAAGCATCAATAAAACCTCGTCTTGCTTTATATAGATCGCCGTACGAATGGTCTGCGTAAAGTCCAAGTCCCTTGAGCTTCTCAATCTCGAAGCACGTAGTTCCGGCATCTATCTGATCTCCGTTTGCATTAGTGCCCGAGAAATGAGTATAAGGACCTGTTATCTCTTTGCTGAAGGCCATTGCAAGGCGAAACATTCCGCTCGAGTCCTTTGCGCTGAAGGCAAGAATGTAAAGTCCTTTTCCGCTTTCGTGCTGAGAGCCTAAATAGTAGTTCCAATCTGCATCCGCATCATAGGATATCTGAGGAGCCCAAAAACTTTCAACGCCGAAGAAATCCTCGGGCGGTGTATATATCTTTCCTAGATATCCCCAGGTTGTAAAGTTCTTCGTGCGCCAGAGCTCGAAGTATTTTCCGCTTGTGGTTCCCGTAACGTAAAACCAGCCGCCGTCAGCCTCTTCTCGGTAGTAAACCGTGGGGTCGCCAAGAGCGATGTCATAATCGTTAGCATAAAAAAGCTTGGAATTGTATTTATCCGTGCCTTTATCCGAGTAATCGAAATGTGGAATGTACGTATCCTCTAAATAGATCGATTCTTCCTCCGGAGATTCGGTATCATCGCTGTTATTGTTATTATTGTTATTACCGTCGTTATCATCCTCGGTGTTGCCGTCGTTATCGACGTTGCCCGAGTTACCGCTATCAGAGTTGTTTTCACTGTCCTCATCGGAACCGTCACCCGAGCCCGATGCACCGCCATTTCCGTCAGGTTTTGGATTCTTGTCTGAAGAATTTTCTTTATCATTGGTGTTGTCTTCACCGTCATCGGTTGAAACGTCACCGTTATCACCCGAATCGGGATTTATAAAACTAAGGAGCCTGCACCCAGTGAAAGAGAACATAAGTACAAACGCAAGCGCAAGTATAAAAGCTATCTTGAAATATTTTTTCATCGGACACCTCAAAAATATTTTTAATATAGTATATATATAAACTATAGCATATTACATAGCTCTTGTCAACCTAAAACACATATTTCGAAAATTGAAGAAAAAACAAAAGAAAATTTAAAAAACCTATTGACAAACGAAAAAGTATTTGATATAATACCTTAGGTATCCTAAGACAGCAGGTTCCGGTAAAAGCAAAAGCTTTCCTGCCGAGGTGACAACGATAGCATAAATATGATATTTGTTCGTCCTTTCTCGGCTTGCGTTATGCGCTTTTGTCGGAAGGGATTTTTTGTTTTAAATTTTATGGAGGTAGAATAATGCCAAGCAATAAGATTCTTGAAGAAAAGAAACAAGTCGTAGAATCACTTGCCGCAAAGCTTAAGACAGCTGTAGCAGGCGTGCTTGTGAAATACGAAGGCATTAAGGTAGCTGAAGATACAGAACTTCGTAACGCTCTCCGTAAGGCAGGCGTTGAGTATACTGTTATGAAGAATACTCTTACCGGTAAGGCTTGCGATCTCGCAGGTTACGGTGATATGAAGCAGTACCTTAGTGGTATGACTGCTATTGCAGTAAGCCAGGATGATCCTATCGCTCCCGCAAAGATTATGAAGGAGTATGCAGATAAGATCGAGTGCTTTGAAATCAAGGCAGGCTTTGTAGATGGCGGTGTAATCGATCAGGCAGGCGTTGAATCCCTCGCAGCAACACCTTCTAAGGAAGTTCTCGTTGCAAAGATGATGGGCAGCCTTATGTCCTCTCTTTATGGATTCGCTTACGTACTTCAGGGCAAGATCGACAAAGAAAACGGCGACGGTGCCGAAGCTCCTGCAGAAGCTTAATTACTGCAAACAACTATTAATTGTATAAAATTTTGTTTAAATAATTGGAGGAATCTAAAATGAATGAAAAGTCTACTCAGATCCTTGAACTTGTAAAGGGTCTTACAATTCTTGAACTCGCAGATCTCGTTAAAGCACTTGAGGAGGAATTCGGCGTATCCGCAGCTCCCGTAGCAGTAGCAGCAGCTCCCGGCGCAGCTCCCGCAGCAGCAGTTGAGGAGAAGACTGAGTTCGACGTAGTTCTTAAGTCTGCAGGCGCTAACAAGCTCGCAGTTATTAAGGTAGCTCGTGAGATCACCGGTCTTGGTCTTAAGGATGCTAAGGACCTCGTTGAGGCAGCTCCCAAGACTATCAAGGAAGCAGTTTCCAAGGAAGATGCTGACAAGATCGCTGAACAGCTTAAGGCTGCAGGCGCAGAAGTTGAAATTAAGTAATTTTCTATCTTCTAAAATTCCAGAGTGTGGCAACCTGCGCGCCACACTCTTTCTTTTTTGGCTTTCATATTTTGGCATAATCTTTTCCTCGCTCCCACTCGACGTAGGTAACTACGCCTTTGGGTCGCGATGAAAACATTCTGCTCAAAATCTGTTCGCCAAAACTCTCAATCGAACTTTAGTATTTCGGTATGAACTTTCGTTCCACTCGACGTAGGTAACTTTCGGCTCTGGGTCACGATGAAAACATTCTGCTCAAAATCTGTTCGCCAAAATTCTCTATTGGACATAATATGAATCAAAATGTAAATAATAATTTTCAAAAAACACATAAAGACAATAAAAATGACACTTTTTCGTGTAATGCAAAAGAATTGCACTGTATAAAAAGTGTCATTTTTATTTATTGTATAAAACTATATATTTTCAGCTTTTCTTTGCTCGAGATATTTCTTTCTCACAGTTGTGAGGAAGTTCTGAACTCGCTCGGACTGATAGTCGCGGTAGGTCCAGGGCAACTTCTGCCAGGCTCCTCTTGCGTAATAGAGCGTAAGCTCTGTGTAAATTCCGTCCTTTAAGGGAATCCTGAATCCCGTCTTCTTGGTGGTCGCTAGGAGGAGTCTTCCGTGACTCAGGAAACCTGGGTCGAGGTTGACCTTACGGTTTCCGTCGATACTGAAATCGGCTTCGACCGAGTTTGTAAAGGTCTTGATATCCGCTTGCATAGTGGGGTCAACAAGTCTTTCGAAGCTGACTATTCTACGGCGTGCCTCACCGCCCAGCTCCTCGTCGTAATAGCTTGAAAATTCATTCGTGAATGAAAATTCTTCGGTCATAAAATCGACAGGGCCGAATTTATCTGTCATGATCTTCAAAGCGCGCTCGTAATTCTCATCCGTGTTATAAATAAAGCCGATAATCAGCTTTTCATATTCAAAATCTAAAGCAGCTCCCATAGTAATCCTTTATATATATATATGATGAAAAGAATATTTATTTGGTTAGTCAAATATGTCAGTGCTGAGATAGCGGTCGATTCCGTCGGGGAAAACCGTAACAATATCGAGACCACGGCTCGACTCCCGTTTTGCAACCGTGAGCAGAGCGGAAAGTGCCGCTCCCGAGGAAATACCTATTCCAAGTCCGAGAGTTGCCCCCGCTTCCTTAGCTGACTCGTATGAATCAGCATCGGTGACGCGGATGACCTCGTCGTAAATATCGGTGTTCAGCACCTCGGGAATGAAGTTTGCGCCGATCCCCTGTATCTTGTGAGGCGCGGCAGTGCCGCCTGAAAGAAGAGGAGAGCTGTCGGGTTCTACCGCTATGACCTTCGTGTCCTCTGAAATTCCCTTAAGGTACTCGCCGATACCTGAAAGCGTACCGCCCGTACCCACCGTTGCTATGAAAACATCAGGGCACCTGCCAAGGTCGGAAACGATCTCGGGACCTGTTGATCTGATATGCGCAATTTTGTTGTTAACGTTATCAAACTGAGCGGGAATAAAAGAGTTAGGTATCTTTGCCTTTAGCTCGTTTGCGCGTTCAATTGAGCCCTTCATACCGAGCGCACCAGGAGTGAGAACAACCTTTGCGCCATACGCCGACATAAGGAGACGGCGCTCTCTTGACATACTGTCAGGCATAACGATTATAGCCGAATAACCGCGTGACGCGGCAATAGCGGCAATCGCAATGCCCGTGTTTCCCGAAGTAGGCTCGATAATTGTGCCGCCGGGACGAAGCTCTCCGCTTTTTTCTGCGGCGTTTATCATTTCAAGCGCGGCTCTCGCCTTAACGCTTCCCGTAGGATTGAAGAGCTCGACCTTCGCATATATCTTGCACTGTAAATTGTATTTTTCTTCGAGCTTTTTTAGGCGTAAAAGCGGTGTTCTGCCGATAAGCTCGTCAATTCTTTCGAAAATTTTACTCATAAATTTCCTTTAATATTTATAATATTAATTCAAAGGCTGCCGCAAAAAATACGGCAGCCAAAGCTTTATAATGTCTTTAGGGTCATGCCCCGGATTTGATTAAAATCAGTCTGCCTTGTCATCGGATGATGAAGCATCATCGCCACTTGTCGAAGTGGGAGCGGGGAGGGCAGAGCTATCGGTGGTAGGAACGGGCGTTGCATCATCTGCTAAGTTGAAATCGTCTGCATCTCCGTCCTTTGCACGCTTAGCGGCACGCTTCTCCTCGAGTCTTGCATCTTCTTCAGCTCTGAGCTTTTCGCTCTCCTCGATAAAGGTATCAATTTCCTCGAGCCTTTTTTCGTGCTCTTCCTCTGCGATGCGATCTCTTTCGTCGCGCTTAGCATCGCGCTTAGCGCGTTTAGCATCTCGTTTTGCCTGCTTAGCATCGCGCTTTTCCTGCTTTTCAGCTTCAAGGCGAGCTAAAGCGCGGCGCATCTTGTCGAGCTCCTCGTTGCGCACCATTCCAACGGGTGCAACGTTCTCACGGATATAATCCGTCTGAACCTCGCTGATAACGCTCTGATCGGTAACGTACTTGCTGAATGGCCAGAAGGACTTCTTGTAGCTTACTATGCTACGAGTAGGCATACCGAAGTGAACGATTTCACGGAATTTGCAAGTCGCCTTGTCGTAGGACTCGTAATAGGTAAGGCTTTTTGAAATAAGCTCGGTAGTGGAGTCCTTTCTGTTAATGGGAGTCTTGATAGAATACTTAGCTCCGCGGTATTTGCAAAGATAAATATATCTGTCATTATACTCGGAAATGGCAGAAACGTCATGCGCAAGCTTGTGAAGATTCTTACCGTGAAGATCCGTGGTATAAAGCGAGTATCCGAGACCGGACTCGTTGTTATCGGTAGGACCGAGATAATCGCGCTTGAGGTAATAGATCTTTTCGTCATCGATAATGATGCGTGAAAGATCGTCAACGCCCGCGGCAATGCGGGTATCACCCGTACCGTCGCTTCTAACGACCTTAAGATCGCCGTTTGTAGCGATATAATAAATGTATCCGTTAAGCATCTTAACGAGCTTTTCGAATCTGGATGCGACGAGCATATTCTTCGAGCCATCCATGCTGACCTTCATAAGGCAGGTATTTACGCCCTCGCCGTTGATGTAGTAGAGCCAGCCTGAGCTGTAGGTGCATATCCTACCGGGATTTTCCATTATCTCGCACCTGTCCGTACCGTCAAGGTTAGCGGAATAAAGTCGTTTATCGTTCTCGGTACCAACGATATAGAATACCTTGTTGCCGTGCGTGGTATAGAAAGCACTGATGTTTTCATCAATAAGATGCGGCTCCTCGGTCTTGATGTCGATCGAGTAGATATCCATATTATAGATGTTGGGAACTCTGAGCGAGTAAATTATCTTACCGTCCTTAACGTCGTGGATAACGCAGTTAGAGTTGAGAATTTCGGTGCTCTCCTCGGTCGCGATATCGTAAACACGGAAGGAGGGGAACTGGCATCCGCGCTCGACGGTGGTATAGAAGATTTTATCGTCATAGTAGTCCATAATGTCAACAACCTCGGGAAGGATAACCTTCGAGGTAACGTTGTCCATATCGACAAGAACTATCGAATAGTTGTTTGCTCTGTTGATGCTCGATGCCTTTTTCTTTTTCTTTTTTCTGCCGAAGCAACCGGACTTGACGGTTTCTTCTCTGAGCTTTTTACGGATGAAGAACTTAGTCTTGTCCGAAGAATAGAAGACGGGCATCGGATGGCGGTTAACGTAGTCGCCCGAGGGAGCTTCGTCAAGAATCTTAACGTTAGCCGAATAATCGAGGCTTGCTGTATCATAGCAGCAGATACTTACGTCATTTCTGATGAAGAATATTCTGCTACCGAAGCTGTGGATAATATCCGACACCATAGTAAGCGCGGGCACACCTGAGGGAGTGCCGTTGAATATCTCGTAAAGAGACATTGTGCGCGGAGAAGCGGGAGCGGGATTATCAGCATCAAACGTATAAGCCGTATCGCGTCTTACAACGTAGAATTTTCCTGCCATCTCGGCAAGCTCATCGTTGAACTTGAATATCATTGAGTTATCGTCGATGTACTTATCGGAATCCTTGTATCCGTGAATAGCGCAGAAGAGGTGGAGCGCATTGTCGATATTACCGTAGCGGAGAAGTGCCATAGCCTTTCTGTACGTCTTCTCTGCGTCAATACCTATCTTGCGTATCTTTGCCGCGAGCTTCGCGTCCTTAAGCTCCTTAGCCTTCTGGTAACCGGGAACATCCTCGATATTCGAGGTAGCTCTGACGTTATTGATCTTTTCAACGAACACAGCAAATGTACGCTCAAGGTCGGCAACTATATGAGGATCGGCACCGAAGCGTTTTGCGAGCATGATATCCTTTGAGAGAGTTCTGAGAATAGATTCGCGCTTCTCAACGATAGCGTGCGTTATGGTTGAATAGAGATCAACGTACTCGAAAAGATCCGAGATGTCGTCGCTCTTATAGTTATCAATTATCTCAACCTCAAGAACGTCAAGACCCTCGATCTTCTTTGTAACGGGGATAGCGACGCATCTGAAATGAAGAAGATATGTAATTGGATCGGCAGAGAACTTGATCTTGCACGCCTCTGCAATTGAATCAAGCGTAGGAATGGAAAGGTTAGCGTTGAGCGCAAACTCTCTCCAATTATAATCGCTGCAGAAGTTATCAAAGTATATAATACCGGCGCCGGAGGAGGTAACAGCGTCAGCTATTCTTCTGTCATCTTCAGTTTGCTTCTGCTCGTGCTTAGCGAAGTCGAGCGGTCTTAAAATTCTCGTAGGAACAGTGTTACCGCAAGAATGGCAGGTAACTGCCCTTGCATCCTCTGCGTAATCAAGCACCGCAGGGCAGTAAGGACATACTCCCGAGAGAATCAGTTTATTTTCATTCATTGGATATTCCTCCTCAAAAGAATGGAATTGATATATAAATCAGGCTGATGCAAACGGAAAAGGTATGAAATTTCCCATCCGAAAGCACGCAATAATACACCTATTATCCATAATTATAACATTATTATTATTTAATGTCAAGTTATGTTTGACAAAAAATTATAAAATTTATATATATAATAATGATTTTTATGGGATTATGAAGCAAAACGCGTATTCAGAGAGATAAGAAATAAATAAAAAAACGAAAATCAATAAAGAACGAGCAAAAAAATTGCATTATTAAGAAAAACGGATAAAAAAGTGATAGATTATGCAAAAATAATGTTATATAGTAGGATAAAGCGCAAATTTCACGGTTTAAAGTTCGTTTTGAATAAAAAATACTTGAAATGTAAAAAGAAATGTGCTATACTTTCAAATACATATTTTTCGCGAAGCAAGGAAAAAAAGAAAATGTATAAAATTCTTGAAAAACGTGAGCTGAACCCCACGGTAACTATGATGAATATTGAAGCTCCCCTCGTAGCAAAGCACGCAGAGCCGGGGCAGTTTATAATTTTGAGAGTCGATGAGGAGGGGGAGAGAATTCCTCTCACCATTGCGGACTATGACAGAGATCGCGGAACGGTTAAAATAATCTTCCAGACAGTAGGAGCATCGACTCTTCGCCTCTCGAAGAAAAACGTTGGAGATACTGTAGCTAGCTTTGTGGGACCCCTCGGTGTCCCCACCGAAACCGAAGGCCTGGAAAACGTTTGTATCGTGGGCGGCGGTGTCGGCTGTGCGATAGCGCTTCCTATAGCGGCAAAGCTTCACTCGGCTGGCTGCAAGGTAACCTCGGTCATAGGCTTCAGAAGTCGTGATCTCGTTATACTTGAGGATGAATTCAGAGCGGCATCCGATAAGCTTTTTGTTATGACGGATGACGGAAGCTTTGGCAGAGAGGGAAACGTTTGCGTTCCACTGAAGGAAATGCTTGACGCCGGCGAGAAATTCGATAAAATAATAACCATCGGACCTCTCGTTATGATGAAGTTTGTAACATTGACTGCAAAGGAGAGCGGCACGCCTTGCGTTGTATCGATGAACCCGATAATGATAGACGGAACGGGAATGTGCGGTGGCTGCAGATTGACTCTCAATAAGGACGGAAAAAAAGTAACCAGATTCGCATGTGTGGACGGTCCGGAATTTAACGGATACGAGGTGGACTTTGATGAGGCTATACAGAGGTCGGGAATGTACCGATCCTTTGAACGCCACGCATACGAGTCAGCGTGCAACCTCTTTAAAAAGGAGAATCCCAATGGCAATAACTAAAAATGAAAGGCAGCCGATGCCAACGAGAGATCCCGAGATAAGAAGTCGCGATTTTCTTGAAGTAGCGGAAGGCTATACCGAAGATATGGCTCTTGCCGAGGCGGCAAGATGCTTAGGATGCAAAAATATGCCATGCGTCAGCGGCTGTCCTGTAAATATTCATATCCCCGAATTTATATCAAAACTTAAGGAGCTTGACTTCGAAGGTGCATACCGTGTCATAAATAAGTCCTCCAGTCTGCCTGCGGTATGCGGCAGAGTATGCCCTCAGGAGACCCAGTGCGAGGCGAAGTGCGTTCGCGGCATCAAGGGTGAGCCCGTAGCCATTGGAAGACTTGAAAGATTCGTTGCCGATTGGCATAATGAGCATAATACCGAAATAAAAGAGAAGCCCGAGTCGAACGGAATTCGCGTAGCTATCATAGGCTCAGGACCTTCGGGTCTTGCGGCGGCAGGTGATCTTGCGAGAGCGGGATACGCAGTAACTGTCTTTGAAGCATTGCACACGGAGGGGGGCGTGTTAGTTTACGGCATCCCGGAGTTCAGACTTCCGAAGAAAATAGTTAAGACCGAGGTTGAGAACTTAAAGACGCTCGGAGTGGAGTTCTTGACGAATATTGTGATTGGAAAAACTCTTACGGTCGCAGAACTCTTTGATATGGGATACCGTGCCATATATATTGGCACGGGTGCGGGCCTTCCTAGCTTTATGGGCATTCCGGGCGAGTCGCTTTGCGGCGTATATTCAGCAAATGAGTTCTTAACGAGATGTAACCTTATGAAAGCATATAACGATGAAACCTCAACTCCCGTAATGAAGGGCGGTAAGGTTGCCGTTGTCGGCGGCGGAAACGTTGCTATGGATGCTGCGCGTGTTGCGCTACGTCTGGGGGCGGAAAAGGTTTATATCGTCTACCGCAGATCTATGGATGAGCTTCCCGCAAGAAGAGAAGAGGTAGAGCACGCTATGGAAGAGGGAATTGAGTTTATGCTCCTCTCGAATCCTACCGAAATTATAGGATACAATAATCCCGACGATAAGCGTGATCCTAAGAACGGATTCGTTACGGGAATCAAATGCATTAAAATGGAGCTCGGCGAGCCCGATGAGCGCGGCAGACGCTCCCCGAAGGCTATCCCTGGAAGCGAGTTCACCCTTGACGTTGATACGGTTATAATGTCCATCGGTACTTCACCAAATCCCCTTATCAAGTCAACCACCGAAGGACTTGAAGTCAATGCAAGGGGTGGTATTATAGTCGATAGCGCAACGGGTAAAACCTCGCTTGACGGTGTCTATGCAGGCGGTGATGCTGTAACAGGAGCAGCTACAGTTATCTCTGCAATGGGCGCAGGCAAGCTCGCCGCAAAAGCCATTGATGACTACTTAAAATCCTCGGATATGTAAATAACTATTTTCAAAATAGTCCATATAAGCAGATTTTCTTTGCTGAAAAAGTGAAGGATATCTGCTTTTGTTTTTTTGTAATCCATACGATCTTTTGCTTTTTGCATCGAATGGTTCTTTTTTTGCGCTCGACTACCTCTATGCAAATTACACAAAATATTTTATTTAATTTGTATAATTTTACTCTTGAATAAATTATTAACTAGGTCTATAATGGTATTGTCTTAATTTTTATTTCTTAAAGGAGAAACAAAATGAAAAAGAGAATTATCAGCTTGATAGTGACATTATGTCTTTTGTTCTCATTTGTTCCCATGGCGATTTTTGCCGAAGATATCGGTGAAACCAATCTTGCGAGCAATGAAAGTGTTACCCCGATAGCGGGTGACTGGAGCTATGAGGCATGCGACGGCGGCGTAGCCCTTACCGAGTATAACGGTAATTCGGGCGACGTATACGTTCCGGCAAAGCTCACCGTAGAAGGTGAAGAGCTTGCCGTAGTAAAGCTCGGAGCATCTCTCTTCGAGAATAACGATGCTGTAAACAGCGTAACGCTTGCGGCAGGCATTCTCGAGATAGCAGATCGCGCATTCTACGATTGCGATAACCTCGTTTGCGTACTTCTTCCCGAGTCGCTTACGGTTATTGGCGAGTCTGCGTTCTATTCCTGCGATAGCTTCAATTCCGTTATTCTTTACGATAATATCGAGAGCATCGGAGCTGATGCCTTTGGCGATTGTCAGAAGCTCACCGTATGGTGCAACGAGGGAACTGTTGGATATAATTATGCTGTATCAAACGGAATTTCCTACGAGATACTCAACCCTGCCGTCTCTCCCGAAACGGTAGTTCTTGACGGTATCACCTATTACATACAGAACGGTGAAGCATACGCTATTGACGCGGATGACTCTCTTACCTCTGCAGTCATCCCCGCATACGTAAACGGCTACCCCGTAACCGAGCTTCGTGAGATATTCAACGAGCATAAGAATATCGAGAACGTTACGCTTCCCAGCACTTTGACTAAAATAAGCGACCATGCATTTTACTTTGCAACGAAGCTTGAAAGTGTTAATCTTTCCGAAGCTGTAACTGAGATTGGCGATAGCGCTTTTGCAGGATGCTCGAAACTTTCTGTAATTAATCTTCCCGAGGGATTGACGTCAATCGGCAGCCTCGCGTTCCATAGCTGCTCCGCTCTTACGAGCATTGCGCTTCCGTCCACTCTTAAGAGCATTGGAAACTACGCCTTTGCTTACTGTGACGGTTTGTCGCTCGTTACCGTTCCCGACGGTGTAACGACCATTCCCTCGAATGCATTCTACGATTGCGTAAATCTTATCCGCGTAGTTCTTCCCGAAGCGGTAACTACTATCGGTTCAAATGCGTTCTACGGCTGCTCAGGTCTTGAGAATATCGTTATTCCCGCAAGCGTTAGCAGAATGTATACCGATTCCTTCTCCGCAAGCACGATTCTTGCGGTATATGAGGGCTCTTATGCTCATAACTTTGCCGATGCAAACGAGCTTTCTTATGCTATATATGACGGGATTAATCTCCCCGGCACTTACGTTGTTAACGGCATAACCTATATCATCCACGATGATAAGGCTATCGCGGTAGACTGTGATAAATCTCTCACCGAGGTTACGATTCCCGCGAGCGTTGGCGGATATCCCGTAGTCGAGCTTCGTGAAACCTTCAAGGACGCAAAGAAGCTTACGAAGGTAACTCTCCCCGAGGGACTCGAGATTATCGGAAACCACGCATTCTATTTTGCAACAAAACTTACCGAGGTAAAAGTTCCTTCCACCCTCAAATCGGTAGGGAACTCTGCTTTCGCAGGCTGCTCAAGACTCTCGGCTATCACTCTCCCGCAAGGACTTACGTCGATAGGCAGCCTTGCATTCCATAGCTGCTCGGGTCTTACCGCTATCGATCTTCCCGATTCACTTGCGAAACTTGATTCCTACGCCTTTGCATATTGCGACGGCTTAACCTCAGTTGCAATTCCCGCAGGTGTAACCGCTATTCCTAACAATGCTTTTTATGATTGTACCAACCTTTCCGAGGTAACTCTTCCCGAGGGACTCAAATCAATAGGCTCAAACGCCTTCTACGGATGCAGAAAGCTTATTAATATTGTTATCCCCGAAGGTCTTACCTCTATGCGTACCGATTCCTTCTCGTCTGTCACTATTATGACGGTTTATGAGAACTCTTACGCTCATACCTTCGCAACCGAGCACCGACTTCCGATTTCAATCTTTAACGGCTCCGTATCAACCGATACCTACGTTATCGGCGGCGTGACCTATTTCGTGGCAAACGGAGAGGCAACTGCAATTGGCGCGGATAAAACTCTTACCGAGATAGAGGTAGTAAGCGAAGTAAACGGCTGCCCCGTAACAGTGCTTAATGAAACCTTCAAGGATTGCAACAAACTTACCAAGGTAACTCTTCCCGAAACGCTTACTTCGATAGGTAACTATGCGTTCTATCAATGCCAGAAACTTACCTCGGTAAATATCCCCGAGTCGGTAACTAATATAGGCAACTATGCGTTCTATTATTGCAACAGTCTTACCTCG
>JAZONS010000052.1:0-106063 GCA_045654585.1 Eubacteriales bacterium
GAGCTCAGATCGAGTATCAGAATTAAAACTCCGTTAGATTACGGAAAATAAATATAATTAAGGTCTGCTGCAAATCTATGTTTGTAGCAGACCCTTTTTACTACTCAGTGCTCAAAACGCAAATAATTGTTGTCAAAACTATTGGTTTATGAGCGATATTGGTTTTATACAGTGCCGCTGACTGTTAATACAACCACACCGGGGATAACAGAAACAACGCCTGTATTGCTGTTTACCGTGAAGGTAGCTGCGGGGACGGGAATAGCTCCGCCTACGGTTGCGAATGCGCCTGTAGCCTCGTTATAGCTGTAGCCCGTACCGAGTTCGAGCTCCTCTCCGTCAAGAGCGACGGAAAGATTGCCGAGCGCAGGATTAAAGATATCGGTTACGATTACGTTATCGGTAGCAACTGCGGGAGCATTGCCTGTGTTCTGGATAATGAAGGTGTAGGTTATTTCTCCGTTGTCGTTTATCATGGCAGGGGATATAGCTTTTGCTATAGTCAGCGAGGTCCATTCTCTTACCGGAACCGTCGCGCTATCCGTGACCGTGTCAACTCTTGCGCCGCCCGTAATGCTTACTGTGTTGGTTATTGTGCTGCCTACCGATAGCGGTGCATACTCGTTTACGCGAGCCTCATAAATGAGAAGCGCGTTTGCGCCCGCAGGCAGATCTATGCCGCTGAAGCTAACCGAGTCCGCGCCGATTGCTACGGTTGGCGCATCGGAGAGCACACCGTTGATATAGAGCTTTGCGGATCCGTCTATATACTCAAGAGGTGTTACGCTATTTGTCACGAATTCGGGGGTAAACGTTCCTAAATCGTCGGTCACGGTGATATTGTTTTCTGTAATTGCGCCGGAGTTTGTGACGGATACGACGTATGTTATGCCGTCACCCTTGGCGTAGTCTGCGCTTGCTGCGGTTTTTGTCCCGGTTACACATATTAGAAGCTGACCCTCTGTAATATTCGAGGTTGTTGTAGCACCGTCATATATCAACGTTGCCTGATTAAAAAAACTTGCCATCTTTTTTTATCCTTTGCTTTTGTTGTTGGGAGCCTACTCTTTGGCATCCTATATCATTATATGACGGCAGGCTTTAATTGATAATTTCAGCGGAGCGTTGTTTTTCCGCTGTGCTCCTCTCGGTATTGCTTTGGTGTTTTTCCCGTTTCCCTTTTAAACAGCTTTGAAAAATACTGAAGATCAACTATTCCGCAGTGAAGAGCTACGGTCTGTATCTGCAGCTGGGTGTTGCATAGCAGATGCTTTGCGTGCGCTATGCGCTTGTGCTTGATGTACTCCGTGAGAGTTTTTCCCGTTTCCTTTTTAAAGAGTGTTGAAAGATAACCCAGGCTCACGTTCTGTGTCTTTGCGATATTGCAGGGGGAGAGCTGAGCGGAGATATCGGAATCGATAAGAAGAACGGTGTTTTTTACAAGCTCGGAATAGCCCTTCATCGTATGATTTTGCACAAGATTGCAATAGCTCGTATACATTTTTCGCATGAGCGGAGGGGTTTGCCCGAGCTGTGACATGCTTTCGATCTTATATGCAAAATCGGATGAAACTCTGTCTATATATACGGGGTGAACTCCGCCCGATTCCGCGGCTTTCCGCAGTAGCGTGTTCATTATTACACAGTAATTCTTCGCATTTCGCAAAAGATCGGGAACTCTTTTTTCAAACAGCATATCACCGAATGATGACGTAAACAGATTTTCTTTATGGATCTGCCCGAGCGCTACCGACTCGATAAGTTCGTTTTCGTATTCATAGCGCTTTTCCATAGCCTTCATATCCGCGAGTATCTCGTCGAAGTTTTCTTCCTTGGGAGTGTTTCCTATGGGAGAGACGGGAATATCGTATTCATTGTTGACGTCAACGATAGCGAAGGCGGGAAGATTCCAGAGTCTCTCGCAAAAGCTCGTCAGCATAACGAAAAGGAAGCTTTCCTTAGGTATGACCGAAAGGGTAGAGTAGTATTCTTCGAGATAGCGTAGGTGCTTTGGCGTAAGAGCATTCCTTTCGGCATATTCGAGTATCTTACCGGCATCGGGTCTTTCATTGAGATAAGGCCCTATTAAAAGTATTTTATCGTCACTTCTTTCGGTGAGCTTGAAATAAACGTAGGAAAGCCCGAAGGAATTTGTCAGCTTATAAACCGTCTTCGGCAATAGCTCTTTGATGCTCTGCGTACTTTTTTCTGCTATTTCGCTGTCCGAGTCCGGGAAAATAATGTTTATTATCCCGTTTATTTTTACCTTCAGTTCTTTTCTCTCAACAATGGCAGTGTTGACGTGGCTTTTTTTGAATGTGTCGCATAAAAGACCGAGCTCGTTGTCATTCAGCATAAGAAATCTCCCTGTTAAACTAGTAAAAAAATCTAGTATTTTTTTCATTATAACACAAATATTGTATAAAAACAACATTATTATTTATTAAAACATTAAAAAAATACAAAAATACATTAAAAAAATACTAACCGATATAAATCAAATACAATATAATTAATATAGGATTGTATTATCGGTCTCGAAATATAAGCCGAAAAATTAAAATAAAGGAGAAATCGAATGAAAAAGGAAATTCAACTCGATTCAAACGGCAAGCGCAAGTTTAATATACGAGATAGCGTTGCGTATGCCGCTGGAGACCTCGGCTGTAATATGAGCTTTGCTCTTAAAGGCACGATGGCTCTTTTCTGGACTCAGGTTATGGGTATGGGTCTTTGGTACTCTCTGCTTCTCGTAATAGTTCAGGTTTGGGACGCTATAAACGACCCGCTTATCGGCTCCGTCATTGATGCTGACAAACGTAAGTATAAGAGAAATAAGTTCCTTTCTTACATATGGTTCGGTTCTATCGGACTTATAGTCGGCGGCGCTTGCTGCTTCTTACCCTTTACAGGTGCTCCCGTATGGGCTAAGATGATAATTTTTATCTCCGGTTACGTTATTTGGGATGCTTTCTATACGATAGCGAACGTTCCTTACGGATCGCTTCTCTCGCTGATCTCGAAAGAGCCTGCGGACAGAGCTTCGCTCTCAGCTTGGCGTTCTATCGGTTCCATGGTTGGAAATATGCTTCCTATGGTAATCCTTCCCTTTATTATTTATGAGGCTGACGGAAAGACTCTTAACGGATGGAGAGTATTCCTTGCTGCTCTTATTATGGGTGTTCTTGGATTCTTCTGCTTCCAGTTTATGATCCGCAATACCGAGATTCGCGTTGAAGAAGAAGTAAAGCTCAACGAGGATCAGCCTAAGTTCAACGTTCTTAGTGCTATGAAGAACTTCCTCTGCAACCGTCCCGCAGTAGGTGCAACTCTTGCAGCTATGGGTATGTTCATCGGTATGCAGGGTGCTACGACCGCTGTTTCCGTTGTATTCCAGATCTATTATGAAAATGCAAAGATATCGGGCGTCGTTCAGCTCTTCGCTATGATTCCGATCGTCGTATTCACTCCTCTTGCGCGTAAGATGGTTATGAAGTACGGTAAGAAGGAACTTTCGGTTATCGGTGCTATATGCTCCATCGTCGGCGGCGCGCTTCTCTTCATTATCACTCCCAATAATACGGGGCTTGATCTCGTGCTCTATATTCTTGCTCAGCTCGTATATAGCCTTGGTCTCGGTATCTATTCTACCGTTTCCTGGGCAATGATGGGTGACGCTATCGACTATAACGAGTGGAAGACCGGTAAGAGAGAAGAGGGCGTTGTTTATTCGCTTCATTCCTTCTTCAGAAAGCTCGCGCAGGGTCTTGGTCCCGCAGTTGCTCTCGTTATAATGTCAAGCCTTGGTTACGTTAACAATGCAAACCTTGATGCGGCAGGCAACTACACCAATATTCCCGACGCAAACGGTGCGTTCAACGCTATAAACGTTGAGTGGCTCGGCTGGGACGTTGCAGTAAATCTCCGTATTCTGGTTGCAGCGCTCTTCCTTGTTGCAGCCCTTATGCAATTCGTAGGTCTTGCTCTTGTTTATAACCTTGACAAGAAGACTCTTGAGCAGATGAACAAGGAGCTCGGCCGTGATACAGAAGCTACCGCAGATGTAGCGGCAGACGGCGCAGAGAACTCGGCTAACTGATTAAATATTTTCTTCGGCGTCCGAAAAAAGATCGGACGCCGAATTTAAAGCAAATAAAAATAATAAAAAATTTATATATTAATATTGATTTACATTTGTTTTTTTGATATAATTCATTTGTAAACAACATACAAGGAGCATTTATGAGAAATATATTGAACATCAATGAAGGCTGGCAGTTTATCAAGGACTCTGCAGATCCTTCCGTAACCGAGGGCGCAGTAGCTCTCAACCTTCCTCATACATGGAACTCTACCGACGGTCAGGACGGAGGCAATGACTATTTCAGAGGAAGCTGCATTTATAAGAAAACCATTTCAAAATCCATGGTCGATGGTGACGAAGTATATCTTGAGATATGCGGCGCGAACTCTTCCGCCGACGTTTATGTTGGAGGTAAAGCGCTCGCTCATCACGACGGCGGTTATTCGACCTGGAGAGTTAACCTTACCGAAGCGCTTGCAAACGGCGAGGCAGAGCTTGCTATTCATGTAAATAACGCGCCTAACGAGGAAGTATATCCTCAGATGGCAGACTTCACCTTCTACGGCGGTCTTTACAGAAACGTAAATCTTATAGGCGTTGCCAATACGCACTTTGACCTTGACTATTACGGAGCTCCCGGTATCAAGGTAACTCCCGCTATTTCGGGTACTTCTGCTGATGTTGAGATCGAGACCTACGTCAAGAACTTTACCGAGGGTGACGTTATCCGTTATACCGTGACCGACAAAGAGGGAAATGTTGTTGCTACCGCAGAGTCGGCGGATACCAAGGTAACCCTTGCTATCGAAAACGTAACTCTTTGGAACGGAAGAAAGAATCCTTATCTTTATACCGCTACAGCAGAGATCGTTCGCGGCGGTGAGACTCTTGATAACGTTAAGGCAAGATTCGGCTGCCGTACCTTCGAGATAGATCCCGAGCGCGGATTTATCTTAAACGGCGAGGAGTATCCTCTTCGCGGTGTATCGCGCCATCAGGATAGACTCGGTATAGGTAACGCGCTTCTTCCCGAGCATCACAAGGAGGATATTGATCTTATCCTTGAGGTAGGCGCTACCACCATCCGTCTTGCTCACTATCAGCACGATCAGTATTTCTATGATCTTTGCGATGAAACGGGTCTTGTTATCTGGGCAGAGATACCTTATATCTCCAAGCATATGCCCGGTGGAAGAGAAAACACCATCAGCCAGATGAAGGAGCTTATCTCTCAGAACTATAACCACGCATCTATCGTAGTATGGGGTCTTTCCAATGAGATCTCCATAGCGGGTGCTGACGAGGATCTTATCGAGAACCACAATATTCTTAATAACCTTTGCCACGAGATGGACAAAACGCGTCTTACGACTGTTGCCTGCGTTTCCATGGCGAAGATGGACGATCCCTACGTTCACATTTCCGACGTTGTATCATATAACCACTACTTCGGCTGGTACGGCGGAGATACTTCGATGAACGGCCCTTGGTTTGATAACTTCCACGCAAAATATCCTAAGAAGCCTATCGGTATCAGTGAGTACGGATGCGAGGCGCTCAATTGGCACACCTCAGAGCCTAAGCAGGGCGACTACACCGAGGAATATCAGGCATACTATCACGAGGAGCTTATAAAGCAGCTCTTCAGCCGTCCTTATATCTGGGCAACTCACGTATGGAATATGTTCGACTTCGGCGCCGATGCAAGAGCAGAGGGCGGCGAGAACGGTCAGAACCACAAGGGTCTTGTTACTATGGATAGAAAGTATAAGAAGGACGCCTTCTATGCTTACAAGGCTTGGCTCTCAAAGGACCCCTTCGTTCACCTTTGCGGTAAGAGATATATCGACCGTGTTGAGGACGTAACTAAGGTTACTGTTTATTCGAATCTCCCCGAGGTTGAGCTTTACGTAAACGGCGAGCTTCTTGAGAAGCAGACCAGCGAGAACCACTTCTTCTACTTCAACGTTAAAAACGTTGGCGAGTCCGTTATCGTAGCTAAGGCGGGAGAGCTTACCGACGAGGGAACTATCCGCAAGGTTGATACGATGAATATGGACTATGTTCTCGTAGAGAAGGGCGCAGTTCTTAACTGGTTTGACGTTGTAGCTCCCGACGGTCGCTACTCGCTCAACGATAAGATTGGCGATATTATGAAGAGCTTCCGCGGTAAGCTTTGGTTTGTAAAGCTCGGTCTTAAGCTCAAGAAAAAGATGAATGCGAATAAAAAGGGCGGAGAAAAGAAGTCGGGCGGCTTTGACGTAGATCTCAAGGCAGACGGAGGCCTTATGCAGATGATGGGCGGATTTACCGTTCTCAGACTCAGCTCTATGATGGGCATGATGAACATCAGTTTCACCAAAGAAGAGCTCCTCAAGCTCAACAGTCAGCTTAACCGCATAAGAAAACCTAAAGAATTAAGATAATTAAAAATAAAAATCAGGAGAATCACTATGAACATGAAAATGTCTTTCCGTTGGTACGGAGAAAGCGATCCTATTTCCCTTGAGTACATTTCTCAGATCCCCGGTATGCGTTCTATCGTTTCGGCGGTATACGATGTTAAGCCCGGTGAGGTATGGGGCGAGGAAAGCCTTAAGAAAATGAAGGAGCAGTGCGAGGCTCACGGTCTTATTTTCGACGTTGTTGAGTCTATCCCCGTTCACGAGGATATCAAGCTCGGACGCGGTAAGGTAGATGAGCTCCTCGAGGTATACTGTGAGAACATCAGAAGATGCGCAAAGTACGGTGTTAAGTGCGTAACTTACAACTTTATGCCCGTTTTTGACTGGACAAGAACTCAGCTTGACAAGAAGCATCCCGACGGATCGACAAGCCTTGTTATGTACTGGGATCAGATGAGAGGACTTGATCCTCTTAAGGATGATATCCACCTTCCCGGTTGGGACTCGAGCTACACTCAGAGTGAGGTTCGTGAGCTTATAACCGCATACGGCGCTATCGGTGAAGAGGGTCTTTGGAAGAACCTTGAAAAGTTCCTTAAGAAGGTTATTCCCGTTGCCGAGGAGTGCGGCGTTAGAATGGCTATCCACCCCGATGATCCGCCATATCCTATCTTCGGTCTCCCCAGAATCATCACCTGTGAGGAGAATCTTGACAGATTCCTTAAGATAGTTGACAGTCCCGCAAACAGCCTTTGCCTCTGCGTAGGCTCGCTCGGATGCGCGGCAACAAACGATATAGTTCATATGGTTCGTAAGTACGCTGAAATGGATAGGATTGCGTTTATGCATATCCGTAACGTTAAGCTTATGGAAGACGGCTCGTGCGAAGAACGCGCTCATCTTTCCTCCTGCGGCTCTATCGATATGTACGAGATCGTTCGCGCTCTTGTTGACAATGATTTTGACGGTTACGTTCGTCCCGATCACGGAAGAATGGTATGGGGTGAGACAGGTAAGCCCGGCTACGGTCTTTATGACAGAGCGCTCGGCGCAACCTATATCAACGGTCTTTTCGAGGCTCTCGAGAAGAATGCGGGAAAATAAAAGAGCTTGACAATAATGAAAAAAACACTTTGTTTGGTAATTACTCTCGTTCTTTTGTTTACTCTTGTTGCGTGCGGTGACGATGGACTTAAGTATTCGTCCTACGGTCCGTACGATCCTTATTATAACAACTATAAAGAGGACGTTCCGACCGGTAAAAAATATTCCGTTAAGGGTAAGACCTTCTACTTCGAGTGTAACGATGACGATCTTATGATAAGAGATAAGGACGGCATCAAGCAGACCGAAGCGGAAAGCTCGCTTGAGTCGCTTTACAATGATATCTCGGTCGTATTCCACGATGAGGATACCGTAGAATTCAAGGATGCGGCAGGCACGACGTTCTCTGTACCGCCGACAAAGGGGGTTAGAGAAAAGAACGTTCTTACGATACAGCATACGAATGCCTCGGGCAGAACGTATGACGTAAGAATTGAGATCCATAAGGATAAGATAATAGTTATCCACGACGGGCATACCTATAACAATCCCGGAATGTATGCTACTGTTATTTTCTACGAATGATCCGTTTCTTTACTATTGCTGAATAGAATTTTCGTTCGGCAAAAAAAGTTTAAAACAAATAAAAATCACCCATATTGCAAACAATTGCTTGCAATATGGGTGTATTTTTGCATAAAAGATAAAAAATGTATTAATGATGTCTTATTTAATGCCGTACTTTTCGATGATGAAGTCCATATCCTTATCACCTCTGCCCGAGAGATTTATAAGGATAGATCCGCGTTTCATATCGCGCGCGAGCTTGCAAGCATATGCAACAGCGTGGGCGCTCTCGATCGCGGGGATAATACCCTCGAGCCTTGAGAGCTTGAAGAAGGCATCGATTGTTTCGTCATCGGAGATAGCATCGTATTTTACTCTGCCGATATCACGCAAAAATGCGTGTTCCGGACCGGATGAGGGATAGTCAAGACCGCTTGCAACCGAATATACGGGAGCGGGCTCACCGTCATCGCCCTTAAGCATAATACTCTTGAAGCCGTGCATGATTCCTTCTTCACCGTACGTCAGACTTGCGGCATGGTTGCCGAGCGCTGTACCGATACCGCCGGGCTCAACTCCGTAGATGTCAACGGGGTCACCGAGGAAGCCCGCAAAAATACCCATAGAGTTCGAGCCGCCGCCAACGCAGGCAACGAGCGCATCGGGCAACTCGCCCGTCATCGAGAGGAACTGCTCGCGAGCCTCAATGCCGACAATGCTCTGAAAATCTCTTACCATCATAGGGAAGGGATGAGGGCCTACGACCGAGCCTATGCAGTAAATGCAGTCCTTATATTCTTTTGAGTATGCGTCAAATGCGGCATCTACCGCTTCTTTGAGTGTTGCAAGTCCATCTTTGACTTCAATAACGTTTGCGCCGAGTATCTTCATTCTTGCAACGTTGGGAGCCTGCTTTGCTATATCTACCGAGCCCATATAAATATCGCACTTAAGTCCGAAGTATGCCGCAGCCGTAGCGAGAGCAACACCGTGCGAGCCTGCACCCGTTTCGGCAATGACCTTCTTTTTGCCCATATACTTTGCGAGAAGTGCCTCACCCATGCAGTGATTTATCTTATGCGCGCCCGTATGATTGAGGTCCTCTCGTTTTGCGTAAAGCTGAACGTTTCCGATAGACGCAGAGAGTCTTTCGAGGTGAGATATCGGAGTCGGTCTGCCTTGAAATTCGCGCCTTATGCGCCTGAGCTCACCTATAAATTTAGTCGATTTGCAAATAGTGAAATAGGCGTCGGTTATCTCTTCCATTGCCACCTTGAGCTCGGGGGAGACGTATGCTCCTCCGTAGCTGCCGAAGTAACCGTCATTGTCGGGATAATTTTTGAAATAAGTGCTGAAATCAAAGCTCTTCTTTTCCATTTTTGACTCTCCTCGGGAAATAAAAATATTCTTTAGTAAACCGACAGCGTGTGGATAGTTAATGTAAAATAGATTTACCGAAACGGCGATATTCAGCTTTTCGGTTCTAACTATCAAAAATAAAAAAGCCCCGGGCAGAACAGTGTCATGTTCTGTCAAGGGCGAATATATTCGCGGTGCCACCTTGATTTACGGCTGAGCCGTACTCTTCAAGCTACATATCATAGCTCTATCGCTTAACGCGCGATCACGTTGCAGAATACTTTGCGTAGCTTTTACCGAAGCCTCGACGTAAAATCTCGAAAGATGCCTTTTTAAGGCTCGGTTCGTATCATATCGGCTATGCATTTGACTGCACCCTCTGCGGTCCATTTGACAATGAGAAGTATCTCATAGCGGGGGAGGGAAACCTACCACCGTAGTGTGCGCTTATCCGGATCGCAGCTGCCCGGACTCTCTGTGAAGCCACCTTCTATCGTTATCTCCGCATCAACGGTTTAATAAAGTAAAATTATTATATCACGATGAAGTGCACTTGTCAATACGGAAATAAAAATTATTAAAAACCAAAAAACTGTAAGCGATATTTCAATTCAGTATAGCGATACCTGCGGTAAGATAACCTGCAAAGGTAACCCAGATTATATAAGGAATTTGCAAATAAGCTGAAAGAGTATCGATCGCGTGATAATTAATTACGGTCTTAATTATAAGGAAAAGAAGAAGTAAGAGCCAGATAAATGCGAGTAGAAACGCACCGAAGTTGAAGAATATAATACTCCAAGCAAAGTTAACGACAAGGCTCGTCGCGTAATAGGTGAGCGATTCTCTGACTCCGCTCTCAAAAATATCCTTCAGCTTGAAAATCCTTGCCGCAGATATACCCATAAGAATATAAAGCGCAGTCCATACAATGGGGAAAAGAAATGCGGGAGGGGAGAGCGGCGGCTTTCTTACCTCGTCGAAGAGCGCCATATTCCCCACGGTGAGCAGTGCAGAGATCGCACCGACACCGAGCGAGATCGCGCAGGATATGATATAGACCTTATATTTGTTCCATAATTCTTTTATTTTTTTCATATTATTCACCGCCAAAGTTTTTTGATAGTTCGCTATCGATAAATAATATGAGCATCAATCGGAAGAATATTACACATTAAGCAAAAGAATATCCGTACTTAGTTGAAATGATAAAAAAACTGTGATAAAATATAGTAAAGGCAGGTAGAAAATATGATAAATGAAAAAATAAGAGAGAAGCTCATCTCCTTGCAGGACTTAAAATACCGTGATTTTTCGGCGTCGCTTATTCCGACGGTGGATAAAAATACGGTCATAGGCGTGCGGATGCCCGCGTTAAGAAGCTACGCGAAGGAGCTGTTATCGGAGGCTCGCTCGGACGCAAGCTTACTATCTCTTGAGGATTTTTTATCCGAGCTCCCGCATAAATATTTTGAGGAGAATAATCTTCATGCGTTCATCATTTCCGATGTTGCTGATTTTGAAAGATGCATAATTGAAGTAGAACGCTTTTTGCCTTTTATTGATAACTGGGCGACCTGTGATTCATTTCGTCCGAGGTGCTTTGCGAAGCATAGGGAAAAGCTTTTACCGTATATAGAAAAGTGGCTTGATTCGGGAAAAACTTATACGGTTCGATTTGCCATAGAGCTTTTGATGATATACTTCCTCGATGAATACTATATAGAGTATTACCCCGAGCTCGTGTCAAAAATACGCAGTGATGAATACTACGTTAATATGATGATAGCCTGGTATTTTGCTACGGCGCTCGCAAAGCAGTATGATAGCATCATCCCTTACCTTGAAGGGCATAAGCTTGACGTATGGGTACATAATAAAGCTATCCGAAAAGCCGTTGAGAGCTACCGTATAAGTGATGAGCAAAAGAAGCATCTGAGGATTCTTAAATCAAAGAATATGTAAATAATAGTGGACAAAACACCTGTCATATTCAGGTGCAAGCGAATAAAAACGAGGTAGATATTGCAAACAAAATGCATTGCCTACCTCGTTTTCGTTATATGAATATTGATACATTCCCTTTTGCTCTCATACTGCGATTAAAACTGCGTCGGCAAAAGAAGCGTGCTAATATAAAACGTTAAGTGTTTACATAAAAAATGCTGCTGAAACCGCTTGTAGTTGATATAATGTTGTTATTGACCGTTATTTTTGATTCTGTATTCATTAGGAGAACATTTCTCAATTTTAAGAAAGGCTTTATACAAATTTATATAGTTCCCAAAACCGGATTCAAGCGCTATCGCTTCTACAGACATATTAGATGATATCAAAAGATTTTTAGCAAGATCGAGGCGTTTGTGCGTTATATATTCATGCGGTGTTGCGCCGAACTCTTCTTTGAATATTTGAATAATGGAATTTTTGCAATATCCAAATTTTAATACTAAAGTATCAAGCGAAAGATCTGATTTCAGATTATCCATTATAAATACCACTAAATCAGAAGAAATTTTGCTTTTTTTGCTTTTGTTTATATTTGCAAGAGCTGAAATGATCTGAAGAAAAGATGCTTGTATATTTGCTTTGGTAGCGTTTATGATTTTTGATAACTCGTGCGCGTTTATCAGTTCTTTTATGATTTTAGTATCAAATTTACCACTTATGGGCAGATACGGCGAACTCGAATCCAAAAATTCGCCCAAAAAATGTATGTAATAGTATTCCGAATATTTTCCGGCTTCGCATCCGTCTTGCTGCAAGCCTTTCTCTTGAATATAGTACTCCCCGGCAGATACTTCTATGCGCTTTCCGTTTTCCAAAAAGCATAGCTTACCCTTAAGTATGAGAAGAAGCACGTCCTCTTTGCAAATTCTGGTCACGTGCTTTTCTTCTTCGCCGAAAAGCCTATATGATGATAAAACATACTCGGGCGTAAAATCACCGTTTAATCCTCTCATATTGTATCTTACTCTCCTTTCACCGCTTCATACTCAATTTTATTATACCACGATTTTGTGATTTTTGCAAGGTGTTATGGGATTTAATTTATTGTAACTGCGTTTGTTTTTTGATATAATTAAGTCAGATATTTAAATATAACAAATCAAAGGAGAAACAAAATGAAAAAGAAAGCATTGCGTATTTGCCTCGTTTTACTTTCTGTAGTTCTCGTTTTTGCTTCGGTTGCTGCAGTTATTGCAAGTGCTGCGGATGAAGCATTATCGGAATCTGCTGCAACGCATTCGGACTACGCTCCGAAGTTAATGTTCAGCAACAACTATCAATCCGCTACAGGATCTGTTACGTCGGACAAGGAATATAATGAGTTTGCTCTGATCCGACATTCTGTTGAAGATGACGGAGACCGATATTTATTACATCGCCCGGGTTTAACAAGTGAAAGTTATCCTATCCATACATTTACGGATCTTTGGACGGGCTCGCATGCAAGCACAAGCAACGGATTTATAAATTTAAAAGGCTTTACAAATGATGCCGGTATCGAATTGACGAGTGCTTGCTCAACCAAATACGTTGTATACGACTTTGATTTCGGCACGGAAACCGATATAACGGATGGATGGTCTTTTGAGATAATATCGAGAAAAATTGACTCATCATCCGCAACTTCCGTAGATAATCAATCGGGTGCAGGTTCTATTCAAATACTTTTTGCCGATGATGAAGCAACCGGTAATCTTCAATTGAAGACTGACGGAGAAATTTTTGTTGATACAGGACTTTCTATAGATAATAAATTCGTTCATTTTACCGTAGTTCTGGATTTGAACGAAGTAATTTCTACCGGCAATCCCGAAAAAGCTGTGGCATATTTTTATCTTAACGGTAAAAATACCGGTCTTTCGGCTAAGGGATTCTCCTCAGATGCAAATTACTTTGATATGGCAAGATTCGGTTTTTACGGCGGCTCTACAAAGATTACAGACTCCGTTATACTCGATAACTTTACAGCGCGTGCCTTTGCTTCTGATTATAACGGAAATCTAGGCTATATATTGAGTGATTTTTCAAAGGATATATCAGAATTTGATTGTACTCTATATGACAGCTCTTATCAATTCTCGCGAGTTCGTCCTCTTGCGAAAATCGGTATTCAAGCGGCGAATACTCATAAAGATGTTCTCGAAATAGCAAAATCGGGAGACGTTATCCGTTATTTGCGTCCTCAGAATTATTATCTTCCGTCCGGTGCTTCGGGAGTTACGGAATATTATAGCTCATCCTCTTACGGAGCTCAAAATGACGGAACGCTTTTCGCAATTTTTGATGAAAACGGAACCCTTATAAAAAACTACTCCTCTACCGCTAACAATGAATATCACAGGGCTCTTTCCGATGCCACCGCATCAAGAAGCTTTGCTTATGCTGAAATTTACGCTAACATTACCGTTGCCAGAGCGGGAAGCAGTGATACTTACAAGGATAATCTCTGGAGAGCATATACTGTTTCGCTTAACGGAAATAAAATTACATTTGATGCGGCTAATTCCGGCAGACATTTTATAGAGGCAACCTGGGGAGATTCTGCTACTACTCCGATAACCTATTGCGGTCCCGGAATGATCGCGTCAGGCTCTTCTGCTAAAAATATCGTTTACACTGCTCACGATTGCCCCGATACTATTATAAATATCGAGGATATAAGTATCGAAACTCCGGGTAACGCGCTGGAAATGAGAAAGGGAACAGTGACGTTTAAAAACTGCAATCTCGAGTGGTGGAGCAATACTTATTTTGCCTTTGTTCGAGGTGTAAAAGCGGGTACGGCATCACCGAATATAAACGTTATTGATTCAACGGTTATCGATTGGAAAGCCGATACCAATGAGTGGAGAAATTTCATATACGTCAGTGATTTTAAAAGAAACGATACGGATTATTATCCTGAGATCAGGAGCGTATTTACGTTTGAGAACAGTGAATTGCAGCTTAACGGAGCTTCTTTAATACGTACGGCAACAGACGGTAAAGCTGCCGAGGCGGATATCCAACCGATAGTTAATATTCTGAATTGTAATATTACTTCGTGCCGTACCGTAGTTACGCTGCCCACAAGCGGCGCTACCGTTCCTACGTTAAACATTAAAAACTCAAAAATAGCTCAGCCTAATGTAGGATTTTCCGCAAACGGTTCAGCCTCTGTTTTCAATTTTGAAAACTTGATTATCGGAGTAAATCCTGCGGATATAAAAGGAACCGTAAATTATTCAAGCGGAAATAAAGCCTTTGCTACAACAGACAGCGCGTATCCTTACGTTATAACGAAGCCCGGAGTTAAAGCTAATATGAGCTTGAATTCTGATTTTAATTTCAATCTGTATATTCCGGAAGATAGCTTTGTATCCGCTGCGGCAAACGGTAAAGCGCTTGACGTAGGCAAAGATTCGGAAATAGGAAATAATACTTACAAGCAAGTTGTATATGATGGTATAGCGCCTGCGGTTGCGGGAGTTCCGATAACGGTATCCTTGACTATGAAATACAAAGGTTACGTCTACACCGCGAATTATTCTATTTCCGTACCGGGGTACATTAAGCAGGTATGCGCTATGGCGGAAGCAGGATATGAAGATTCCGTACGGGCTAAGCCGCTTTTGGCTTCGATAGTCAATTATATAGATTTCGCTTACGGTTACTTCAAAAAAAGCGATGGTGCCGATAATATAAATGAGCTTAAAACACTTTTGGCTGAAGAAATTTCCAACCTTGAAAAAGTTAACGTTGGTGATCCGGTAAATACTATGAGCAACGTCTCTGAGGCTATCGCAACCGTGCAAATGGTACTGGAATCCACACCGAAGATAAGATTTAATCTTGATAGCGGATTTACCGGTACGATAATCATTAACGGTGAAAATTATTATGTTATTTCGGGTGAATGCGAAGAAAAAACGTATATTGACATTAATATGAGAGCAAAACAGCTTTCAAACGTTGTAACGGTCAGAGTAGGTGAAAAAACGGGCGAATGCAACGTAGCGGAATATTACAACTGGTTAAATAAGCAGGAAGACCAAAGCGATGCGGTGCTGCTTCTTGATTCGCTGTATATATATGGAAATGAAGCCGGTAAATATTCTGCGCACGTTTACGGAACGAGTTACTCGTACAATGAAAATTATCACTGGAAAATATGCACTGACGCTTCCTGCGGAACGGCATCTTCGAAAGAAGAACACAACTATGATGAAGATAGCGGCGTTTGTGCAGAATGCGGATATTGTTATTACGATATGGAGAATGAGGGAAATTTTCTTAACAGCCTTGGTATCAGTGAAAACGCAAAAACAGAACTTGAAGATATGAAATTTGCGAAAGTACTCAATAACAGCAGAGTAAGCTACACATTCACCGTCGAGGATAAAAATGAGGTAAACTCCGGAGATGTTCTGCTTTTCTCTTTTGTAGTTAAGGCAAAGGACAAATCTGTTCCTCTAAATATCAAGGCTGACTTAGGAACCGTAATAAATAAAAATCCTAACGAAGATTCCAAATCTATGACCTATTACGTGCCTGTTCAGTGGACCCGTATTTATATGCCTATCAAAAATAACGGTATGAAAGACGTTACTCTTGAAACTGACGGTACGGTATATATTGCAGAAGCTAAATTTGAAAACTGCGGCAACGTATCTGTTAGTTCTCTTTCTCTCAAGAGCGGTATGTGGATGATTGACGATTTTGAGAAGATAGCAGTAACGGAAACTATGAGTTCTGACGCTAACTTCAAATGGCCGGCAGCTCTTGAACTTTCAAAGGATGGCAAATACTTATACAGTATCCAATATGGAAATAACGGTACTTTCAGTATCACTAATCTGGAAGACGGAACCTCCGAGCATATAACAGGCGTAGGCGACGAAATCAGACAGCTCGCTATTACGGAAGATGAAAAATATGCTATAGTTACTGCCCGTTCATCGGGTGCCTCTATCATTGATATAGCTTTGAGCGACGAGGAAAAAGCACAAGGAATAACAACTCCCACACCCGAAATCGTTTCGTCTTATAATACGGTAGAGCTTGCTACAGGACTTTATGTAAGCGGAAATTATGCATTTATCACCAACAGATACCACGGTGTTGAAGTAGTTGATATAACAGATCCCGAAAAACCCGTACAGAAAGCGAATATTTATACGGGCGGTGAGGTTCAGTCCTGCGTAGTTTATAAAAATATTCTATACTGCGGTGTATGGGGTGAATTGGGTGTTTATATGTATGACCTTACGGAGCTTGAAACAGCAACTTCCGACATTACGATGATAGGTAAAGTTGCCTGCAACGGTAAGGGTGACGGTCTTACAGTTACCGAAATCGGCGGCAGAACCTATGTCTTTGCTGCTACAGGTCATCACTCTTACGGTGCCGGTTTTGATACGGAAACCGAGGTATCTCATCAGAATCTTCCTTACGGACAGGGTAACGGTATGGATATATTTGACGTTACCGACCCAAGCAATCCCAAACACGTCTCAACGTCAAAAATTGACGGTAGATATTACTATTCTTTGCACGATTTTTGGGAAACCGAAGTTTCTTACGCTAACGGAAAATACTACGCATATCTCGTTAATACCTACAACGGAGTGTACGTATATGATGTAACTAACCCCGAAGCTCCTATCAGACTTGCTCATATTACTGTCCCTGTAAATCCCACCACATTAACGCACGCTTCTCGAGCTGTACTCACTTCTTGGGATCAAACTAAAGAGGGAAGAAGCCCTGTAGGCTCAATTGCAGTTAAGGACGGTATTGCTTATATCGGAGGTATAAATACTTCGATACACGTATACAGAAACTCTTCGCTCTTCTATGAACATACCGAAAGCGAAGATACTTCTGTGAGAGACCTTGATATTAACGGATTCTACTCGAACCTTGATACCGGACTTGATAAGGGCTATACCTTCTGGCATGAAAACTTTGGTCAGGTTCTCTCTGTGGCTACCACTGACAAATATATATATCTTGCGGCGGGCAGCGAGGGTATAATCGTTTTGGATAAGGATTACAGTAAAATACAAACTATTACTCCTCAAAAAGTAGGCGGCAGAGTAGGATTTGCTTCTTCTATTGAAATCAATGGCGATAAGCTTTACTGCGCCGAAGACGTTGCAGGACTTGGTGTTTACACTATCAATACTGACGGTACTCTTGAAGAAATCGAAGGACTCAGATACCGGAATTCTTCTCAGATTATAAGCCAGGTAAGATTATCTCCTTATGGAACTTACGCTGTTGTTCATATCAACGGTAATATGTACGGTATTGTACAGTTCGACTATGAAGCGGGTACAAGCAGCATAATTACAGCCGATAAGCTTGATACCATCAACGGTAATATGTATCACAGAAACCTCTCCGAGCTTATAAACGGAAGATATATTCTTGTTTGGAATCACCATGGCAGTATGTGCTGGATAGACTTCAATCCTCAGAACGGATCTGACTCTGCTCCTACTTGTAAGCTCACTACCGACAAGTATATGGCAACAATGACTAACGGTATAGCTGCTTATGGGGATAAGGCTCTCTTTATTGGTTCTGACAACTACAGACTTTACAGTGATATAGGCTCTAATACCGACAACTATGCTGACGCAAGTAATGAAAAATTCAGCGGTAAGCCCACAGTTTGCGGTAATTATCTCGTAGTTACAAAGCATGACAGCGGTATGATTTATATCCTTGATATATCCAATATTGATAACCCCGAGGTAATACACGTCATCAACGCGCTTGGTAATCCCGATATAGCATACTATGACGGCAGCGGAACGGTTTATATTCCGCTTGGAAATCAGGGCTTACTTACAATTAACTTAAATGAAGCATTTGCGGCTGAATAATCAAAGGAGGCATGAAATAAGTGAAAAAATATGAAACTCCGATAATCGAAGTTATAGTTATAGAATCAACTGATATTATACGTACCAGTCCCGATACACCTATAATAGATTTTGATGATTTCTTGGAAATCAATTGATTATAGTTGACGCATTTATGCATAAACAATCAAAAAAACAGTGGTATTGCATTCAAACGCAGTACCACTGTTTTTTGTTGAAAACCTACGGTTCTTTTCATATTGCATTCGCTTTATGATTTATTCCCGTTTGCTCCTTCTATATGTACTTTTGCACACCTTCGGTTACGCCTAAATACATAATCTTCTTTGTCTTTTTACTCAGCAAATTTATGATAAAGCTCACGTACCTTATAGTAAGCCGCCTTCGGCTTTCTCTGCTCGTTAAGAATACCCTTGTTGTTGAAGCCTCTTGCGCGGTTGATGCCTGCCTCAAGACAGGTTCTTATATCGCAGAACTGCCAGATATAGAAGCCGCAGCACATAGGATCGCGGTGGAATAGCTCCAGCGCGTGCTCGAGCACGTTTGCCTGGTATTCTTCCGTCCAATGAATATTGTCAAAGGTGTGGTGTCCGTAAAGCGCTGCAGCGCCGAATTCGCTGATGATAACCGGTTTATGCTCCATACCGAGAGCGGCGCGTTTTTCCCTGAATTTCTCAAAGAACTTTTCCCACTCGTACATATCGCCCTCATACCAGCCGAAGTATGAGTTTATAGAAATGAGATCGCAGTATTCAAGGCAGAGATCCTTCAAGGGCTTATCCGTCGCGTAGGTAACGATCCTGTTACCGCCGCCCGCCTTGAGTATATCGTAATATTTCTTGGTCAGAGGTATCGAAACCTCGCACTCGGTGTGTATCTCGTTGTGCATACCCCAGATTATTATCGAGGGATGATTGTAGTAGTATTTCAGCATCTCGCGGTGCATCTCGGCTCCGCGCTCGATAACGCCGGGATCACCGAGAGCTTCGGTAGAGAAGCCCCAGCCCCACATTGGTATCTCGGACCAGTAGAGCAGACCCACCTCGTCAACCATATCCATAAATCTGCGCGAGGCAGGGTAGTGCGAGCCGCGGATAGCATTGCAGCCGAGATCAAATATAATATCAAGATCGCGCTTCATAAGCGAGGGCGGGAATGCAAAGCCGAACTCTGCGTGCTCCTCGTGTCTGTTTACACCGCGTATCTCGATGAGCTTTCCGTTAAGAACGACGCCTTCGGGGGACACTCCGACTTGACGGAAGCCTACCTTATCATAAAGGTCATCTGTCTCGGTCTCGATCTTCACTGTGTAAAGATTCGGTGCGCCGATATCCCAAAGCTTGATATTATTGATGTATACGTCGGATGAGGTCACCGTTTGATATTCGTGCGCCGCGAGAGTTATATCATCTGAGTAGATAACAGTATCTCCGACAGTATAGGTAACTTTTGACGTAACCGCAATATCATCCGCGTTATAAAGGTCAATAACCGCGTGAGCCTCAGCGCCTTCAAATTTCTTATCAAGAGTGTATTCAAATCTGTGATTTATCGCCGTGATACCGACGAGTCTTTCCGCCTCAACATCGCGAATGATACCGCCGTAGTGATACCAGTCAACTTTCGCCTGAGGTATAGATTGCTTATCAAAGCTGTTATCGACGGAAAGCGTGAGCCTATGCTCACCCGCGGTCACGTTGGGAATTATAAACGAAAACTCTGAAAATCCGCCGTAATGGCTGCCTATGTACTCGCCGTCAAACCAAACGCGGCACTCGGTCATAACCGCGCCGAAATTAAGTCTTAGGTTACCCTCAAAATGAAAACTCTTCTCATACCAGCATACGCCCGTATAGCCGAGAAGACCGAACTCAGTATTCCATACCGACGGAATATTTACGGTTTCGGCATCGGTAAGTCCGAGATACCATCTCTCGTCCTCTCCGCTCCTTTTTTTATCGACCTTAAAGCGCCACGCGCCGTTAAGCGAGCGAACGCTTCTTTTTATATGCTCGTCAAATAATCTTGCCATAATATAAATGCTCCAAAAATCAATTTAGCCGTGAGCGCATTGTCTCACGGCTAAATTATAGCATAAGAAAATATTTTTTTCAATAATTATTTTGTTTAGAATATTGCGCCGTTTTCTTTTAGCTTTCCCTGAAGAACGCCAATATCAATATCGCGTGCCGCACCGCTTGTATTATTAAGTATTGCTGCTGCAACGCCTGCCGCCTCACCTAGTGCCATGCACTGCGCCGTGGGACGGATAGCGCCCGATGCCATTCTTGTTGCGGATATGGCTCTTCCCGCGACGAGAAGATTGTCAATACCCTTCGGGAGCATAACTCTGTAGGGGATATAGAATCGCCAGTGGTTAAGATCAATATTTTCGATTTCCGGGGGTAGGGGATGAATGTCAATAGGATGACCGCCGCAGGCAACCGAGTCCTCAAACCTCTTACTTGAGAGAACGTCTATCTCTGTGATAGTGTATTCACCCTCAATGTGCCTTGTTTCTCTTACTCCCACGTCGGGAATATAGGTAAATTCAAGATTTTCAAGACCGGGAATAGCTCTCAGATATTCGAGCATTTTCTTAGTGTTAAGCTGTAAGGTTTTCTGCCCCTCACTAAGAGATTTGGCATTTGTTCCGTCACCGTTATAAGCCGCGTGATGCCCGAGAACGATAGCCTCGCCCTTGCCCGGGAGATTATAGAACTGTACGGGACGGAGCACCGAAACACCGGGAACGTCGGCAAGCACGCGAAAAACGCACATTTCTCCGTTTCTGTAGCTTGTCTTTACGTTCTCAAGCGACATTACGCCGAACTCGTGCTGAACGAACCTGTCGGGATTTTCTTCAAGGTATTTAAAGAGTCTTTCAAAGTCAACTCCGCGCACTCTGTGCATAGCTCCCATATGCTGAAGCTCGCCTACAGCTCTTGCGCCGCCCTTTTTAACGTCATACTCGGATGCGCCGAGTCTGAAGGAAACTCCTGCGAGAGCCGCAACGTCGGCGTCACCCGTGCAGTCAATAAAATACTTAGCTCCTATTTCAGAGAAGCCTTCCTTGTTGCAGACTACAACCGAGCGCAAAACTCCGCTCTCGGCATTGGCAAGGCATACCCGTGTGTCGTAAAGTACCTCTACTCCTGCTTCGTCAAGCATCTCGATAAGAGTCAGCTCAGCCGCCGCCTTTTCCGAGAATATGTAGCTTCCCGCAACGCCGTGAGTGCCCACAGCTCCGCCTCTTTTAAGAAGCCTGTCTACGAATTCGTGCGGAATACCGCGCACTACCTGAACACGCTCGGGTTCTGTTCCAAGCACGTCAAGCACCTCGGACTTGTAGATGTCAACGTCGCGGCAATGCTCGGTGAATTTCGTTATACCCGCGTTACCTACGGTGAGCATACCGCCGAGCTTGAATGATCTTTCGATGAGGAGAGTCTTCGCTCCGCCTCTTGCCGCGGCAATTGCCGCGAAGCATCCCGCAGTACCGCCGCCGCACACGACTACGTCGTACGCGCCGAATTCTTTTGTTTGTATTTTGTATTCATTCGTCATAAAAATGTAATCTCCATCCTCGTTATTTCTAACATTTATGTACATTTCTCGGGGAAAATATCAATATAATCAATAAGAATATTCCTCGAGAGCTCTTCTGACTTGAACGTCAGAGTGAAAAAGTTTTTGCCATCTTTCACAGCCTTAAGCGGAACACGGAACGCTCTTGCCAACTCTTCTGTTGCATGCAATGGCGGATACTTATTATCTTCTTCATAGGGTTCGCTTATATCTTCACACGGGTATGCGTCAATTCCATTAAACTGCAGCTTGAATTTTCTATCCCCAAGTGACTCGCGGGCTATTATTCTGAATCTGAAATCATCTTTCCACTTCCCGGGAGGCTCTGCCATATAAATTTCAAGTTTATGCTCGGTACCGGGCGCAAAGGACTTTCCTCGAAGCTGTGATTTATGCTCCCAGCCCTTTGCTATAAAGAAATGCTGCGGCGCCGAAGATATAAACTCTACGTCTTTAGCGTTTCCGATAACCTCAAACGGTGGCTCGTTAAACGGACCTCGCCCCTCTACGCCATGCTCGCGGTAATAAACGAAATTGAAATAACTCATTCCCTGCGCACCGGCCTTATGAGCCATGTATGCTGCCGTGTATATTTCATTTTCGCTTGCTCTGCGGAAGGTATCGTTATCGTAGCAGCCTTCTTTCAATGCTACGCCTTGATACGTGCAGTGGCACGCCTCGAAATAAACCGCCAGATTTGGCATTCTGGTTGTAAATGCTTTAAAATCGGTCCATTGGTCAGTATAATAATGAGTTGAAACGTTCACCATTTCCACACCGAGTTTTTCCATATTTTCGGGTAATAGTCCGAGCTCATTCCACATTTCTAATTTTGACGGAACTCTTACGCATAAGTATCTGTGCTTGCCGTCTCGCTCGGTTCTATCTAAAATAGCTCTTACTTTTTTAATAAAGCGTTCGGTTATAGTCTGTCTTTCTTCAAACGTAGTGGCACTCACGTCAAACATATGCGGATGGCGCATAAAATCAAGCTCAAATCCGTCTATATCGTAATTTTCGCATTGTTCACAAATAAGCTTCAACAGATACTCGGTAACCTCGGGATATATCCAGTTATGGCAACGGTTATTCCACGATTTTAAGTCTCCGCCAAACATATATTCTTTATGCTCCATCATGAAACGGCAAACGCTGTGTATTCCGCGGACGTGATGCTTTGTGTCGCTCCATTCCACGTGATGACCGTCGTTCAGCCGTAGAGATACGAAGGCAGCCTGGCCGAACTCACGGCATGCAGCAATAAAATCCGCAAGAATATCTCCGCCGTCGCGCACGTAGCCGTTAATGCCTTTTAATTGCATCAGCTCTTCATACGGAACCTCAAAATATTCGCTCCACCACTTTAAATGCTCAACAAATGGATAAAAGCTGCTTTGATACCAAGGCACTCTGCCGTGAGCAAGTTGAATAAAATGAGCGTCGGCGAGTCCTTTTACCTCCTTTACCGCTTCGCGCAAGAAGCTCGGCTTGTAGCTTTCGCCTTTTTTGCGGTAGGGACTCGTGCAGTTTTCAAGATTCGTGGTGTCGTTACTGTATATATTCTTGAACGGAACTTCACGTCTCATAACGTCTCTCCCATAGCATTGTTGTAAATTTCTACAAATCGACTAACGCTTTCCTCGGCACTGAAACCAATTACCCTTCTCATTTCAAATGATATCGTATTGTTATCCTTTTCGGTATATCCTATTTTTCGGAGCATTTTAAGAAAACGCGCTCCGTCCGCTGACGAATATTCACCGCCGGGATAATCCCAAGCCGGATGCTTATCGCCATAAAGAGCATCCTTTTCGTCCTTTATCATACAGTTGCCGAGATGGATATGAACAAGAGTATCAAAACTCTTGCTGATAGCGGAATCGAGAGTCTCGTGCATAAGCGGCACGTGGCACATATCGAGTAAAAGTCCGAAGTTATCATATCCCGCACCTCTTACTCTCTTGATGAACGATACGGTTTCGTCAAGAGGTCCTAAAAGGAAATGCTTGTCTATATCTCTGTCCGTCGGTTCAAGCGCGAGGGTAACGTCCTTTGGTATCTCGCGAAGAAGTTTTGTAACAAATTCAAAGAATCTTTCCGTCGCTCTCGTTCTGTCAAGAGGGAAGTCGGGTCCGCTCGCGAATACAATCTTTTTAGAGCCAAGGGAAAGCGCGTATTCTATCTCTCGCATTATGGTGGAGTAGGCGTAGTCTCGCTCCGCCAAAGATGCTGACGCAGGACGGCAGACCGCCTCCCCGAATCTATCACCGATATTGTAGTTTATAACCTTTCCCGAATCGAGAAGTATCTTTGCCTCTTCCTTTGCGCTCTCACCGCGCCAGAGCCAGCAGTCAAGCGCGTCAACGTTGTCAAACGAGGATAATTCCTTAAGGCTCTCGGTATGAGCCGCAGCATTAACCATAGCTTCAGGATAGAGAAATTGATGATTTATGCCAAGTATTGTTTTCATTTTGATACCATTTCCTTTTCATACGCAAGGTATTCCGACCAGGTTTTGAGAAGATTATCGCCCTTCATAACCACGGTATCCTCGCTCGCAAATATCTCGGGGTGGATTTCTTTCATCGCTCTAAGATAATCGCAGTCGGAGAACTTTATTTTTATTTCGTAAGGGGGCAGTATAACGAATGGCTTAACCTCTCGTTCTACCGCCGTCATAGCCGCATCGTAAAGTTTATCGTACGTAACCTTCGGGGGATAGCATATAGCGGTATCGTCACCGAGGGATTCCTTTACGGCATAGGTGACTATACCTGGAATAAGTTCTTCTGCCTCGCGGCAGCCCATATCGTCGCCCGAAACGAACTTCAGCGGTATTCCAAGCTCGCCTGCAAGAGCGGCTTCCATTCCTATCTCGCCGACGAGTATTCCGTTTAGGTGGATAGAGTCATATTCCTTAAGATAACTGTGCGCAAGGAGCGCGCCCGTGTGCTGCATTGTGTGAAGTCCCACCATATAAAGACCGTCAAATTCCGCGCCGCCGACGCCTCGCCAATTGTCCTCGAGTATAGGCTTACCGCGCACCACGGGAACGTAGAGCTCGGACAGATCGATATTCCTTCCGTCCGTATGCATATCGTAAACGACAGCCTCGGCGCCTGCCTTCCAAATACCGTTAAGTACGGCATTAAGATCGTTCATAAGCATATCTCTGCCGAGCTGGCTGTTTTCCGCCTCTGCAAAGGTCGTAACGCCCGTTACGCCCTCGATATCCGTCATAACAAGAAATTTTTTCATAAAAATTCTCCCGTATTTATTGAATTAGTTTATCACTCAAGCTAATTGTACAATAAATACGGGAGTCTTTCAAGTAAATGGCTGAAATGTATAAAAAATGTCCGTTTTTTGCAAAAATCACGTCTGATTGTTTTTTCTGTATTCTCCGGGGGATATGCCCGTGTGCTTTAAGAAAAATTTATTGAAATACTGTACGCTCGAAAAACCGAGAGACAGCGCGATGCTTTCCTGAGGCTCACCGCTCTCGGTAAGCCTTTTCTTCGCAAGCTCGATCTTTTGCTCGTGAATATATACGAGCAAGGATCTGCCCTCATATTTATAAAACAGTCTTGCCATTTGCTTTTCACTGATATGGCAAAGCGCCGAGAGCTCAGCGCAGGTGAAGAGGCTTGAAGGGTTATCTTCGATATATTTTTTTGCTCTGGAAATTCTGCCGTCGTATTCGTCAAAGCTTCTCGCGCCGCGCACGGATACCGCGTCGGCAATAATATATACTATCTCCCGAAGCCTTGATTCAATTATATCCTCGGCGTATGCACCGAAATTTTTCCTTGATTCCGCAATAAAGTCGATGCTGCTTTCTATTTCCTTAGGAATGCTAAGCAAAAGGCTTTCTTTATCAAAGCCACCGCCGAAAAATTCATTTTTGCCGTCAACGTTGAAGGAAATTGTAATTTTAAAGAAGTCGTCGCTATGCGTGATGACTCGGTGAACTAAACGCGGCTCTATGACAAAAAGATTTCCTTTCGTCACTCTTATCTCTCTGTCGCCTATCCCGTACGTGACTTCGCCCTCGCGGATGATATGTATCTCGTAGAATGCATGGCTGTGGTTTCTGAACGTAAGCGTGTCGCGGTTTTCGCCCATTGCCGCCGTTATCCAATAAACGTAGAGCTCGTGTTTTCTTTCACGCTCGGGATTGATATTTATCTTATTTATCTTTTCAAGTGTTGAATGGCTCATTTCCTTCTCGCTTTTCTTTTTTCTACGTACATTTTATCATCTTTTTTGCCTAAAATCAATATTTATGTCCGATTTTTACAAACGGTTTTTGATTTTTGTATATACTTCGGGATCTGACAATATTTACGTTTAATAATTAATTGATGATAATACTTGACTTTTATAAAAGAAAAGAGTACAATAAAATAAGCAAATCGACAAAATAAAACAAAGGAGAAATAAATGAAAAAGTTTTTTGAAGAATTCAAAAAGTTTATAACGCGCGGCAACGTAGTTGATATGGCTGTCGGTGTTATCGTAGGTAGCTCGTTTACCGCAATCGTAAACGGACTCAGTAACTTCGTGTTAAAACCCATCATTAACTGGCTTCTTGCTGTTATTTTTGGCAAGGATTCACTTTCCGATCTTCATACCTTCCTTGTTAGAGTAGAAAAGGATATTCTTGATGAGGCAGGCGCGGTTATCGGAAAAGAGGTTGACCTCGCAAATTCTATTTACATAGATTGGGGTAGCTTCATCAATGCTATAATTAACTTCTTCCTTGTAGCTCTTGTTCTCTTCTCGATAGTTAAGATCTTTAATAGGTTCAGAGAAGAGCATAAGGAATTCAGCGAAATGCTCAACAAGGGCAGACTTACCAAAGCTCAGAAAAAGGAGCTTAAGGAGAAGGGTATTAATAAGTACGACAGAGTTGCAGTTGGTATCTATTTCGCAGAGAAGAAAAAGGCTGAGGAAGAGGCTGCTGCGGCAAAGGCTGCCGAGGAAGCTGCGGCTGCAGCTGAGGCTGCAAGACTTGAGCGCGAAGCAAATCCGACGACGGAGGACCTGTTGAAGCAGATTCTCGCAAAAATGAACTAATTCGGCTCGTGATTTTTGGTAGAATCGCAAGCAAAAAAGAGGAACGGAGATTACTCTGTTCCTCTTTTTAACTTATAAGTTATTAAATTGATAAGGTTGAAAACCAAAGGTTTTCTTCCAATTTTTATATTTTTTGCTTGCTATCTCCGTTTTCACGCCTCGACGTACATGTGTACGCCTCACGGCGCGAAGAACGAAGATTTCTCCACAAAACTCACTTTGCCGCGGCTCGTGATTTTGGTATAACCGAACAAAAAAACGGTAGAAGTACAGAACATTGTACCTCTACCGTTAAATTTTAACTTTTCTGAGAAAATCAAGGTTGAAAACCTTCAGTTTTCTTCGTTTTATTATAGTTTTTTGTTCTATCTCCGTTTTCACGCCTCGACGTACATTTGTACGCCTCACGGCGCGAAGAACGAAGATTTCTCCACAAAACTCACTTTGCCGCGGATCGTGATTTTTGGTATAATCGCAATCAAAAAAGGAACGGAGATTTTACTCTGTTCCTCTTTTTGTTTTTTAATAGATGAGAAAATTAATTTTCCTCAAACTTTATATTAATTCCGTTGACCTCGACGCCCTCGGTTGCGCGGATCATTATGTACTGCACGCCGCCGATTATCTGAGTTGAAACAAGCTCTCGGTGCTCGGGATTGACCTTTATCGTAACGTCGGGGGTGGTAAGCTCAAACTTTTTTGTGTCAACGATGTTCTTCGGGGTAAGCGATGCGCCTACGCCGAAGCTTTCGTCCATAGCTTCGCCAACCCGCTCAACCTTTTCTTCGGCGATTCCGCAGCCCTCGAGCACGCTTTTGACCGTGGCTTTCGTTATAACTAAGGGCTCGGGGTCCTTTGATTCCTTGTGCGACTCAACGATTTCGGCAAACTGCGTATGCACAGAGCGAACGACCTCAAAATCAAGCTCGTCGGAAAGAGCTTCCGCTAAGCATTCGTTGAAGGTTGCCTTCTGAATCTTTGGCGGCATAGGCGAGGACTTACCGAATACGTTATCGGTAAACTCGGGATAAGACTCTGATAGGCTTCTCGTGTAATAAAGCGCGCCGTATATATTTGTTTTCCTGTCATCAAAGAGAGGGAACATAAATCCAAGCTCAACCGCGCCGAGAAGTCCCGATGCGCTGACAGTGTGAAAGAGGCTGTCTGCCTCACGGAACGTGAGAGCCTCGGGGATATTTTTGATAGGGCAAACTGCGGAAACTATGTACGAAAATCTCTCTGACGAATCGGCTTCCTCACCGTCAATACCCTTCGTGAAAACGTCGTATATATCGTTCGCAAGCAAAATAACGTAATTGCTCTCGAACTTCACACTTTCGATAACCTTCGCATAGTATGCCGAAAGAGCCTCTTCATCGCGAAGCTCGCTGTCGCGGAGCTTCATAAGCAGCAAGTGCTGCTCACTGTTCGTTACGTCCGCCGTGCTGAACGAGATCTCGTTCAGGTTGGTGCCGAGCGTGCCCGAAAGCGTCTTTTTCATAACGCCGAGCAGCTTCTCGGAAACGACCGAGTCGGATGTGCCGAGCGGCTGCGATATTTTTGATAAAATTTCTCCGTTTTCGTTAACGAAGCAACCGACTATTCTCGGAATGTTGCTGTGCTCGGGGCGGAAACGCCTTTTTATTTCTCTGAGTTCTCTTTCTGTCATAACTGTTCTCCGTAAAAAAAGCAGCACGTGTTTGTGGCTGCTCGTGTGAATTTTTGCTGTTTTTTAGTGTACCTAGGGAAGGGCGTGGCGTGGTTTGTACTTTGCCTACCCGTTTGGCCTGCCGTGGTGGATACCTTGCCTGCCCGTTTGGCCTGCCCGGTGCATATCTTGCCTGCCCGTTTGGCCTGCCCGCGCGGACTCGAACCGCGGACCTTCAGAGTCGGAGTCTGACGCACTATCCATCTGTGCAACGGGCAGGTATTAAGTTGTATTTGCAGAGTTTGCCGCTCGGGCTTATACTCTACGGTAGGCAATTTGTCTGTAAAAATGATAACTGCCATCTCCGAGCTGGCAATATTCCAAAGCTACGCTTTTGGAATGCGGAGTCTTGTGCGTTTTCCCGTCCGATCGCATAGTCGTTCATTGTCGGGGCAGAGCCCCTTCTCGAACTCGTTGCTCTCGGGACTTCCGTCACGAAAAACAACATTTAGTTGTTTTTCGCTCGTCACCAGCTACGCTACGGGCAGGTATTGTATATGTAATGCAAAGCATTACGTGATATGTTTGCTGGTGCAAACGTGATATGTCACCATAGGTGACGCGATATTCTCGCTATGCGAGAGCGATATATGCCGCGAACTGCGCGGCGTGAAAAGAGATGCGTTTGGCATCTAAAAAGCTTTTTCGATTTTTTGTGAACTGCATGGCTGTTTTTTCAAAAAAGCGCTTATTAATTTTATCATTTTTCTTTTTGTTTGTCAAGAGAGTCAGTGGGATAAAAAGGAAAGAATTGAGAAATACAGAAAAACGAGTGAGAAATCCTGTAAAAAACAAAAAGTAACTATCCCGAAAAAGTGTTACGCCATATAGCTTTTTGCACAATTTTTGCTTAATTATTTTTAATAATTTTCCCGAAAAAAAGTTTTAAAAAACTAATGACAAACAAAAAAATATATGTTATAATTGTCATAGTAAAGTAGGTCGTTGCTTTACAACCAAAATAAAAAAGGAGACACAAAACATGAAAAAAATCACGACACTATTATTAGTATGCGTACTCCTTATAGGATGCGTATTCACCCTTGCTTCTTGTGTATTTTCCGCAGGCCCGATCACTATTATTTCAGGTGAATATGAGGTAGATCTTGCATTGGCAGAGTATGAAATCAGCTTTTCGCCTCTTGGTAAGATAACTGTTGTTGAAGATCCCATCATCGGTGATTCTAACACTTACGAAGGAAAATATAAGGTTAACAGCGAAACCAAAGAGATCACTCTTACTTGGAAAGGCGATGCTCCTACAGAGCTCGTTTTACCCAATGGAACAGAGTCATTCTCGTATGGTGAAAAAGACGGTGCTGAGTATATTCAGATCGGTTTGATCACATTCAAGGCAGCTGACTAATTTACTTATAATTCAAGTTTAACTTGTATTAAAAAATATTTAAGGAGCAAAAACACAATGAAAAGAATCATTTCCACCCTTCTTGTGTGCGTTCTTCTTGTAGGTTGCGTAGTTGCGATGGCTTCCTGCAGCAAGGTTTCCGAATCTTATGCAGAAAAGATCAACAAGGCAGCAGATAAAGATGAGCACTACACCGTTGATGAGGTTCTTGACGATCTTGGCGATGAGGCTATTGATGATTTCTATTTTCCTCTTCTCAAATCAGGCATAATTATTGCAGTTAAGGGTTGCGAGAATTATGACGAGATCGAAGACAAATGGGATGAAGGTAAAGAAGTTAAAGGTATTGTAATTACTATCGCAGGTGGCAAGGCAATTAAGGCTGAGTACCGTGTAATTACCGATAAGGATAAATAATCATCCAAAATAAAAAGGGAGTTGCAAAACTCCCTTTTTATTTTGTGCTTTCCGTAATCAAAATCATTCTTTTTCCAATTTTTGTGACGTAGTCTATTGTATGCTTGGTTCCTTTTGAAGAGCCATCCCAAATTATCAAGGCTATATCGCAAAGCTCTACCATTTTTTCATTACGCTTAAGCGGGGCAGCCTTTCCGTAAAGATCATAATGTGGGCGCAGGATCAGTTTGGATAGGCGTTTTTTATCTGCATAGTTTTCCGCAATCGTATCTATTCCGTCAGCTCCGCCGGTAATTATTAACGAAGTATCGTTTGGGATATATTTTTCAAGGTCAAAATCATTAATACTTCTCGATCCTGCAATAAGTAACTTCATAGGCACCTCCGAGTTCTCTATAAACCTTATAAAATACATAATGTTTACTATATTATACCATATAACAATTAAATTGTAAATAAGGTAAAATATTTTTGTTGATAATATTATAAACTGTAATCAACGTTTATTATGTATTTCGATTTCGGAGGCAATATGGTAGAGAGTCAGTATAAAATGAATTTAATCAAAATAGGCTTGAAAATTGCTTATTACAGAAAATTACAGGGAATGACGCAGGAGGAGCTTGCGGAGGCTTGCGATTTATCTTCCGGTTACATCTCGCAGCTTGAAGCGCCGAATTGCTTTTTCTGTCCCTCGCTGAAAACCTTATTTAATATCGCGGAAGTTCTTGGTACTACGGTTTCTAAGCTTACGGATATAGAAGATTAAATATTAATGTGTTTTCTCAATTAAGTGGTTCTATAATAAATGTTGGGGTAAGTGCTCAATTAAGTTTTCGAAAAAATATTATAATACAAAACGAGAGTAGCTTTTAGCGTTGAGCTACCCTCGTTTTGCATTATTTTATATTATATAGATTGTTATTTAATTATTCCGTAAGCGTAACTTCCTCTTTCGTATCGTCTGCGTTAGCTTCGTGGATTACCGATTCAGCTTCGCTGACTGTGGCCGCTTTTTTTGTTTTTGATGAAATAAATGCGCAAACCTTAGCCCTAAGAAGCTTGACGTCGGAAACGAAGCTCTTGTGGTCAAATATAAGGCTGATAAGGAAGCAAAGGAGGGGAACTATGAGATAAACGGGAACGATGAGCCAGAACCAAGGCCAATACTTTTCCTGACCTGCGTATTCTCCGACGGGAATCGTCTTGAAGAATTTCGGGCAGAATGCCGCGAGGAAATCTCCTATTGCATCGTCGGTGCCGGGGCCCCATATATATGAGCTGTTCTTATAGTTGATATCGAAGAAGTTCGTGTTATCACGAAGAGGAATAAATCCAAGCTCGGACTGGAAGATCTGGTTGAGCATAATGAAGAGCATAAGGCAGAGAAGTCCCGTAGGCGCAGAGTAGATCTTCTTGTATGAGATCTTATGATGCTTGAAGAGCACCATAAGAAGCGGTACTGCGAGAAGCATCCAATGATGGAAGTAGAATCTTATGATATCAAGCTGCTCACCGAGCTGATCGACCTTTGCAAGGGGCTCTTGAGGATAGAAGAGCGCGATAAGTCCGCTGATAACGCCTATGTAAAACATATAGTTCTTAACCTTCTCGTTCTTCATAAAGAACATAAAGGGGAAGAGAGCTATATTCGCGCCGCAGATATTGACAAACCAAGAGTCTCTGAGCATTCTCGCCTCATCGGTAGAGTATGGCGGATAGTATACTTTTGTGAAGTGAGCTATAAGACCGAGCACGAGAAGTGAAAACAGAACTGCCTTCTGTATCTTAACGCTCTTGTTACGTAAAAGAAAATAAAGTCCCGTGGTAATTCCGCCAAGCAGGAGCAGCCAGAAGAAATACCAACCGTTAAACATTCCTATAATCATAAAAACTCTCCAAAAACAATTTGAAATATTAAAAAAGTAAAGGATCAGTTTGTCGAATATTTGTTCCAACACTTACATAATAGCACTTATTCAAGAAAAAGTCATGTTTTTTAAGAATGTTTAATAATACTTAATAATTTAAAGTAATAATGAAAAGTAAAGAAAGATAAAATAAGCTATTCGTAGATTTTCGAAGGAAGCTTTTGAAAATAAAAAAGAAAGGGTAGAAGCACCGATATACAATACTTCTACCCTTTTGCGGAGTTGTTAAAAACAAGAATGCTTATAATATTTTTGAGAGGAATCCGCGAGTTCTCTCCTGCTTGGGATTGCTGAAGATCTCATCGGGTGTTCCTTCCTCTAGGATATAACCGCCGTCCATAAAGATAACTCGGTCGGAAACCTCACGTGCAAAGCCCATCTCGTGGGTAACGACGATCATTGTGTATCCCGCCTTGGCAAGACTCTGCATAACCTCAAGCACCTCACCGACCATTTCGGGGTCGAGAGCGGATGTAGGCTCGTCAAATAGGATAACGTCGGGATTCATCGAGAGTGCACGCGCGATAGCGATTCTTTGCTTCTGACCGCCTGAAAGCTGAGCCGGCTTCGCGTTTACGTATGCGCTCATACCAACCTTTTCAATATACTCGCGCGCGATTTTTTCCGCCTCTTCGCGAGTTCTCTTAAGAACGATCATCTGCGGCTTAACGCAGTTGTCAAGCGCGGTCATATTATTGAAGAGGTTAAACTGCTGGAATACCATTTCAACCTTGGAACGGTAAGTGGTAAGCTTGATATCTTTTCCCTGGATATCCTGTCCCTCGTAAAAAATGTTACCGCCAGTGGGCGTTTCAAGAAGGTTAATGCATCTGAGCATCGTGCTTTTACCCGAGCCCGAAGAACCGATAACCGATATAACCTCACCGCGATAAACGGAAAGGTTAATGTCACGAAGAACCTCGTGGTCACCGAAAGACTTTTTTAAGTGGGAAAGCTCAATGATTGGCTTGTTGTTCTCGTTCATATTATTCGACCTCCTTTATGTGAATTTCAGCCGCAGGGTCGGATTGTGATCCGCAGATGGTATAGGAATCCTTGCCGGCGAGCTTTTTCTCGCATAAGCGAAGAAGTCTTGTGACAGAATAGGTCATTACGAAGTACATAACGCATATGATGAGATATGTCTCGAAGATGGCCCACGTCATGGACTGTACCTTTCCTGCCATATAGTAAAGCTCCATAACTCCGATAACGTTAAGAACTGAGGTATCCTTAATATTAATAACGAATTCGTTGCTGATAGAGGGAAGAATATTGCGGAGAACCTGAGGTATGATAACGTGTATCATAGCCTGCCAGTGAGTCATACCAACGGAGTATGCTCCCTCAAACTGTCCCTTGTCGATAGAGATTATACCGCCGCGGACGATCTCTGCCATATATGCACCCGTGTTAATAGAAACAATAAATATACCGGCGGGAATGAGAGGAAGAGTGATTCCGTCGTTCATAAACGCATAACCCCAGTATATAACCATCGCCTGAACCATCATAGGTGTTCCGCGGAATACTTCAACGTATATTGCAATAATAACGTTAACGGTTTTTTGGATATAATAAATAGCTTTATTTTTGGAAAGAGGAATAGTTCTCACAATTCCGGTAAGAAGACCGATAAGAAGTCCGATAACAGTACCCGTCAGGGCTATCAGCATCGTATATCCTAATCCGGAAAGCAGATATGACCAATACTTCGAGATAATATTGCCAACAGTTTCAAAAAACATTATTAATGACCTTTCTAGCTTGATATATAAACGACTAATTGTAAATAAAGAATTACTTTTTACTGCAAAACAGGTTTCGGTAAGGCTTTTGCATTACCGAAACCTACTTTTATTTTATGCCTGCTTCTTATAGATAATTACAAGATTCGAGTTGTAGTAGCAGTTAGTGAAGTCAACCTTTTCTTCTCTCTCTGCTGTGGGGCTCATACCTGCGATGATTCCATCGTATGTGCCTGCGTTGAGACCGGGGATAAGGCTATCCCATTCAACAGCGTGAACCTCAAGTGCCATACCGAGCTCTGCTGCGATATACTTTGCGATCTGAACGTCGTAGCCGTTAGCGTAGAGGGTGGAGCCATTGATCTTAACCGCGCCGTTAGCATCATTTGTCTGCGACCAGTTGAAGGGCTCGTAAGCGCACTCCATAGCGATCTTAAGAGTACCGTTTGCGGTTGAGGTCTTATCGGAAACGAGAACAAGCTCTTCGGTAAGTGCAGTTTCGGGATCGGAGCTCATCTTAACAACCTGCTCCATAAGAGCAGAACGTGTGTCGGAAGAAATAGCATCGATGATTGCATTAACGCTTGCAACGTAAGAGCTGCCTGTCTTGAAAGCAACTGCGATACCGGTATCCGCATCGGATGCGGTGAAGCCTGTGGTGTTATTCTTGAGAGGAATATAATCAAGACCTTCGTTCTGAGCGACAACGGAGAATGCGGTGGGCTCTTCTGCTACGTAACCGTCAATAGTACCTGCTTTAAGTGCAACGAGAAGCTGATCGAAATCGGCGAGCTCTTTAACGGTTACATCAGTGGTCTGAGACTCAAGAGCCTGAAGGTGGAAGGTACCGGTCTGAGCGGCGATTGTTGCGCCCTTAAGATCCGCGAGCTTAGTTGCGGTCGAGAGGTCAACTTTTTCCTGCTTGTTGTTGCAAGAAATGAGTGCTCCGCAGAGCATAACAAGTGTGAGGACAAGTGCGATAATTCTTTTCATGGTTTCTCCTTTTGCCGTTTTCTTACGGCGTTTAAAAAATATTATTTAAAACTAAAAAGGTCGAAGCAAGTGCTTCGACCTGATAAAAGCAAAAAATATATGCTTAACTATCAATCGAATATAGCACTCCACAGAACCCTGTGACAGTCGTACGGATATTCTCCGTGCGCCCAACAAAAAGTCTCTTAAACGACCTTTTATTTCGGCGGAAATACCTTTTACCAATCCTTTATGCGACGTTTAAGCGTCTTTGGAATGGCTACTTTTTATTACCGCGCCTCTAATTCTTTGATTCGACTATTCAGTTTTATGCAGCTATTATAGCACCCGTTTTATGCATTGTCAATACCTTTTTGAAATTTTTTTGAAATATTTTTCGAGGGTTACTGCAAATGCTTTGCGAAACGGGAAAATCGGTGCATCAGAAGATTTTTTTGAGGATAGCGTCGATCTTTTCTATAATCTCGTTCTCTGTCGTACGGTTATCCTTGAACGCTGAAATGAGCAGAGTTGCAATTCCGCCGTTGACAAAGCTCGAGAAGGTTGCCGCATCTGTAGGGAAGGATGCGCCCGCTTGAATCTCGTCCTCAAGGTGCCTTTCAAGTGATTCGTGCGTGCAGCTTGTTATAATATCGAACATAACGGGGAATGCGTTGCTGTTCAGAATATTCGAAAGTATCTCGGGGCGCGCGTTAAGGTAGGCAATTATTTCCTTAACAAATATAATAATATAATCGGTGGTTGAAGCCAACTTTGTGCGTGCGCTTACTTTTTTATCTATATTAGTAAGTATGATATTAACAAGATTCTTGAAAAAATCATATTTATCGTCAAAGTGCTTATAAAAAGTAGCGCGCCTTACCTCTGCCTTTTCGCAAAGGTCAAAAACGGTTATCTCGTCAAAGGAAACCCTTTTCATCATATCACCGAAGGCAACCGTAAGCTTATTATAGGTCTTAATTATTCTTAAATCGATCTTTTTGTCCATTTTCTTTCCTTATAGAATTTCGTAATCAAAAGCATCTCTATAAATTTTAAATGATAAAAAGAAAAAAGTCAAGTGTCAATTAAAATTCTTTTGATTAAAAATTATTAAATACGCTTAAACGCGGTTAAGGTTAAATAAAAAACTGCCATCAAAGAAGCAAGGCTCGGAGAATCAGTCCGATGGAGCTTTATTAATGGCAGTTCAGGAGAGTATTTATTTAGCCTTTCTTGATTTTGAGCAGGTAAAGTAGAATATCTGCCTCTTATCCGAAAGCTTTTTCATAACCGAAACGGCTCGGTCTATGTGCTTATCGTCAAATGCGATAAACGGATCGTCAAGAATGAGCGGTGGAAGCTCGTCCTCGTAAAGAGCGTCTATAAGTGAAAGGCGTACGGCAAGCGAGTGAAGATCGCGCGTTCCTCGGCTGTATGCTTCTGCTTGCCTTGTCTTTCCAAGATCGGTCTTGCTTACCGTGAACGAGGTATCCATAGTGAATTCACCGCATTCATCGTCAATAAGAGTAACGTATTTTTTGAAGCCCTGACGTGTCTTATCAAGATATTTTGCCGTCATACTGTCCCTTGCGGCAGCAAGAATATCTTTAGCTTTGTTGATAACCCTGAGGTTGTCGAGATATACCTCGACGGTTTCGTTCTTTTCGTAAAGCTTCTCCTCGATCTCGTCGATTCTTTCGGTCTCGGCAAGCGCGGCGTTATAATCAAGAACGAGGCGGGATTTTTCTCGCTCGGCTGAAATAAGCTCCTCGTCGACCTCGGCTAACATTTCTTTGAAATTAAGCGATGTCGGAAGCTCGTCGGGCGCCGCTGAGGCTTCGCTTATTCCGTGAGATTCGGCAAAGCGCTTTGCGTCATCTCTGCGCCTTGATAGGGAAGAGCGCAAAACGTCAAATTCAGCAAGATTGCGTCTTATCTCTCCGATAGGATCGGGAGTTGATGTTTTAAATAAAGAAAGGAAGGAATTAACGTATTCGTGAAGCTTCTTAATCTTTTCTCTCTCGACTCCGCGCTCACCGTCGCGCTCGCGCTCGTATTCGAGAAGAAGCATATATCTCTGATATTTTCTCGATATATCCGTTGTAGCTTCATCGAATGTAAGTGCATCGGTCCTTGGGAACTTCGAAAGGAAGTCCCTTATCTCTCTTTCCGTACGTGAAATCGATGATTCAAGCAGAGCAATGCCTTCTTCGTTTGCGTCGGCTTCGGTTATAGCAGCATGGTAGCGGTCAAGCTCGGAGCGCATAGAAATGAGGAGTGAGAGTAGATTGGTATCCGCAATAGGACGGTTGTAAACTCTCATAATAAACTGCAGAGCGTCATTGTTCGCATCTGAAGCAGAGCGTGCGCGCTTAGGTATAAACAACGCGGAAATGCCAATAATTATTAGCAAAATTCCGGGAATTGCAGAGGCATAGTAAGCAACCTGGGATATTCCCTTACCGAGAGTGAGTCCGAATGCAAGAAGTAATGCTCCTATTATTGCAAGCAATGCGCCAATGCCGCGATAGGATCTGTTTTTCGTTGATGCAGAGCCTATAGCCATTGTGTGTGTGTCGATTTCCGCATACGTAGGCTCTTGTGCGAAAGGAGATTTTACCGCCTTTGATACTTCTTTTTTTGAGAAGAGGAGGTTTTTATCTTCTGTGAGTCTGTGCGCCTTTGTGCTCATCGCCTGGCACTCCTCGGCGCTTGTTCCCGCGGCAAAGAATGCGGATAACTCTGCCAGTTCTCTGTTTTCGGAAATAGAAGCAAGATTTCTTTCTATTCTCCGAAGCTCGGAATAGCTTTCTGCAACCGAGGCTATCTCGGCATTTGTCGGTATCCTTTTTTCAAAGAACGAGATGAGCTCTGCCTCGCGCCCTTCGTCTATTCTGAGCGCTCCGAGCATCTCGGAATACTGCACCTCGTAGCCGCGCTTCTCCCGCGCAAGCATTTCACGGCGCTCATCCTCGAGTATTTTTTGCTTTTTGAGTTTAATTTCGGTAATTTTCTCTGAAATTTTCGCGGTTTCTTCCGCAACAGAGGCAAGACTCTCTTTTTTTGCTCTGAGTCTTGCGATCTCATCTTCGAGCTCGCTTATATCACGTCTTGCATCGGCAATCTCTCCCGCGCCGCCTTTTTTCTGGTAGAAGCGTCGTCTGTCCTCAAGGAGCTTTATAGCCTCGTCAAAGCCGGCGATATCACCCTCTGTTCCAACGAGGTTTGAGAGCTTTGCGGAGATCGTCGGGTTTGTGTTCTTTCCGGAAAGGTTCTTCTCGGAGAGAAATACTGTTCTTTCAAATCCGTCCGAGTCAATACCGAAAAGCGATTCTCCGAGTGGCTCTTCAAAATCGGAGCACACCGTACCCGTGTCAAGATCGTAAAGGGTAAACGTATCGTCGGATGACTTAGCGCCGAAGCTTCTTTCAACTCTGTAATTCTTATCTCCTATACTGAATGAAAGCCAGCCGCCGAATGCGCCACCCTGCCAGGGCGTGTACTTCTTTCTGTCGTTCTCGTCAAGACTATGTCGTCTTGTTTCATCAAATCCGTAAAGCATGGTTTTAATGAACACGGTAAGTGTCGTTTTTCCAAATCCGTTGTCCTCGACGAAGTGATTTAAACCGTCGGAGAAGCTTTTATGATATTTTGAGAGCTTACCGAAGTTTTCAATATATAATTCTCTTATTATCATATCTTCGCATCCTCCTTATTCGTCGAACGCCTCGCCCGCAAGAGCTGAGAGTCCGCAGTGTATGATCTTTTCCTTTTCCTCGTCGGAGAGAGTTTCGTCAGCAAGGCAGAGTCTTATAAACTCACCCTTGAGCGATTTATCAAATCTGTAATCCTCCGCTCGCGTGAGGAGCTTTGAGGAATCCTTTATTTCGAAGTAATAAAACCTTTCCGAAAATCTATCAGTAAGGAACGCCTTATCGCATCTTAGCTCAAGCTCACGTTCACCGATAAAGTTAACACGGATAAGGTGCTCCGAGCCGATCTCGGTGGTAGCTTCGGAGATCTTGCGCTCAACGTCCGTCGTTCTCAGAGCCCCCGTGATATCAACGTCGGTTATGTAAAGCTTTCTTTTTGCGAAGGGAACAAATCTGTGTCTGACACCGCCCTCATCGCAAGAAATAAGTGAGAAGCCCATCTCACCCACCTCGTCAAAGCCGCGTCCCTCGGGGGTTCCGGAGTAGACGGCAACGCCGCGTCGGTCTATCGGCGTTTTTCCGTAGGTGTGATAATGACCGAGTGCCATGTAGTCGATATTTTTATCTGCCGCATCGGTAAGTCCTATCACGCCGTTTTCGGCAGATCTATCTCTTAGCTCTCCGTGCAGAACGACGATGTTTTTGTCGTAGGGAGAAAGCTTCAGCGTATCAAACATATCTGCTGCCGTTTCGCTTCTTCCGACAACGGTGATATCACCGAGCTTATAGTATGTCCAATCCTTATCGAAAAAGATTAGATTTTTCGGCAACTGCTCTCCGGATGCTGCAAGCGCATCACGCTCGTGATTTCCCGGCAGATAGAAGAAGGTCATGGTTTCGGCTCTCTCAATTATTGCGAGAAGCGAGTCGAGCTCACGGCGCGTTATCTTTTCCGTATCGAAAAGGTCACCTGCGATTATCATAGCGGATGCGCCCATATTCATTCCCTCGCTGCACATACGAAGAAAACTCTGCGTAAGCTCGCGCCTTCTTGATGCAACCTTCGACGAGGGGAGTCTTGATGTGAGCTTTGATGCGAGATGTATATCCGAGGTGTGTATAATTTTCATCGTTTTTCGTCCCTTCTGTATTCCGTCGGTGTGATTTTGTATTTTGCTGAAAATACCTTAGAGAAGTATGATTGGTCGGAGAATCCGCACTCGAGCGCAACCTCGTTTATTGTGGTATTTTCGTTTTCGAGCATTTTCTTTGCGCGCTCAAGTCGCATATTCGTAAGATATGAATTGATGGTAGTTGAAAATTCTTTTTTGAATGAGGAAAGAACGGTCGATTTTGAATAACCTATCGCATCGCAGATATCCTTGATACTTATCCTGTCAGTATAATTTTCACTTATGTATCGCATAGCCAGCTGACCGATCGTAGCTTTTGAGCCGGTTACGGCATTGGAAAGAGTCAGATAGCTTGCGCAGATCGTCATAATCTTAACGTAGGATTCTATCATATTATGTTTAACGGAGGGGATAGCGGCAGAGATCTCTCTTGCCTCGAAATCCACCTTGCCTAATTTCGCAAGAGCGAGAAGCATCGGGTCAATTCCTTCGCCCTCTACTCTGACTTGCCCCATCATCAAAAATCCCGTGAGTGCCCCGAAATTATACAATGGACTTACCGCTTCAACCAGATTGTGGTGGCACTTGTATATAATAGGCTTGCCCGTTTCAAGCACCTGCTCGCACGCGCGCCTGTCGCAGGTGCGGCAAAGCTCGTACTCACGAGAGCTTGCGTTATGTAAGAAGCTGCAAAACTCGAGCTTTTTTTCAGGGTACGCCGCTATCTCTTCAAAATTGGTATTGTGAAGTGATACGCGGAAGCCGGAAATGTTGTAAAGCTCTTTTAGGGTAGAGGTTATTTTTTCTTTATTCATAAAAATCTCCGTTTGTTTTACGAATCGGGAATTTATCTCGGGATACCGTAAATTCAAGCTTGATTTGTAAAAATGTTCAGCAAAATGTACTATTCTACAAAACATTATACTATTTTCCCTTGCAATTGTCAATATAATATTTTAAAATAATATTATAACTTATCAACCAAAGCCGGAAAGAGAAAAATATGAAATACTGTATAGGTGTTGACCTTGGCGGAACTACCGTTAAGGTTGGTTTTGTGAATATAGAAAATGCCGAAATATTGGTATCGGGGTCGATACCGACAAGGGCGCCGCGCGAGGCGGAGAGTGTTGCCGTCGATATCGTTAAGCTGATACGTCAACTTGCGTCGGAGTCCGGATACGCCATGGAGGGAGCGCTATGGATAGGCGTTGCAACAGCGGGTATCGTAAAGAACGGCACCGTTCTTGCGGCAACCAATCTCGGTTGGAATAACGTACCGCTCTCAATGCTCCTCTCGAGGATGACGGGTATGCAGGTATACCTTGCCAACGATGCAAACGCCGCGGCATACGCAGAGGCGCTCTTCGGAGTAGGCGAGGGAAAATCGACTCTCGTTGCGCTCACCCTCGGTACGGGGGTCGGCGGAGGAATCGTTATAAACGGCAAGATATTTGACGGATTTAACGGCTTTGCGGCAGAGATGGGGCATATGATAATCAATTCGAGCGGCAGAGAATGCGGCTGCGGAAAGCGCGGCTGCCTTGAAGCTTATGCTTCCGCAACGGCGCTTGTTAAGGAGAGCCGCCGAGTGATGAACCTTTATCCCGACAGTAAGATGTGGGAGCTTGTCGGTCACGATGCGGATAAGGTTACAGCGAAAACGCCCTTTGACGCGGCAGGCTTAGGTGATTACGCCGCCCTTTCGGTAATAGACGATTTTATAAATAATCTTGCTTACGGTGTTTCAAATGTCATAAATCTCTTCCAGCCCTCCGTGCTGTGTATCGGCGGCGGAATATCCGCGCAGGGAGATGCGCTTATGATACCTCTCAGAGATAGGGTATCGAGGCTTTCTTTTGGCAGAAAGAACATAAGAACGAAAGTAGCAGCCGCAAGATTCAAAAACGATGCGGGCATCATAGGAGCATCAATGCTCGGTCTGCAGGAAAAGGATAAAGAGAATATGAGTATTGCGGAAAAGATTTCCGAAAACTTTAAAACAGAGGGCGAGGTTATATCTTCCGTGCCGTACGGAAACGGGCATATAAACGATACCTTCCTCATAACAACACGTGTTAACGGCGGAGAGAAGCAATACGTCCTGCAGAGAATAAACAAAAACGTATTTAAGAATCCCGACCTTCTTATGAAGAACTTTGCTCTCGTTACGGAGCATCTTGCAAAGAAGATAAAGGCGGCGGGCGGTAATCCCAAAAGAGAAACTCTCACCATTATCAAGACCTTTGACGGATTGGATTATTACGAGAGTCCCGAGGGAGATTTCTGGAGAATGCTCGTATTCGTCACGGGCAGTAAGTGCTACGATAAGGTAGAGGCTCCCTCCCAGTTCTACGAGAGCGCCGTTGCCTTCGGTAATTTCCAGCGTTTGCTCGAGGATTTCCCTGCGGAAACACTTGTTGAAACCATACCTAACTTCCATAACACGCCCGATAGATTTAAAAATCTTATGGCGGAGGTTGAGCGCGATAGCTTCGGCAGACTTTCGGAGGTTATGGCAGAGGTCGAGTTTGCTCGAGCAAGAGAGGAGTTCGCAGGCACTCTTGAAAGAGAGCACGCCGCAGGCAGACTTCCCTTAAGAGTTACGCATAACGATACGAAGCTTAATAACATTCTCTTTGACGAGCAGACCGATAAACCCGTATGCGTGGTAGATCTTGACACGATTATGCCGGGCTATTCCGTCAACGATTTCGGTGACTCGATACGCTTTGGCGCATCGACTGCTGCAGAGGATGAAAGAGATCTTTCCCTCGTTAATTTTGATATTGGGCTCTACGAGCTTTACGTAAAGGGCTTCATCGAGGGTACGGGGCATTGCCTTACCGAGGGAGAATTGAAAATGCTTCCCATCGGCGCTATTATGATGACGTTTGAATGCGGAATGCGCTTCCTTACCGACTATCTTGCAGGTGATACTTACTTCAAGACCAGTCGCCCGAAGCAGAATCTCGATAGATGCAGAACGCAGTTCAAGCTTGTTTCCGATATGGAAGCAAATCTCGATAAAATGTACGAAATTGTAAACAAATACGCTCAAAAATAAGTAAAAAAGAGGTAACGCTAATGAAAATCTTTTATTCTAAGACTAAAGAAGAAGCAGGAAAGAAAGCCGCGATGAGTTTTGCGGATGTACTTAAAAACAAACCCGATGCTGTTCTCGGACTTGCAACGGGATCATCTCCCGAGCCTATGTATCTTTCGCTTGCGGAAATGTATAACGCGGGCGAGGTATCATTTGCGAAGGCGCGCAGCGTAAACCTTGACGAATACGTGGGACTCTCTGCCGATCACGATCAGAGCTACGCCTATTTTATGAGAAAGCACCTCTTTGATAAGGTGGATATTGACCTCGCAAATACTAATCTGCCGAACGGTCTTGCTACCGACTATGCTGCAGAGTGCGCCCGCTACGATGCGCTCTTCGATTCCTTCGGCGCAACCGACCTTCAGATACTCGGTATCGGACTTAACGGCCATATCGGCTTCAACGAGCCCGCCGATGAATTCACTAAGGGCACGAACGCGGTAAAGCTTACCGAGTCCACCGTTAAGGCAAACTCGAGATTCTTTGCATCCGAGAGTGACGTTCCCACTATGGCGTTCTCTATGGGTATCGGTCAGATAATGCGCGCAAAGAAGATAATCCTTCTCGCAAACGGCAAGGCTAAAGCGGATATCCTCGAGGCGGCTCTTTTCGGAAAGGTAACTCCTACCGTCCCCGCATCTATCCTTCAGTTTGCCGCTGACGTTGAGGTATACGCAGACGAGGACGCGCTTTCGGTTATCATCGAAAAGCACGGCAAGGACGCTGTTATATACTGAAATTAAGACTGCTTTCATCTTTGAACATGAAAATGAGGTTTTATTGAACAAAAATACCTCTTTGTGTTTAGTATTTATGACGAAATATAGCAGTAAAGGATAGTTTTCATTGACAAGTCTTTCGTTATATAGTAAAATAAAAGTGTAAGTACGTATACGTGTTTTTGACATTGCGGTAGATTTGATACGTACAGACTTAAAGTTGCTTTCAGCCGACGGAGCTTGCTTAATTATAAACTGCATCGGTGAACATTTTAATAGAATCAAAAAGCGCATAAGACCGTCGGTATTGTACCGCCCATCTTATGCGTTTTTATATTTTGAATAAAAGAGGTAAACGGATATGACATGGTTTGAAAAAATATATGCTGTAATAAAGGGTCTTTTTATAGCTGTATATGTAGTTTTTGGGGTAATTTTTTCTTCAATACAATCCTTATATAATACAGCTATGTACGATGTTTTGGGATTCGCAAGGCCGCCCATTACCGTATTTTCATCGGGATCCAGTCAACTAGGTATGATTAGCTTTTCCGACATTGGTATGCAAAGGATATTAGTCGAATCTGATAAAGATTTATTTGATATTGATGACGTGAGTTTTGAAGTAAAGTACGGCACCTATTTAATAGATGAAAAGGAAAAGTATGAAAACAAATATTATGATAATGATTTTTTTGCTCTTTACGCATGCGAAGAAAAATATCAGTATGGAATTGCAAGTATCGACATAAACGATTACAAGTCGATTCCTAATTGGTACTATTTGTTTGAAGTACCTATGGGAGTAGCTTTTAAGGAAGAATATAGTTTTGATCTGAAAGGTTTGTTTAGAAAAATTGAGTATCAACGCAGAGTTACCGTAAAAATTCCAAAGGAGATTTTCAGCGAAGAAAAAGGTGTTTTTTATCTCAAGTTTATCCCCCTTGAATATTACAACGACGGTTTAAGTAATTCATTCGGCTATGGTTACTCGTATAACGTACGTTTTTCTTATGAAAAGATGGATGAAAATACGGTTGATATATTCTTTAGAAATGAAGATCGTTAAGACTTCGTTATAAAATATGATCCTTCGTCTGCAAAGGGAAATATTACGTTTTTTGAATATTTCTATATATCCCAAAAAGAGGTGAATCGAATGAACAGATTAACAAATTTAATATGCAAGCTTCTTTTCGTTTTGGTCATAGCTTCAATTTCGCTTACGGGATGCACTTTGAGGGTAAGAACGAGCTTATACGAAGCAGGGGTGTTTCGGGTTCCCGGATTTTTTGAGCAAAATCGTGATTACGTTGCTGTAAAATCCAACAGGAAAGTATTCGATAAATCGGGAGTTAAAATGAGATTTATGGCAGGTCTTTATGAGTCCCGTGATAAAGATCCCGAAAGCGATTATTCACGTCGGTCGTTTTTCGTTCTTTACGCATCTGAGAGCGCTGATGACGAAGAGGAAATGATTTCCTTCCTTAATGAATTCAGAAAAAGAAACATAAATGATGGTAATTACGGTAAAAGTCATACTTTGAAAGATTATAAAAACGTTAATAGTCATTTTTTGATACGTGAATTTTCGGGTGAAGAAGCTTTTTCGGGAATATTTGCATACGAAACCCATTATCTTCCGCTTTTTCATTCCGGTGTGTCTTATAAAGACTCGATAGAAATAACGGTACCCGAATCGGTATTTTCAAAAGAAGAAGGAAAATTTTACTTATTGCTCCAGGGATTCGGATATAATTTGAATATACCCGAGAGATATGTATGCGGTTATAGCGGACATGTGACTCTCGGCTATAAAATGATTGATAGCGAAACCGTAGAAATTAATTTTAATGTTGAACAGTTAGAATCGTAAACTTTACTATATAAAGAATGCATAGCAGAGTCATTTTTCCGCTATGCATTTTTTGTATTTATTAAGCTCCCGTAGCGACTGCGAACACAAGGAAGAGAACGAGCAGCGCCGAGAGAGTTATAACGATAATATCCGCGCCGCGCTCGGTGAGCTTTATTCCGTCGTAAATGCTTCGCTTTTCAGTTTTGTTTTTTTCGTTTTTTGTTTCGTTCATAGCCTTTTGCGCCACCCTTTCCCGAGATAAGCTCGGAGAGCCAAGCTTTCATGTTTTTGAACGCTTTTTTCATTTTCTTCGTAACTTTTTCGCTTTTCATCGCTTTCACTTTCTCGCAAGATATTTTCTCATATCAATAGCGCAGGCAAGAAGAATTATCAAGCCCTTTATGATATAGAGCAGATTCTGATCGACGGAGAGGAAGTTGAGACCTACGAAAATGATCTGCAAAAGAAGAACTCCGATAACGATACCGCCGATCTTACCCGTACCGCCGACGAAGGAAACTCCGCCGATAACGCAGGCGGCGATGGCGTCACTCTCGTAGTTGAGTCCCGTATACGAAGCCGCCGAGCCTATTCGCGCGCCCTCGATAAATCCCGTTATCGCGTACATTATACCCGCAAGCACGAAAACTCCGATGACCGTAAGAAATACGTTAACTCCCGAAACGTTTGCCGCCTCTTCGTTCGAGCCTACGGCAAACATATTTTTACCGAAGGTCGTTTTATTCCATATTACCCACATAACTGCCGTGAGAATAACGGAGTAGAGAACGTACTTAGGTATGGCAATACCCCCAACCTTGAAGAGGGGTCCCGCGATAAAGTCAAGATATTTTCCGTCAAGTCCCGAGAGAGTCTGACCGCCGTTCGAGCCTATCTGCAGGAAAAGAAGGATAAGTCCGTAGATTATAAGCTGAGTCGATAGCGTTACGATAAACGGATGAAGTTTGAACTTCGCAACGAAAAATCCGTTGACAAAGCCGATAGCCGCGCCGACCAGTACGACCGCAAGGATAACGACGGGGATAGGCAGGGGATCGAGTCCCGGGAATATCTTTGCAGAATAGCCTGCGCTTTGAAGGAATGCGGCTGTGATACAAGCAGTAAGACCGACCGCGCGGCCTGCCGAAATATCCGTACCCGTAAGAACTATCGCTCCCGCTATACCAAGAGCTATCGGAAGTCTTGCCGCGGTCAAGGATATTATGTTTATAACCGAAGCTGTCGAGAGAAATCTCGGCTTCATTATGGCGATAACGATAACCGCGAGAATTATCATTATAAACATTGCGTTATTGAGAAGAGTGTCAGTTATTTTCTTTCTCTTATCCTCACGCGAAAGCGAGTTGAAATCTTTGAACTTATCCTTAACGTTGTTTCCCATACCGTGAAAAGCACCCGCTATTTTTTCTCGGTAGCTTTTGTTTTCTTCCATATAAACTCCTGATATGATTTGAGATTCAGACGTATTTTGCAGCGAGGCTCATTATTTCCTCTTGCGAGGCAGATGCCTCGACCGTACCCGCAAGTCTTCCGCCCGACATTACCATAATTCTGTCGCAAAGGCCCAGAAGCTCGGGCATCTCGGATGAAACGAGTATCACTCCGCATCCTCGCTCCGCAAGCTCGCCGATAAGCTGATATATCTCGTATTTTGCTCCGACGTCAATTCCTCGCGTCGGCTCATCGAGCAAGAGCACCGTCGGTTCTGTGAGCAGCCACCTCGCGAAGATTACCTTCTGCTGATTACCGCCCGAGAGCGAGCGTATTTTCGTTTCCTCGCTCGGCGTTTTTATATTTAGACGTTTTATATATTCCTTAGTCTTTTCGTTCATCATTCTTTTCGAGAGCAGAGGACCGCGCAAAAACGACGAGAGGGAAGATATGACCGTGTTTTCCCTTATACCGAGAATACCGAATATACCTGCCGAGCGGCGCTCCTCTGTAACGAACGCGAAGCCGTTTTTTATGGACTCGCGAGGGTTTTCGTTCTGTATTTTCTCACCGTCGAGGAAAAGCTCGCCACTCCTTCTCGTTGCCGTGCCGAAGATATTCTCAAGCAGCTCGGTGCGCCCCGCGCCGTCGAGCCCCGAGATACCGAGTATCTCGCCTCGGTGAAGCGTAAACGAAACGTCGGAAAGGTGAGAATATTCGGCAGAGATTCCACGAGCCTCGAAGAGCGGCTTGCCGATATTCCTTTTTCGCTCGGGATATCTCTCGGTAAGCTCGCGCCCGACCATAAGTCTGATTATCTCATCGGTGGTGATGCTCTTCGCATCGCGAGTCGCAATGTGCACCCCGTCACGCATAACCGTGACCTCGTCGGAGATGCGGAGAATCTCTTCCATCTTGTGCGAAATGTAGATGATACCGCATCCGTCAGACTTGAGCTTTTCTATGATAGCGAAAAGCTTCTCTGCCTCCTCGCCGTTAAGGGAGGACGTGGGCTCGTCGAAAACGATGACTCTCGCGTTATACGATACCGCCTTTGCGATCTCTATCATCTGCCTCTCGGAAACAGACATCCTTTCCATCTTCGTCTCGGGATCAGTGCCGATACCGAGAGAGAGAAGTACTTCCTTCGTTTTTCTTATCATCTCACGTGTGTTGACAAAGGGGAGAGCTTTCGCATATTTTGGAAATCTGCCGAGCCACATATTTTCCGCAACTGTAAGCTTCAGTGCCTGATTTAACTCCTGGTGCACCATAGCAACGCCGTGAGTCAAGGCATCCTTCGAATTTTTGAACTCGACAGCTTCTCCGTCAAGATAAATTTCCCCCGAGTCCTTTTCGTAAACACCGAAAAGGCACTTCATAAGAGTTGATTTACCTGCTCCGTTTTCACCCATAAGCGCGTGCGTTGTACCGCTCTTCAGCTCGAAGGATACGTTGTTCAGCGCACGCACTCCGGGAAAGCTTTTAGAGATGTTCTCCATACGGAGAAGAACGTCATTTTTCATTTTTATCGGTGCCGTCCTGAGTATAAGGCGCATAAGGGATGTTAACTCTCCAATTGCCTACAACGTTATCCTTGTCAATAGTATCAAAATAGGACTTTGCGCTGAGCATATTCTGCGCCACCTTCACGATAACGTCTGCCATACCCTCGGCATCTTGCTTGATAGTTCCTGCCATTGAGCCGTCTTTTATCTTAGATATCGCGCCTTCGGTTGCATCAATGCCGAAAACGGGAATAGTCTTACCGCCCGATTTGTTGTAACCAATCTCTTGTAATGCGGAAATTGCGCCGAGCGCCATTTCATCGTTATTTGCTATAACGAGCTCAACCATATTGCCGCCCTTTTCACTGTAAGCGGAAAGGATAGTTTTCATATAATCGTTTGCCGCCTGAGCAGACCAGTTTCCGCCCTGGTCAACGAGATATTTGCCGTTGTTATTCGCATCGTAGAAGACGAGTCCCGACTTTCCCGCATCGGTGAGTATCTTGTTTGCGTCCTCAGCGCCGTATTTTGTACGCGCCTCAGCCTCGGCGTTGCCTTGCTCGCCCTTGAACATAACGTAGGATATCTTACCGTCACCGTTAAGGTCACAGGCAGCATAGTTTTTCAAAATATAGTTGCCGATAAGCTCGCCCTGCATATGACCCGCCATCTCATAGTCCGTGCCGACGAAAACGCACTTTTCATAGCTCGAAACTACCTCCTCACTAACGGAGCGGTTAAAGAATATAACGGGGATATCCGCCGCTCGAGCCTTACCGATTACGGTTTTAGCGGCATCGTCGGAGCCTGTGTCAACTATATTGACGATAAGCAAGCGCGAGCCCTTGGCTATGGCGGTATCGATCTGCTCGGTCTGCGTTGTCTGATTGCTGTTTGCATCATAATTGTTGTAGTCAAGTCCCGCGGCCTTCAGCATTTTATCAATAGAGGAACGGACGGTCGAAATGTACGTATCACTGTAGGTATAGTAGAATACGGATATCTCGCCCTCACCCTTACCGCCGCACGAGGTAAGGCAGAATAGCAAAGAAGTTATAACAAGAAGCAGACAAATTGTTTTTTTCATCTTTGATCTCCCTTCGATCTCAGTATGCTGTCTCAAATGCGATTTTGAGACAACCACGCCTTGGGGAAAGGCAGATTTAGGCGAGAATCGTTGTTTCTCAAGGCGTGAGGCGTACGAGTGTACGTCGAGCCATGAGAGGCGCGGTAGAAAAAATCCATAAAAACAGAAGAAATTCGTAGAATTTCAACCTTTTATTGTCTCATTTATATTTTTTGTTCAGTTGAAGGTTGTTTTTATACCCTCTTAGGATTTTTTCGGTCTCGTCAAATGTGACATCCCCGGCATAACTGTATTTTTTTCAAACTTTACGTATTTTATTCAATGAGTTTGCTTGCAAAAGAGAGAATTGTATGATAAAATAAATTAAAACGCAAAAAAGGAGGCAAGGCTGTGATTAAAACGGAAATAACAGTAGATATAAATTATAATACAGAAACAATTAAAGATTCTATTTGCAAAGCTTTGCCCGTTTCGCGCGAAGAGATAGGCGAAGTCAGAATTTTAAAAAAGACGCTGAAAATAGAAGAGCGAAAATATTTTGCGCTCTCACTCGGTATAGAATTTTCAGCCGAGAGGGAAGCGGGGCTTCTCAAAATGAGAAAAAAGGTCTCTCCTTGCCCCGACTATGACCTGAAGCTCCCCGAGGTTAAGGGAGGCACACGACCTGTAGTTGTAGGCGCAGGTCCCGCGGGACTCTTTGCAGCGTTGACCTTAGCGGAGTCAGGGTTATCCCCAATAGTCCTCGAGAGAGGGGACCGTGTTGAAGAAAGACGTAAAAAGGTATCGGTATTCTTTACCGCAAAGGAACTTGATACCGAGTCGAATATTCAGTTCGGAGAAGGAGGCGCCGGCGCATTTTCCGACGGTAAGCTAAAGGTCGGCGGTATGGATAAGTATAAATATAAGGTGCTGGAGGAATTCGTCAAGGCGGGCGCACCCGAGGATATTATTTATACCGTAGGCGCGCATCTCGGAACGGATAAGCTCCCTACTTACGTTAAAAATATAAGAGAAAAAATCATCTCCCTCGGCGGTGAATTTATATATCGAGCAAGGCTCACCAAAATAGAAAATAAAAACGGCTCCGTTACGGGAGCTGTATACGAGAAGAACGGCAAAGAAGAGAGAATAGATACCGACCGTGTTATTTTAGCAACCGGGCATAGCGCAAAGGATAGCTTTGAGATGCTGAAGGAAATGGGCGTTCCGATGGAGTCGAGGGGATTCGGTATCGGTGTCCGTCTTGAGCATAAAAGAGAGTATATAAACGAGCTGATACTTGGTGAGGCAGAGCCGCCTATCGAGATCGGAACTGCGAGCTACCACTTAGTTACGCACCTTCCTTCGGGCAGGAGCGTGTATAGCTTTTGCATGTGTCCCGGGGGAACTGTCGTTGCGGCGGCAAGCGAAAGCTTTGGTATCGTAACGAACGGTATGAGTGAAGAGGCGCGCCTTGCCGATAACTCGAATGCCGCAATTCTCGTGTCTGTAACTCCTTCCGACTTCGGCTCGGATGACGTACTCTCGGGTCTTGAGTTCCAAAGAAAAATAGAGCGCGCGGCATTTACCTCGGCGGGCGCGGATTATACCGCTCCGTCCATTGAGCTCGATTGCTTTATGAAAAACGAAAGACCAAGACTTTCGAAATCCGTTGGAGCAAGCTACCCGTGCGGAGTTTTACCCGTATTGGCTGAGGAGTATCTCCCGAGCTTTGTCACGGATTCGTTAAGAGCCGCTATGACCGATTTTGACGATTATCTTCGCGGCTTCTATTGCCCCGAGGCGCTTATTACGGGCGCGGAAACGCGCTCCACCTCACCCATACGTGTTTTAAGAGATGATAATTTCGTATCTCCGTCACTCTCGGGACTTTACCCGATAGGTGAGGGTGCAGGCTATGCGGGCGGTATCGTTTCCTCGGGAGTTGACGGCGTCAGATGCGCGGAGAAAATCATTTTTGAGCTTCTTTAAGTTAGTATTTTATAATTTACTTGCTGCGTTTATTAAGAACGGATCGTGCAATACAATGTAATACAATAGAAATTATGCTGCAGTAAAATGCAATTAATTAAAGAAAAGTACAATATTACAGCAAAATAAAAAAGCGGACTTTCAATTGCGAAAGTCCGCTTTTTGTAAACAATTGTTTTAAATACGGTTATATTTAATTAAAATGCCCACTCGCCGTTATCGAAGATCTTATGCTCTTTACCGTTCTTATCAATACCGATAATGGAAAGATCGCGAGTTCCGATCATAAAGTCAACGTGGCTGACCGAGTCGTTGATGCCCATTGCGTGAGCTTCGTCGTCAGTGTACTTCTCAAAGTCGCGGAGAACGTTTGTGAAGCCCATACCTACCGCAAGGTGGCACGCCGCATTCTCATCGTAAAGAGTGTTGTAGAAGAGAACGCCGCTTTGTCTGATAGGAGAGGAGTAGGGAACGAGAGCGCATTCGCCGAGGTAGCACGCGCCTTCGTCAATAGAAAGCATTTCACCAAGGAGCTCGCCGTTCTTTTCAGCGCCCGACTCGACTACCTTACCGCCCTCAAACCTCATCCAGAAGTTTTCGATAAGCTGACCGCCGTAGGAGAGAGGAAGAGAGGAATAAACGATACCTTCAGCCTCACCCTTCATAGGAGATGTGAATACCTCTTCTGTGGGGATATTGGGATTGAAATAAACGCCCGAGAGTGTTGTATCACCGCCGCCGCAGAAGAGCGCCTCGGGAATAAGACCAACCGTAAGGTCGGTTCCGTTTGCCGAGTGATAAACGAGCTTTCTGAGCTCAAGTGAGTTGATGTAGTCGCATCTTTCCTTGAAATTCTTGTTGTGCTTATCCCACTCAGCGATAGGATCGTCGTAAACGCGTGAGGTATCAAGAATAGCCTCCCAGAGCTTTTCAATAGCGGTAGAAGTTCTCATACCGGGGAACACCTTCTTTGCCCATTCGGGACCGGGAACACCCGCGATACACCACTGATAGCGGTTTTCCATCTGACGTCTGATAGGCTTTATAGCGAGAGCTCTGGCAGATCTTGCCTTTGCGTACTTCTTCTGATTGATACCCTTAAGACCGTCGGGGTCCTCCGAGGTGAGGTATATCTTTGCAGGGAGAACCTCAAGCTGATGCTCCCATTTTTTCATTACCCAATCGTCAAGAGTTGCGAGAGTCTTTGAGCTCTGGTATCTGATAGCGAGCTTCTCAAGCGGCTGATAGCTCCAATCTACGTTGACTTTCTTTGCGCCGAGCTTGTAGCACTCCTCAACGAGTATCTTAACGAACTCGGGCTGATCAAGCTCGGCGGAGATTATAACCTCCTGTCCCTTCTGTATATTCGCACCCTGTTTTGCGATGAGCTTTGCATATTTTCTGAGTCTTGTCTTATTCATTTTAATTCTCCCTTTTCAAGAATATTTATATTTCCTTTAAAACGTTAATGAGGTAATCCCATACGCGTGCGGTTGAGCTTATCGAAAGATGCTCCTCGGTCGTATGGATATCATAGTTGTCGGGGCCGAGTGAAATGCAATCAAGTCCCTCAATCTTATCGGAGAAGATACCGCATTCAAGACCCGCGTGGATCGTGATGACCTTTGCTTCCTTGCCGTACATTTCATAGAATACTCGGCAGGCGATCTCTCTTATATGCGACTCTGCCTTGTACTCCCAAGCGGGGTATTCACCTCTTGTGGAGATAGCCGCGCCGTTCCTCTCGGCGATACCGCGCAGATTTGCGATAAGAGCCGCCTTGGCGTCAGCCTTTGCGGAGCGCACGGAAACCGTCATATGGAAAACTCCGCCCTCGAGCCTTACGATACCGATATTCTCGGAGCTCTCCGGGAGTCCTTCGATCTCGCGGCTCATAGCGATAACGCCCGATTCGGTTTCGTTGATAATAGCGAGAACAGTGTCGCTCGACGCCTTGTCAAGTATGGGGGTATCAAAGCTTACAGCTTCAAGCGTAAGAGTAACGCCGCCGTCGGTGTCACGGTATTCCTTCTTGTATTCGGCATCTGCCGCACGTACGACGGAAGCTACGTCGCAGTCCGAGGTAAAATATGCCGTGCATTCTCTCGGTATAGCATTATCGGCGTTTCCGCCGCATATATCTGCAAGGCGCACGTCGGAGATAGAACCGAGCACCCTTGCGAGAAGCTTTATTGCGTTAGCTCTGCCGCGGTCGATCTCAACGCCGCTGTGTCCGCCGAGCAGACCCGATACGGTGAGCTTATACTGCTTGCCGCATCCGTCGGCAGTACTTACGGGAAGTGTTATATCGTTTCTCGCGCCGCCAGCGCAGCCAACCGTAAAGATGCCCTCGTCGTCAGAGTCGATATTTATCATTATCTTACCGGAAAGCACAGATGCGTCGAGCGCTCCCGCGCCGAGAAGACCTATCTCCTCGTCCGATGTAAAGAGGCATTCGAGCGCAGGATGAGCGATAGTATCGGAATCGAGAAGTGCCAAGCAGTAAGCAACGGCAACGCCGTCATCACCGCCGAGCGTTGTTCCGCGCGCCCTGAGGAAATCTCCGTCGCGGTAAACCTCGAGTCCTTCTGTCTGCATATCCTTGTCCGAGTCGGGGAGCTTTTCAGCAACCATATCGGTGTGTCCCTGAATAATAACGGTGGGGCGGTTCTCAAAGCCTGCCGTTGCGGCTTTTTTAATAACTACGTTATCTGCCGCATCGCGGTAGTATTCAAGTCCGCGCGCCTTTGCGAAATCAACGAGATAATCTGCGATAGGCGCGGTATTACCCGAGCCGTGAGGTATTTTCGATATCTCGAGAAAATATCCGAATACGGCTTCGGCATTTTTATGATCACTGAAGTTTATCATATAGTATTCCTTTCGTTCGGAAGAGGCATTCTGTGCGTAAAACACGCGCGAATCTGCGTGCCGTTCTGTGCGCAAAAAAGCCTCATAAAATAATCACTCCTTTATTTTATCTTATTTTTTCTATAATTTCAACAGTAAAGTTGACTTTTATTAAAAAAAGTTGTAAAATAATTAAAAAACTATTGTATGGAGCAATTATGAAAAAAGATATTAAAGAACTTTGCGAGTTTTTGAAAAAAGCAAAAACGCAGTACCACGCGGTAAACGAAATAGCCAAGGTGCTTGACTCCGAGGGCTTCGTAAGACTCTACGAGCACGAGCCTTGGGAGCTTAAGATAGGCGAGCTTTACTACGTTGTCCGTGACGGCTCGTCGCTCATAGCTTGGAGAAATACCTTCGGTGGCTTTATGATATCTGCGGCTCATACCGACTCGCCCTGCTTCAGAGTTAAGGGCAGCGTTCAGTCGGGTGCATACGTCAAGCTCGATACCGAAAAGTACGGCGGTATGATAAACTATACCTGGCTCGATAGACCCTTGACTGTTGCGGGCAGACTTGCCTTGAAAACCGAAAAGGGCGTAATTATGAAGCTCTGCGATATAGGTAAGACAGAGGTAGTTATACCCAGCCTTGCAATACACATGAACAGAACGGTAAACGACTCATTGAAGCTCAACCCCGCAGTTGACCTTCTTCCTCTCGCGTCTCTTACGGGCGGCGCTGATATATTCGAGCTTGCCGCTAAGTCCGTAGGCGCGAAAAAATCCGAGATCGTATCTCACGAGCTTTTCCTCGTATCTGCGGAGGAGCCGAGAGTGTTTGGCGCGTCGGATGAGTTCCTTCTCTCCCCAAGACTTGACGATCTTTCGTCCGTTTATGCGGCGTTTGAGGGCTTCCTTGGAATGGATGCGGGACTTGCAACGCCCGTATTTGCGATCTTTGACAACGAGGAGGTAGGCTCGGAAACGAAGCAGGGCGCAGGCTCGACCTTCCTCAGAGATACCCTTCGCCGCATCTCGGAGAGCGAGGAGCATTATCTTGAGCGCGTCGGCTCATCCTTTATGATCTCGGCGGACAATGCTCACGCGGTCCACCCCAACCACCCGGAGCTTGCGGATAAAAATAACGCCCCCACTCTTGGCGGAGGCGTAGTTGTAAAGTATAACGCAAATCAGCGTTATGCAACCGATGCGCTCTCGGACGGACTTCTTCGCCGTATAGCAGAGAAGGCAAACGTAAAGCTTCAGAACTACTTCAACAGAGCGGACCTCCCGGGTGGGTCGACTCTCGGCTCGATTTCCGATACGAGAGTATCTGTCGCAACCGTTGATATAGGACTTCCTCAGCTCGCGATGCACTCGGCAAACGAAACGATTGCCGTAGCCGACTATGCCGAGATGAGAAAGCTCTTCTCCGAGTTCTTTGCGGCAAACCTGGTTATTGAAAAGGACTTTATCAGCATCTTTTGATTTTTCTCAAAACGTAAACTGTTTGTTCATTGACCAAAAACAACAACTCAAATAAGCTTTACCCTAAATTTGCTTTCGGGGTTTAAAGGGGCTGTCTCATTTAGGCGTAAACGAACAAAAACGGCAGAAGCATTGTCAAAAAACAGTGCCTCTGCCGTACTTTTATGTAATTTAAAAGAATTCAAGGTTGAAAACCCTTGGTTTTCCTCGTTTTTATTAAAGTTTTTGTTCTACCGCCGTTTGCTGAACTCTCGTCGTACCCTTGTACGCCTTCGGTCGCAAACGACGCTTTCCGCTCTAAATCAGTTCGCCCCACGGTTCTGTTCTCATTAAAAATTCGCTAAAACTGTATTTCTTACTGAATTTTCTATAATTATGCCTTGATATCATTGAATTTTTAATGAGACAGCCCCTTTATTATCGTTTATCTATCTGACTGCAACGTCTGTAACGGTGAGCAGATCATCCTCGACCTTGAACGAGATTTCATAGTCTGCGAATGAGAATGTGTAGATCCTATCTCCGTCTGCGATATAAGACGGGCGCGGGTCGTCGGCAAGCAAGCGATGGAGGCTATCCCTCTTACCCGTGTCAACTTTTGAGAGGAGCTCCTCGGGAAAGCTTACCTCAAGCGAATACCCCTTCACCTCATCCGCAAAACCGCACACGGCATCAGGGTGAGAGTCTGTAAATGATAAATACGGCTTGATATCATAAATAGGCGTTCCGTCGAGTAGGTCTGCTCCGCTCACGATAAGAACAGTACCCTCATCCGTTGTGTCGATAACCTCGAGCAGCTTCACTGAGGAAAGTCCTATCGGGTTGGGTCGGTACGGAGAACGCGTCGCAAAAACACCCATCCTTCTGTTTCCGCCAAGCCTTGGCGGACGCACGGTAGGTGAGAAGCCCTCGCGTTTAGCCTCGGAAAACTCCCATATCAGCCAAAGGTGAGAATAACCTTCGATTCCGCGCAGAGCCTCTTTAACTCTGTACTCGGGCTCGAAGACTATCCTTGACTTAAAGCCGTCAAGTATCCCACTCTGGCGCGGAATTCCGAATTTTTCTTTAAAATCATTCCTTATCCTTGCGATTATCTTCATTTAGAAGTTTTCTCCCGCAAAGCCCCAGTGCTCGCATTCCTCATATTTTACGTATATTCTGTCGTAAGGCACGCCGAGTGTGCCCGAAACCGTGTCGCAAATAGCACGTGTCAGCTTGTCATAAACGGCATTCGTCGTGCTGCCGAGAAGCTCAACGTTGATATACGCGGTGTCCGCATCGGCATTACCACCAAAAGCCATTCTGCATCCATCGCTGAAATTAAGCATAAGCCATCTCTCGGTCTTTCCGGGAATAAGGGTGATTATCTTTCCGAATTCGGCTCTTAAAATAGCTTCCTTATCGTCGGAAATTTTGGCAGTTGTTTTTAAATCAATAAAAGGCATAGCTTTTCTCCTTTAAATAAAATCAGCATTAAATGTAAACGATTGTTGTCAAATCTTCATTTTTTTGCACTCGGCGAAGTCTTTATAGAGATATAATGAGCCGCAAACTACCACGAGATTGCCGTGCGATAAAGCATACTTGTATGCATCCGCTATCTCATCAAACCACATACCCTCATACCCGAGCTTTTTTGCCTTCGTTGCAAGCTCGGACGCACCCATAGCGCGCGGATTATCCTTTACCGTGGTATAGATAAACTTAGTATTGTTTTCGCCGAGCATTTTAAGTGACTCGGCAATCTCCTTGTCCTTCATGCAAGCGAAAATAACCGTTTTGTCAGCCTTGCCGAAGTAGCGCTCGAGGGAAGCGGTGAGCGCGGCAATGCCGTTCTCATTATGACCGCCGTCGTAAATAACGGTCGGATTTTTGCGGATAACCTCAAAGCGCGCGGGATTCTTTGCCCTTGCAATACCGCGTCTGATAAAGCCCTCTTCAATGCCAAGTGCCTTAGCGGCAAGAACGGCAAGAGCGGCGTTTTCAATCTGGTGAAAACCGGAAATGCCCGTCATAAGTCGGTCAAGATTTCCGAGCGAGAAGCACTCGTGCGTTCCGGTCACGTAAAGTGAAACAGGCTTTGCGACCTCAAGCGTGCAACCCTTTTCCTCAGCCGCAAGGCGAAGAATGTCCATAGCCTCGGGCTCTTGTTCTACCGTTATAACCGCACCCGTTCGCGAATTTCCCTTAATAATACCTGCCTTTGCCTTAGCAATTTCGGCAATGGTTGTACCCAGATAACCCGTGTGGTCAATGCCGAGCCGCGTGATTATTGCAACCTCGTTAGCCTTTATAACGTTCGTCGCATCGAACTCACCGCCAAGACCTACCTCCAGAACAACGTAATCGCATTTTTGCTCGGCGAAGTAAACGAAAGCTGCAGCCGTCCAAATCTCAAACTGTGTTGGCGGAACGGATAGCTCTTGTTCGACCTTATTTGAAATAGGCTCTATTGTGTTAAGAATCCTTGAGAGATCTTTATTGGAAATATCAGTGCCGTTGATACTTATGCGCTCGTTTACGCGGATAAGATTCGGAGAAATATATTTTCCAACCGTGTATCCCGCTTCCTCAAGTATGCAAGCGACGTTTGCGGAGGTTGAGCCCTTGCCGTTCGTTCCGGCTATATGAATAAATTTTAATTTGTCCTCGGGGTGACCGAGAAAGTCGAGAAGTCTTGAGATACGCTCGAGCCCGGGAACGGTAACAGCCTGAAAGCTGTTAGCATATGATTTGAAATCAGAGGTATTCATATTATTCACCGTTATTCTGAATTTTTTGTTATCTTATCCATTTGATCCTTGAGCAACCTGATGAAAAGGTAGAAGGTTACAGAACGAATCACAAAATTGATAGCTCCGTTTATAGCTCTTGTAGCAAGAGTAAATTCCCAGGTCCAGTCATACATTAAAACAAATATCGGTGACTTGAGAAATAGATCGATAATCAGCGCTACAGAACCGAAGCAGAGAAGTATCTTTGAAAGAGATATTTTCTTTCTATGGAAGAAAAGACCGAAGGCGGCACCTGTCGCAAATTGGCAAAGGGAAATCCAAACGTTTGGCGCATACCCCGAGAAGAGTGAGCCGATAACGTCGGCAACGAGATATCCGAGCCCTGCATAGACGGGACCGAGCATATATCCGACGAATGCTATTGGCAGAAAACCGAACTCAAATCGGAACGGCGTTCCCTCAGGCGAGAAGCCGACGAATCTGCAAAGCACAACAGACATTGCAACCATAACTGAGGTACTTGTCAGTGCGAATATTTGTTTTTTTGCTTTTTTGTTTCTCAAAATAAAAACACCTCCATAGAACAGATTTACATCTTGTGTCACAGGAGGCAGCAGAGTATCGTAAGCTGAGCAAGTTAAAGCTGCTGCCTGGCGAAATCATCTGCAATATTATTCCTTCGGAACAGTGGGATGCGGAAGATAAACCGTAGAGCAAAGGCAGAGCTTCTAACCCGATTGCTCACTTCGTCCCTGCGGCAACTCCCCGTCCGCTGAGCACTTAAACGCTTATCATCCTACTCTGTTAATGTATGAACCTATTCTAGCACAAACCTTCTCGGAAATCAATATTTATTTAAAAAATAATAATAAATGTTTTAATTACCATAGCAACAAACTCGTAAAGGTAGTCGAAATGCTGCTGCTTGCGTAGTTATTTTTCGCAATGCGTTACGGAAATATGAAAATATAATTTTATCGTCAAAAATGTAAAGAAATAACGGGAAATATTGTATAAAACAAAGATTTTTAAAATCACGGTACGAAAAATAGTGATGATTTTTATATATTCTCGAAAAATAATAAAAATGCTCGAAAAATAGTATTTATCAAAGTTAATCTGCCCGAAAACAAAGGAGAAATCGTACTTTTTCAAAATAAAATGGGAAAATATGATTTTTCAGAAAAATTCCCTGTATTTGTACGGAATATTTGAATTATCTTTGCAAAAGCTTCCGGAATGCTTGAAAAATAAGGATTTTTCTGCTAATATAGTATTGTAAAAAAGGAAATGAGGTTATTAAAATATGAAGTTTGTTTCATGGAACGTTAATGGTTTTCGCGCCGTTTTAGGAAAAGGCTTTGCCGATATTTTTTCTTCTCTCGATGCAGATTTCTTCGCTCTTCAGGAAACTAAAATGCAAGAGGGGCAGGCGGAGTTTTCTCCCGAGGGTTATTACAGTTATTTGACTTATGCTGAGAAAAAAGGCTATTCGGGTACCGCGATATTTACAAAGCACGAGCCGCTTTCCGTCGCATACGGCATCGAAGGAAAGCACACCGATGAGGGAAGAGTCATAACTCTTGAATACGAAGATTTCTATTTCGTTTGCGCCTACGTTCCCAATGCGCAGGACGAGCTTAAAAGGCTTGATTACCGTATGGAATTCGAGGACGATATGCGCAACTACCTTATGAAGTTGAATTGTGAGAAGGGTGTCATCTACACAGGTGACCTCAACGTCGCGCACGAGGAAATAGATATCAAGAATCCGAAGGCAAACCGCGGTAAGGCAGGCTTCTCGGACGAAGAACGCGCGAAGATGAGCGAGCTTCTCGCATCGGGCTTTTCGGATAGCTTCAGAAGGCTTTATCCCGATACTGTGCTATACTCGTGGTGGTCGTATAGATTCCGCGCAAGAGAGAATAATGCAGGCTGGCGTCTTGACTATTTTATTGTGTCTGACGATCTTATGGAAAAGGTAAACGATTCAAAGATCCATACCGATATATTAGGCAGCGATCATTGCCCCGTTGAGCTTGATATTAATATTTGATAAAATCTACCGATAGTAGTAAAACGGCTGAAGTTATAATACTTTCAGTGCTAAAATCTACTGTCGGTAGGTTTGTTTTTTATTTTTTATATGATATAATAATGTTATATACATTAAAATAAAGTGAGGTTACCTTATGGATTCAAAAAGCATAGGTAAGACCATTGCGGCGCTGCGAAAGAAGAGCGGACTTACGCAAAGTGAGCTTGCCGAGCGGTTGAACGTGAGTAATAAGGCTGTCAGCAAGTGGGAGAACGGTCAGGGTTATCCCGATATATCGCTTTTTCCCGCGCTTGCGTCGCTATTCGGTGTTTCCATTGACTATTTGATGCTCCAGAAGAAGGGTATTGCAATAGCCGGAAATATCGTTACGGATATAGTAAAAAATATCGAGAGATATCCCGAAGCGGGAACGCTTGTCAATATATCCTCGCTTGCGCCTGCTATCGGCGGCTGTCCTCCAAACGTCGGCGTTGATCTTGCAAAGATGGACCCCCGTCTTTCGGTATATGCTTACGGAAGGGTAGGTACCGATGAGAACGGAAGATTTATTCTGTCAAAGCTTGCCGCATACGGAATAAATATTGACGGTGTGGTATACTCCAAGGATCAGCCGACGAGCTTTACCGACGTTATGAGTGTTCCCGGTGGAGAGCGCACCTTCTTCCACGTTAGAGGAGCGAATGCGGAATTTTCTCCCGAGGATATAGATATTAAGGCTCTTAATTGCGATATACTTCATATAGGATACATACTTCTTCTTGATAAGTTTGATGCTCCCGATTCCGAATACGGAACTGCGATGGCGAGGTTTTTAAAGAACGTGCAGAGCGAAGGTATACTTACCTCGGTCGATATGGTCAGCGACAGTGCGGGTAACTACGGAGCAAAGGTGCTCCCCTCGCTTAAGTATTGCGACTACCTCATCGTAAACGAGCTTGAGATATGCGAGATCTTCGGTCTTTCTCCAAGGAAGGAGAGCGGCGAGATAGATAAGGAAAACGTTATCCTCGCAATGAACAAAGCTGCGGATGCGGGAGTTGCTCGCAAGGTCATAGTGCACGCAAAGGAGATAGGTTTCCTTCTGGATGTAAAGTCGCGTGAGGTAACCTATGTGAATTCTCTTAAAATACCTAAGGAAATGATAAAGGGAAGTGTTGGCGCGGGTGATGCATTCTGCGCAGGATGTCTTTACGGCCTTTATCATCATTACAAAGATCGACAGATACTCGAATTTGCCTCTGCCGCCGCGGCGTGCAACCTGTTTTCCGCAAATTCGATAGACGGAATGCGCTCGGCAGATGAGATCGTCGAGGTCGCAAAAAAATACGAAAGATTACGTTAAAAAATGAACTATACGAAAGGAAAAAAACAAAATGCTTGCAAATCTTAACGACGTATTACTTGACGCGCAGAAAAACAAATATGCGGTAGGTCTTTTCAACACTACCGATACCGATATGCTCGAGGCTGTTATCTCAGCTGCCGAGGAGCTCCGCTCACCGGTGATCATAGGAACGGCAGAGGTCCTTCTTCCGTACGGAGAGCTCAGCCTTATTGCTCCCTCGCTTATTGAAGCGGCGCGCCGCGCAACCGTTCCGGTAGTAGTTCACTACGATCACGGCATAACCTTTGAGCGTTGTCTTGAGGCAATGAAGCTGGGCTTCACCAGCGTTATGTTTGACGGCTCGGCAAATGCCGCCTCCGAAAACCTCAGAGCTACCCGTGAGATAGTAAAAATCGCTCATGCTCTCGGAGTTACGGTTGAGGGTGAGATAGGTCACGTTGGTCAGGCAGATAGCTCGGATAACGAGATAACAGATATGTATACGACGCCCGAGGAGGCTGTATCCTTCGTTGAGAGCACGGGCGTTGATGCTCTCGCTATTGCAATAGGCACGGCTCACGGAGCATATAAATCCAAGCCAAAGCTTGATATAGGCAGACTTCAGAAGATCAGAGCAGCTCTCGATACGCCCCTCGTGCTTCACGGCGGCTCGGGACTCTCGGATGACGATTTCAGGGATACGATAAAGTACGGTATCGCAAAGGTGAATATCTTCACCGATCTTTGTTTTGCGGGTGAGCTTGCAATGAAGGAGAACGCTACAAATGCCGAGCGCGGTATGTACGGTTATCTCGATACAAGAAATGCCAAGGTTGCCGCAATGAAGGAAGCTGTTAAGCAAAAGATCCTTCTCTTCGGCTCGAACGGAAGAGCATAATATGTCAAAAAACAGACGTATCCCCATTTTTTTATTTTTCTATTGACATATAAATATTTATTATGCTATAATTCAGGTGTGGTAAAAATTACAAATTATATATTATGCACAAAAAAGGAGAAAAACAAGTGAAAAAGACTAAATTAATTGTTGCTCTTGCAGCTGTACTTTGCCTGCTTGTTTCGATGCTTGCAGTTCATACGTTTGCAGCTGATGGCTCCGCGAGCTACGGCGGTCTTGCCTTAAGCGGAGGAACCGATGAAGTGACCGGCAAAAAATTTGCAATGGATTCTTATCATACCTGTAAGGATACCGAAACTATGCCGGTAACACTTGAGGCGTGGGTGTATATTCCCGATTCGCTTAAGGGCGAGGCGGTTGGAACGCTTTACGGTAATTACTGGGCCGCATCAAAATACGGCAATGCGTTTATCAACTGGGCAATAGCTAAAGATGCTACGCCGAGACTTGTATGGAGCAGCTCTCTTGACGGAGAGATGTATGACGTGTACTTCAATGAGTCTCGCCTTCCTACCGATGCATGGTCGCATCTTTCGCTCGTTTACGACGGAGATACGGGCGTTATATCCTGCTATGTAAACGGAGTGCTCACCGAAACGAAGTACTATTATCCCGCGATCGATCCCGACGTTCTCGAGCTTCCGATGATACTTGGCGGCGATAACAGAACGATGAATGCAAGCTATTTCAAGGGTGAGATAGGAGATATAACAGTTTATTCCGACGTAAGAGATGCCGATGAGATCAGCGCGGATTACGCAAAGGGAATGGATATGACTGTGGCGACGGCAGATCTTACCGATGCTATCTGCTACTATGATTTGGATTCCGAAGATATAGGAAAGAACATCGTTGATGAAACCGGAAACGGATATGATATCATATACAGCAAAACATGGCTCACCGAGGCTGAAATGGAAGCTATAAGAAGCGCATCCGGATTCAAGCCCTCATATTCCTTTGCTGTTATGGGAGATACTCAGATGCTGGCGGATTATTATCCCGAAAAGATGCCCACTCTTTATCAGTGGATAGCGGATAATGCTGCCGCGGATAAAAAGAATATCAAGTTTGCTATCGGTCTTGGCGATATAACCAACGATAACGGCAGAGATGACAGATATGAGTACGACGAAGTAAACAAGGTATATTATAAGGTAAGTTCAACGGCTGACAGTACTGCTCCTTATACTCAGTGGGACGTGGCTTACGATGCAATAACACTCCTTGACGGTAAAGTCCCTTATGCTCTTGTAAGAGGTAATCACCACGTATACCCCGATTATAACGGTGTAAGAATTGAAGGCTTCAATACATATTTTGAAAACTCCGAATGGTTTACCGCGCAGTTTACCTCGGAAAACGGCGGCGGTCTTTATACTACGGGATCCGACCCCGTTACGGGTTATAAGGTATCCTATGCGAATACGTATCAGACTCTGACGGTAAATGGTACAAAGTATCTGTTCTTGAATCTTGACTGGAAAATAACCGCAGATATCGTCAGCTGGGCGGAGCAGGTTATTAAAACTCATCCCGATCATAGCGTTATAGTCAGCACGCACTCTTATCTCGAGTGTGACGGAAACACCGAGGACCTCGGAGATACCACCCCGAGATCCAGCTATAACGGAGACGTGCTTTGGGATATTCTCTTCTCGAAGTATGCTAACGTTAAAATGATACTTTCGGGACATATAGACAGAGAAATGATAGTAACCACTCAGGTTAAGGGAGATCACGGTAACACCGTTACGCAGATGCTTATCAATCCTCAGGGCTTTGACTCCAACCTCGGCGGAACCGCTATGATAGCTATGTTCTATTTCAACGAGAGCGGAGATGAGATCTTCGTTGAATGGTATTCACCAACGAAGGATAGATATTACAAAAACATTAATCAGTATGCAATAGATCTTAATGCCGACGTGGAAAATGAGGCAACGCCTGCTTGGGACGGAGCGAACGTTGAAACGCCTGCAGGCTCGGGAACCGAGGCTGATCCTTACCTTATAGCCAACGCGAAAAATCTTGCTTGGATCAGCACGAAGATCACCGATGGCGGCGTATCCTTCGCGGGTAAATACTTCAAGCAGACAGCGGATATAGACCTTGGTGAAAACATACTTACATCTATTGGTAGATATTACATAAACTCTACGAATATGGCAGCGTTCGGAGGCATTTACGACGGATGCGGTTATTCTATAAAGAACGGAACTATAACGGGTGGCAAGCTTTATACCAGCACGAACAGTCCCGCCCCTGAGCGCTATTTCGATTACAGCGAGGGATACGGTCTCTTTGGTGTAATTTACGGCGCAACCATTAAGAATATCATCCTTGATGACGTTCAGGTTGTAGGTAGAGGCGTAACGGGTGCTATCGTAGGCCGTGCGGCTGCTCCCGAATTAACAAACACCGAGCTTGCGGGCTTCAACACTATCACAGGATGTGAGATCACCGATAGCGTAAGAATAGTAACTCTTCTTCCTACAACCGGTGGATCTGCTCCCAGATCGTCGGATGACGGACTCAGAGCGGGCCGTGTCGGATCTATATGCGGTATGGCTTACTCGACTAACATCAACGGATGTAAGTCGGCTGCAGAATTCAGCCTTTCGGGTGACTTCACTCTCGCAGGCGGTATAGTCGGAACAGCGGGACTTAACACCAGAATAGAGAACTCTGCATTCACGGGCGGCATAACGCTTGCCGAGTCTGCGAGTGGTCTTGTTTCTTATATCGGTGGCATAGTCGGTGCAATTTCTCCCTCTCTTAGCAGTATGGATATGATCGGCTCAAAGCTTAATATAAGCGGTCCCTTCTATATAGGCAATTGCTACAACAGCGGTTACTTCACATATCTTGCGAATGAGGCTACTGACGTTTATTACGGCGGTATTATAGGCTTCTTCGGAGATCTTCCCGACGTAGATGACGATTCTATCGAGTATCCGTATCTCATCGAAAACTGCTATAACCTTTATGAAGCTTCAAAAACAGCTTCCGGCGTGAAGCTTTCGGGACTCGTGGCTTACGCTGTTCCCGGAGAAAAGACTCTTTACGTAAAGAATTGCTACTCCGTATCGGTTGAAGCGGAAGAGGGTGAGAGCAACGAGTTCAGATTCGAAGCCGGTGCTACCTCTATCGACGGTCTTGACGCTATCGCTTGGGAGAATTGCGGAACTCTTGCAAAGACTGATATGAGCGGCTACGTTTCCGCAGTGGATGCAAGAATTTCATCCGTAAGAGCAAACGGTGTATCTACTGTCTGGATCGTAGGCTCGGGAGCTCCCACCGTAACGGCTACCGAAGGACTTAAGTATCTTGACACCGCAAGTAACATATATTACGTTTATGAAAACGGCGCATGGGTTGCGGTAAAGAATATAACCATCACCGATAACTCTCTTGAGACCGAGTACGGTACTATTCCCAACAAGTATATGACCAATACTATGGTAGTATTTTCAAAATCAGGAAACACGTATACCTGTGTTGGTGGATTTGATAAGCTTTCCGAGGCTGTCAGCTGCGCTATTAATTCGAAGTATGGACTGACGTACGATCCGAATGGCGAGTCTGTTATCTATTTCAGAGCCGACGTTACTACTAAGGATAATATAAGCGGTAACCTCGGATATATCGTAGGTACGGTAGTATTTGACCTTGGCGGTCACACGTTGACTCAGGCAAACAGCGAGCCTATATTCAGAGCTTATTCGAAGTATTTGAACGGAACGGCGGAAAGCTATCCCGACGTTTTCTATCTCCCTTCATACTACGTTGTAAAGAACGGTGATATAGTTCTTAATACAAACGGATTGTTCTATTTCGGTACGGACGGTTCGGGATACAATCTCTTCACAGGTCCCGCTCCTTACGAAGTAAAAACTCTTAACTGGACTCTTGACGGAGTTAATATATCTCTTGCGAGAGGCGCAACACTGAATAGCCTCCTCGGAAAATATAAGGAGAGCGCAGATCACAAGGTGGATAAGGCTACTCACGTGAACCTTACTATCAAGGATAACTGCGTACTCGATATAACCAACGCTCCTTCGAACTTCGTTCTCTTCGATGCAAATGATCCTATCACCGAAGGTATGATAAACAGCGTATCCTACAATACCAACTCGATCGTTAACGTTGAGGTCGGTGCGTGCGATATTATCGCATCGAACAGTAAGTTTACACTCCAGTCTGTTCACCCGAACAACGGATCGTCGGTGACGTACACCGAGGATGAAAACGGTAACGCGCTTACTCTCAGCATTGGAGGCACCGAGTATAATCACGAGGATCTTTATACTCCTTACGGATATATAAACACCGAATATTCCAACGTTGCTTCGCACCCCATAATAGAATTCACCTATTCAAACGGTAAGTACACTTGCTATAAGTCGTATACCGATCTTGGAGATGCATTATCGGGTAACAGCGGTGCAAGAATCCGTTGCAGAGACGAGGGAACTCTCGCTGTCGTTTATGTGCGTGACAATATCACTGTTTCTTCGACTATGAGCGGTAATATGGGTTATATCTGCGGAACGATGGTCATTGACCTTGGCGGAAATACCATTACTCAGACAAACAGCGCTCCTCTCTTCAAGGCGTTTGCCAAGTATGACGGATCCCGTATCGGAAATTCCAACTTCAAGCTCATAAACGGCGAAATAAAGCTTACGAATCACAGCTTGTTCCAAGTAAGTATTGAGGGTACACCTTATGCTAACGATATCACAAACGTGAAAAACGTTAACTGGACTCTTGATAATCTTACTCTTACTGTAGGATCTGGCGTTGCAAACGCATTTACGGAATTTAGCGATTACGGCTCGAGCACATACGACGGAAGAAAGATGGTGTTCAATCTTAATATAAGTGATAACTGCGTAATTGATATGACAAATGCTGACGCAGGCACGCTTCTCTTCGGCGCAAACGATCCTGTTATTAAGAATACCGCCGGTACGACAAAGTGCTATACCGATTCCGAAGTAAATATCAATGTTGGAGCTTGCAGTATACTTGCTGCGAGCGGTAAGGATCCCGTATGGCTTTCGGTAAATAAAGATAACGGCTCATCCGTAACCTTCACCAAGAATGCGGAAAACGAGGGAGCTACCGTAACGGTCGGCGACGTGACCTGCACTTATGAGAGTCTCACCACGCCTTACGGATACGTTCCTCTTAAGTATGCGGCTTATCCTATTGCCGAGTTCAAGGTTGTTGACGGTGAATACGTCTTTAACAAGGGTTACACTTACCTAAACCAGATATATTCAACGGCTAATCTTTGCTTAACTAAAGGTTCGAAAGCTGTACTCTGTTTCAGAGATGATATCAAAACTTCCGATTATACAGGAAGTGGCTCTTACGTATCCGGAAACTTCGGATATAATATGGGCACTATTATAATAGACCTTAACGGTCATACTCTTACTCAGGATGCTCCTAACCCCATTCTGAGAGCGTACGCAAAGCATAATTCAGCGACTGCAACGGCTGAGGCAGGGTACTATGAGATCATTAACGGTAATATCGTTCTCAACTCCTATGGAATATTTGACGTCGGCGCTGAGGGATCACAATATCAAAGCTCAACTGTCGATAAAACACTTTATTGGACGTTTGATAATATCAATATCTCCTTCGGCAAGAACGCAACCGTGACCTCGCTTATTCAGTTTACCGAGAAGCTTAAGGTTGCACGCAATATGGGTATGAACGTAACCATCAAGGAGAATTGTGAAATAGACTTGACAAATGCTCCCTCGAACTTCCTTCTCTTCAATGCAAACGAAACCACGTCTAAATATACCAATTCCATTGTAACGTTTAACATCGAGGGCTTGCAGATAATTGGCGGTGCCAAGAGCTTCAAGTGGTTTGACGTTCACGCAAGCAACGGCTCGTCCGTAATATTTAGCAGCTCCGATAACGGATACGTTCAGCTTGAGCTTTCAAAGAAAGCAGCTTCCGGTCTTGATACTTCGGTAGTATTCAAGAACTCGAAAGGTGCAGCTCTTACTCTTGTAAAGATTTTCGAGGGAGAGGAAACCACGGTTTATACTCTTGCTCCCGCAAGCATAAAGAGCTTCGTTCCAAAGATGAGCTTAACGCTTGACAGAAATCTTATAATGAACGCCTACGTACCCGTAAATAACCTACAAAAGTTTACATTTGATGGTGTATTGTACGACGATCTTACCGCATTATCCGAAAATAAGATAACGCTTGACGACGGTAACGACTACTATCTCATCACGATTTCTCTCGATGCGAAAGAGGCGGCAAGAACGGTTAAGCTCGTGGCAACAGTTGATATAGGCGGCAAGAGCGCAACGGCAACCTTCACCTTTAGCATACCCAAGTATGCAGAGAAAATTATAGATAGCGGAACCGATACCGAGGTAACTCTTATCAAGGACGTACTTGCATATATCAAGTCGGCTTACACCTACTTCGGCACGAATGATCCCGAGGCTATCTCGAAGATCGATGCGATTCTCGGTAACTATTCCGCAAAACCCACCGTCGAAGGTGACTCTCTGGCAAGTGTCTCGGGCTTCAAGTCGGTAACCTTCATTCTCGACGGAACGCCTTCAATGAGATTCTATCTTGCAGACGGCGCGAATGCTGAGAACTATGCGTTCTACGTAGGCATCAAGAAGGTGGCAACCGAGGTATCGGCAGACGGTAGTTACGTTGATATCGACGTTTATGCGTACGCACTCTGCGAGACCGTATCGGTAAAGGTCGGTGGAGTTGACGCGGGAAGTTTCCATATCAACAGCTATTATACCTACGTCAGCGGTGACAAGTATACCGCAGAAAATAAAGCCGAGCTCGTGGCACTTACAGAATGCTTCTGGAAGTATCTTCAGAGCGCAAGAGCATACAGAGAGTCGGTAATCGAAGGATAAGGAGGTAGAGAAAATGAAAAAGTATATAATCCCCGAGCTTGAAGTAATCGAGCTTGAAGCAGAAGATATCATCACTACCTCGCCGGGTACGGAAACGACACCGAAAGAGGATAACGACGGTATCTGGGACTTCGATTTTGCTTAATGTCAGAATTGTCCCTATGAAAACACCTCATCCACCACTAAAGTGGTCCCCCTATACCTGACCACTCCCGTGTCGCGAACTTTCGCGAGGCGTTGCTCGCTCGGTTTGCTCGCGTTTGTGGGACTTCGCTTCAAAAAACAATACTTAATCGTTTTTTGTGCGCTCACCCACTGGGGAAGGCTAGAGGTATCCGGGACTTCGATCTCAGTTAATTTAAACCGAATCAAGAATAACTGATTCAATATTTATAAAGCGACAAGGCTTACCCGAGTAATCTTGGGTAAGCCTTGTTTTTTTGTCCTATATGTAAACTATTGTATTCAAAAAAGCAGTTATTCGATGCATAGATAATAAAAAAGCGAAGCGAGATACTACAAAACTGCATCGTTGATGACAATCTTCTTGGGGTAAAACATACGGTAATCGTTTGGAGTGTATCCCGTGAGCTCCTTGAAGCTTCGGTAAAAGCTTCGTTCGCTTCCGAAGCCGCATTCGATGGCAATATCAACTATCGTTCTGTCGGTGTTTTTTAAAAGGTGTCTGGCTGATTCAAGACGCAACATTGATAAGAGCGTGGAAAAACCAAATCCTGCCGCGCTGTTGATGCATCTTGAGAGATACTTTTCGTTGTATCCGAGCGCGGAAGCGGTTTTTGTGATAGTGATACGTTCGCTTTTATGGGAATCGATATAAGTTATAACCTTGCTTAAAACGTTATCGTCAATGTGCTTTTCTATGAGCGATACGTTATTAGAATAGTCGCCGACAATGTTGTATAAAAATCCTTTTACTTTGTACAGTGTAAGATTTCCGGTGCGTACTGTGTCTAAAAAAGCCGCGTATTCATCGATATTCAGCGGGAATACCGAGCGCTCGCCCGTATTCTTTTCGTTGGGAGCAAAAAATGATTGGATGAGTGATGGTAAAAAGTTAAATCTAAAGTATTCCGTGCCCTCGGGTCTGTCATACGCGTGGGACTGAAAAGGGAAGAGCAGAGCGCAACTTCCTGCCGGGATCTTCTCGGAATTCTTGCCGAGAACGTGCAGAGTCAATTCTCCGGATGTAACCAGAAGGAGCTCTGCCGATGGGTGTATATGAAAATGCATTTTGCATTCTTCCGCGTTTCCGAGTTTGATACTGTGCTCTTTTGCGATAAAAGATGTGGAAATTTCCTGCAAACTGTTGAAATATTTCATAAAAACCTACCTTTATGTAACCTTATGGCATATATAATACCATATAATGGCATAAGTTGTCAAGAAGGTTATGCTATAATAAAGTCGAACGTACACGTATTTTCTATTTAATTATTATAATAGATACGTGAATTTTGTATCATTTGAATTAACCAAATCAAGTATTCAAAAGGAGAATGGAAATGAAAAAGAGAAGAATTTTGTTAATTGCTCTCTCATTGGTGCTCTTTGTTGGACTTGCGGTCTGTGCTTCGCTTTCGGTTTTTGCGGATAGCACTGTTACAGAGTCAACCTGGATATCTGCACCTGAGAAAACAATGGTAAAGTGCGCAGGCGCTAACTGCAATCACAAGGAATGTAATTACGTATATTCCTTCGCTGTTGTCGGCGATACGCAGAACCTTAATATCTATGACGTTAATAATAAGACGGAGCATATGAAAGGACTTTACAACTGGTTACTTGCTAACAAGGAGAGCAAGAATATTCAGTACGTTTTAGGTCTTGGAGATATCACCCAGGCTTATTACAGGGGATACCAGAGTGGTGTCTGGGAGCAGGAATGGGTTAATGCCAAGGAAGCGATATCCTTGCTTGACGGCAAGATTCCTTATTCTCTTGTAAGAGGTAATCACGATATCACTGCCGGCTTCAACGGAGCATTCGGTGTCGGCAATAAGTATTATACCGATCTTTCCGCGCTCGCTGCGACGAAGGACAGCGCAGATGAAAACGGCAGACCCATGGCGGGCTTCCTTAACGAGAATAAAATCGAGGATACCTACCGCAAGGTTATCATCGGTGACCATAAGTACATAATTTTCACTCTCGATTGGCACCCTACGGAGGCATGCCTTGACTGGGTAGATACGATACTTGCCGAGAACTCTGACTATCAGGCTATAATAACGCTCCATTCGTTTATTTACCGTGACGGTTCTATCACGGACGATTACGAAGATACCTTCCCTTATGAAAATCTTTCGGGTACCCGTCCCAATTGGGAAGAGGTTTCAAATTCGGGCGGTAACGTTTTCCCGAAGGTTCTCTGGCAAAACGTTCTCTCAAAGCATAAGAACGTAGAGATGATCCTTTGCGGTCACATAGATGAAGACAATATCGTAACGACTCAGCTCAAGGGTGAAAACGGAAATACCGTTACCGCTATGCTCATAGACGGACAGACGATAGACTCTACCGTCGAGCCTGTTGGTATGGTAGCGATGTTCTACTTCTCGGCAGACGGCAAGGTTATGAACGTTGAGTACGTTTCAACAGTAAGAGAGGCTGCAGATAAAAACGCTTATCTTGGCAGTCAGAATCAGTTTGAGGTTTCTCTTGATTATACCGTATCAGAAACGGACAGCGGTTGGACTGAAACTGCTCACGGAAGCATTTTGACCGAGACTTATAACGCATATCCCTTCCACGTCCTTATGGACGATGACTCGGACGAGAGCACGGATGCAATCCTCTTTGGCAGCTATTCGAGCTGGGAGGAAACGCTAAAAGCTATTCACGATTTCTGCGGCAATACAAGACCTTCATCGCACAAGAAGATGAAGACCTATTACATAGTTATGTCGAAGGACTATACCGATACATATGTTGGTATTCACGATAACCGCGCTGCTTACAACTTTGGTAAAACCGTTCTTGATCTTAACGGAAAAACGCTGACCCTCGCATCGACTGACGGCGTATTTCTTCCGTTCTACGTAAATTCGAGCGGAAAATATCCGAGATTTACAATCACGAACGGAAACATTGATATTACGGGCAAGGTTAAGCTTGTTGCGCTTCAGAGCGGATCTTCGGCTCAGGGAGAGACCGGTACGCTTGAGCTTTCTAACCTTAATATCACTTATTCTTCCGGTGCGACCGCAACGCCATTGATCACAACTTATAACGGTTCCGGCACGGGAAGCTACGTTGACTTTAAGGTTTCGAACTGTAATATAGATTCGTCTGCCGTAAACGGCGCTATGACACTGTTCGGTCTTAACGATACTAATAATAACAATCACGTGGCTTTGAATATAACCGGCGGTAGCATCAAGGGATCAACCTTGGCTAACACTACTGTTTTCGCACTCAATAACCTGTCCGATAAGGTTACCTTCACTAAGGATTCCGACGGTAATTATATGACCTTGACTCTTTCTGACAGTGCGACGTTTGACGGAGTGTTCTATTCCGACGTTAAGGATACGTATCTTGAGTTTGGTACGCCCGTTGCCGACGGAGATTCTTATCTCTATTCTCTTGAAAAATCGGGAGACGTTCTTACAGATTACGGAATTATACCCGAAAGCGCAACCTCGTATCCCTTCGTGCTCTTCAAAAACGGCGAGATGATTCATAAATCTTCGGACTGGAAGACTCTTATTGATACCGACTTTAAAGACACGGCAAATTATCAGTCGGGATGCACACTTCTTTTAAGAAGTGATTACACCACAAGCAATTCTTCAGGAGCTCCCTCTTATTTTGCTCGTATTGATGACTTGACGATAGACCTCGGCGGAAATACGTTGACCCGTGGTTCAAAACATCTGTTCCAGATATTTGGAACGGAGTCTACAGCTCACTCTACTTCTATAAGGTTTATAAACGGAACGATAGCATCGGGAAGCAGCACAGCTCCCATAGCATTTAATAACTCAGATACTAATACCAATACCGATACGTTTGACTTCACCTTTGACGGCGTCAGATTCGACCTTAGCGCTTCAGTAACCGGATCGCAGGGAATCGTAGTATGCTTCGGCGACGGTACTCAAAAAGGTGTCGATGCTACGATAACTCTCAATGACTGCACGATCTACCGAGGCTCGTCGACGAGAAAAATGACTCTCTTCGCACTTATCGACGAAAAAGATGGCAAGGTTAATAACAAAACAGACGTTAACGTAGTAATCAACGGCGGAGAGCTCGTTGCCGATACTATGTCGGGCATAACCCTTGCGACTTATAGCCCTGTGCGTGAAGGTATGACCGCCTCTGCGGACAGTCTTTCGTTAGGTAAGGGAAGTGACGGTAAATACCTTATTGCAAAGCTTCCTGCGTCTTATACCGTTCCTACGACGACGTATGCTTTGCTTGACGGTAATTATGCTGTTGGAAAGGATTCGGATGACGGCACGACTGCATATTGCAGCTTCAATAAGCTTACCACTCCTTACGGTGACATTTCAGCAAAGTATGCATCTATTGTAAATTATCCGTTTGCTGTATTTTATAACGGTGTATTCAAGAACGTATACAGCTCTTATAACAAGGCTATCGGCGGCGCGGTCGCTCTTATCGATACTGATGCCGAGGTAGCGGTATGCGATACTGCGTACGTAGTATTGAGAAGTAATTTTGTTGCAACAGATAACGGATTCTTCTCGGGAGCAAGAGGTAACTTGATCGTTGATCTTCAGGGTTACACTATCAGCTCCTCTACTGCAGCTCTTGCGAGCATCAGTATGAATTATAACAACATAACCGATGAGGCTGCGGTGGAGAAGAATCTCAGCTTCACCTCAAATATCACGTTCAAAAACGGTACCATCAAAAACGACAGATCGGGACTTCCGATCATCGCAATAGACCAGACGAACGGAAGCGTAACGACAGTTCCGGGCGCTACGGCAAAGAAGATCTACTTTGGATTTGATAACGTAACCTTCAGAACGGCAAGCCAGCCTGTTTTACATAATTATGACAAAACGTCCTCTCACGGACTTGAAATTACCGTTTTTGCAAAGGATTGTACCTTTGACTTTACTGGGGCTACCGAAGGCGTAGCAATGATCTCGCTCTTTAACAAGCTTGTAAAAGCAAATATAGAGCTCGTTGGATGTAATGTAATTGCGAGCAAGCTTGATAGCTTCAACGTTTATAAGATCGGTTCCGACGATACCGCAAAGATCACCAAGGGCGATAACGGTGTTTATATGACCGTAACTCAGTCAACTGAGGCTCTTCCTACTACGGTATATAGTTTGTCTGACGGTGGAAGCGCATCCTTCTATCTCACATCAAGCTCCGGTGGAAAATACGTTTATGATCTTGGCGCTGATGAGTTTATAGACGGATATGGAACTATCCCTGCTCAGTATACCAACAAAGAGACCTATCCCGTAGTTCTCTTCGGCAACGGTTCTGTTACCGGATACACTACAGTAGCGAATGCATTTGCGGCTTTACCTACAACAGGTAACTATACCATTCTTGTAAGAAGAGACGTAGTCAAAGATACCAAGAAGGCTGTAAGTGCCTTCAGAGGAAATCTTACGATTGACCTTGATGGACATACGCTGACGGTAGCTGTTGACGGAAACTATCTCATAGATATAACGCTCAGTGATGTTGGTACGGGCGCATCGGCAGGCTTCAGCTTTAAAAACGGTACGCTTAAGAAGGAAGGCGGACGCGGACTTGTTCTTTACAACTATAATTCGAGCTTGAACGGAAGTGCAAATTATACGTTCGATTTCGATAGCGTAACGTTTGTTTCAACGGACTCCACCTATACACCTAACGTAATATTCAATACATGGGAAGACGGTTTTACGAATGCAACTGTTGCGGCAAGTGATTATAAGCTCGTTGCAAATTCAACGTTCACGGACTGCGTATTTGATTTCGCAAGCTCAATAGACGGTGCGGTAATGCTTCCTCTTAACCATAGCAGTAACACGAGGGACAGAGTCGTGCATAACGTTACCGTTAACGGAGGTACTGTTCTTGCCGATACTGCGGCGGACTTTGCGGATAGATTCGTAAAGCTCGACGGAAACACTAACGGAAGAGCGGATTCTATCACCTTCTCAAAGGTAAACGGCGGTAATTACACGGCGCTTACTCTTCCTTACGGAACAGAAGCTCCTGCTGCAGAGTATAACGGACTTGTATTCGTCAAGATCTCCGATAACGGAACAGACGTGACCTACAGACTCAGACCCGTAGAATTTGCTAATTTGAATTATGCGCCTAAGATGAGTCTTACTATTGACAGAAACCTTATAATGAATGCGTATATTCCTGTAAACTTTACACAAAAGTTTACATTTGATGGTGTAGAATATACAAATCTTACTGCGTTTGACGGTAAAACGGTAGAGATAGACGGCGCAATGTACTATCTTGTATCGGTAGAGCTTTCTGCAAAGGAAGCGGCAAGAAACGTTATTCTTGAAGCAACGGTTATGGCTGATGAGAATACCGCAACCGCAACGTTCACGTTCTCAATTGTGAAGTATGCCGAGAAGCTCCTTGGCGATTCCGCAGTTACGGAAACCGAAAAGACTCTTGTTCTTGACGTGCTTCAGTATATCAAAGCCGCATATACCTACTTCGGCACTACCGATGCCGAGCAGATAGCAAAGATCAACAGCCTTCTCGGTGATTACGCATCGAAGCCTACCGTAGAGGGAAGTGCAACGGCTGAAACAACGGGAATGAAGAGCGCAACTCTCGTTCTCTCGGGCAAGCCTAGCATCAGGTTCTATCTTGCAGACGGTGCTGACGCTTCGGCGTATAAGTTCTTCATCGACGGAAAGCAGGTTAAAACCGTAATTTCCGATGACGGAGCATATGTTGATATAGACGTATACGCATATGCGCTCTCTGAAACCGTAACCTACACGGTTGACGGAGAGAATGCGGGTAGCTTTCATATCAACGCGTACTACGCATTCGTCAGCGGCACGGGAGAAAACTCTTACGCCGGCGAAGATAAAGAAGCTCTCACCACTCTTACCGAGTGCTTCTGGAAGTATCTGCAGAGCGCAAGGGCGTACAGAGAGTCGGTTGTTGAAAACTGAAAGGAGGAGTGATTAATGCAGAATTCAAAATGCAGAATGCAGAATGAAAAGAATGAATTAGTGGTTATGAGTTATATAGCTCCCGAGCTTGAAGTGATCGGGCTTGACGCAATGGATATCATCACTACCTCACTCGGAACGGAAACGACTCCGAAAGAAGATAACGACGGTATCTGGGACTTTGACCAAGGTTAATACTTGATTTACCTGTACCGCGAAGTAATAATTTTCTTCGCGGTACAGAACTTTATTTTTTCTAAAACTTGATTATTTAAAAGGAGAAAATGAAATGAAAGCGTTGCGCATAAGAAAAATAACAACAGTCGCTTTTGTTCTTATCGCTGTTTTGATTTCGCTGCTTTTTGTTCTTGATTCTGCGGCTGCAGAATCAGAGAGTGGCGTTACAGCGGGCAGCAAGGGCGAGATCGACGTGTGGCTTATCGCAGGTCAGTCAAATGCGGTTGGCTTTGGAAGTGACGGCTTGTCGGCAAAGTATCTTGAAGACAAAAGATATACCGAGGGATTTGATAACGTTCTTTTCTGGGGTAAGTATGAATCAACGTACAATCCCGAGGCTTTCGTTCCCGTAACGGTCGGACTTGGAAAGCAGTCAGCAACGAATACCGCAACCGTAGGCGCTGAGATAGGAATGGCGGCGGCACTTGACGGTAACGGAAGAATGAATGCGATAATCAAACGTGCTGTCGGTGGTTCTTACCTTTATCCGACGACTTATAGCTCGGTATCGCAGAATTCGGGTACGTGGACGTCCCCATCTTATTTGGAAAAGTATTCGATAGATACCGAGGGAAATAAGCTCGGTAAACTCTACACAGAATTTATACAGACCACAAAAGACGGTATAGATATGCTTATTGCCGACGGTTATACTCCGGTCATTAAGGGCGTCTGGTATATGCAGGGCGAGGCGGAAACACCGACTCAGCTTTATGCAGATGCATACGCGGAGCTTCTGACTATGCTTATCGGCGATATGAGAGAAGACCTTGGAGAGATAGTCAACAAGGACCTTTCGAATCTTCCGTTTGTAATGGGAAAAATAACGAGAAATCCCGAATATGATATTCCGGAATTTATCGACACCGTAAATGATGCTCAGGTAGCTGTAAGCTCAACTGTTGCGAACTCTTATATAGTTGACACAACGGGAATGCCGCAGATAGACGGATGGCATTATACCGCCGATTCTCAGCACGAGATTGGCGTTCAATTTATAAACACCGTCATCAATTCGTCGGGTAAATACAGTGTTACCGCGAGCGGAAACGGCGTGAGTCTTAGCGGCGGCGGAGCAAAATCGGTAGGTGATGAGGTGACCGTTACGTTTACCTCTCTTGATGGTTTTGAGTTATCATCCGTAGCTATGAAGGTTGGTGCGGGAGAAGCTGTTGATATTACGGATGCTCTCACGAAGGACACAGAGAACTCCGATGTTTATTCGTATACGTTCGTTATGCCTTCAGGCAACGTTGCGTTTCTGATAAATGCTACGGACCTTAATGCGGAGTCCACCGAATACGGTCTTATTCCCTCAATGTTTACAGATGCGGAACAGTATCCGTTCATTCTCTTCAAGAGCGGAGAATTTGTATACGCCTTTGATGATTGGTGCGATTTTGTAAACAGTAACAGTATCATGGGTTGTACTTTGCTTCTCAGAAGAGATTATGATACTTCGGAGTCCTCGGGAAGTCCTTGGGCGCTTTGCCATAGCGACGAACTCACTATAGACCTCGGAAACCATATCTTCACTCGCGGAATGTACCATATGTTCCAGTGCCTTGGCAGAGATGAGAAGGTATATACCTCAACTATAACGGTTAAAAACGGAACTCTCAAGTCTACGTTCTCATACGTTAACGCATCGGGTACGACGACGGGAGCATCTCCACTTATCGTTTTCAACAATTCCGCAAGCTCAACAACCGTTGATAACTTTAACTTTATTTTTGACGGAGTAACCTTCGACGTAAGCTCGGGCAGAGGTATTGTAGCAAGCTTCACGGACGGAACGTGCGGTACTGACAATACAATAACGCTTAACAACTGCACGATATACAGAGGAGCATCTACCTCGGCTATGACTCTTTTCGCCCTTGCGGAAACGAGCGGTAATAAGAATGATATTAAAGTTACTATAAACGGCGGTAAGCTTGTCGCTGATACTCTCTCAAAGCTGACCTTCGCTACGTATGACGTTGAGCGTGAGACGGGCGAGGGAAGTCCCGACAGTCTTACGCTTAATACAGACTCAAGCGGTAATAAATTTACCGTTGAGCTTCCTGTAAGCGCGGGAACACCTTCGCAGATGTTTGCCTTTACGAAGGGCGGTTATGCAGCTGTAAAGCTTTCGGATGATGGCACGACCGCAAAATATACTCTCGAATATCTCGGCACTCCGTATGGAAATATAGACGCAAAATACGCATCTGCAGCCGATTATCCGTTTGTATTATTTAAAAACGGAGCTGTACTGACCGCATTCTCTAACTGGAAGACGTTTATTGATTCGACGATGTATAATTCCGCAGATTACAAGACGGGATGCACGCTTCTGCTCCGCAGAGATTACAGCACGTCGGAGGCGTCCGGAAATGCGTGGGCACTGAGCTATATCAAGGATATTGTGATCGACCTCGGCGGTAACGTGTTCACCAGAGGAAATAATCATATGTTCCAGGCTTACGGTCATGGAAATGCAGCCGGCAATACATCGATAAAAGTAATAAACGGTACTCTTAAGGCTAAGTTCTACAAGGATAACGGAACCGCATCCGCAACTCCTCTTATCGTCTTCAATAACTCTGCTGATTCGACCGCAAATGACACTTTTGCGTTCACCTTCGAGGGCGTTACATTTGACGTAAGCGAAGGCAGAGGAATCGTCGCATGCTATACTGACGGTACGTATGGCACTAAGAATACTATGATTCTTAATGACTGTACTATATACAGAGGCACGTCAACTTCGTCTATGACTCTTTTTGCACTTACGGAATCGAGCGGCAATAAGAATGACGTTAATATTACAATTAACGGCGGTAAGTTTGAAGCAAATTCTTTCAGTAAGCTTACTCTTGCGACCTTCAGCGCGGAAAGAGAAGCAGGAAAGGGCTCGCCGGATAGCTTGAAATTCGGCACTTACAATGGCAACTACGTAAGCTTTGTTACGAAGAGTGGTAATTCTGCTCCTTCTTATGAATTCGTGACCGTGAACGGCTCGAAGGTTTCGTTTGCCGACGTCAGCACGAGTAAGAATGCAATATATCAGCTCGGAGAGGATATAGAAACCGATTACGGTTATATCCCATATGCTTACAGTAATATAGATAATTGCCCCGTTATCATATTCAAGAACGGCACGTATTACGGAAATGATACGGTATTCTCGGCGGCATATGTTGCGGCAGTTGGACAAACAGGTGACAGCGTGGACACTGTAGTTGTGGTATTGCTCAGAAAGAGCCTTACCGAGGCGCTTTCGGCGACGCTTAGCAACACCGATACTATAAAGGGAACTCTTATCGTAGATTTTGGCGGCAATACTTATGAAACAAGCGTTAGAACTCTCTTCCAGTTTAACGCAAAGAATTCCACAAACAATCCGAAGATTGAATTCAGAAACGGAAGAATCAATTCTATAAGACTTATCGCATTTGCAAATCAGACAACGGCAAAATGCCAGAATTACGATATCCTCTTTAAGAACGTAACTCTCGGATTTACGAGCGGAACGTGGAATGATATGATATCAACAAATAAGACGGCAACGAGCGACGGATATTATGCTCACGCAAATCTTACGTTCGAGGATTGCATTTTTGATCTCAGAGCAAATCAAACCTTCACAAGCTACAGACTCCTTGACCTCGCAAATGATACGAATAACCACGCGCTTGATGTAATCTTCCGTGGTGGCGAGTTCTTGCTCGATGACTACACGTTTACTCTCGCAAGCATTAAATCGGGATACAGCGATAACACCCATGCTCCCGAGGGTGCAAACGACAGCGATACGGTTAAGTTTGAAAAGGGAGCTAACGGTTATACCGTATTCAGACTTCCTTCGGGCGCAACCGCACCAACGAACGTTTATGACAGTACGGAGCTTACCTTCGTTAAGGTATCCGACGATGGAATGGAAACGTCATATACTCTTATGCCCGCTGCTGCGGTAAATCTCGACTTCAAGCCTAAGATGAGTATAACTCTCGGCTCGGAACTCGTATACAATATCTACGTTCCCGTAGCAGATTACCTCAAGTCCTTCACAGTAGACGGAAATACGGTAGAATGCAAAGAAATATTTACTTTAGATGGCGGTAATTCCTATTATCGCATTGAGGTATCACTTCCCGCAAAGGAAGCTGCGAGAAATATTATTCTCAAAGCTACCGTAACCGTAGACGGTAAAGACTATACGGGAAGCTGGACTGTTAGCATACCTAAGTATGCGGCAGCATTGCTTGAATCTAGCACGAACGAGGCTGAAAAAATTCTTGTTCTTGACGTTCTTCAGTATATCAAAGCTGCATATGCTTACTTCGGCACTACCGATGAAGAGCAGATAGCAAAAATCAACAGTCTTCTCGGCGACTACGCATCGAAGCCTACTGTAGAGGGAAGTGCAACGGCTGAAACTACCGGAATGAAGAGCGCAACTCTCGTTCTCTCGGGCAAGCCTAGCATCAGATTCTATCTTGCAGACGGTGCTGACGCTTCGGCGTATAAGTTCTTCATCGACGGAAAGCAGGTTAATACTATTGTTTCCGATGACGGCTCTTACGTTGATATAGACGTATACGCATACGCGCTCTGCGAGACCGTGACCTACACGATTGACGGTGAGGCTGCGGGCAGCTTCCATATTAATGCATATTACGCATTCGTCAGCGGTACGGGTGAAAACTCTTACGCAGGCGAAGATAAAGAAGCTCTCACTGCTCTTACCGAGTGCTTCTGGAAGTATCTTCAGAGCGCGAGAGCATACAGAGAATCGGTTGTTGAAAACTGAAAGGAGGAGTGATTAATGCAGAATTCAAAATGCAGAATGCAGAATGAAAAGAATGAATTAGTGGCTATGAGTTATATAGCTCCCGAGCTTGAAGTGATCGGGCTTGAAGCAGAAGATATCATTACTACCTCTCCGGGTACGGAAACAACCCCGAAGGAAGATAACGACGGTATTTGGGACTTTGATTTAGGTTAATAACTCAAATAAAAAAAGAAGCCTGCTTCGGAAAAGGGAAGTTCCCCTCGAAGCAGGCTTTAATTATTCAAAATCTTATTTTATTCTGTTTTTTCATCCGAACTTTTATTCTGCTCGGTGGCTGTATCACAGCTGTTTCTGTATACTACATATCTTGTGTAAAGATATTCAAGCACGAAGTTTGAAATCATAGTCACGGCAAGAACGACGTATTCGTTAACACCCGAGCTTTCGGCAAGGTTACCGAGAATGGTAGATACAGGTGTGAACACAAGATAAAAGAGAAATACGAGAAGCATAGATATCTTCACGTTTTTTGAGGATTTAAAGGTCACCTTGCGGTTTATGGTGAAGTTCCAAAGTATCGAGGCAACAAGACTCGAAATGTAGCTTACCCAGTAGTCAAGATGTAAAAGCTCGTTCAAAAGCGTGAAGAGCAGAATCTGAATAATTCCCGCGCTTACCGAGAATAATGTAAACTTTAGTGTTCTTATAAGTTCTTTTTTGTTAGTATTCATAGATATCACCCAATGTCAAGCTTTACTCTCTTAACTATTAGTGCCGAAGCTATGCCGATAACGATACCCGCCATCGTTCCCGAGAGTAAAAGGAATGGAAGGTAATAAATAACTACGTTTGTGCTGAGCATAAAGGATGCGGCGATTATCTGACCGATATTGTGCATAACGCCGCCAGAAACGCTCACGGTAACCGTTGTAAGCGAGGTAAAGCGCTTCAACAGTATCATAACCGCAAAGCTGAGGAGCGCGCCCGAAAAGCTATATATGAAGCTCACCGGGTTTCCAAAGAGCAGAGAAACGAGAATAACGCGTATTACGGAAACCAACGCGGCTTCCTTTGAGCCAAGCTTATAAAGAGTAAAAATAACTGCAATGTTAGCAAGACCGACCTTGATACCGGGAATAGCGACGAAGGCGGGTATCCTGCTCTCAATAAAAGAAAGTATAAGCGCTATTGAAACAGTGATTGCAAGCGATGTCATTTTTCTTACGTTAAACTTCATATCGCACCCCCTCAAGAAACGAGATCAACGCCGCCGTCGCTCGACCCTTTGATAGTTACGGAAAGCTTGTTCGGCAGGCAGATTATCGTCTCACCTACGTAGCGTATTTTGCCTGTGTTCTCGCAGGTGTGATCGGGGCATTCGGAATAATTCAGATAAGCGCATCCGTCTTCAATAACGAGAACGTTCGTACCGCCGTTAAGCGAATAAACTCCGTCAACCGAAAGAGGTAAGGAGTGAACTGTATTTCCGTCTATCTCAACGACCGCGAGCGCGCCTGCTTTCCGCGTCAGTGACGTGATAAGCAAAGATAGGCACGCAAAAAGCAAAAGAGAAGCTATAACGATAATATCAATTCGGTACTTTTTTATTGTTTTGTTCATTATACTCCTCCTTTTTTATTAATTATTTTTACCGGAATCGATCATTTTAAAAGCTTTTTATTTTTATAAAGGCTGTCCCAAACAAAAGCTTGAGACAGCCGATTTTTAATAAGATAATTTGTAGCTTTAAATTAAAATAAACTTATTATAAAATATTTTTGGACTTTTTTGTCTGACCCAATAGTACATTCACCGATTTAGAAGTGAGCGCCGCAGATAAAGTTTCCCTCATGCAAGCAGTGCACGGGGCAAACCTCAACGCACGCGGCACAACCGGTGCAAAGGGAATAATCAATCGTCGCAAGATTATTCTCGACGGTAATAGCGCCGTTGGGGCAGGACTTCTGGCACTTCATACAGCCAATACAGCCGTTAGTGCAGTATTTACGGGTGTTAGCGCCCTTGTCGTGATTAGAGCATTGAACAACAACTCGTGTCGTGTCTTCAATAAGCTTGATAATACCGTTGGGGCACTCGCGCATGCACATTCCGCATCCGATACACTTCTGCGGATCAACGTGAGCAACTCCGTTTTCGATAGAGATAGCGTCTTTGGGGCAAACTCTCATGCAGTCGCCGTAGCCGAGGCAGGCGAAGGTGCAGAACTTATCGCCGTTATAGGAGAGATTTGCCGCGTGGCAGGTCTTCTGCCCCTGATAGTCATACTTTCTTTCTACTGCGCCGCAAATGCCGTTGCAGGCAACGTACGCAACCTTTTCAACAACGTCAGCCGCCTCAACGCCGAGGATAGCAGCGATCTCTTTTGCAGTGCCGTCACCACCGGGAACGCAGAGGTTGGTTGCGTCGGTAGCTTTATCTGCGAGAGCCTTTGCATAGCCGTCGCAGCCGCTGTAGCCGCAGGCGCCGCAGTTAGCGCCCGGCAGGCAGTCACGGATAGCGGTTGCGGTTTCATCCTCCTTGACGGAGAAGAAAACGCTTGAAACGGTAAGGAGAATAGCGCAGATAAGCGCGATTGCCGCGAGAATTCCAATGGCTAAAAGAATAGGTGTAAGCATATTTTAACCCTCCTTTAAACGCCGAGAATGTTCTCAACAACTCCGGCAAAACCGAAGAATGCCAGAGCAACTATAGAAGCGGCAATAAGTGTGATTGGAACACCGCGGAATGCCTTAGGTGACGGGCAGTTCTCGATTCTCGAGCGAACGCCTGCGAAAAGGAGCATCGCAAGGAGGAATCCAAGACCTACACCGAGCGAGGATATCATAGCCTCGATGAAATTGTATCCGTCGGTGATATTGTTGATTGTAACGCCGAGAACGGCGCAGTTCGTTGTAATAAGCGGCAGATATACGCCGAGCGATTTATAGAGCGCGGGCATATATTTCTTAAGAATAATTTCAACAAACTGAACGAGCGCGGCAATAACGAGAATAAATGCGATAGTCTGCAGATATTCAAGCTTGCAAGGCACGAGAATATAGGTGTAAATAGGATGCGTTACAGCGGTGGCGCAAAGCATAACGAACGTTACCGCAACGCCCATACCGGTAGCTTGATTAACCTTCTTTGAAACACCGAGGAAGGGGCAGATACCGAGAAACTGCTGAAGAACGTAGTTGTTTATGAGCACACCGCCCATAAGAATGAGTATAAGCTCTTTAAACATTCTTACTTTCCTCCTTTTTTTCGGATTCGGGAGCGTCGCTGCGAGCGGCAGCGGTTATCTCCTCAACCTCACTGCAGGAGGTCTTGTGGCAAAGGTGACTTGTCGGGCAACCGTCGCAGGAGAAGGATTTTTTCTTAACTCCGCCGCGCTTTTCGGTAATCTTATTCATAACCGCGATAAGAATACCGTAAACGAGAAATCCGCCGGGCGCCTGAGTGATAATTGAAATCTTGTAATCCTCAAGGAAGGGGATATCAAAGCCTGCGAATGAGCCGTTACCTATCACTTCGCGGAAGGTAGCCATAATAAGCAGAGCAACGAGGAAACCGAGACCCATACCGGCTCCGTCAAGAACGGAATTCAGAACGGTATTCTTTCTTGCGAACATTTCGGCTCTGCCGAGAATGATACAGTTAACAACGATAAGAGCGAGATAAACACCGAGCATATCGTATATCTCGGGCAACTCTGCCTGAAGAAGCATCTGCACCGCGGTAACGAATGCCGCTATAATAACTATGTAGCAGGGGATACGCACTGTGTCGGGAATCACCTTACGGAGCGCGGAAATAACCGCGTTTGAGCAGATGAGAACTATCGTTGCCGCAATACCCATGGATAAAGCGGAAATTACCGACGTAGTTGTAGCGAGAGTGGGGCAGGTACCGAGAATAAGTATAAGAACGGGGTTCTCGGCGATTATTCCGCGAAGGAAGGTTGCAAGTTTTTTATTTTCTGTCATCTTTTATTCCCCTCCTTTTGCTTATGATAATACAAACTGCCGCCGCAATAACGGCAAGACCTAAAACCGAAACTGTTATAACTGTGTAAACGGGAACCTTAAACGCAACGTCGAGAGCCTTGCCGAGCGCATCTCTGAAGTGCTCCGACGTACCCGTCGCACTTGCGACGAGCTCAACTCTTCCAAGCGAATCCTTATTCTTTCCCTTGAAGCTTTCAACGTATTCTTCCGTATAGTCAACGTCATGACCTACGCCCCAGGTAAGGAAGTTTATATCTGTTATATTACCGAAATTATCGGTAGCAACAAGACCCTCGGTCTCGAGCCTGTACCACGATTCTGTCGCGATATAGAATACGTAACCCTTCTTGTTGGTAGCGCGGAATGCCTTGATAAGGGTAGGATCGCTGCCCTCAAAGGTTACCTCTTCGAGTGCATCCGCACCCGGAATGAGAGCAAGTGCGAGATTGTAGACCTCTTCCTCACTGCGTGTTACGGGACCGGCAACACCCACGTCGTCACCTTCTTCGACAGCTTCGGCGTATCCAAGAACAACGAGTGCATCTCTGATCGCGCCGCGAACAGCCTTTGAAGAGTAGGTTACGCCCGCAACGGTATCAACCGAATCTATCGTGCTCGCATCGATACCCGCAAATCTGTCGTGGTAGGAATCCATCTCATCGTTGGTTTTTGTTTCTTCGGATGAGGTGATAATAGCTTTTGTTATTTTTCCCTCAACGTCAACACCGACGGTGATGAGAATGGGCTTACCTGTGTAGCCCTTACTTGTGGAAAGCGTAACAACGTGACCCTTTCCGTTAAGCTCCTTGTATATACCGGTTACGCTTTCGGGAGCGTCATCCGGAATCTTTTCGGAATCCGAGAAGTCACCGTCAGGCATAACGACTCGCAAAGATTTTGAAACTGCCTCTATTTTGTCGCTTTCGATCTTCGGCGCGGTAAGCATATTAACTACGCCCAGCAAAAGGGCTACCGCGATACAAATAATACCTAAAACTAGGGTTGGTTTAAGATGTTCTTTTTTCATTTTGCGTGCTTCTCCTTTCCAAAGGGTATCTTTGTGCAAAGCTTCTCGATGTAAGGAGAAAGGATATTCATAATAAGTATAGCGAATGAAACGCCCTCAGGGTAAGATCCCCAGAAGCGTATAAGCACGGTAATAAGACCGCATCCGAGAGCGAATATCATCTTACCGTATTTGTTAATGGGTGTGGTTACGTAATCCGTAGCCATAAAGATCGCGCCTATAAGCAGACCTCCGCTGAGTAGCTCGTAAACAGCAATCGTGGGATCATTGGTTATAAGAATCGAGAGCACGAATACTGTTGCTACGAAGATTACGGGTGTGTGCCAGCTGATAACGCGTCTTACAACGAGATAAACGAATCCGAGAACAAGAGCGATAGCGCAGGTCTCACCGATAGCTCCGCTTCTGTTTCCGAGGAGCATATCGAGAAGCTCGGGAAGCTTGTAGGTCTCACCCGTCTTGATAAGCTCAAGAGGAGTCGCGCCCGCTGTTATCTCGGCAAAATTAGTTGCCGTGCCGCCGCCGATAGAGCCCGCAAATGCGATAAAGAGCATAACTCTCGCGGTGACCGCAGGGTTAGCAAAGTTGCAACCGATACCGCCAAATAGGCATTTTACTACGATGATAGCGAACACCGAGCCTACTATGCAGTGCCAGATCGTTGCCGTGGTGGGCAAGCTGAGACCGAGAAGTAAGCCCGTAACTGCAGCCGAAAGATCGGATACTGTCTGTTTTTTCTTAACTATAAGATTGAAGAGGAACTCGGAGAGCACTGCGGTTGCAACGCATATGCAAACCACCATCAGAGCGCGCCATCCGAAGAGCACGATACCCGCAACCGTTGCAGGGGAGAGCGCGATAAGCACGTCTCGCATAATACCCTGAGTTGTCGTTTTGGTATGTATATGGGGAGATGATGATACGATTAATTTTTCCACTTTATCTCTCCTTTACTTTAAATTTGCCTTATGCGCGTTGTATTCTCTGAGAGAATTTTTCGCCATACGGTTGTTCTGAATAAGAGGACGGTTTGCAGGGCAAACGAAGGAGCAGCATCCGCATTCCATGCAGAGCATAATGCTGTATTCCTCAAGTCTTGCCATTCTCTCGTCAACGTTATCGATATCAAGCGCTTTTGTGAACGCCGTCGGAACGAGGTCGAGCGGGCAGGCATCTACGCATCTGCCGCAATGGATACAAGCGGTAGCCTCTCGCTGTTTTGAGTCTTTTTCGGTAAGAACTGTAATCGCGTTCGTGTTTTTGACGATAGGTTCGTCGAGCGAATATGCGGGGAAGCCCGTCATAGGACCGCCGAAGATGACCTTTCCCGGTTCATCTCTTTCCGTGTCAACGAAGTCGAGAACGTCGCGTATAGGAGTGCCGATAGGGCAGAGTACGTTTTTCGGATGCTTTATCGCGCTTCCGTCAACGGTAATGCACTTCTCGACGAGCGGCATACCCGTCTTAACGTAATTTGCGAGAGTCGCAAGAGTCGTTACGTTGAGGATAACAACACCGACCTCGGCAGGGAGCTTTCCTGCGGGGATGATGCGTCCCGTAGTATTATGCACGAGTATCTTTTCCGCGCCCTGAGGATAAAGAGAAGGGAGAACCTTTATTTCAACCTTTCCGTCATCGGCGAAAACGCGCTTCAGCTCATCAATTGAAGCCTGCTTGTTGCTTTCAATACCAAATATGTATTTTTTGATTTCGGGAGCGAATTTTTCAAGAAGCTCGATACCCTCGCGGATGAGTCCAGATCTGTCTATCATAGCGCGGGCGTCACTCGTAATATACGGCTCGCATTCAGCGCCGTTTAAAACGACGGTATCTATCTTTCCTTCCTTGATCGCATCAAACTTTACTGCGGTAGGGAAGCCTGCGCCTCCAAGACCGACAAGACCGGATGCCTTAACTGCTTCGATGAGAGAGGCGAGATCGGTGAGCTCAGGCGGTGCAATATTGTCCGCGTGAGTCATAAGACCGTCGCTCTCGATTCTTATCGCGGGAACGGTCCTTCCGTCGTGGCGGAGATAGCTGTCAAGCTTTGTTACCTTACCGGATACCGAAGAATAAATGGGAGCAGATACGTGCCCCGATGCTTCTGCGATAAGCTGACCTACCTTTACTTCATCTCCGACCTTAACTATCGGAGTAGCGGGAGCGCCTATATGTTGAGCCATCGGGAGAAGCACCTCTTTAGGCGCAGGCATCCTGACGGGTGGCATGTCAGCAGTATTCTTATGGTGTGGGATTCGCGTGTTACCTAGGAGTTTAAACCCAAACATAAAGTATTCCTTCCATTGTTATTTTTAGCGTCTTTGTTACAAATTTAACAAATTCTATACTTTAAAACATATAAAAAATAAATAAATTAAACAATTGCTACCTAATTATAACGCAAAACTGCGCCTATGTCAAGACGCAGTTTATAATTTATATATATTTATTAGCAGATTTAGTCGGAAATGACAATTCCATCGGTCATTTTGACCACTCCATTGGGAAATACCCATATAGCATCGGTATTACCGAGTGATTTAATGAGTCCGCATCCCTCCTCGTAGGACATACAGAACAGGGCGGTTGAAAGCGCATCCGAAAGCGCGCTGTCTTCATTGAAAACCGAAACAGAAGAGAAGTGATTTGCAGGCTTGCAGGTGTCGGGATCAATTATGTGATGATAGCGCACGCCGCCCACTGTGTAAAATCTTTCATAGTCACCTGAGGTAACGAGGGAAATATCCTTTATGATGACCTTGGTTACGAACGGATCGTCTGACGCCTTGGAGGGATTTGTTATACCCGTCACCCAGCCGTCACCCGACGGCTTCTCGCCAATCGCGCGGATATTTCCGCCTATATTCAAAACGTATGAGGTGGCGCCGCGGGATATGAGCAGCTCTGCCGCGCGTTCGGTGGCATATCCCTTACCGAGAGCGCCTACGTCGAGGCTCATTTCGGGGTCGGAAATAAACACGGTACCCGCCATCTCGTCAATAACGAGCTTATTTACGTCAGTGTGGAAAGATGCTTTTTCAAGCTCTGCTTCCGAGGGAACTCTTGCTGATTCGGGGTGTATGAGCCCTGCCTCGCGCGCATCGTGCCAAAGCCTTGTGACGGCTCCCATGGCAATATTCATCTGCCTGTTTGTCAGCGTATACATCTCTCTTGCGTAGAGAAGAAAGTCGATAAGTCTTTCGTCAACCTTAACGGGCTCCTTACCGGCATTCATATTAACCGTTTTAAGATTATTGATCCCCGAGTATTCGTAATAAATATCAAAAAGCTTGTGATAGTCCGAGAGTAGGTCAAATACTGCCTTGCAATTAGACTCGAACTCCTTTTTGCTATCCTTTGCGTACGACTGAATGATCGATACCGTGTCAAAAAATTCAAAGTATTTCTCGGATTTGATCTTTTTACACGCAGTGAGTGAGGGGAGTAAAAGTGCTACGCAAAGTATAAGGGCTAAAACTTTTATTTTTTTCATAAAAACCGCCTGAATGCTTGATTTGCTAACAATAGTTTGCTTTATCGTGTGCTTTTGCGAGAGAATAAAACGGGGCGTATGCCAAATTGACACCGCCCCATTTGAGTCTTGCGACTATTGACATCCTGCTTTATTGTACCTTATTTGTTCTGCTTTGTCAATAGCAAGCAGAGGACAAAACGTTTAAATATAAAAAGCTTGACCCGCTTTGTAGAAAAAACGGTATTAACTTTGTTATATTTGCACATTCGGCAAGATAATATACTTAAAGATTGAAGAATTAATCCTCGGAGTCCTTCTTTTCATCAGTCTTTTTGCTCTTAAGATTGAGAACGGTATTAGCGATAATACCGAGGATAAGAGCGCAAGCTATATTAGTGATCTTAACTGCGCCGATATTGAGAACAAGACCGCCGATACCGCAGATGAGGATGATAGAAACTACGAAGAGATTTCTGTTATCACCGAGGTCAACGGGCTGAAGCATCTTAAGGCCGGAAACTGCGATGAAGCCGTAGAGCGAGATGCAAACGCCGCCCATAACGCAAGAGGGGATAGTAGAAAGGAAGGTAACGAATGGCGCGAAGAATGAAGCGAGAATTGCCATAACGGCGGTAACGGTGATAGTAATTGTAGAAGCGTTACCGGAGATCGCTACGCAACCAACGGACTCACCGTAGGTGGTGTTGGGGCATCCGCCGAAAACTGCGCCTGCCATAGAGCCAACGCCGTCACCGAGAAGAGTCTTTGAAAGACCGGGATCCTCAAGAAGATCGTGGTTGATGATAGTTGAGAGGTTCTTATGGTCAGCTATATGCTCCGCAAGAACAACGAGAGCAACGGGGATATAAGCAACTGCAATAGAGCCGAGATAGCCCCAGAAGTTACCGTATTCACCGAATGTGAGCTTCTCACCGAAGAATGCCTTAACGAAGGTGAAGTCGGGGATCCACTGCATATTCTTGAATGCGGAGAAGCCTATGATCTGCATAGCGGGTACATCTGCGAGTATACCGATAACGGTAAACACGGTAGCAACGATATAGCCTGCGAGAATACCGATAATGAAGGGGATCATCTTCATCATTTTCTTACCGAATACGGAAGCTATCATAACAGTGAAGAGTGTTACAAGACCGCAGAGCATTGCGAGGTAGGTGTTAGGACCGCGCTGAAGATCGCCAACTGCATTTCCTGCAAGGGAAAGACCGATGATAGCAACTGTAGGGCCGATAACAACGGCGGGCATAAGGCGGCTTATCCATTCAACGCCTACGTACTTGATAACGATGGCGATAACCACGTAAACGAGGCCTGCGAGAACTGCGCCTATGATAAGTCCGAGGTGACCTGCCGCAGCGGAAACACCGCCTGCAAAAGCAGCAGCCATAGAGCCGAGGAAAGCGAACGACGAGCCGAGGAAAACAGGGCTGCGACGCTTGGTGAAGAACTGATAAACAAAGGTGCCTACGCCTGCACCGAAGAGAGCGGCAGACTGAGACATACCGTTACCGATAATAGAGGGAACGGCAATCGTAGCAGCGAGAATTGCGAGAAGCTGCTGAAGAGCGAATACGAGAACGCGTGTGAACTTAGGCTTGTCATTGACGTTGTAGATAAGTTGCATTTTCTTTTCCTCCATATTATTGTTTAGTAGTTTTTTTTGAGGACTCACGACGCGAGTAAATTCGGCAAAGAGAAGTCCTATAAACAAAACCTCATTATTTTAACATATATTTCGACATTTTTCAAGTCATATCAAAGAAAAAGTGCAAAGAGCTGAAAAAAGAAAAACATTAAACATAAAATACGGGAAAATCTCGCGCGTATAAATCAAAAGGATATGTTTGAATTTTTATTGACTTTTTACAAAAGATGTGCTAGTATTGTCTTACTAATTTTCAGGTAAATTATAACGCTCCCACGCCATTGGTAGTGAAAAAGACGGAGAATAAAAAAATGGAAATAATAGATGCGCATGCGCACATATATCCCGAAAAAATTGCATCTAAAGCAACGGAAACCATAGGTGAGTTTTACAGTATAAAAATGCATATGCCGGCAGGCACCGCAGAGCAATTGCTTGAAGACGGTAAAAGAGCCGGAATTACGAGATTTGTCGTTCACTCTGTTGCCACGACAGCGCGCCAGGTACGCGCCATCAACACGTTTTTAAAGAGTGAGATCGATGCTCATCCCGAATTTATAGGCTTTATAACCTTGCATCAGGACCTTACCGAGGAAGAGATAAGAGCAGAGGTAGAATTTGCCATCAAAAACGGATTTCGCGGAATAAAGCTTCACCCCGATTTTCAGAAGTTTAATATCAATGATGAGGTAGCAGAAAAGTTCTATCGCGCCGCATCGGGCAAGCTTCCGATACTGCTTCATATGGGCGATGATAGATATGAGTATTCAAAGCCATACCGACTTGTGCAAATGGCTAAAAAATACCCTGACGTTAACTTTATCGCAGCTCACTTCGGCGGTTACAGATGCTGGGAGGAGTCCGAGCTTTACGTAGGGCTTGATAACGTCTACTTCGATACCTGCTCGTCTTTGCCTTTCATCAGTACGGAGCGCGCAAAGGAGCTTATTGATCTGTTCGGCGCGGATAGATTTTTCTTTGGAACCGATTTTCCGATGTGGGATGCGAGCGAGGAGCTTGAACGCTTTAATAGAATCCCACTCACCGAAGAAGAGAGGGAAATGATCTTTAGCGACAACTTAAAAAAACTTTTGAATTTGGACTAACATATCAATAAAATAATGAAAACTTTAAAAAATGGAGAAAACCGCAGGTTTTAACCTTGATCTTCTCCAAAAATATGTTTATTTACGGCAAGGACGCGTTAAAATGCAATCCCTTGCCGTTTTTTTATTTGGTTATGCCGTAAATGAAGCAGCTCTTTTTTCGGGGCTGTTTTAATCAGACAGCCCTTCTTAGTAAAGCCTTGGATAATGTTGATAGTTTTATGATGAATTTAAGTATTATATTCTTCCATTGCTTTTTTTGCCGCAGCGATAAAATATTCAAGAAATACGTTAACGGTTTTTTTGGTATATCTGTCTTTTGGAATGTAAGCAAATGTCTTTCGTGTTACGCCTACGTTCTTTAAAACAACACAGTCCGAGAAAAGATTTTTCCAGGAAATTGACGGAATGAATCCGATTCCGAGTCCCATTTCGATATATTTTCTTACGTAAGTCGGATCGTTCAATTCAAAAGCAATGTTTGGGACAAATCCGGCTTTTCTACATTCTGCGTCCGTATGCGTAGAAAGACCAACAATAAATCTTTCGTTCTTAAGATCTGCAATCTCCAAGTCCTCTTTATTGGCAAGGGGATGATTTTTATGCATAGCGATCAATAAATCTTCCTCCAGGAGAAGTATCTTTTCTTTTGCATCAATCGGCAAATCATATGATATCAAAAGATCAATTTCCGACATGGGCGCTTCGCCGAAGGTCATTTTAAATTTTATATTCGGATAAACCTTAATAAATTCTTCCATCGCCTGACTAAGTATTCCTCTGTTGCTTTTACAACGTAAGTGAATCTCGCCGCAAGGCAAACTCGAATTTTCCTTTATCATAACCTTCGCATCATCGAGCAGCTTAAGCGCCGAGGAGACCTTCTCATAAAGTATTTTGCCCTGATCGTTCAAAAAAATCTTATTTGAACAGTGATCGAAGAATTCACAACCAAGCTCTACCTCAAGCCTTTTAATAGCGTTTGAGATGTTTGAGGTGGGAACATTGTGTTTCCTTGCAGTTTCTGAAAAATTCTGAGTTTTTGCCGCATCGCAAAAGTATTTTAATTGTAGTAATTCCATATTGAACTCCATATTTTTTTCTTTATTATACACCACTTCGCTTTACTTGTCAAGATAAAGCGGGTGTACTATATTTGATTATTTACAATGAAGCGAAGATGAATTATAATATAAATGCCATATTATTTAATATATGATATCCTTTATTTTTGCAAAATATAAAATAATGAAAATAATGAAAGGAAAAAAGAAATGAAAACCAAAACAAAAAAGCTTTTATTGGTTGTGCTTGTTTTGGCATTGGTCTTCTCGGCTCTTGCGGTTGTTATAAGCGCAAGCACGTCGGAGAAAGGAAATGCTGAGACCGGCAAAAAAATCAACGTGTGGCTTATCGCAGGTCAGTCAAATGCGGTAGGCTACGGAGAAACGTTAAACTATCCCGATGAATATTCGGATGCGGATATTCTTGACTCGGGAATTGAAAACGTTTTCTATTACGGAAAGGGATACGGAAACGATATTACCGATTTTGTTCCCGTGACCTTTGGTCTTGGAAAAGACGGAGCGTATTCCGGTGCTGAAATCGGAATTGCGACCGCGCTTAGCAAAAGCGGTGAAAAACACGTTATAATCAAGTACGCAAACGGAGATACTCAGCTTTCCGCGAACGGAATCTCCGCGAGCAACAATTTGAGCACGTGGACTCCCCCTTCTTATATCGCGGCTAATCCCGATATAGCATTTGACGGGGATAAAATAGGCGATCTTTACAACGGATTTATTTCTACCGTTAAAGAAGCTGTTTCAAAGCTTAAAGCAGAGGGATATATTCCCGAGGTTCAGGGCTTCTGGTGGATGCAGGGCGAAAGAGACGGCAACCACGGCGATATGACCGGGGAGCTTTATTCTACCCTTCTTAAAACTCTTATATCCGACGTAAGACGTGACGTTGGACTCATCACGGGCGAGGACCTTTCCTCTATGCCTGCAGTTTACGGCAGAATTTATCGCAATCCTGCTGAACCTCCTAAAAACGCGACAGGTCTTGCGGCAGTTTTGGCAGGTCAGGACGCAGTCGCGGCTGATGGGTCGCTCAAAAACGTTGCAATGCTTGACACGAGATATGATCTCATTGATCCCGAAAGCGGTAAAGCAAAGGATCTTGTTCAGCAGGACGGCTGGCACTACGATACTCTCACCCAGCAGATGATTGGTGAGGCGTTCGTAAGAAAGGCTTATTCCTTTGCTACGTCTAATCTCACTGCTGTAAACACCACGCCTGTTACAATTGCAAACAACGATCAGGCTCTTTACAGCGCTGTTGTAAACTACGTAACAGGATGCAAAGTCAGTATTAAGCTCGGAACTACTGAGCTCTTCTCAATTTCTGACGCCGGACTTTCAATACTCGGCGCTGAAGTTAACGGTGATTACAGAAGCGGTGACTATACAGTTTACGCGAGCGTAAATCCCGCGCAGAATATGACTATCGTTGAAGTAACTCTTCCCGATGGCGGAATTGTTCGCAAGGGCTCTTACAATAAGCATTCCGGCAGTGGCATTGTTGCGTATGCAACTAATGAGGAAAGAGTTAAAAACGTTAGCCTTTCTTATGAAAACCTTATTCTCAACGAATATGAGATTGTAACTCTTGAGCCCTCATCGGAAGGCTTTGGGAAAAACGTATATAATCTTGTTACCTCGTTTACCGATGCAACATCTTCAAGGCATTTTGCTTGGACCGCAAAGGCGGCTTTTATAGGTAGCAATGCTATGGCTATTAAGTATAGAGCCGTTGGCGCATCCGAGTGGACGGTAGCCGACGCTTATAAGCTTACCGAGCCGACCGAGTACGCTGATGAAGATTATTTCAAGGCTGATATTTCGGGACTTATTGCCAATACCGAATATGAATACAAAATAGGCGTTAAGGACAGCTCAGATGAAGCAAATGATTGGAGTAAGGCTTATACCTTTACTACAGCAAAGGGTGACGAAAAAGAATTCACCTTTATCGCGGTAGGCGATACTCAGGGTATCACCTGGGGCGGCACAGAGGTTGCAAACAAAGGCTTTATGTATGCCAAAGCTGCGTTTGACGAAGCTTTTGAAGAAGTTAAGAATCCCGCGTTTATTCTTCATACCGGTGACGTAGTGGAAAACGGTCTTAACGAAGAGCAGTGGAATCTCTATTTCAAGGCACTCGGTGAAGCAGGCGCAACTATTCCTCACTTTGCAACTCCCGGAAACCACGATGACGAGCTTCACACCAATGATCAGAACTTCTACTTCGGAATGCACTTCAATCACCCCGATAACGGCGGCAATGCTCATCTTGACGAAAGTGTTGTTAATTCTATTAATGCTCTTGTAGACGGAACGGATAAGGATGCTAAATGGGTGCAGAACCTTATCAAGTACATGGATGAAACCTTCTATTCGTACAATTACGGAGATGCGCATTTCGTAGTATACAATTCCGGTGCATATAGCTCACAGGACGAGCTTATGATGAAGGCTCAGCGCGCTTGGCTTAAGGCGGATCTTGAAGCAAACAAGGACGCTAAATGGACTATAGTTATGGCTCATCAGGCTAACTATAACCGTTTCGGCGGAAGCTATAACCGCAATACGCTTCAGGATATTATCGAAGGCTTTGACGTTGACCTCGTTATTCAGGGTCACTCTCACCTTGTAACGAGAACCTATCCTATTAAAAATGGCGAAATTGCAACTAAAGAGAATCCCGACCTTGTAACTAAGGGCTCAGGTACCGTTTATATGCTTATCGGTGCAACCGCTCTTAACCACGACAGAATAGAGGATAAGCCCAACATTGAAGAGCAGGCGGTTGTAATATCCAACGCAGGAGAACAGCCTACTTATGCAGTATTCAACGTTACGGAAAACTCTATTGAAGTAAGCGTTAAACAGGTTAACGGACTCGTTCTCGATAAGTTCTCAATAGTAGAGCCCGAGAAAGAGGAAGAAAAGCCTGAGGAGGACGTTGTTTATACCGATGACTTCCATTACTTCACCTATGCAGATCTTTCCGCTCTTGGTCTTTGGGAGACAGAAAACAGCGGAAAATATTCTGCTAAAGCTCCTTCTTACTCTGCTATGCGTCTCAAGCTTTCGGATAAGCAGAGCGTTCAGTTCAACTGGCTCAAGGCTATCGGCGGAATAGAGAACTATGATCCTACGGATACGTACGTATTCGAGTTTGATGCAAACGTAACGAGCTGGGGAACGAACAGCGCGTCAAACACGAGAACGCTTTACGTCGCGCCCGGAGGATGGTATAACCAGATAGGACTTCACCACAGTGACACAACTATGCAGGTTGGCGAACCCACCGTAGACAAAAAATATCACGAATATACGTACAACGGCGAGGAAACCTTCCATATAAAGCTTGAGTGGCGCGGTAAAACCATCACCAGCACCGTGACAGATAGCAAGGGTAAAACCATCACCGGCTCAAGAACCAGTGATAACTACGTAAAAGTAGCAAGCGACCCTCTCCTTCAGACGATGGTATTCAGATGCGAGGACGGTACGGTATACATTGATAACTTTACCTTCAAGAGCTTATCCGACGTTGAAATAGACGGATACGGCACTCTTCCCTCCAATTATGCGGATGCTGAGCTTTATCCGATAGTTCTCTTCTACGACGGAGAGTTTAAGAGCGCATTTATGAAGGATCAGTTCAAGGCAGCGTTGGAAGCGACAAGAAGCTTCGTAGGCTCTCATACAGGCGTTCAGGATCCCGCTAAGCCTGCTGCAAAGATTCTTCTTCGCGGAGATGCTGTTGCTCTGGCTCGTGATGACAACTTTGGTCAGGCAGTTGGTGAGATTGATATCAACCTTAACGGCTTCACCTTGACTCAGAAGCATGACGGCGCTCTCTTCTGGCTCAGAACGAAGACGTACAGCGATAATCAGCAGACTCTTACCTTTAAGATAAGAAACGGAAATATTAACGCGAATTCTTATCTCTTCTCAATAGGAACTCAGAATAATTCGGGTAGCACCAATATGTCGGGCCCCTTCAAGAACGGCGAAATCCTCTTTGAAAACGTTAACGTAAACGTTAAGAGAGGCGTGAAGCTTGCCGATTCCTTGATTTCAACCTCTAACGGTTCTATAGCTAATACTGCGGATACCGACGTAGCATACACTATTAAGTTCAACGATTGCGTGTTCGATTTAAGCAGAGTATACGGAAATTCTCTCGTGTTTAATTTCAACGGCAACGTGGCGGTTAAGCCTGCAGTTGAATTGAGTGTAAACGGCGGTGAGCTTAAGCTCTCCAGAGGCGTAGCTAACACAACGATCTACGCTCTCAACGATATGTCAACCATATCCTTCGGTAAGGGTAGCAACGGTGAGTATATGACCGTTAGCGTTCCTGCTGACGTAAAAACGGCGTCTGCATTGACAAACAACGCTCTTTACCTCGATTCTGCTATCAACAGCAGCGGAGTTTCAAGCGGAGTAAAGGCAGAGTTCGTTAAGAACGAAGGCACAGGATATACCGCAACCTATAGCATGCAGGAGAAAATTGCTAAGTCCGTTTATATCGATGGTTACGGAACTATCCCGGCAGATAAAGCAGATGCAAATACTTATCCGATAGTAATCTTCCAGAACGGTGAATTTAAAGCTGCATTTGGTAAGAATGAGTTTACTACAGCTCTTGCATATCCGTTGAATTCCTTGAATTTCAAGAATGCAAGTAATGATACTACCGCAAAGATTCTTCTTCGTGGAGATGCCATTGCTGCGACCGAAGACCAGAACTTGGGTCAAACTGCAGGAGTACTCGACGTTAACCTTAATGGGTTCACTCTTACTTCAACTCATAGCGGAAAATTGTTCTATACAAGAGCTAAAACAGAAAATAATTATGCTCAGAAATTTACGTTGAACGTTTATGACGGCAATATAGTTCTTGGAGGTCAGTTCTTTATAGTCGGAGTACAGAATGGAGGTAGAACCACGGGTGATCTCAAGGATGCTGAATTGAACTTTACCAATCTTAACGTAAGTCTTAGCGCTCCTATGGGATCTAATGACTGGTTCGTTACTTCATCGACCGGCACAGTAAGTGGTACCGCTGATACTTTGGCTCAATTTGATGTCCGCATTAACGATTGTGTGATTGATTTGGCGAAATTGAAAAAGGCAAATCAGATATACCAGTTGAATGCTGCTTATACTAATATTGATTTCCAAATCAATGGCGGTGAATTTATAGCAGGTCAGGGTGACGGAAGCGGTACTCATCCTTGGAGAACCGTGCTTTATGCTTTGGGCAGCAGTAATTCTTCGATAACCTTCGGTAAGGGTAGCGATGGCAAATATCTCACGCTTACCGCTCATACCGATATAAATACCTACATTTCCGCGGGTAATAAAACCATTATTGACAGAACCGCTTTCTATACCGATACCGGTGCTGTGGCTAAATTCGTTAATCCCATAACTATAGGTGATTGGGTATCTTACACTTTACAACCCGAAGTTCACATTGAAGGTTATGGAACGATTCCGGCAGAATACAGCAATTCGGATACGTATCCTATCGTATTATTCCAGGGCGGAGAGTTCAAGGGCGCATACGCTAAAACTCAGTTTACCGATGCAATGAGCGCGGCGAGAGGCTTGGTCGATTCTGAAAATGAAGCTGCGCTAGGCAAAGCGCAAATCCTTCTTCGGGGCAACGCTACGTCTGTTGGCAATGACCAGAACCTCGGTGTGGCAGTCGGCACGATTGACGTAAACCTTAACGGATTTACCGTTACTCAGACCGATACAACCCAGCTCTTCTTTGCAAGAACGAAAACTTATAGCGCAGATAAGCAGAGCTTCACTCTTAACGTATACGGCGGTGAAATCATCGTTCGCGGAAATCTGTTTGCGCTCGGAACACAGTCTAACGGAACTTACGACCAGTATAAGAGCGGAAATATTAACTTCACAAACGTTAAGATAACCGTTCCTTACGGAATTGATCGTAGTGATTTACTTGTGCATTATTCAAATGGCTCCCAGCCTATGACTATGCCTGTAAACTATGTGATAGCATTTAACGACTGCGTATTTGACGTAAGCGGAATGGTTAACTCTACTAACGTATTTAACTTTAACAGCACATCGGATATAACTCCCGTTGCAGCAACCGTTACTGTAAACGGCGGTGAAGTCATTCTCGGCAGCACAACGGCAAATTCTAAGATCTACACCTCGAACGATAAATCCAATGTAACCTTCGGCAAGGGAAGCGACGGTAGTTACTTAAAACTCACCGTTCCTACGAAAGTAACTTCTTCCACGGTTAATAATAAGGTTACTATTGATACCGGCGCTGAATGCGTATTTGTTAAGTCTTCCGTAGATGGAGAATATACAACGTATCAGGTCTATCCCGAGGTAATGGTGGGCTATAAGATCAAGTCCAGCGTAACTCTTTACTCAAACCTCGTATACAATATTTACGTTCCCGCTACAAATGCGGTATCTGGCGTATACATTGACGGCGAGACCGTCACACTTGATGAGAGCATGATAACGGTGATAGACGAATCGGAGTATTATCGCATTCAGGTATCTCTGCCTGCGTCAAAAAGCTTGAATGATATTAAACTCGTGGTAGCTTTGATATCAGGCGAGACTACCGTTAACGCTAAGTGGACTTTAAATGTTGTTAATTATGCAAAAACAGTATTAGCCGGTGATAGCAGCGAGGTTGAAAAAACGCTCGTTCGCGATATGCTTTCCTACGCCGCATCTGCTCACACTTATTTTAAAACAACAGAAGATGTTGCGGATAAGCTTGTAGAGATATCAAATATTCTTGGCGAAAATTACGATGCGAATAACAAAGTAACCGTCACCGAAGATGCCGCAAAGCAGCCTGCAGATGATACATATTTCAAATCGGTTTCGATTTATCTTGGCGAAGTACCTTCGTTCAGATTCTACCTTGCAAGCGGTTATGAGGCAAGCGATTTCACATTTGCGGTCGGAGGAAGGAAAGTTGAAGCAATTTCCCTTGATACAAATGATGACGGCAATGCTGATTGTCTTGAGATCGCAATGTACGCATATATGATGATGGACGACGTAAGTTATACTGTTGTTAATAAGGATAGCGGAAACAGCGTAACCGAATATTACAATATCTATGCTTACTATAAGTACGTAACTTCTCTCACGGGCAATGCTGCGGATGCGAATCTTGTAAGTATTGTAGAAAGACTTATGAAGTATGCTGCAAGCGCTGATGCCTACAGAGAGTATGTAGTAAATTCCGCAGAGCATTAAAGGAGGTAGAAATAATGAAAAAGTATATTAATCCCGAAGTTGAGGTTATAGAAATTGATACTAATGACGTTATCACTACCTCGCTTGGCACGGAAACTACACCTAAGGAAGACAACGACGGAATCTGGGATTTTGATCAAGGTTAAATTATTATTCAATAAATCTAATAAGAATAACACCTCATCCGTCAGCCGCATAGCGTCTGCCACCTTCTCCCGCCGGAGAAGGCTGAAGGTGTCCGGGATTTTGATATAGTTAATCAATAGTATTTCAGATAAGCGATTTATAGTTAATCTTTTATAGAAGCGGAAAGGGCTGTAACGAAAAGTGCAGTCCTTTTTGCTTATCTAAGCTATAAAGAAAAAAGCCAAGTATTGCTACTTGACTTTTAAAGCCCATTGTTTAAACGATAACCGTGCTTAAAATTCTATGGAATATAGGTTTCCACCCGCATTGCTGTAATAAATTGCCTTGTGCCGAAACATTAAGGTTTTAACCTGAATTAGTCCTTAAGTGCTGCCTGTGCGGTCTTAAACGATGGAAGGGGTGAATTATATTCTTCCATTGCTTTTTTTGCCGCAGCGATAAAATATTCAAGAAATACATTAGCGAATTTTTTGTATATCTGTTTTTTGGAATGTAAAGATTACAAGATTTAATGGCAAAACTACTCGATTTTTTCTCCCATTGTTATATATATACAACAAAGCAAGCGGATACTCAATATCTTTCGGTAAAGAACAGCCGCTTTTTTCCTTTTTTGGAACTAAGTTAATGACTCAGCCACTTTTATATTCAAAGGAGAAAAACAAAACCTCGCATTCGTCTCGCTCGCGGTGAGTTTGCAGACCAAAAAGTGAACATGTCGCGTGAAGATATTCGTCAAAAGTGCAATTCAAGTCCTTTGCATTTCGCTTTACCGGGAATCTTCCTATCACCTTAGCGCGTTTGAGGATAGCTCAATTTTTTTAACTTGAGCTTTAAAATGCGTCAGATTATAAAAATCGCGAAAAACTCGCTCCACATCAACCAATGATACTTTTATCATAAAAAATCTCCAAGAATCCAAAATGCTATTTTTGTGTTCCTATCGGTATATATTACAACGTGTTATAATCAAGATAAATAACCAAAAAAGGAGTTTGCTAAATGAGTATTAAACGAAAACTACCATTCATCAGCCTTATGCTTGTCGTGTTAATTTTAAGTACGATTTTTTTATAAGCTCCCATACCTATTGTATAACATAACTTACAACTCGCGTTATAATAAAACAACTTTAAAAGTTGTAAAAAATATCCATATATTTGACGCGACTCTATACCTTTTATCGTGCTTTGCTGTGTTTACGGATCTGCTGGTCGAATAGGTCGCGAAAAGTTGTAATTTGAACGTTCCGATAACTGTTAAAAGTTCGCTTTATCTTACAATGTAAGGCTGGTATATTATATTTGATTATTTCAATAAAGTAAAAAATATGTTAATATAATAGTAGTATTTTACAGTTAATATCATCGAAATTGGAGGTAAGAAATGAACATCAAACCAAAATCATTTTTGATTTGTCTTATGCTGGTCGTACTCGTTTTGAGCACCGTCATTGTGGTAAATGCAGTGGATTCATCCGCGTATTCCACAGAGGAAGTAACTATGACGGTAACGAAAAACGGACAGACTACCGCAAGACACGGAAGCTTCGACACATTTATGACGGAGCTTGACAGTGCCGCAACTTCTGAAAATGAAAACGCGGTCATAACGATCAACGTTAACAAGGATTTTACCGTAGGCGGAAAGGGTTACTGGGAGTTCAGAAATATGAGTCCTACCGTAACCTTTAATTTAAACCTTAACGGACATACCGTAACGGCGAATTCCGGAAACGTAATTCAGGTCAGAACCGGTTATAAGCTTAACATCGATGGTGCCGATGAGAACGGTAATGCGGGAACGTGGATTGCTACCGGAAATGGTGCATCAATGTTCTTCGTGAGAGACGTTCAGACGAAGGTAAACGTAGAAAATCTCAATATCGTTTGTACAAATCTTTCTACAAGCGATCAGCCCGTTCTTCATTTTATGATAGGTGATGTTTTTATGAAGAACGTCAGAGTTACTTACACCGGAACGAACTTCCCCCAGGGTGGAACGATTGTGGAGAAGAATATTATTAAATTAGGCTCGGGAAAACTCAGTCTTGAGGATTGCGTTTTGGAGGATACGAGCTCGGGAAAACTCCAATTTACAGCGATCTACTCTTATTCAAATCCAACGAATCCAATTGTCGAGTTAAAAAACACCGAGATCAAGGCTTACTACGGCTTTAAATCTACAGGCACCTCGATAACTATGGAAAATTGCAAAGCGACGACGAATGCAGAAGTATTTAAAGGCAACTCTGTTGTGGTCGTTACCGATTCGGAGCTTATAACGTCCGGCGAGAGCATCTCCGCTACTAATTGCGACATTACGTACAAGTACGGAACGGGAAAGAACTCCGTTACTATTGGAAGCGGAATGGAATTTGCTGATAACTATAAGACGGACGTAGAAGCCTTTTTTGCTGATAAAGGCAACGGTAAATACGTCCTTCAACTCGGAAAACTCGAAGAGGTAACCGTTACTATCGTAAAGAACGGTGTAACGACAACGAAAAACTGCAGCTTTGATGCGTTTATGGATGAGCTTGATAACCAGGCAACCGCTTTGTCGGAGAACACTACGTATAACGTTGTTATGAACAAAAGCTTCATGGTTGGTGGCAAGGGCTGGTGGGAGCTAAGAAATATGAGCCCGACGGCAACCCTTAGCATTGACCTTAACGGTCACACGGTGACCGCAACCGACGGAAACGTAGTTCAGGTCAGAACGCCTTATACGCTCAATATGGAAGGAACTGACGATCAAGGTAACATAGGAACCTGGCGTGCAATAGGAAACTCTGCATCTATGTTCTATATGCAGATGACCGCAGGCGCTGATGCCAGAGCTAATATTGAGAACATCAATATCGTTTGCACCAATCTCTCGACAGTATCACAGCCGGTTCTCCATCTTGCGTCGGGAATTACCACGATGAAGAACGTCAACGTTACGTATACCGGAGCTGATTTTCCCCAGGGCGGAACGATCGAGGATAAGTGTCTTATAGCAATAAAACAGAGCGCGAAGCTCGTGCTTGAAAATTGTGCCCTTGTTGATAAGAGCACAGGAAAGCTTAACATTTACGGTATTCAGACTTGGAATACTGCAACCTTCAGTATGAATAATACTACCGTAAGTGCTTATGGCGGATTTAACTGTGCTACGGGAAGTAACGTAATTACAAATAGTAAGATATCCGTCACCTCCGACGTATTTCTTGGCGGAGCATCGTTCTCTGTAACCGACAGTGAGCTTATAACCACGAAGAGCACTTTCTCGAGTACGTCAGGAAGAGTTACCTTCAATTACGGGGAGGGCAAGACGTCCGTCACTATTGCAAACGGAAGCGCCCTTACCGATAACTTTGTCGTTGAGGATGGCTACGGCTTCATTCCTTACGGAAACGGAAAGTACGTTCTCGGTAACGATTCGGGACTTTCTAGCGTAAAAATGACGTCAATCTATTCAAATGGCATGGTATTCCAGAGAGATATGCCCATAAACGTTTTCGGAACATGCCGTAAAATCGGCGCCGAGATCAAGGTAACCCTCGATGGCGAAACCGTTATTGCTGTCGTTGACTCTACCGGTAATTTCAAGGCAACCTTCGGTGCAAGATCAGCTCAAAAGGGCTTGACTCTTACAGTTGAGCAGCTTGGCGTTGATACACCCACCGTACTTACGTATACCGACGTCGCAATAGGTGAGGTTATTGTTATAAGCGGACAGAGCAACGCCGCATACGAGCTTTATAAAATGGAAGACGCTGCGGAATATATCGCAAATGCTGATAACTACAGTAGCATAAAGGTCTTCAGATCTCCGACGAAATATGAGTTCTACGAGGTCGAGCAAGGCATTGGAAGCTGGTATACCGTAACGAGTGAGCTTCTTAGCAAATCCAGCGTCATCTCAGGTGACGTTTCCGCAATAGGATACGTGCTCGCCACGAGAATGGCAGATGAGTTTGGAGATGACGTAGCTATTGCTATCATAGATGCATCCTACGTAGGCTCTGGAATATATTCATGGATAGAGTTTAATTATTTCAAAGAAACCTTTGGTAATACTTCTTATACCGGTGTTCAGGAGGGAATAGAAAGATATAACGATTACGTTTCCTTCTATCTTGAAAACGGAAGATATCCCACC
>JAZONS010000053.1:0-93869 GCA_045654585.1 Eubacteriales bacterium
TCGGTGCGAATTTGTTTTAGCTAAGGTTGAAATGCTACGCATTTCTTCGTTTTAATCCATAATTTCCTATCTCCGTTTTCCCACCTCGCCGTACCCTCGTACGGCTCTCGGTGTGAAGAACGAAGATTTCTCACCAAAATCTCCTCGCATCAGGCTTTTACTACACCTTTAACTCTGTGCTAACCCGGTGTATTTCGGGATAACCGGAAATACAAGCTCTGTGCTAAGTTAAGCTGAAAATAGTTAGATTACGATAGGGTTAGATAAAACAGAGTCAGATTGTGGTAAATCAAGATAGACTTTTATACTGTTAAAACAAATCCGAAAGGACATCTTTAATGAAAACATATTCCTTTGACGCTCTTGTCATCGGCTCGGGCTGCGCGGGCTACAACTGCGCGGACTGGCTCTATGATTTGGGTATGACAAATATTGCCCTTATGACCGAGGGCAAGCTTGCCGGTACTTCAAGAAATACGGGCAGCGATAAGCAGACCTATTACAAGCTTTCGCTTGCGGGAGATGACGGCGATAGCATTCTCGGCATGGCAGAGACGCTCTTCTCGGGCGGAGCCATGGACGGCGACGTTGCACTCGCCGAGGCGGCAAACTCCGCAAAATCCTTTATGAAGCTCGTGAATCTCGGCATGAGATTCCCCACCAACGAGTACGGTGAGTACGTCGGCTATAAGACCGACCACGACCCCTACTGCCGCGCCACATCAATAGGTCCTTATACCTCAAAGAAAATGACCGAGGTGCTTGAGGCGGCGGTTGAGCGAAAGGGTATCACCATTCTCGATAATGCTCAGGCTATCAAGATACTCACCGAGAACGGTCGCGCCGTAGGCGTGCTTGCGCTCGATACCTCGAGCACGTCCGAGGTTGAGTATATCGCGGTTTCCGCGTCTAACGTTGTTATCGCGACGGGCGGTCCTGCCGCAGTTTATAAGGATAACGTTTATCCAAATTCCCATACGGGTAACTCCTCACTCGCTCTCGAGGCGGGCGCTACCTTCGGTAACCTCTCCGAGTGGCAGTACGGACTCGCTTCTACCGACTTCAGATGGAACGTTTCGGGTACTTATCAGCAGGTGCTTCCTCGCTATATCTCGGTCGATGCCGAGGGCGTTGAGCGTGAGTTCCTTCTTGACTATTTCGATACCCCCGAGGAGGCGCTGAAGAACGTATTCCTCAAGGGATACGAGTGGCCCTTCGACGTAAGAAAGATACACGGATCCTCGTATATCGACCTTATTATCTACCACGAGAACGTGGTTCTCGGGCGCGACGTGTTTATGGACTTCAGACGCGAGCCTACGGGACTTGAAGGTGGCTTCGATAAGCTCGACGAGGTTTCGTATAATTACCTCAAAAACTCCGACGCGCTGATTGCCTTGCCTATTGAAAGACTCCGTAAAATGAACCCCGGCGCTATTTCCCTTTACAGTGATCACGGCATAGATATAACAAAGGATCCCCTCCGCGTTGCGGTATGCGCTCAGCATAATAACGGCGGTATCCGTATCGACTCGGATTGGCAGACGAACGTAAAAGGACTCTACGCCGCAGGCGAAGCCGCAGGCAGCCTCGGTATCTTCCGCCCGGGCGGAACTGCGCTCAACTCATGCCAGGTCGGCAGCCTTCGTGCCGCCGAGCACATCGTTTGGAAGAGCGAAAACCTCCCCTCCGAGAATTTTGAGAAAATCGCAGAGGCAGCCGTTATCGAAGCTAACGAGCTTATAGCTAAAACTCGCGGCGATAAGTCCACCGTAGTGGTTATGCGTGATAAATACAGCGCAAGAATGAGCCAGCACTTCGCATTCCTCAGAGATATCCCATCTATGGAAGCCGCAAAAGCCGATATCGCAAAGGATACGGAAAGCTTCACCGAGGATAATAAGTGGAAGAGCGTTTACGATATCCCTCACCTCTTCAAAAACCTGGATATCCTCAGAATGGAAGAGGCTATCGCAGAGGTTATCAGCTATACCGCAAAGACCTTCGGCTCACGCGGTTCGGGCTTCGTGCTCTCGGGCGGCGACTTTATGGATAGATGCCCCGTCGCAGAGGATGCCTCGGGCAGAGAGAAGATCGTCACCGTAAGAAAGCGCTGCGGTAAGCTCGAGCTCGAGCTCGTTCCCGTAAGGCCTATCCCACGTGAGCGCGATCTCTGGTTTGAGAAGGTCTGGGGTAAGTATAGAGCTGTTACCGAGAAAAAGTAATCGCTTAATCACCATCCCGAATTATCCGAACAAAATCAGCGTTTCAAACAATTTAGACGCTGCATAAACGAGCTTTTTAAAATTACTAAAAATAAAAACGGGGGTATTCCCCCACCAAATAACCCCAAATATAATAACATATGTTTGCATATTGTGGCACTTTATATTTATTGCCACGATTGAAAGGAGCACGATTATGAACGAGAATAAGAAAGTCAGAATTGTTTGCGTCGGTATCGGAGGATACGCACACGTTTATTGGAAAGCTCTTTTCGGCTCGTCCGAAAACAACTTTGAGGTCGTAGGCGGAGTTGACCCCTACGCAGAAAACTCGCCCTGCTACGAAGATATCAAGGCGCGCAACATTCCTATCTATGCCGATATGGAAGAGTTCTACCGCGAGCACGAGGCTGACCTCGCAATAATTACCACGCCCATACACTTACATACTCGCCAGATGCTCTATGCGCTCGAGCACGGCTCGAACGTTCTTTGCGAGAAGCCCCTCTCGGGCGTTTCCGCGGATGCGGAGATTATCGAGCGCCGCGCGGCAGAGCTTGGCAAGTTCGTTATGATAGGATATCAGTGGAGCTATGCGCCCGCAATGATCGCTCTTAAGAACGATATTATCGCAGGCAAGTTCGGCGCGCCTATCTCGCTTAAGACGAGAATTCTCTGGCCGAGAAAGAAGGAATACTTCACACGCGGCTCGGGTTGGGCAGGAAAACTCAGGGCAAAAGACGGCACTGTTATCAATGACAGCGTTGCCGCTAACGCCTGCGCTCACTATATCCACAATATGCTCTACGTTTGCGGAGAGCTCGGTCTTGCGGCAGAGCCGAAGAACGTAAAGGCTGACCTTCTCAGAGTTAACAATATCGAGAACTTTGATAATGCTACTATCAGCTTTGAGCTCGAGGGCGGCGCAAAGTGTCTCTTCGTTGCGGCTCACTCCACCGACGTTAACCGCAACCCCGTATTCGATTACAAGTTTGAGCTTGCCACCGTTAAATATGATGAGAACACCAAGGATATTATTGCATACTTCAACGACGGCGAGGAGAAGCATTACGGAAATCCCTTCTCGGGCGGCTCTGACGGCGGTAAGTCCAAGATCGCTATCGAAGGCTGCCTTGATCCGGAGAACTTCAAGCCCGCTTGCACTCCCTACACCGCCGCGGCGCATACGAGATGCATAGAAGCGGTGCAGAGCTTCCCCGTCCATCAGGTAAACTCCGAGTATATCCGCGACAACGGCGAGCTCCTCTACGTTGAGGGACTTACAGACGCTATGATGAAATGCTACGAGGACGAAGTAATGCTCAGCGACCTCGATATCTTTGAAAAGTGGGTGAAATAAAATGACGAAAGAAGAAGTTTTCTCTTATAACAAGCATATACCGACTCCGCCGGAAAAGCCTTATTATTTCGGCGTTACAGGACTTAATCACGGACACATCTGGGGAATGTGCTCGGGACTTCTTGCCGCGGGAGCAAAGATGACTCATATCTACGAGCCCGATGAAAAGCTCCTTGCGGATTTCCTCAAAAAGTATCCGAACGTTACGGTTTGCAAAAGTCTCGACGAGCTTCTCGCTGTTCCCGAACTCGAGCTTATAGCGACTGCCGCTATCCCCGGTGACAGAGCAGGAATAGAGATTGCCGCTATGAGAGCAGGAAAGGACGTATTTTCGGATAAAGCTCCCCTTATCACCCTCGAGCAGCTCGCAGAGGTAAAGGCAGTTTCAAAGGAAACGGGCAAAAGACTCTTCGTTTGCTACAGCGAGTTCGTTATGAACGAGGCGGCGCTCTTCGCAAAGCAGGTAATCGAGAGAGGTATTATCGGCAAGGTTGCGCATATAGATATCTTCGCGCCCCACAGACTTAATGCTCCAAGCCGCCCGGAGTGGTTCTTTGACAGAGAGAAAACGAGCGGAATTCTGACGGATATCGGCTCGCATCAGTTCCAGCAGTTCCTCGAGTATGCGGGAACGAACTCCGCAACGGTTACCTCGGCAAGAGTTGCTAACTATTTCAACAAGCAGTACCCCGGCCTTGACGATTTCGGTGACGCTACGCTCACCGCGGATAACGGTATTACAGGTTACGTTCGTATCGACTGGATGTCCCCCTCGGGAATTCAGACATGGGGCGACGGAAGAGTTATCATACTCGGCGAAAAGGGCTACATTGAGCTTCGCAAGAACTGCAATATCGGTTCTACCGAGAAGGTTACGAACACAGTTTTCGTCTGCACGGACGACGGCGTATTTACCGAGTCCGTTTCGGGCAAGGTGGGAATTCCCTTCTTCACAAACCTTATCAAGGACTCCAGATGCGGCACAGAGGACTCCATGTCCGTCGAGCAGGCTTATAACGCCATCGAACTCGCTATCACCGCGCAGAACATTGCGCTTTCGGCAAAATAATTTCTCGTCTATAAAGCCTCGGAAACGCAGGGCAAACATAGCAGAAAAACACCTCATCCACCGCAAGCGGTCCCCCTTTTACTGACCACTGCCGTGTCGCAAACTGTCGCGAGGCGTTGCTCGCTCGGTTCGCTCGCGTTCGTGGGACTAGTGAATTGTCAATAGAAGTGCAACACTTTTAAGAAAGATTTTGCAATTCTAAGTTAAAAGAATCCTGAGCAGAAATATAATTTAAGCATTTGCGGGGTCTGTTGTTAATTAACGACAGATTCCGCAAAAGTGTTTTGGGGCTAACTCTTGAGAGGTTGCGCCCCTTGGGGTAAAATTCTCTCAAGAGTCCGTTGCTGTTCTCATTCGTACCTTTCTGCCAAGCACAATAAGGATCAGCGAAATATACGTCACAATTAAGTCGCTTCTCAATTGTTTGCCAATTGGCAAACTCGGCTCCTCGGTCACAAGTAATCGTCTTAACAAGCTCGCCCGGGAACTCGGAAAGCATAGATATAATGGCGGCAGCCATAGTGTCGGGTTTTCTGTCCGCTATCTTCATCGCAAGATAAAGACGTGTTTTGCGTTCTGCAAGAGTTGCAAAGCAAGTCTTGCTTTTTCCTTGTCCGCTAACAACCGTATCTGCCTCCCAATGTCCTGCTTCTTTGCGCTTGTATACACTTTTGTCACCTTTTCTAATGGATTTACCGAGATTAAACTTGCCACGTGTTTCTTTGCCTAAATGACTTTTGCCTTTTCTGCGAAGCACCTTCAGATTGCCACCCAGCAAGTATTTGTCATAGATCCAACGGTATATAGTTCTTGCAGAAGGCATTTTTTCAAATGGCGAAGGAGCGTTAGCAATCTGCTCGGGCGACCACGTTGCAAGGAGCTTTTCTTCTATGTACTTTATTAACTCCTGCGACCAAAACATTCCTCGGTGGCAGTATGAGCGTCGAAGATTGCTTTTCTTTTGGGCTGTATGAGGATAATATTTAGGTGTGTCGTACATATGAGTGCAATTTCTGCGCAACTATCTCGACACAGAACTCACGTTTCTACCTAACAATTTTGCAATTTTTCTGTAACTGTAGCCTTTTTTGTAAAATTCCCGTAGACAACAGCGCTCTTCTATGGTAAAATGGGTATAGCTCATATTGAATTCTCCTTTTGTTATTTGTTGTGTGGTAACTTCATTATAACACAGGATTCAATATGAGTGTTCTTTTTTCTTAAAAGTGTTGCACTTAATAGTATAATTCACCGGACTTCGCTTCAAAAAACGATATTTAATCGTTTTTTGTTCACTCACCCACTGGGGAAGGCTGATTGAGCTCGCTATCACCGCGCAGAATATTGCGCTTTCGGCAAAATAATCTCTCGTAGACTCAAAACCTTTCTCCCAAAGCTAGGGTGACTATAAAACAACATCATAAAAGTAAAAGGCTCTGACCAATCACTCGGTCAGAGCCTTTTTATTCACTTAATTAATAATTTCTGTTAACTGAATTTTTCAGCTAAGTAATAAGATTATTAATTTAAAACGGTTAAACTAACGGTTTCCGATTAGTTAACGGGAACGTGAGTGGTATCACCGGTAGTGTCCATCTCAGCGCCGCAGTAGTCGCACTTATCGTCGCTATTGGAATCGGTGCAATCAACAGCGCCTGCGTTCTCAGCACCGCATTCGTGGCACTTATCAGCGCACTCGTGCTGATAAAGGTGCTCTACGGGCTCGCGAGTTGCTTCACAACCCTCGTTATCACAAGCGGTATCGTCGCAGCTTGCATAGGAGTGCTTGCTGCCTTCAACTGCTACTGCATTACAGCCCTCGTTTACACAGGTAACTGCAGTTGTGCAATTGCCGTCGTCCTCGCCTGCTACATGAGCCTTAGCTTCAACCATTACGTATTCGCAATTTGCGCAGGTAACTGCGGTTGTGCAATCTCCGTCATCAGTTTCTGCTACGTGCTCCTTGGCATCAACCATTACATATTCACAGCCTTCGTTCTCACAGATAACTGCAGTTGTGCAATCACCGTCATCGGTTGCTGCGTGCTCCTTAGCTTCAACCATTACGCAATCACAATTTGCACAGGTAACTGCGGTTGAGCAATCAGCATCATCAGTTTCTGCTACGTGAGCTTCAGCGCCCTCGGTTGCAACCTGATCGCAGTTAGCGCACTTGATATCGGTAGTGCAATCGCCGTCATCAGCTGCTGCTACGTGAGCCTTAGCTGCAACAGCTTCTGCGGTGCAACCCTCGTTTGCACAAAGAATTGCGGTTGTGCAATCACCGTCATCCTCGCCTGCTACGTGAGCCGCAGCGTCGTCGCGAACGTATCCGCAAACGTCACAGTCAGCATCGCAAACAGCTGCATAGGTGTGAGCAGTCTCGGAAGTACGCTCAGCGCCGCACTCGTTACATACGAGATCGCAATCGCCTGCATAATCGTGGAGGCAAGTGTAGGTTGCAAGCTTAGCAACGAACTGGGAAACTCCAAGATCACCGGCCTTATCGCCTGTGATATAATAGGTGCTGGAGCCCTGGATATAAGCGTTTGTGCCGTAATTACCAAGATAATAAGTACCGTTAGCGGTAGTGGTGATGAAGGTACCAAAGGTAGCATCGTATACGCAATACTCCTCCGGAACGGTTTCAACAAGACCCGCGCTACCGTTATAATAGTTACCGGACTTATAGTCATATGTACGTATATAAGTCTTAGTCTGTTCTTCTCCTGCGTAGAAGTAAAGACGATATGCATTTTCAACGCCTTCAACTGCCTCAAGATATACGTCAACGCCTTCAGCTATGCTATTGCTTGTAGCAAGTCTGTAGTCTTTATCGGTAGTGGTGCCTGCGAAATACACGTTATTACCAAGTTTTGCCTGATAAACGTAAAGCTTATATGCCACGCCAACCTCAAAGGTGGTCACTTCGTTTATCTCGAAAATAGACATCTTAGCTACGGTTATGGTGAATTCCTTGGTATCGGTAACATCACCGCTCTTGATGGTAGCTGTAAGAGTGATAGTCTGCTCTTCTCTGCCAAGAACGATAGCAAGAGTTTCGCCATCGTATGCTTCGCCGTTAACTGCCCAAGTGATCTCAACATCGTTATACATAACGGGAGTTCTGTCGAGTGTAAGAGTTCCGTCAGCTGCGAACTCTGTCTTCTCAACGTTAACAGCGTTCTTCTCGGTTTCAACCTTCTCTTCGTCGGTTATAACGATCTCGCCGTCAGGCTCGAAATCGATAACGATGGACTCCCAGTATGCAGACTTATCATAGTCATACTCAAGCTTGAAGAAGGTGTAAGTTCCAGCGTCGGGAGTAATGGTGTAAACCATCTGACCCTTAACAGTCGTAAGCTTAGTGGTATAAGTAAGAGCGTCTGCTGCATTACCAAAGGTAAAGATAACAGCGTCGGGATTGTCATATGCGGATTTGGTGGGATTGATAGTAAGAGTGATGCTCTTGATACCCTTGCCAAGTGCTGTGGTGTTCCAAAGCATCGAGGTTCTCATTTCACCGTTGTCACCGGCACTATCTCTCATCTGGATACCGTCGCCATAGTTACCAAGCTGAATGTAGGAGAAGCCAAAGCCGAATACCTTCTTGGATTCTTCCTCAGCATTGTATGCGCCAAGGCCGAGAGTATCAACGGTAAGGTTTACAGAGCCCTTCTTGATAGCGTCAACAGTGATGGTGAAGGTCTTTTCTGCGCTTTCTTCACCCAAGGTTGCAACAACCTTAAGAGTGATAGTCTGCTCCTCGTCACCGAGAACTACGTTGATCTTACCGTCAACGATCTCAGCGCCTTCAGCAGTCCAAGTGAACACAACGTCGGTGTACTGAGTACCTGCTGCAGGAAGAGCGATCTCGGTGTCAACTGCAACCTTATCGGTAACAGTGATGCCGTCAAGCTCGAATGCAACCTTCTCAGCGTCAGTACGGTCGGGAGTTACGAAATTAGAATATGCATCAACGGAAACGGGAACGAGATAGAAGTTTCCGCTGTAAATGGTGATAACACCGGTAACGTCAGCGATGTTGCCCTTATTAGCAACGAATGCTGCCTCGAATGCTTTAACGTCATCTGCGGACATGCAGTTAGACGAGGAAGAAATTCTTACGTAAGAGGTCTTATCGCCAAGAGTGAAGTGACGGTAGCCGTTGCTTCCAACGTCACCGATAGTTACGCCCTTAATGGTTACGAGCAAGCCCTGTTTACCAACGAGAGCCTCATCCTTGAGGTCTGCAGCGTTAGTGAAGATAGAGGTGTAATCTACGGGAGTTACAGTCTTAACGGTAGAATCGATAATTTCAACAGCAGCGTCAATGATCTCGTGAGTGCCGCTGTAAACGTCCTTAGTACCGGAAACTCTTACGGTCATACCGATCTTAAGACCAAGGTCGGTAATAAGGTCTTTATCGCTTGCGAACTTATAAACGTAGTATGCGCCTTCACCCTTAAGGTCGTTGAGGTAAAGAGTGTTGTACGAGCCCTGAGACTTAGCAGCGATACCGGTAATAATACCTTCTACAACCACAAGGTCTCCTGCCTCTGCTGCGTAATACTCAGCAGCAGTATTGACGTGGAACTTAGGAACAACGCGGTCGAAGGACTTCGACTTTGTATTTCCTTCCGCGTCTGCAACGGTAGCGGTAAGAACGTAAGGAACGTCCTCGTTACCTGCCTCGGGAACTACAACGGTAACCATATTCTCATCTTCCTCGTTAGGAACGATGGTGATGCTTTCGTTATCAGTAGTCCACGTTACGGAGTAAGTTACGCCGTCAATCGTTACGATGCTTACAAGATCGTAATTTGCGGGGGTCTCTTCCGCGCTATCTCTGTAAAGATCAAAGATATACGAAATAGCGGAGTCAAGAGGATCTTTTTCATCGGGCTGTTCGTCGGGACCTTTGCCTAAAAGTCCGTTGATCTTGTCTTTAAGAGCACAAGAACCAAGAACCGAAACGCAAAGAACCAGAACAAGAAATAATGTAAATAATTTTTTCATGATAGCTCCTTTTTATATTGAATTTAAAAGTTGGACTAGTTTCATGAGAGGCGGCAGAGGCTGATATCCGTAAAACGAGCGTATCAACCTCACGCGCCATTAATTAAGGATACGCGCAATTCCAAAAGGAATTCGCTTTATTTTGTTTTTTTCAGCAGTCAGTCCGCGTTAACGAACGTTATGTCGGACTTAGAGAATATTCCCAGCTGATACGCTCCGTTAAACACGTCGATAATTCCTTTTGCGTTAATAACGCTTCCTATGGGGAACTCCGATGCGGTAACGGTTTTACCGTCGTTATCCTTAAGAACGATCGTTCTGAGAATAACTTCGTTTCCATCTTCATCACGGCAGGTTATAGACATTGCGCCGGCAGAATTACCGTCGGGAGTCGTATAAACATCCGTAATGGTAAGATTTTTGATAGACGCGGAGCTGTGCATACCGATAAAGCCGTAATCAAAGGTTTTCGTCTCGACGCTTTCGTTACCGTCATCGTCTGTCGTTGTTACCTCATAAGTGAGCTTACCTTCAAGAAGAGTAGGAACGTCTACCTCTCTGTATGGAGCTTCGTGCCCTGTGCTGATTTTAAGGATATTATCCTCGTGATCGGGGATCATCGCGTTGTACTTAATGTCGGAAATCTGATACGTTCCGCCGGTTTCGTAATACTGAACAGAACCGGTGATACGAACGCGGTTACCAACGTTGAGTATCTCAAGACCAAACGAGTTAAGTCCGAATCCGTAATAGACCTGAATGCCGAAATACGTGCCCGTCTCCTCGTCATACTCCTCGACGTAAGCCGTCTGAGCAGAATTTCTTACTACGACACCCTCAAAGCTAACGTCTTTATTCTTATATTCTTCGATATTAAGCTTAAGCTCCTTGAGAGTAATAGGCATAGCCGCGCCGTAATAGAAATCGGGGTCTTTTTCTTTAGAGTGAACGTAAAGCTTATGAGCCATAGCCTGCGAAAGCATCTTGACCGCTACGTCACCGTAGCTGTTCTTAGACGAATTCGAAGCGATAGCTAAGCCCGACTGAAGAATCTCAAGGTTGAGATTGCGATAGTCGTTGTCATCCGCGGTCTTGTACCATACCCATACGAGATGTCTGTCTCCCGTAGAATCGAGATTCCAAGCGGAAGTATCGGACTCAAGAATGATGTCGGTAGCTTCGGAGAGAGCGCCCTTCGTATAGTTAGACGCCTTCTTACCCCAAGGCTCTATTTGACCGGTAGATTCGGGAGTGTTAATTGCAATGTATCTTGCCTTAAGAATTCCCGTGGGAGCGATCTTTCTGTCGCTCACCTCAAAATGAGTGGTATCACCGTCAACAAAGGTCTTGACCGTCGCAGAGATATGCGCTCTTCCCGAGGAGGGGTTGAACTTCACCTGCGAGGCATAGTCGATAAATTCGCCGGGACCGTTGTCCTGATTACCGCCCTGCTCATCCGAGCCGGAAGTATCGCCTCCGTTATCGTTTCCGGAGAGTCCGAGTAGCTCGCACGAGGCAAGTGACGTTACGAGCATCGAAAGCGCCAGAACGATAAGGAGTAATTTAGTTAGAATTTTCATCTTTTAAAATTCAATTAGTATCCTTTGAAAATTAACCCAAAGCGTATTCACACTCAGCCATAGCTTCCTTGAATACTCTGTCGATCTCTGCGTCAACGTCAGTACCCTCGTAAACGAGAATAGTCTGCATAATAACGCCAACCTGGTCACGAGCCTCGGAAGAACCGTTGAATGCGGGAGATACGAAGTAAGCCTTCTCCTGAGCAAGAGCAAGCTTAACGCTCATTGCGGTAAGGTTAGCGGGCTTCTTGCCGTCGATCTTTCCGCTGGAGGAATCGAGCCATGCCTTGTAAACAGAGTTCTCCTGAACCGACTTGATTACGGGAGCGTAACCGGATGCCATGGAGAATTCAGCCTGGAAGGAAATGTTGGTGGTAAGGAACTTAACGAAGAGCCAAGAAGCTACAACTTCCTGAGGATTGCTATCCTTGAAGATGCAAAGAGAGGGACCCTGAGAGATTACCTTGGGAGCGTTTGCATCGATCTGAGGAGGAGTTGCCATAGCGGTCTCGAAGAGAGATACGCCATCGGATTCGGGAGGAGTCTGGTAGGATGCGCCACCGGTAGAACCGATAACCATATAGCATCTCTGACCCTCGGTAGCGGTGAAGAGACCGGAGGTGTAAGAACCGTAGATTTCCTCGGTTGTTACAAGACCGTCCTGGTGCCACTGACGGAATTCCTTAACGAAATTACGGGTGGTCTCGTTATCGAAGAGGAACTTGCCGCCGTCGTCAAGGCTGGTATAGCCTGCGCCGTACTGCTCGCACATGGTGATAAACCAGTTAGCCTCAGAGTCGTAACCGAGAGGAACACAGGTAGGATCGATCTGCTTTATAGCTCTGCAAACCTCTTCCATCTCTTCCCAAGTGGTGGGAACCTTAAGATTGTTAGCATCGAAGAAGGTCTTGTTGTAGTAAAGAGCCTCGGTAGACTTAGAAAGAGGAAGAGTATACATTGTTCCTGCCTTATCGAATACGGTACCCTCTTTGTAGTAGCCTTCGATGAAGTCAGCTCTCTGAGCTTCGGTAAGACCAAGAATTTCGGTCGTGCCGTCAGCACGGGTTACGGTGATGGTGCTTTCGATTAAATTGTCAAGCGGAACTACTGCGCCTGCAACGTTATAAGAAGCAACGTGGTCGGGATAGCAGTATGCGATGTTAGGCTGGTTACCCGCGGTAAGCTGAGTCTTTATCTGGTCACGAACGTCGTCATAGCTTCCGGGAGCGCTATGCTCGATGTGAATATTGGGATAAAGCTTGTTGAACTCAGCAATGTAAGTATCAAGCACGGGCTGAAGCTTGGTCTGGCTCATCGTGTGATAGAACGTGATGGTAACCTCGCTTCCGTCGTAACCCTCTGCGGGTACATCGTAGGTTGCTTTCTGGAACTGATCGTTCTGCTTGAACATATCACATGCAGTAAGAGCAAGCACGTTTACGGTCATCGCAACGAGAACCAGAATTGTGAGAATGATTTTTTTCATTTTCTTGTCCTTTCGTTTTTTTTGTTTTTTTGTTTTTATTGTTAAAAGCCTAAACTTATTTAAGCCGATTAACCTGAACTTGTTTGCGCATTTACAAACTTTTGTTTGCAATTTTTATCTTTTTGCGCATTGTTTTTATTTTGGAGATTTCTTGTTCTTTTTGGCTATAATTTCACTTTGACCGCTCGACGTAGATTTCTACGCCTCACCATCAAAGCAAAATTCTATCTCAAAAATAACTTCGAATCCCCAAAGAATATACATAAGTCAAGGGGACAAACGGAAGCTATATCCAAAAAGAGCCACAAAACCCTTAACCTTTTATGCCGGAACGGGATACACCCTTCATAATATACTTACGAAGGAAAATGAACACTAAGAACAACGGAATGGATACTACCGTTACCGCTGCCATCTGAACCGGGAAGTTCGTCTGACCCGCTTCATCAAGATACGAAGCGCCGCGAAGTCCGTTTGTGATAAGGTGGTGCGCCTTGGTAGTAACGAGTCTCGGCCAGATATACGAGTTCCACGCGCCCATCATCTTAAGAATTGTGATCGAGATGAGGTTGGGGAGCGAAAGAGGAATCATAACCTTCCAAAGATACTTAATGTCCTTCGTGCCGTCAACCTTTGCGGCAAGGTAGAGCTCGTTAGGTATCTGAAGGAAGTTCTGACGGAGAAGATAAATGTAGAACACGGATACGAGGAACGGAACGATAAGTACCGTATAAGTGTCTATCCAACCGAACTTCGTTACGGTCACGTAGTTGGTGATCGTGAAGAGCTCGCCGGGGATCATCATCGTTGCAAGAAGAAGGGTGAAGAGCAAATTCTTTCCCTTGAACTCAAGACGCGCAAACGCAAACGCCGAGATAACGGTGATAACCAGTGAGAGGATAGTTGAAACTATACCTACGTAAACAGTGTTAAGGAAAAGCTGACCGAGGTCCGCCTTTGTAAAGGCATCGGCGTAGTTTTTCCAGATTATTTCTTCCGGGAAGAGAGTGGGTACGGGAAGTCTGTACTCCACCGTGGATTTAAGAGATGAAATGATCATCCAGTAGAACGGGAACACAACGACAAGCGCCATAAAGCCGAGGAAGAGATAAAGCATAACCTGAACGGCTATCTTCATAACTCTCTGCTTGGAGGTTACTTTTTTCATGTCCTGCTCTGTCATAGTAACAATCTTTGTTTCAGACATAACAACCTCCTATTAATAATGAGTCTTCTTCTTGCTGACGTACAGGTTCACAAGAGTAACCAGGAATATTATGCCAAACAAGATAAGTGCCGCAGCGCTCGCGCGTCCCTGCTGATTTCGAGCAAGTGAATCGTATATGTATCCAACCATCGTATTAAGCGATTTACCGCCGACCGCCTGCATATCCTCACCGAAGATACCGACGATACTCGAATACTCCTTGAAGCCGCCGATGAAGCCCGTGATAACAACGTATGCGATCATAGGTGAAAGAAGCGGAACGGTAATTCTCGTAAATACTCGTACTCTCGGAGTAGCGTCAACCTTTGCCGCCTCGTAATACTGCTTGTTAACACTCTGAAGACCGCCAAGAAGAATAAGTATCTTGAACGGAAGAGCGTTCCAAACAATGTAAATGATAAGAACAGCAATGTTGGCAGTGTAGCTCGAGCCCTGGTTGATCCAGTTGATAGGCTCGAATCCGAAAAGTCCGATTATGTTGTTTATAATACCGACCGAAACGTGACTGAACGTACCGTCGGGATTCATAATAGCCTTATATCCTACGATATTGAACATTGCCTCGAATACCATTCCGATCGCGATCGAGTTGGTAACGTAAGGAAGGAAGAATATCGTCTGAAGGAATCTTCTGAGAGGCTTGATAGAGTTAAGGCATACAGCGATAACAAGCGCAAGAATCGTTGAAATCGGAACGGTTACCACGCAAAGTATCATAGTTGTCTTAAGACAATCCTTAAATCTCTGATAGTTTATAACGTCAACGAAATTCTTGATACCGAACTCGAACTCAAGAGTTCCGCCGATTTCCTGGAGCATATTATATTTGTTCCAGAATGCCATACGCAGCGTATTAAAGATGGGCCACACCGTGAACACCAGAAGAAGTGCTATCGCAGGCGCGAGGTAGAGCCAACCCTTATAGCTGTCAAATTTCTTGTAAAGGATGTTTACGCAGAAGCCTTGCCATACCCACTTTTTGCAGAAGGTATTCCAAAAACCGTCAACAAACCATCCCTTCATCGTGTTTGCAAAATTTGCCATATCAGTTCTCCTCTATAGCAGCAGGAGCCTTCTGATCTCCGAAATAAATTCTCGCCTCGGTCTCCTTATCAAAGAGGAATACCTTGTGCGCCTTGAGGTTGAATCTTACGCTTTCTGCGTTTCTGTCAATAACGTAATCAGCGTCAACGATAGAACGGATAGCGGGAGAAAGCATTGCCTCGTTACTCGAAACGATGGATACGTCACGTCCCATTACCTCAACGTTGGAGAGCTTGCAGGAAAGCGCGCCGTCCGCCGCGGGAATGAAGCCCTCGGGACGAATGCCTACGTAAACCTCGCGGTCATCCACGCCGGGTACGTCAAGAACCTTTTCATCTCCGATATAAAGCGCGCCTGCGTGCACAGCACCCGCAAATACGTTGATAGGAGGAGTTCCAAGGAACTTAGCAACAAAGAGATTGATAGGATTATCGTATATCTCCTGGGGCTTACCGGTCTGCTGAACAACACCGAGCTTCATAACTACGATGAGGTCGGAGATGGACATTGCTTCCTCCTGGTCGTGCGTTACGAAAATAGTGGTAATGCCCGTTTCCTTCTGAATTCTTCTGATCTCCTCACGAGTCTGAAGACGAAGTCTTGCGTCAAGGTTTGAAAGCGGCTCGTCGAGAAGAAGAACTCTCGGCATCTTTACAAGCGCTCTCGCGATAGCAACTCTCTGCTGCTGACCGCCCGAAAGCTCGCTCGGCTTTCTGTCCATAAGCTCGTCGATCTGAACAAGCTTTGCTGCCTGGTAAGCACGCTCGAGCATCTGCTCCTTTGTCATCTTGTCAGCACCCTTAAGGTTCTGCAAGGGGAACAGGATGTTCTGCTTTACCGTCATGTGAGGATAGAGAGCGTAGTTCTGGAACACGAGGCCTATACCTCTGTTCTCAGGAGAAAGCTCGGTAACGTCCTCGTCACCGAAGAAGATCTTTCCGCTCGTGGGCTTCTGAAGTCCGCTTATCATATAAAGCGTTGTACTCTTACCGCATCCCGAAGGACCGAGAAGACCTACGAGCTTACCATCAGGGATGGTAAAGGTGAAATCACTCACCGCCACAACCTCTTCATTTGACTTTTTGTTGCGGCTGGGGAAGATTTTTGTCAGATTTTGTAATTCTACTTTCATTTAAACCTCCCGAAAGTTGAATATTATTTATTTTTAATTAATTAAATCAAAAACATCAAATTTAATAAGGCTTCTTTTCAGCCTCTTCCGCGTGGACCTTGTTCTTGTATTCTATCAGAGCCTCTTTACTGTCAAATATCATCTGGCTGGCAAGATCTACCGTAACGGTATAAGCCAGGATATCATGGATCGCAGAATTGTTTTTCGTCTTGATGAGAAGCCCTATCTGGAACGCAAGCAAGAGAATCAAGGCGAAGGCGCTCGCAAGGCCTGCGCCGGTAATGAAGAGATACACAAGAAAGATGGGAACCATAGTCTCAATCGTATACTTTCCGAGTATCGATCTTATAAAGAGAACAACGGGAGAGAGCTTCACTCCATCGTCCCTCATAACCGCTATGCCGAAGATCTTCTTACCGAAGGTCTGACCGTTTTTGAAGACAAGCGGAACTGCAAACTCAAGGATAAGGAAGGTTACGAGCAGCGAGAGCGAAACTATAAGGAGTGAAAGCGTAAACAGCAAATTATAAAGGTAAACGACCTCCTCGTCCTTACCGAACGCTTCGTTCGCTTCTTTATATTTTTCCTTCTCCGCATCCGTGAGCTTATTCATCTCATCCTCGGTGATCTCGAGATCTATACCGTATTCAGCCTCGTATTTGGTATAAATTTCTTCCATCCTATCCATCTTGGCATCGTATCCCAATATGGCAGAGAAAATAAAAGCTATTCCGACGGCAACCGTCAGCATAATAATAAAATCGAACAGCCAAGCGGATATTCGCTTCAGCATATTCGCCTTTTGCAGATCGTAAATCATCGTATTCCCCTTTAATACACCTCGGCAATACGTTGAACCAACATTCGGAATGAGTCAAAACCGTCAAAAGAGCGCAGTTATGCCAAAGTTCATTTATTTCAATATATATAATAACATGCGCACGCAAAAAAATCAACCGATTATCAATTATTTTTTATTTATTTTTTGTGTTTGTATTAGAATTGCACAATTTAATTCGATATATTTTGACATTTTGCCAAAACTTTATTTTTTATGTTGTTTTTATGTTGACAATCCAAAAAGAAAAATGCTATACTCAACTCGTTAAAAACAAAAAACAAAGGTGAACACTATGAGAAAACAAACTTTTGAGTGGACTCTCGCTCACACTAAAGAGCTTTCATCCGAGCCCGTTGAGAGAATACCCGCCACCGTTCCCGGAGCGTGCGGACTCGATTACGCAAAGGCTTTCGGATACGCCCCATATTACTACGGACTGAACTTCCGCGATTACGATTGGATGGAGGACGAATATTTCATATACTCGACAACTCTCGATTTTGAGCTTTCCGAGGGTGAATACGCCTTCCTCTGCCTTGACGGCGTGGACTACGAATTTGCAGTTAAGATCGACGGTGATGATATCTTCCGCAAGGAAGGAATGTTCTCCCCCTCGCGAATAGATATCGGCAAGTATGCCGGTAAAAAGCATTCACTCGACGTGGTTATCTTCCCTGTACCGAAATACGAGAGGGCGAGAAGAAAAGGAACGCGCGATGAGGCTGCCGCATGCTGCAAATCTGCGGCGCAATACGGCTGGGACTGGCATCCGCGCCTTATCCCCTCCGGTATATGGAAGGATGCTTACGTTGAGATACACTCCGCCGCTCCCGTAAAGCTCGATGCGTCTTACCGCCTCAGCGATGCGCTCGATAAAGCCTCGATCCGCGCGGAAATTGACACGGTTGGCACGGGAAATTTAGTTTTCGAGCTGAAAGCACCGAGCGGAGATACCGTTTTTACAAAAGAAGTCGACTTCTCAGACTCACAGACCGTCAGTATTGATTTCGAGCTCGACTCCCCCTCCCTCTGGTATCCGAACGGATACGGAGATCAGCCGGTATATACACTTACCGCTACGTCGGGCACAAAGGCGCTTCAGCGCAAGATAGGCTTCAGACGTGTTAAGTTATTACGTAATTTTGACGATACCAACCCCGTCGAAAAAAGTTTCCCTAAATCGAGATACCCCGCCCCCGCAACAATTGAGGTGAACGGGAAAAAGGTATTCGCAAAGGGATCAAACTGGGTAAACACCGAAATCTTCCCCGCTCTTATGACAAAAGAGAGATACGCCGAGCTTCTCACCCTTGTTAAGGATGCCAATATGAACATCCTCAGAATGTGGGGCGGCGGATTTATAAATCACGACGAATTCTACGAGCTTTGCGACGAGATGGGTATTATGATATGGCAGGAGTTTATGCTCGCGTGCAATAACTACCCCGATGACGACAGATACCTTACCGTGTTAAAAAACGAAGCCACTTATATCATCAAAAATCTTCGTACTCATCCCTGCATCACGCTCTGGTGCGGCGGCAACGAGCTCTTCAACTCCTGGTCGGGTATGACCGATCAATCCCATGCGCTAAGGCTCCTCGGCGCGCTCTGCTACGAGCTTGACAGATTCACTCCGTTCAACGCCACCTCTCCTCTCGAGGGAATGGGACACGGAACGTACAACACGCTCTTTGAGATGCGCCGCGCAGGAAATGACGAGGCGGGGCTCGGCGGAGATATCGACTGCGTTATAAACGAGGAATTCATAACAGTTCTCTGCCGCAGCTACTTTACAGCTTACACCGAATTTGGCAGCTCGGGATGCGCCGACCCCGATTACATCAAAAAATACATCATGAGCGAAGCCGATTATAACGATTTTTCAAAGAAAAATGCGACATGGGTGGCGCATCACGGCTTCCGCGCGTGGACAGACGATTGCTGGGCGCGCCCCGGCGAGATAGAATACTACTTCGGCGGATACACCGACGTCGACGACTTTATGAGAAAGAGTCTGCTCGTTCAGGCGATAAGCTACAAGTCACTCTTCGAGGAGATGCGACGCCAGTGGCCACACTGCTCCATGGCGGTAAACTGGGACTTCAACGAGCCCTGGCCTTGCGTTGCGGGAAACAGCCTTATCAACTGGCCGTGCGAAATTAAACCCGCATATTATGCGGTAAAGGATGCCCTCCGCCCGACTCTCGCGAGCATCAGAACGAAGAAAAACAGATTCCTCACGGGAGAGCGCGCGACCGCAGAGCTCTTTATGCTCAACGATGCGGGAGAGGATCTCCCCGCGCTTAAGGTCAGCGCGTATATCGTTAAGGGTGACGAAAGAAAGCTTCTCGCAACTTACGTAACAGAGCCTACCGCGCCACGCTCCAACAAGAAGTTTGCTGAATTTGAGTTTTCCGTTACGGATGAACTCGATCAGGTGTTCAACTTAACGCTCGAGGTCGAGGGACACCCCGAGATGAGCTCGCACTACCAATTTATCAGAAAATAAGATATTTTTCGTAGATTTGCAAACATTTCTTTACTTTTAAACACAAATTAAATACAAAAAGCTTCAGAGAAACTCTTTGCCGAGCCACTCTGAAGCTTTAATTTTATTTGATTGGTTTTGACAAACTATCAGGTTGCAGTATCATCGGATGAGTCGGTGGGTTTCTTTCCCTCGGTAAGCTTAGCGCCTACGAATCCCGCAAGAATGCTCGCGAGGTCAAGACCCGTGGTCTGCTTTACACCCTCGATAATCTGGTCGGTACTGCTCATAACGTCACGCACAAGCTTTGTCGAATTACCGTCGCCGTACATAACGATCTTATCAGTCTGAGCAAGGGGAGCCGCCGCGTTCTTAACAACCTCGGGAAGCGCCGAGAGATACATTTCAAGAACGGATGCTTCACCCATCTTCTTCTGAGCCTCTGCCTTCTTTTCGATAGCCTCAGCCTCCGCAAGACCCTTAGCTCTTATTCCTTCAGCCTCCTGCTACATTGAGTAACGGAGAGCCTCAGCCTCGGCACGCTTAGCCTCGGCATCCTTGAGAGCCTCATAGGCCGCAGCCTCTGCCTCTCTCTGACGCTTGATAAGGTCAGCCTCAGCGCGTCTTTCAGCCTGATACTTAAGAGCATCCGCCTGCTTCTTGATATCCGCATCGAGCTGACGCTCCTTGATGGCGATCTCCTTTTCGGCAAGCTCTGCTTCTTTTTCACGGCGGGCAATGTCCGCATTTGTTTTTGCGATCTCAACGATCTTACGCTGATTTTCCTGCTGGATGGAGTAAGCCGCATCCGCCTCCGCCTTCTTTGTGTCCGCGCGCACCTTCATATCCGCCTGCTGAACTGCATGGTCGGCATTCTGCTCTGCGATCTTCTTTTCAGCCTCAACCTTAACGGCGTTAGCCTCCTGCTGAGCGTTTGAGGTCGCGATAGAGATATCTCTCTGCGCGTTAGCCTTTGCGATCTGAGCATTCTTTCTGATCTGCTCAACGTTATCGATACCCATATTCTCAATCGTGCCGGCGGCATCCTTGAAGTTCTGGATATTGAAGTTTACTACCTCGATACCGAGCTTTTCCATATCGGGAACAACGTTCTCGGTAATTTTCTTTGCAACGCCCTGTCTGTCCTGAACCATTTCCTTAAGTCCGACAGAGCCGACGATCTCACGCATATTACCCTCAAGAACCTGCGTTACAAGAGTTATAAGCTCCTGGCGGCTCTTTCCGAGAAGTGCCTCTGCGGCACGCTCAAGGTTTTCGGGCGAAGAGGAGATTTTGATATTCGCAACACCGTCGACGGTTACGTTGATGAACTCGTTGGTGGGAACTGCTTCACTCGTCTTAACGTCAACCTGCATTACGCTGAGCGAAAGCTTGTCGATACGCGTCAAGAACGGCATTCTCCAACCTGCTTTACCTATAAGTATCTTTCTTTTTCCAAGACCCGATACGATAAACGCGGTATCCGGCGGCGCTTTGAGATATCCTGCGGCAAATAGCAGAATGACAAGCACAAGCACAATACCGATAATCCAAAAAATCATAAAAAATCCTCCTAATTTTATTATATCAAACTTCATCACTTGCGTGAATTATTCTGATCAATTATATTTTACCATATCCACAGTTAAAAATCAATAGTCCAAAATAATATTTTTTGCTTGTCAAAAAATTATTTTCCATATTAAAGAGCAAGAAATCCCCGAATTTATCGGGGATTTGGAATTTTTATTCATATTTAGGTAGCACAAAAGTCCATATTTTATTCATTCCGTACGGGCCGTGCGCTTTTTCTTTACCGTGCGAAAGGCGTAATAGATCGTGCGCAATTTATCCGTGAGATACTCCATCGCTTTTTCCTCAAGCTCGTCAGGAACGCCATAGTACGCCTCGGCGACCGAGCCGCATATCGCGCCCTGAGTATCGGAATCTCCGCCGAGAGAAATCGCGTTTCTTATTGCATCCTCGAAACTCTCCGACTCAAAGAAGGCGACGAGCGCCTCGGGAACACTGCCCTGACAGGTGATAAATTTTCCGAGCGGGTCAATTCCGTAGTCGGGACGTATCTTTGAAAGTGTAAGATTTTCTATATGCGGGTAATACTCTATCATGCGCGTCTTTATTTCCTTCATCGGTCTGCCGCACCTCGCAAGATAGATAGCCATGGCAACAGCCTCAGCGCCGCGTATCCCCTCGGGATGATCATGCGATACCTCGGTGACGAGCCGCGAGAAATGCTTTACCTCTTCCTCGGACTCGGCTATCCAGCCTACGGAGCTTACGCGCATAGCCGCACCGTTTCCGCAGCCACCGTAGGGCTTAGGGTCTTCCATAAACCACTTATAAAAGCGCTCGCCCCACATAGCCGCCTGATGCTCGCGACCCATCTTTACCATACGCGAAACAACGAAGCTCTGAAAATCGGGGCCGTAACGTCTGTCCCACCCAAGGACGAACGCCTCGCCTATCGCGAGAGTCATAAGGCTATCGTCGGTATAACAGCACGATGGCGTCATAAATCTGAACTCTTTTTTCTTAAATTCCTGCCACTCAAATCTGCTTCCTACTATATCTCCGATTATAGCGCCAAGCATCGTTTACCTCCGTTTTTCATTCTGTTTTGACTATTGTTGTTTACATTTATTGATTACTTTAATATTTTTAGCTTCCTCAAAGCGGCTTCGGCTGCGGCAGATTCCGCAAGCTTCATGCTCCTACCGCTACCGCTGCCGACAAGCTCCCCGCCGACAAAGCAAGCAACCGTATAGCACTTGTTGTGCTCAGGGCCCGATTCCGCTGTCTTTTCATACACGGGTGGGGGCATTCTGCGTTTTTTATCGGCGCACCACTCCTGGAGCATATTCTTGCAGCTCTGCATCGGAGCTTTAGCGCGAGTGAGGTACACCGAGAGGTCAAGCATAAGCTCAACCGATGCGGCAGCCGCCTCCATATCAAAGCCCGAGTCGATATATATTGCACCGATTATCGACTCAAACAGATCCTCTTTTACAGAACGCTCGTTCTCAATCCCAAGCTTCGCATCTCCCTCTCCCATTATGAAGTATTTCTCGAGTCCGAGTCTTGTGATATTTTCCGAGAGATTTCTTTTGTCGGCAAGCTTCGAGCGGATATTCGAAAAATCACCCTCGTTAAGAACCGTTTTAATTCCGTGGACATAGCGCTCGGTCTTGGTTTTTATAAGGCTCGTTACTATCACCGCGGAGAGCACACTGTCCCCAAAAAACTCAAGCACCTCGTTCGATTGATAGCCTATCTTCTCAACGCGGTTCGCCTCGTTACAAAAGCTCGCCCTGGTGAACGCCTGACGGATAAGGCTCTTATCACTGAAGGTATAGCCTATTTTTTCTTCAATTTCGGGTATATACTTGTCAAAATTCATTTTTAACCCTCGTTTTCAGCTTTTTTCATACTTAGTTTATCATCTTTCAAGTCCACTGTCAATAAAAAGTTGACAAAAGCGGAAAAGTGTGGTAATATAAAGGGAATATATTTTAATTATTATTTAAATTATTAAATAAATTTATTGCGAGGAATATTATGCCAAGCGGAAAACGTAGCTTGCTCTCAATGATCGAGAGCTATGTAGATATGATAATAAATGCGATATCGGTTTACGTCGCATTCGTTCTGGCTTGCCTTTTCAGCGGCAATCCGCCCTTTGAAATAACAGAGCCGGAAGCGCTTATAGCTATATTCGCGGTAATTATCGTGAGCTCGTTCATGTACCACGTGACGGACAATTACCGCCCGACCATATATACCCTTCCGAGAAAATCCTATTGGAATATCATCAAGGCGAACGTTATGGCGTTTGCGTTTATCATGATATGGATAGCCTTCTTCGGAAAGGAAGGAATGCGTACCTTCGAGAGCTTCTGGGCGCTGATACATCTCATTTTAAGCTCGGCTCTTCTTATCTCGAAGAGAAAAGTGATGTTCATGGCCCTTAAGCTTCTCAGGAAAGGTCAGTATATTTTAAAAAGAACCCTTATTATCGGAGATAATACCGCATCGGTAAAGGAGTACGTTACCGAGATAGCCAACAATCCCGAGAGCGGAATTATGATACTTGGCTACGTAGGAGACAAGATCGATCCCGACGTAGGATGCGACAATCTCGGCTCGTTCAAGGATCTCGTTAAGGTGCTTGACAGATACCGTCCCACAGAGGTCGTTTTCGCTATCGACGCTTATGATAAGAGGCATCTTATCAAGCTGGTCAACATTTGCGACGACAGATGCATAAAGGTATATTTCCTCCCTGTAACCTATGGTTACTTCAAGAATATCAAGCAGATAGAGCAGGTCGGCTCTATCCCCGTTATAAACGTTCACGCAACTCCCCTTAACAGTCTTGTCAACCTCGCGGTAAAGCGTACAATGGATATTCTCGGCTCGCTTGCTCTCATACTTATCACGTCACCTCTTATGATAATGGCGGCAATAGGAGTCAAGCTCTCTTCGGAGGGCCCTGTATTCTTCAAGCAAAAGAGAGTCGGTAAGATGGGCAAGACCTTTATGATGCTCAAGTTCCGCTCGATGCCCGTCAACAAAAATACGGAAACTAATTGGTCGGCTCCCGGTGATGCAAGACCCACAAAATTCGGAAGCTTTATCCGCCGTACCGCGATAGACGAGCTCCCGCAGTTCTTCAACGTGCTTATGGGACATATGTCACTCGTCGGTCCGAGACCCGAGATGCCGAAATACGTTGAGAAGTTCCGCGATACAGTTCCGCTTTATATGATAAAGCACTACGTAAAGCCCGGTATCACAGGTCTTGCGCAGATAAAAGGTCTGCGCGGTGACACCTCTCTTGAAGAAAGAATACAGAAGGATATTTACTATATCGAAAACTGGAGCGTTTGGCTCGATATCGGTATTCTTATAAAGACTCCGTTCAAGGCGTTCAACAAGTACGAGCAGTACGTTGAGAAGCCCGAGGATAGGCAGAACAGTCTTATGAACAAGATCGGCGCAAAGCTCGGATATATAGAAACGGGCGAGCGCACAAAAAATAAAAATCAGAAAATTCTTTATGCGGCATCTACCGCAGGCCACCTTTACGATTTCCACATTCCGTATATCGAGGCTCTTCGGAGCGAGGGTCATACGGTTATGACGATGGCTCGCGGCGAGGGCGTTGATTTCAACATTCCGTTCGAGAAAAAGATGTTCTCGAAGCAGAACAAGCTTTGCAGACGTACGATACGCGAGATCGTCGAGCGCGAAGGCTTCGACCTTATAATCCTCAACACCTCGCTCGTGGCGTTCCACATAAGACTCGCGCTTAAGCAAAGGCACCGCCCAAGAACAGTTAATATCGTGCACGGATACCTGTTCTCCGAGTCGCCAAAGGGCTTAAAGACGAAGATAAAGTCTATGATGCTCGCTACGGCAGAGAAAATCCTTCGCCCAAAAACCGATACCATTCTTACAATGAACGACGAGGACCTTCGTATCGCTACGAAGAAGGGTCTTGCGCGCGGAGCTATAATCCCCACCTTCGGTATGGGTGTTCCGCCGACCGAGCACGTTATGCCCGCGGGCGAGCTGAGAGAGCGCTATGCCAACGACGGCGAGTTCGTTATGCTCTTCGTCGGTGAGCTCTCCGCAAGAAAGAATCAGGAATTCCTTATAACCTCCCTTTCCAAGATCAAAAAAGACATTCCGGAGGCTCGCCTCTGGCTTATCGGTGACGGTCAGGACAAGGCTTCTCTTATGGATGCGGCGCACGATTACGGAGTCGAGGACAGCGTGACCTTCCTTGGCAGAAGAAAAAATCCCGCCGATTATATGAGAGATTGCGACCTTTACGTCAGCGCATCGAAGAGCGAGGGTCTCCCCTTCAATATCGTTGAGGCTCTCGGATGCGGAAAACCCGTTCTCGCATCAAGAGTTAAAGGACACACGGATATCCTTGACGGCGGAGTCGGAGTTCTCTTCGACCCCGATAACACAAAGGACTTTGTCAATAAGGTAAACCTTATTCATTCGGGAAAGGTAACCGTTGACGAAATGCTCATTTACGAGGGCTACAGAAACTTCTCCGATGCCACCGTATTCGAGGACACCTACGAAAAGATGAAGGAGGCATCGTGGCTATGACGAAACTAAAAAGATTCACAGAGCTTTTTGACCGCCACCGCCCCGCTCTCGCAAAATTCTTTGAGGGAAAGCTTTACCCGTTCCTTGTGGCGCTCTTCGTTCTGCTCGGACACGTCACGGCGCTCGAGCTATTCTTCGGCGCTGCGGTACTGCTCGCGGCGGCGCTCGCGCTCTTCGTTTGCGATACCGTGAAGCCGTTTTTCCCGACGCTTCTCACCTTCGTTTATCTCGTAAACCTTAAGCACACTCCGGGTGTGCCTAACTGGTCCGATTACTACACAAGGCTATACGTGCTTATCCCCGTTGCCATATGCTTCGTGATACTTGTTGCTGCGGCAATATATTTCACAGTCAAGCACGTCGCGCCCGATTTCAGCTATAAGAGCGCACCGCTCTTTATTCCTATCTCCGTTCTCTCCGTAGCATTCTTACTCAACGGCGTATTCTCTTCCGGATGGAAGTTTGCCAGCCTCGTATTCGGAGTTGCCGAGGTTGCGGTATTCTTCTTACTCTTCTACCTCATTTACTACGGAATAAAAAAAGAGGACCCGAAGGAGCTTTTCGACTACGTTTGCTACCTCGGACTACTCGTCGCCATGGTGCTCGTCGGTGAGATGGTATTTCTCTTCTTAACGAACGAAAGGCTCATCGTTGACGGCTCTATTATAAAAGAAGAAGTGCTCTTCGGCTGGGCTGCTTGCAATCCTATGGGATTTTCGCTCGCAGTCATAATTCCCTTGCTTATGCGCGGAGCTATGACGGATAAGAAACTTCGCTTTCTCTACCTTTTTGCGGCACTCGCAACATGGGGCTCTGCCGTACTCACGATGTCAAGAAACGCGCTTATTTTCGCGACTCTCGGACTTGGACTCTCCTTCGTTATAGGCGCGTTCTTCGGCCCTAAGGAGGGACGTAACGTTTTCCGCGCGGTGCTTATACTCGGCGTAGCGGTTGCCGCGCTCGGAGCCTTTGTGCTTTGGGATAAAATATCCTCGCTCCTCGCGGACTTCCTATCGCGCGGCTTCAGCGACAACGGAAGATTTACCCTCTGGAAAAACTCGTGGGACAATTTCTTGAGATCTCCCATATTCGGAAGAGGATTTTTCGATTGGGGCGAGATGGACGTTTACGAGTCGGCAACCTTCGTTCCTACTATGTCGCACAACACGCTCTTCCAGCTCCTCTCCTCTATGGGTATCGTCGGAACTCTCGCTTACGGCTATTACAGAGCTATGACGGTAATCCCTTTTATAAAGAAATTCTCGTTTGATACGGCTATGCTCGCGCTTCCGATACTTCTTACTCTCGGCGCGAGCCTGCTCGACAACTTTATATTCTATTTCTACACGGCGTTCCTCTACACCATTCTCCTCGCTATTGCGTTCAGAATGGAGAAAAATGAGGATAAGAATACACCCGTGTCGGAAAATTCAATCGCCGAACAGAAATAAAATCGGTAAAGCAACACCCACATACCGTCAATAATATCGCCTCGTAACTTGGGGCGATGGAGGTACTTTTATGACCCAAACGACACTTACGAAAAAGGAGCTTCTCTCAAGCCACCTGTCAAAGCTCCGCGCGTTTTTTGAAGGAAATATATATCCTACGGTAGTTGCCGCAGTTGTTCTTATCGGGCATCTAACAGCTCTCGAGTTTTATTCCTTTATCCTCGTTATTCTTGCGGCATCCGCCGCATTTATCGTGTCGGAAAGCGCAAAGCCGTTTATCCCGACGCTCCTGATGTTCCTCTACCTTGTAAGCTACAAGCACACGCCGGGATACCCCTCGTGGTCGGACTATTACTCTCAGACGTACGTTATGGTAACGGCAATTATAATGTTCTCGCTTCTCTTCATATCCGCCGTATACTTCATAGCACGGCGTGTAATGCCGAAGATGCATCCGAAAAGAACACCGCTCTTCTTAGCGCTCACTCTTCTCTCTGCCGCATTCCTTATGAACGGCGCGTTCACGAAGAACTGGACGCCTATGAATATTTTGCTCGGTCTTGCCGAGGCGGCAGTGTTCTTCATCCTCTTCTACCTCTTCTACTACGGATTTGAGGGCGAAAACATAAACAAGCTTATCGACTACCTTTGCTACGTAGCTCTCCTTTCCGCGATAATTATTATCGTAGAGATGGCAGCAATGTTCATCTCGGTTGACGGAATAATAACCGACGGAAGAATATTCAAGGAAAACATTTCTCTGGGCTGGGGAATAAGCAACCCGATAGGCAACGCTCTCGTTATACTCATTCCTCTTCTTATGCTTGGCGCGGTCAAGTGCAAGTGGGCACCCGTGTATCTTGTTGTCGCGCTTCTCACATGCGTTTGTACCTTTATTACACTGTCCAGAAACTCAATAATAATCTGCGGACTTGTCTTTACCGCCTCTTTTATCACGGTCTATCTTATGAGCGACTCAAAAAAGCTGCTCTGCACCGTTCTCGGTGGCGGCGTTGGCGCAGGACTCGTCGTCGCGCTCATGTTCAGCGGCAGAATAGGCGAGCTTTTAAAGCACTTCTCTCTTTCCGGATCCGATGACTCGGGAAGATTCAGACTCTGGGGCGAAGCGTTTGATAACTTCCTTTCCGCGCCAATATTCGGCAGAGGATTCTTTGACTTCCACGACGATATCGTCGTAGATATGGTAAACTTCGTGCCGATGATGGCGCACAATACCGTTTTACAGCTTATGTCCGCTATGGGAATCTTCGGACTCGGCGCTTACGTCTACTACCGTGTTAAATCAATACTCCCCTTCTTTAAACGCATCTCGCGTGAGAAGCTCATGCTCTTCTACTCTGCGGCGGCGCTTCTTCTCGGTAGCCTGCTCGATAACTTCATCTTCTATTTCCAGGGTCCATTCCTATACGTTATTGTGCTCGCTCTGGTCTTCCGCATGAACGACTACGAGGAGGAGTGGATAAGAAACCACGCCGACGACGATGATGATTATGACGCCGAGGACGATGATGAAGACGGTGAAGAGGATGCCGATGATTATTACTATATCTAAAAGTAAGGAGAAGCACAATGAAAATAACCTTTCTCGGAACAAGCCACGGCATCACGGAGCCCGATAGATTCACCTCCGCGACACTCCTTACCGTAGGCGATAAAAACTACCTTATCGATGCGGGCGCTCCGATAATGAAGCTTTTGCAGGTTTACGGCGCAAATTTTAACACGCTCTCGGATATATTTATCACCCACTCGCATGCAGACCACTATCTCGGACTCGTTGAGTTCGTCAACCAGATGGAGAGTTTCAAGCAGTTCGAGGGAGTCAGCGTTAAGATACACGGCCCCGAGCTCTTCCCCTACGAAGAGATGCGCACCTTCCTTTTCGGCGAAGGCGATCTGAAATCGCATAAGCTCGGCGGAAACAGGCACGAGAGCGATGACGGATCCTCGAGAATATCGTTCGAAAGATACTCGGAGGGTGAAATATTCAACGACGGCACCTTGAAGATAACCGCGTATAAAACACGCCACTTTGCCGACTCGCATTCACTTCTTGTTGAGGCGGAGGGCAAGAGGATACTCTTCACGGGCGATCTCAGGCACGATCTGCTTGATTTCCCTTACGCGGCGCTTGAAACCGCAGCTGACCTTATCGTAATGGAGGGCGCGCACGCACGCCTTTCCACCGAGCCGATACTTAACGTCCTGAAACCACTTAACACAAAGAGTATGATAATCAACCACATCTTCCCCGACTTCAACGGAGAGGAATCGATGAAGGTTACCGTTTCCGCTCTTGCGGAAAGCTATCCCGTGACAGCGGCATACGACGGATATTCGACGGAAATATAACAAATTTGAACACTATTGTTTACAAAATAAAAGCATCCGACTCGGCAATTACCAAAATCGGATGCTTTTATTATTTTCTGTTATCTTTTGTTATGCTTCATTATGCTCGGATATGAAAAAGTCTTGGATAGCCGAGGTCGCACGCGCTCGCACTTCTTACCAGGGCTGCTTGAGTATATTACCCTGAAGATACTTGCGGCAGGGATCGTCCTCTGCGACGTCACCTCTTACGATAAGGTTTTCAAATACGCCCAGACCGCCCTCTTCGCCGACACGGAGAATCTTGTTTTCCGCCTCCTGACCTCTGAATCCGACCTTAGCGTTCATAACGAGAGCATTAAACTTGCCCTCTGCCTCAAAGCCGATATGGCAGATCTCTCTTGGGCTGTACCAATAAGAAACACAGCTATCGTAGCGGTTATAAAGAACTCTCTTAGTCATATAGAAGCCGATAGCGAAGTGGTCGCTATAGCAAGAATCATACCAGTTATCACCCGTATTGTCGAAGAAGCCGTAGCTATGCTCGTAATCAAAATACTTGCATGTGTAGAGCGGGTGGATATTTCTCATTATCGTGCCCGAGCCGAGAAGCTTTACTCCTATCTGCACATCGGCAATACGCATATTGGTGAGCGAATTATCACTTCCCTCAATAAGAACGCCTATCGAATCGGGCGCGCCGTTACCGACGATATTTACCTGGAAAACGTCGGCATCCGAGGAATTACTGTTCGCCCCGTGTTTGATATGGATACCTATTTTGGTGTGCTTTATCGAAACGTCGTGAATAGAGGTTTCACGTCCGCCGTCTATCGAAATACCGTTCGCCTTGCCGTTTCCGTCAACGATACCGCCCGCGAAATAGTAGTTGCTTCCAACCGTTCTGATATCGTTAGCTCTATGAGTTTCGCCAAGACGTATCATAGCCTCGTCACTATCCCAATCGTCGCTTGCCTTGAGCATAGCGTATGCCGAAAGGCAGAGGGACACGCTGAGGGTGGGCTCTGCGGGCGTCATTACAGGGTGGGAGAGAATATAAGTTCCGTCAGGGAAATAAATAGTTCTGTTCGGGTTCTCGTCGATAAGTCGCTGAAGCGCATCCGCGCAGTCCGCAGAACCGTCGTTTTTCATATAGTTTGCTGCGTTGAGCATATGCTCGTTTGGAAAGTGAAGCATAATCTGACTCCTTTTCTCAATTGTTCTTTTTCAGAATCCGTACGTGCCGTTTTCTTCTGTCGATTTTGGGTTACCCCTTTTAATTATACAACATTACTCCTTTGGTGGCAAGGGAGATTTTTTTATTTTTTTGCACTATATTCCACTTTTAATTGGAATTTGTCAAGAAAAATCATTTTACCATTCCGTAGCCGCCCGCATACTTGCTGACCTCGGAGGCTACGACGAACACTTTATTGTCACAGCATTTGCGGATTTCCTTGAGCGCCGCGGGCGTTTCCCTTCTCGGAAGAACGATGAATATCATATTCATCTTATCCTTTGAGCCGCGCCCCTCGAAAACGGTATATCCGCGGTTCTCCCGTTTGAGATATTCTGTTATTTTTTCGGTACTTTCGTCGCTTGCTATAAGCTCGAGGTTAGACGTACCGAGCGCGATTTTGTTCTCTATCGTCGAGCCGAGGAAGAGTCCCGTCGCGTAGCCTACGCAATAGAAAAGAAGCAAGAAGAGGTTATCTCCGAGCGTTCCGATTATCGTTGAGATAACAAGACCCCAGATCGTGCATTCGACGAAGCCGAGCCCTGCCGCCTTTAGTCTTTGACCCTTTACCATCATACAGGTCTTAAGAGATTGTATCGATATTTCAATTATCTTCGCCGCGCACACGATAAAGCACACGAGCACGGGCGGTATTGATGCTAAAAATTCTGACATTTGTTCTCCTTTTTATATTTCTTTGCTTTTTAATAGCGAGAGGCGCGTTTACCGAATCCCGCCTATCAAAAAATATTTTATCATAATATTATGAATATTTCAAGAAAAAGCATCAAAAATAAGCTCTCGAGATTATCTTTAAATGCAAAAATAATGGGTAGAGGTACCGATTTCGATACTTCTACCCATGTTTTATTCGGTTGCGCCCGAATACGAAAGCCCTCGGGCAAACGAATTCTGCGAGGAATTATTCAGTTTCGTCTTCGTGCGAATGTCAAGAGGATCAGTCAAGATAATCCTTTTTGTAATCGAGTCCGAATACTGCCGCGAGGTCGCGAAGCTCGTTATCCTTGATCTCGTTCTTTCTCTCCTGACCCGCGGTAAGCATATAAAGCTGCGCCGCTTTCTCTACGGTCTCAACAAGTCCGAACGCCTCGTCGAGGTCACGACCCGTGCCGTAAATGCCGTGAGTTGTCCAGATGCATATTCTGCAGTTTTCAAGCTTCTTTGCGGTAGCGATACCGATATCGTTTGTTCCGCAAACCATCCAGGGAAGCACGCCTACTCCCTCGGGGAATACTACGATAGACTCGGTCTGCATCTTCCAGAGCGCTCTTGTGAACTCTCTCTCGTCGGGACCGAGGATAAGGGACATTGCGATAGTGTTGGTCGCGTGAGTGTGCATTACCACTCTGTGCGCAGGGTCAACCTTAAGTCTTGTCATATGGCTCATAAGGTGCGCGGGAAGCTCACTCGTGAACTTGCCTCCGTCGCTATAACCCCAAAGAAGATCGCAGGACTTACCGTCCTCCGCTATTCTGATAATACCGAGATTGTTCTCGGGATCGTACTGAACGTTCTTGAAATACTTGCCCGTTCCGGTAACGAGGAAGATCTTTCCTACGATCTCGGATGCGTCGAATGACATAGGGATATTGCGGATTACCTTCGAGGTATCAAGATATCCCTCGATATCCTCATCGTAAAGAAGGTACGAGAGGTTACCGCCGTTACGCTCGTCCCAGCCGAGTCTGTAAAGATTGGTAAGTGTTCTTACCGTTTCAACCATAAAGGGTGCTTCAAGTATATTTTTCATTGTAATTTCTCCTTATATGTATTATATTGCAAACAATTGTTGTCTTTTTAATCGTTATCTCTTTGAGAGGACCTCGCGCTCGTACTCGTCAACCTCGTCCATCCAGCTCATGCCAACAGGCGCGCCGACTCTCTTGCAGTACTCGTCAAACACCTCGCCGAATGGGAAGGTCTTAAGCTCCTCGGAGAGAGCGAGCATCTTCGTGTAGTTTGCCTCATCCTGATAGCCGCGGAGCTGCTCGGAGGGGAGAAGGAGCGCGGAAAGGAGAGCCTTCTGCATATTTCTTGCGCCTACTACCCATGCGGCAATACGGTTGACTGATGCGTCGAAGTAATCAAGAGCGATAAACACTCTGTCAAGCGCGTCATTTCTTACTATCTCCTTTGCAATCTCACGAGTTTCATCGTCAAGAATAACCACGTGGTCGGAGTCCCAACGTACGGAGCGTGTTACGTGGAGCGCGATTTTTTCATTAAAGAGGAGAAGCGAGGATATCTTATCCGAAACGACCTCGGTGGGATGATAATGACCGTTATCCATAAGAGGGGTGATACCCGCTTTAGTAGAGTAAGAGAGGCAGAACTCTGCCGAGCCTACGGTGTAGGACTCGAGTCCGATGCCGAACACCTTCGACTCAAGGGTAACGTAAACCTTCGACTTGTCGTAAGGGATAGAGAGTATCTCGTCGAGGGATTTTTTGAATCTTGCCCTCGGACCGAGTCTGTCTGCGGGGATCTCCTTATATCCGTCGGGAATCCAGTAGTTGATAACGCAGGGCTCACCTGTTTCATTTGCGAAATATTCTGCTATCTTTAAGCACGCCTTGCCGTGTTCTACCCAGAACTTACGTGTTGCCTCGTCGGGAGAGGAGAGAGTGAGATTGTCCTTTACGTTAGGATGAGCGAAGAAGGTGGGGTTAAAATCAATGCCCATTCCTCTCTCCTTCGCAAACTTAACCCACTTTGCGAAATGCTTCGGCAAAAGCGCATCTCTGTTTGCATACTCGCCGTTCTCAAAAATAGCGTAGCTTGCGTGAAGGTTGAGCTTTTTTTTGCCCGGGATAAGCGAGAACGCCTTATCGATATCCGCCATAAGCTCGTCGGGAGTCGTTGCCTTGCCGGGGTAGTTACCCGTGGTCTGAATGCCGCCCGAAAGCGCCTCCTTTGAGTCGAAGCCGGAAACATCATCTCCCTGCCAGCAGTGGATTGATACGGGAACGTTCTTAAGTATCTCCATAGCGGCATCGGTGTTTATGCCGAGCTCGGCATATTTAGCCTTTGCGTATTCGTAGTTTGTCATAATATATTTTCCTTTCACATTATAATCCTTACGTTATGCTTTTCTCTTCATCTGAGTTCTGAGGTTTCCAACCGCCGTTGCCTCAATAGGAAGAGCTATAACACGCTTACCCGTGTGCTTTTCCGTAAGCGCATTGAGGTAATCGTTTTTCGCGCCGCCGCCAACGATGTATATTTCATTATACTGCGCGCCGGTATTGTTTTCCATGTCCGCTATAGCCTCGGCATAGCAGCATGCAAGGCTCTTATATGCGCTCTTGAAATAGTCGGCATTCTCCTTTGGAAGTGCCTTTCCGTGTCCGAAAAGATATGCGTCTATCGCACTCTTCATACTCTCGGGCGCGGTGAACATACCGTCGTTTACGTCGAAGGTCTCTTCAAAATTGCTCGCCTCGGCAAGCTTTACGATATCTCCGAACGATACGTCGGGGCAAAGCTCGGCTCTGAGGTTCTGAACTATCCACATACCCGTAATATTAATCTGATATCTGTTATAGTTAACGCCGCCCTCGTTCGAGTAGTTCGAGATTCTGCTTTTCTCGTCGGTGATTGCCATGGGAGTTTTAACTCCGAGAAGCGACCATGTTCCCGAGGAGATATAAGGAGCATTATCCGCCATATCAATAGCCTCGACCGCGCTCGCGGTATCGTGAGTCGGGCAAAGCACAACGAGTATCTCCGCGCCGACGCGCTTTGCGATATCCGTTTTGAGCTTTCCTACCGCAGTTCCGGGGAAGGCAAGATTTGCGTCAAGTGCTATCGGAAGTCCGAGGCAGGACCATATCTTTCTGTCAAATCTGCCCGTCATCGCGTTTACCATACCCGTGGTAGTTGCGTTCGTATATTCCTTTATCTTATTTCCCGTAAGCTTATACATAAGATATTCGGGCATCATAAGGAAGTCGGTAGCTCCGTCAAGTCTGCCGGAGAGCTTATCTGCGTAGAGCTGATATATAGTGTTGAACTTCTGGAACTGGATACCCGTATGCTCATAAAGAGTTTTGAACGGAATGAGCTTATGCACCTCGTCCACTACCGTATCTGTTCTTGCATCGCGGTAAGCATATACGGGGCGTACCTCCTCTTCATCTCTTAGTACAACGTAGTCAACTCCCCAGGTATCAATGGAAAGGCTCTCGATCTTGGGATACTTTTTTACCGAGATCTCAATTCCACGCACTACCTCCTCAAACAGCCTGTCAACATCCCATACGAGATGACCGTCAACCGAATCCATGCCGTTCGGAAAGCGGTACGTTTCTTCGGTCCTGATCTCACCGTTCTCCTCGTATCCTATAATGTGCCTTCCGCTTGAAGCGCCAATATCAATAGCGAGATAATATTTCATAGCTCTCTCCTCAGATAAAGTTGTTTTGATAAGATTATTTTATCTAGTATTATCATTTTAACATACATTACACGCATATGCAAGGTTTAAAATTATGCAAAAAACTGTCCTGATTTATTTTTTCTATTGAAAATACGGTTGCAATATGTTAAAATAGGTACAAAACGAAAAGGAGATGCCGTATGGAAAGCTTTTTGTTAAAAAAGATATCGGCGGTTACCGACGAGGAGAACGAGATACTTACGGGTAACGCGCTCGACCGCGGAAGGTATACGGGCGGCGGTGATTTTATCGTCGATACCGAGCGGCTGATGCGGGACGGACGGGATATTTCCGTCAGAACACACACGCGTTACACGGATTTTCCCTTACATAAGCACAATTATCTCGAGATGATGATAGTCCTCTCGGGAAGTATCACCCATATAATATCAGATGAAGAAATAACGCTCACCGAGGGTGATATCATTATACTGAACAAACACGTTTCTCACTCGATAAAGAGAACCGATACGCCCGATATAGGTGTAAATATCATTATTTCCGACAATTTTGCGGAATCCCTCTCAAAGGAGCTTTCCGAAACAGTCTTCTCGGAGCTTGCCGAGCAGAATTCGAGGTCCGACGGCAGCGGAATATATCTCTGCTTTGAAACCAAGGGAAAGAAACAGATATCAAACATCATAGAAAATCTGCTCTTTGAGCTTACCGAGTATTCCGCGGATATGCAGATACTCCGCTTTACCACAAGCCTTCTTTTCTACTACCTTTCAAGAAAGAGCGAAAAGCTTTTGAAGCTCGCATCAAGACTACCCGACAGGGACGGTATGCGGCGCTCGACCGTTATCGGTTACATAAGGAGCAACTATAAGCGCGCAACGCTCACCGAGCTATCCGAGATAATGTTTCTTTCACCGCCTTATCTTTCAAAGATAATCGCGGAGCTTTTCGGAAAGAGCTTCAAGGAGCTTTTGCTGGATGAAAGAATGCGGCGCGCAACCGAGCTTATCTTAAAGAGCGATCTCCCGATAGGCGATATCATCGGAAGCATCGGATACGAAAATGAGTCGTATTTCCATAGAGAATTCAGAAAAAGGAACGGAAAAACTCCGCTTATGATGCGAAAGCTCTCAAAAGACATCAAAGATAAAAGCACTTAGCGTTTTTCTCATACTTTTATTCGCTATTGACATTTAACAAAAAGGGTATTACAATAATAATATATTTTTCACTTGGAGGAAAATTATGGACTTAGCACTTATTATTTCACTCGTTTTCTTTCTATTCGTAGCACTCGCTGCATTAAGAGGGTGGCGCAAAGGCAGAAAGAAAAGCTGGCAAAGCTCACTCGTAAGATTTCTCGTTATACTCATTTCCGCAATAATTTCCATCTTCGTCGCAAAGAAGATAGCAAGCACGGTAACCGACGTGCTTTTCGAAAAGTTAGCGGCGGGCTCACTCCCCGAGGAGCTTATCGCAATATTCGAGGATCTTCCCTCGGCACCCGCTATCATTCTTACTGTCGTAGCAATGATCGTAGCTCCGATACTCTTCTATCCCGTAAACTTTATAATCAAGCTTATACTTAAGATTTTCTCACCTATTTTCGTCAAGCTTATCACCAAGCTCACAAACGTAATAGTAAGCAAGCGTCAGGCAAAGGCAGCAGCCGAAGAGGCAGAGGCGGAAGCTCCCGCAGTGTCCGACGCCAAGACAGAAGAGCTCGCAGCGGCCGACGAGTCCGCAGACGGCGAGCAGAACGCTTACGTAGACGTAGCATTTGACGATAACGGCACGGAAACATCACTCTCCGAGGACGGTACCCCCGAGGCTGACGTTAACCTCACCGAGGAATCCGATGAGGTCAAACCCAAAAAGCAGAAGAAGCAGAAGAAAGCAAGAAAGGCTCACCGCACGTACGACGCAGATAGCTCCGGCGCTTGCGGCAGAGGCTTCGGTATCGCGTTCGGTATACTTGCCGGAGTTCTCGGTGTGTTCGTATTCTTCGCGCCCATTATGGGAGCTCTCGGCCTTGTCGGTATGATAGAGGAAACGATTGCAAACGCAGGAGTCTCCGAGCTCGAGGAGGCAAAGCCTGCGCTCGACGCAGTCGATTCGGCTACTCATAACGCCGCAGTAGGTACGGTTAACGCGCTCGGCGGAAGGCTTATATTCAATTCGCTCACCACCTTCAGGGTAAATGGTGAAAAAATAACTCTCGCTAAGGAAGCAGAACTCGTTTGCACGGTCGCAAAGACGGCTATGACGGTTTCCGACGAGGCAAAGACCGCAGAAGAAAAGTCCGCGGCTCTTAAAGACGTTCTTCCCGCATTTGATAAATCCGGCATTATCCCCGTTCTTCTCTCCGAATTTCTCTCGGGCGCATCCACCGCTTGGGAAGCAGGCGAGGACTTCTGCGGCGTATCGCTTCCCGTAGAGGACGGCGCTATGTCCGATCTCCTTATAGAAGCAATCTCCCTCTTCAAGGATTCAACCCCCACAACCGTAAAGGAAGATGCTGCCACTATTATAAATATCGTTTCGGTAGTAATTAGAAACGACCTTATCGGCAATATGCCCGAGGATCCTATGACTCTTCTCGGCAACAAGACTCTCATATCCGACCTCTTCTACGAGGTATTTGAGAATGACAGACTCAACGTTCTCGTTAGCTCCCTCGTTAATACGGGTATCGAGATGATGACCGCGGCTATCGGTGTGCCCGAAAACCTCGACGAGGTTCACGCCAAGTTCATCACTGAGATCTCCGCTTCAAGAACCGCAGCCAATGCCGACGAGCTTCGCGCAGCATACGGCGCAATATTCAAAAAATACGGTATAAATATCACCGATAAGGCTCTTTCGGACTTCGCAACATCCATGATCTCCGCTTACGGACTCGAGGTCCCCTCTATCGACTCGACCGAACTTGAGAATCTTCTTTCTTCCGTTAAGATCAACAAAGACGGTGAAGATAAGACCGTCAACCTATCGGATAAGACCGCATTCTCCGAAAATACTCTTCTTGTTACAACCGAGATGATCGAGGCTGCGCACGGAACGCCCGGCAAAGACTCAAGAGCAGAGGCAGATGCGCTCGCAGACGTATTCGCATCCGTGCCCGAGGTTACCACCCTCTTCTCGGGTGAAAACGTGGTTATTGCCGACACGGTAAAGGCGCTCGGTAAGATCCTCGATAAGTTTGCCGCATGCGGCAATATCGGTAAGGCGTGCGTAGATAACCTCATCGTGGCTCTTCTTCAGTCCGAGGTCGTTTACGATGCTATCGCTATGGATAAGGTTACCGCAACTCACTTTGCTAACTCCGTAGTAAGCGGTACGGGCGACGGTAAGACCTACGAGCAGATAATGGGCGATATCGCAAACGTTATCAATACCATGACCGACGTTACCGACAGCGACGAATTTGATTCTGAGAAGGTAGAGTCCGTTCTTATGACGCTCACCCCCGAGACCGCAACCGCTCTTAAGCACGTTGTAAACGGCGCGCTCGTTGATCAGATCGGTATGTCGGGAGGCAACTCCGAAGGTGTTTCAAACATTCTCTCCAGCGTGTTTGACAATATCGCTACCGCAAAACGCGACGGTATGGATGACGCTACCTACGAGACCGAGGTAAAGAAGGTTTCCGATCTTCTTAATACCACGATGACGATAACCGACGATTCCGAGAAATCGATAGACGTTGAGACCTACGTTAACAGCGCTATGGATTCCGTCATCGTATCCGATGCCCTTGCCGACAACGTTTACGGCGAGGACGGAAGCGTTACTCTCGACCCGCTCGGCAACGGAACTAACCTTGATGACACAGAAAAGGCATCGCTCCTTGAAACTCTTCAGGAAAATATCGACAACGCCGAAGCCTCCGACAAGGAAAGAACCGAAAGAAACGCAGTTGCCGTTGCCGCATACCTTAACGTTCCCGTTGAGGTCGTTGACGGTCAGATCAAAATAATCGAGCCTTAAGTTTTTTCGGATAACAATCACACAATTTCGGTTTTATATACAAAGCTGCCTCAAACGCAAGTGAGAGGCAGCTTTTATTCTCGCTTTTTGGTTGACAAGTGTCATTTATATTCTCTGTTTTACAAATTTTGACTCCGTTTTTATTTATTACCTATTGAAAAAAATCTTTTTTAATGTTAAAATAAATAATTGGGAACAAATATTACGTATTAAAGGAGAAAAATTATGCAGAAGATAATTTGTAAAAAGGTTTACGACACCGCTACCGCTTCGGTTGTTAAGAAGGTTACCTCCGGCTGCTACGGAGATCCCGCAGGCTACGAGGAGACCCTTTATATGACCGCGGACGGATTCTACTTCCTCTACACCAACGGCGGCGCTGAGTCGAAGTATACCACCGAGGACATTACCAGAAAATCCAAGGCTGCTGCTGAAAAGTGGCTCGCTGAAAACTGATTATAAAACACTTTTGAAAGAAAGGGCAGTATAATGAGAGTAAAGAAGACGGAAAGAGTATTTACCAAGGTAAATAACATCAAAGAGTATCTCGAAGTTCTCAAAAGCCACGGCGATAAGACCCTTTATCGCTGGCTCGATTCAAAAAACAACTATACCTCAAACACATACAGTGAGTTCCACGAGCTCGTGCTCAGCATAGCAAAGGGCTATCAGAACGCAGGTCTTTCGGGCAAGCGTATCGCGATCATCGGCGAAACCTCTGTTGAATGGGTTGCATCCTATATCGCAGTTCTCACCGTGGGCGGAGTTGTTATCCCTATGGACAAAGAGCTTGACGTTGCCGCTATCGAGGGCTTCCTTGAGACTGCTGAGGCTGAGGCTATCGTTTACAGCAAGACCTTCAACACAAAGCTTGCTCACTTTGCGGAAACACATCCTACCCTCAAAAAGCTCATCCCCATGGATGCCACCGTGGAGGCAGAAGGTAAGATACTTCCTCTCTCGGCTCTTATCGAGGCGGGTCGTGCAGAAGAGCAGTTCGAGATATCCACACGTCCTACGGACGAGCTTGCGGTAATGCTCTTCACTTCGGGTACGACAGGTACGAGCAAATGCGTTATGCTCTGCGAGAGAAACATCTGGAGCACGGTCAACTCCGCTTGCGAGACCGTTGAATTCTTCCCCGATGACACTATCGTATCGGTTCTTCCTCTCCATCACACATATGAGCTCGCTTGCATGCTTGCGGCTCTTGATTACGGTATGACCGTCGGTATCAACGACTCTCTCCGTCATATTATGAAGAACTTTTCCGAGTTCAAGCCTACGGGTCTCGTTCTTGTTCCCCTCTTTGTCAACACGATGTATAACAGAATCATCGAGACCGCAAAGAAGAACGGAAAGCTCGGACTTCTCAGATTTATGATGAAGGTATCGAACGCGCTTCGCCACGTCGGTATCGACTTAAGACGCAAGCTCTTCCGTGATGTGCTTGGCGCCTTCGGCGGTAACATCAGAAAGATCGTCAGCGGCGGCGCGCCCCTCAATCCCCAGATGATGAAGGAGTTTGACAGCTTCGGTATCACTATCGCGGAGGGTTACGGCATCACGGAGTGCTCCCCCCTCATCTCGGTTAACCCCTACTTTGCTCTTAAGAGCGGCTCCGTAGGTCCCGCTGTTCCCAGCTGTACCGTACGTATCGACAAGAGAGGCACAAACGACCGTGGCTTTGACGAGGGCGAGATCCAGGTTAAGGGCGACAACGTAATGCTCGGCTACTACAAGAACGACGAGGAAAACGCAAAGGCATTCACCGAGGACGGCTGGTACAGAACAGGCGATATCGGATATATGGATGCTGACGGATATATCTTCATCACGGGCAGACTCAAGTCGGTTATCGTTCTTGAGAACGGTAAGAACGTATTCCCCGAGGAGATCGAGGAATACCTCGAGAAGATCGATGAGATCGGCGAGGTAGTTGTTGTCGGCAGAAAGGCTGAGGACGGCGAGACTATCAAGCTCACCGCTGTGGTTTATCCCAAGCCCGAGATCTACGGCGAAACCCCCGACAAGGAAAAGGCTTACAACGATATCCACGCGAAGATTCTTAACCTCAACAGAAATCTTCCTTCGTTCAAGGTTATCAAGGCTCTCGAGATCCGCGAAACTCCCTTCGAGAAGACAACCTCGAGAAAGATCAAAAGACATCTTGTTAAGTAATTCAAACAATTTTTGAACATTAAAAGACCGAAGCGGCGTATGCCGTTTCGGTCTTTCATTTTGTTTTTTATTAAGATTTTTGTAAATAATTGTTTTCCTTAATGCGTTTTATTACGGGTTTATATCAAAATCCCGGATGCCGCCATTATCGTCCTTCGGCGTGGCTTTTGCACTACTCTACCGTTTATTTGAGCTCGGTTTTCTTATACGGCTCAAGTATGAGGGTATTTTCAAAGTCAAATTCCTTCGGGTCGAGAGAGTCGAAGAGTCCGTAGTGGATGGGTACGCCGCATCTCGCGCCTATTTCGCACGCGAAGTCCGCCGCATCCTTGGCGTTCATATTGTTGCCGACGCCGTTGATGGGAAGAAACGCGTAGTCAACTCCGTCCTCGCAAAGCTCGATAACGTCGTCTATTACGTCGTAGTTATAAAGGGTATCGCCGCTGACGTAGAAGGTTTCCTTGCCGTCGTCAATTATATAGCCTGCGGCAGATCTGTCACTATGCTCTGCCTTTACCGCGTAGAAGGTAAGGCCGCCCTCGCTCCACACCGAGTGAGGAGCGAGCAGAACGTAGTTATGGATCTTGTCCCCGAGTGAGAGAAGTTTCGTGTATGCATTGTAAGGAGCTAACACGGTTATAGGCTTACCGCCTCTGCACAAGAATTTTTCAAGAGTTGCAGGATCAAGGTGATCAAGATGATCGTGGGTTATGATTATAACGTCGGGATGAAGGTCGAATACCCTCTCATCCACCGGTATGCGTCTTTCCTTTTTGGGGTCGAAGGATTCTGCTACCGAGTTTGAAAGATAAGGGTCTACCATAACCGTCATTCTGTCATTTTCAAAGACAAGACCTGCCTGAGTTATCCAAGTTACGTTCATATTTTTACCTCGCAAAAAAAGTTTATCGAATAAATCAAATAAAATGTAAGACAAGAAGTCCTATGCCGCCCGAGGCGAGTCCTATAAGAGCCCCCGTGACAACGTCCCTGACAAAATGTATGCCGAGCGCAACTCTGAGAAAGGCGAGAAGCGCGCCGAGAAGCATAAGTCCCACAGCTATAATAGGATTCCAGGTTAGGAGCACGGTCGCGATGACGAACACTGAGAACACGTGTCGGCTCGGGAAGGAATGCCCCGCTTTGCCCTTTGGCTTCTTTTCATAAAACTCAAGAAGCTCGTACGGACGCGGCGCGTTTATAACCGCGCGCAAGATGCTGACCGCAACGAACGGAACGCCCGTTACCACGAGTATTTTTAAAATCTCCAGCGGAGCTTCGACGAGTGACACAATCCTTGCAAAAAACGCATAGACCGTTAGCGCCGCTATCGCATAGGATGCTATGCGGAGCATTTCCGCAAGAGAGTCGTCGCGGTACACTCTGTAAAGAAGCTTCTCGTATTTGTTTTTCGGCTCGTATTCAGGCTCTGCGCTTTCCTCGGCATCAGCCTCATTCGAAGAGAGCTCTTCGGTATCCACTGCGCCTTCATCGGTGATCTCTTCGCTCGTTTGCGGAAGCTTTTCCGTATCGGCGCTTTCCTTCGGAGCATCCGTGCTTGGTGCAAGCTCCTCTCTCCCGAGCTCTTCGTTTTTAAAATTTTTATTTTCCATATTTCAAGCGTTGACGAAATCAATAAATCTCGAGAAGAATACTCTGCCCTCTGCGGTGTCCTTGAACACGCCCGCGTCACGAAGAACTCTGACGAATGTACGGCCTATCTCGGTCTTTATTATTTCTTCGGTGTTCTCTTCGGTAAAGGTGTAATTCGCACGGAAGGCATCAAACCACTCTGCGTGCTTTTCGATATCGGGATTCGCTCTGAAATCAGCGCCCGAAAGGATAGCAGCCTTCATTTCCGCAATCTCACTCTTAAGTCTTGCGGGAAGAACGGCAAGTCCCATAACCTCGATAAGACCGATGTTTTCCTTTTTGATATTGTGATGCTCGGCGTGAGGATGATATACGCCAAGCGGATTTTCCTCTGTTGTTATATTATTACGAAGCACGAGATCAAGCTCAAATTTACCGTCGCGTCTGCGCGCTATGGGAGTGATCGTATTATGCGGCTCACCGTCGGTTTCGTGATACACGAACGCTTCTTCGTCGGTGTACTTACGCCAAGCGACAAGTATCTTATCCGCAAGCTCAACAAGTCGTTCCTTTTTATCCGAGGAAAGTCTGATGACGGACATAGGCCACTTTACGATTCCCGCATCGATATCCTCAAAGCCGACGAATGAGATTGCCTTTTCAATCGGCGCGCGCTCCATAGCAAAGGTGTATCTTCCTCCCTGCATATGGTCGTGAGCAAGTATCGAGCCGCCTACGATTGGAAGATCGGCATTCGAGCCGATGAAGTAGTGCGGAAAATGCTCAACGAAGGAAAGCAGCTTCGAGAAGCTCGAGCGGTTTATGCTCATCGGCGTGTGACAGGACGAGAGAGCTATGCAGTGCTCGTTATAATAAACGTACGGAGAATATTGGAGATACCAGGGGGTGCCCGCCATATCGAAGGGGATCTGACGGAGATTCTGCCTTGCGGGCTTCGAAAGGTTACCCTCGTAGCCCTCGTTTTCGTGGCAGAGAAGGCACTTCGGATATCCCGACTGGGGAAGGAGCTTTGCCGCGGCAATAGCCTTGGGATCCTTCTCGGGCTTCGAAAGGTTTACGGTGATGTCGATATCCCCGTACTCACTTTCCGTCTTCCACTTCAGGTCACGCTTTATTCTGTCCTGACGGATATAGTTTGAATCCACCGAGAGCTTATAGAAGTAATCAGTCGCAAGAGCGGGATTTTCCTCGTAAAGCGCCTCAAAGGTCGAGATCACCTCGGAGGGACGGGGGCAAAGAAGTCCCATCACCTTAGTGTCGAAGAGGTCGCGGTAAACTACCGTGTCCGATTCTATTATTCCCTTTCCGTAGGCGTATTTGCATATTGCGTCAAGTATTTCGCAAAGTTCAAAGCCGCCCGAGATCTCTACCTCTTCGTACTCCGTGAGCAAAAGAAGCTCAAGCAGACGGTTTGCGGAATAAGCTCTGTCAAGCTTATCTATAAGCTCGGTCCTTTCCGCATAATCAAGTAAGGCGCATATCGCTGTATTAATGTCCATTTTAATCTCCGTAACTAACTATTATTTACATTTTGGTATATTTATTGAAAGGATTGATGTTTCCTGTGAATTCGGGAGAGAAGTAAAACTCGAAGTTTATCTTCTTCTCACTTATTCTGTACTCGGGAAGAAGCTCGGGTCCGCAGGAGTGCGATCCGATGCCTGCGTTTCGATAATCTATAATAACAGTGGTTTCGCGCTCGGGGTGAAGCTCGTAATTGTGGCGGATAGTCGTGAGCTGCTCGGGGCTGAAGTGGGATACCGAGAGCGAGAACTTATCCGCATAGAAGAGCATGCCGTGACCGACAACGGACGTCACGGTTGCAAGCTTACATCCGTAATGCGCGGAGTTTTCCTGAGGCTTAACGTAAGGCTCGAAGTTATCCGTCGCTGTCGTCTTGAAGAGTGAAAGTCTTGATGCAAGTCTCTTATCCTCGTATGACTCATAAGGACCGTAGCCAAAGTAGGAAACGTCCTCAAATCCCTCGGGAAGAACAAACTTGAAGCCGAATCTAGGGAGCGATGTTGCATATTCCGCAATATTCGCTGAGCAGGATACGTGAACGGCACAGCCGCGAGCGAACGTATATGTAAGAGCCATCTTTGCAACGGGCTTGACGGACGCCGCGCCGAGAGATACGGTGGAGGTGATAATCACTCTGTTGTCCTTTTTCTCCGCAGTTACGCCGTAGCACTTTGGAATCACTTTATTGAAGTGCTGCTCCTCCCATTTTCTTCTCACTCTTCTGTCATTATCCGTAGGAGCTCTCCAGATGGTGGGGGTTATGGGAGCGACAAGCATTTCCTTGCCCTGGTCAACAATAGACGTTATAAGTCCCGTGGTCTTTGACACCGTAGCGACGGTTTCACCGAAGGTAACGGTATAATTCGCAAAGTCCTCGGAAAGGACAGCTCCCAAAGGCTTCGCGCACTTATATTCAAGCTTATCCGAAAGAATGAACTGCTGAGATGCCACTTCGTATCCAACGGGTGCCCACTCGGTTTCGTTGTTCTGCTTTATATATACGTTAAGGGTGGTAATTCCCGACACGTCCGCGGGGATAGCGACGTCATAGCTTGCGCTTGCGAGAGGAGCAATATCAAGCTCGCCTACTCTGCCGCTCGCTATCGGCTTACCGAATTTCTCTATAACGTATACCATAGAAAGATCGGAAAGAGATGTGAAATATCTATAGCTCGTAACGGTTATCTTACCGTCGCTGTATTCAATCTTAAGAGGTGCCTGAGCCTGCTTAAGCTCAAGGAAGCCCGTATGAGGACGTCTGTCGGGATAAACGAGACCGTCAACACAGAAGTTTCCGTCGTTCGGGAAGTCACCGAAATCTCCTCCGTAGGTGAAGTGAGGATCGCGATATACGTTTTCTCCGATAGCTACGGAATGGTCGGTATACTCCCAAACGCATCCGCCGAAGAACTCGTCGTGCTCTCTGATAAGCTTCCAATAATCCTTAAGGTCGCCGGGGCCGTTACCCATCGCGTGGCAATATTCGCAGAGGAAAAAGGGATATTTCGCATTTTCGCCGAGATAGTAGGTTTTCATCTCTTCGATAGAGGGATACATACGGCTCTCGATTTCTATATAAGACCTGAGCTCCTCGGGCGGATCAAATTCCTTGCCCGCCTGAATTTCGAAATAATTGTGATGCGCGCGGCGTGATTCGTCCTCAGCGTGAACCATTCTCGAAGGATCACGGCGCTTGAAATACTCTATCATCAGCTTGTGATTAAGTCCCGAGCCGGACTCGTTACCGACGCTCCACATAATTATACACGGGTGGTTCTTATCGCGCTCAAGCATACGCGCGCCCCTATCGAGAAACGCCTCGCTCCAATCGGGATTTCCGATAAGCTCGTTGGTATTTCTGTATATGCCCATACCGTGGCACTCGATATCTGCTTCGTCGCATACGTAGAAGCCAAGCTCATCGCAAAGGTCGTAAAATCTCGGATCGTTGGGATAATGGCTCGTACGTACCATATTGCAGTTATGAGCCTTCATTATAAGAAGGTCGCGGCGCATATGCTCCATAGGGGTTGCGTGACCGAGAAGGTGGTGGCTATCGTGACGGTTTACACCGCGAGCCTTTACCTTCTGTCCGTTAATATAGATAACGTTACCGATGATCTCAATTCTGCGCACGCCTACGGGGATATTGATGATCTCTGCGCCCGAGGTTATAATAAGATTATAGAGGTAGGGTATCTCGTCGCTCCAGAGCTTCGGCGATTCAAGCTTACCGATATCGAGCGTCTTTTCACCCGAAACGGTCGCGTCACCGGAAAGCACGGAAATCCCATCAGCATCAAGAAGCTCGTAAGAAAGAGCAACCTTGCCCGAGGTCTTAACGTCAAGCGTGATATCCGCAGAGTCGAACGTGCCGGAAACTGCAGTCTTTACGAAGAGGTCAACTATTCTCTTCTCTTCTCTCGCGATAATGTATACCTCTCTGAAAATGCCCGACGCGCGATACATATCCTGGTCCTCAAGATACGAGCCGTCGCACCACTTAAGTACAACAAGACGAACCTCATTCTCGCCTGCGCAAAGAAGCTTCGTTACGTTGAACTCACTCGTCATATGGCTGACTTGGCTATAGCCTACAAACTTGCCGTTAACGAAAAGATAGAAGCATGAATCAACGCCCTCGAAGGTGAGCATCATCTCTTTTTTCGAAAGCTCCTCCGCTGTCAAGGTAAACGTTCTCGAATATACGCCGGCGGGGTTCTCGTCGGGAACGTGAGGCGGGTCTACGGGATAGGGGTAGTTTACGTTTGTATAATTAGGCGTATCAAAGCCGCGGTCAAGCGCATTCTGCCAATTCATAGGAACGTCGAGCTTATCCTCCTCACCGAAGGTTACGGCATACGCATCCTCTATCTCGGTAACCGAATGATAGAATTTAAAATTCCACTCACCTATAAGAGTTTTGAAAAATACAGACTCATCTCTCGTGTTTCCAAGCGCAGTTTCCTTATCCTGATACGGGATAAAATAGGCGTGGTTTTCCTCGCATCCTACGTGAAGATGTTCCAAAGTCTTATGATAATCCGGTAATCCAAACGGCATATAATCATACGCTCCTTTTATGTCATTCTTTTTAATTTGTTCTGTTTTGATTTTAGTTTTTTAATCAAGTCTTACGCTGACGTCACCCGAGATCAGATTTAGTGAGTCACCGTTATCCGTCGTAATAGATAGCGAGCCGTCGAGGTTAACACCGAGCACCTTTGCAAAATAAAACTCGGTTGGGGTGATGACCTTAACGCGCCTTCCCGTCAGCACGGAAAGCTCGCTGTATCTTTTCATATATACATCGGGGTCGGAGGACTCGAATCCGGAGAGTTTCTCTGCAAGCGAGACGGCAAAATCCGAAATATCAATCACCCGTCCGCACTCTGTTTCAAGGTCGGTCGCGATATCCGAAAGATCGCCGAAGTCCACCCGTGAAAGATTAACGCCTATACCGACAACGGTGTATTCCAAACGCGAGCCATCATTGGAAAACGCACCCTCGGTAAGAATTCCCGCAAGCTTTTTTTCACCGATAAAGCAATCGTTGACCCACTTTATCCCGGGCTCTGCGCCGCAGAATTCACGCACGGTATCGCACAGTGCGACGGCGGCATAAGCCGTAAGCTTTATGGTATCCTCCGCGGGAAGGGCGGGATATGAAAGATAAGACATATAAAGCCCGCCCTCTTCGGAAATAAAAGATCTACCGAGCCTACCGCGTCCCGCGGTCTGGCGCCGTGCGATAAAAACAGTGCTGGCTCTATCCTTCGCATCTTTAGCGTAAAGCTTCGCGCGAGTATTCGTCGAGTCGGTTTCACCAAAGACCACCACCCTGACGGCGGGGAGCTTCTCGGAAAACGCATCTTTAATTTTCATCTCAAAGCCACTGTCAATATAATGCACTCGCGCGCCTCCAAAATATTTACTGAAATCAATTTTACCACACAACGAAAATGAATGTCAATATAAAAAACGCTTTTTAAATTAAATATAACGAATATTTTGCCGCACGGTAGGCAAAAATTCTTAAAAAAGCCAATGAAAGGATAGAGATAATGACCACGTTAAGCTGCGATTATCAGGCGAACATTGCGCTCGCGGAAGAGGCGCTTATGTACGGAAAAAGCTTTGACGTTCTGAAAAAAAGACTCTGCGTCGCAAAAAAAGAGATAACCTTCTTCTATATCGACGGATTTGTTAAGGACGGTGAGCTTCAGCGAGTTATGCAATTTCTCCTGAACCAAAAAGAGCTCGGCGATGCAAGGGAAACCGAAATGATAATTCCCTACGTAGAGGTCGCGCGCACAGGAGATCTCGAGGCTATAACAACAGCAGTCCTTGCGGGGCAGACCGTATTTTTCTCCGAAACCTTTGGTACGGAAGCGATACTTCTCGACCTTAGAACCTACCCCGTGCGAAGTATTGCAGAGCCCGAAAGCGACAGAGTGATGCAAGGGGCGCGCGACGGATTTGTTGAAACGCTTATAATGAACACGGCACTTTTGCGCCGCAGAATACGCGACCCAAGACTCACTATGCGGCATTTTGATATAGGCGGCTCGTCGCACACGGACGTCGTTGTTTGCTATATGAACGGAGTTGCCAAGCCCGACTACGTTGACGCCGTCTGCGAAAAGATACAAAACGCAAAGCCGAAAACTCTCACGCTTGGCACTCAAAGCCTTGCCGAGTCACTTATCAGACGAAGATGGTTCAACCCTTTTCCGAAGGTGAGGACTACCGAGCGCCCCGATACCGCTGCGGCGCAGGTGCTTGAAGGTAACGTGCTTGTATTTTGTGACACTTCCCCCGAGGTAATGATACTTCCAACCTCGATTTTTGACTTCACGGAGGAGGCTGACGACTATGCCTTTCCGCCCCTCACGGGCTCATACCTGAGGATTGTCAGAATTATTATTCTGCTCCTCTCCGTGATCGTTACCCCTCTTTGGTATCTTGCGCTCGAATACGCAGAAACACTTCCGCAAAGGCTCGCGTTTCTCGTTCCCGACGAGCCGGGAGCTCTTCCGATAATACTTCAGCTTTTTATGGCGGAGCTTGCGCTCGACGGACTTAAGCTCGCCTCGATGAACACCCCAGACATGCTCTCAAATTCCCTCTCCGTCGTCGGCGCATTGATACTTGGAGATTTTGCCGTCAGCATCGGGTGGTTTTCAGAGGACGTTATCTTCTATATGGCGTGCGTCGCTATCGCCAATTTCGCGCAACAAAGTCAAGAGCTCGGGTATGCTTTCAAGTTTATACGTATGATTATTCTAACTTTAGTTTACTTTTTGGATATTTACGGATTTATTATCGGATTGGTTTTGTTCTGCGTTTTTGCCGCAACAAACACCACCGTTGCAGGAATCAGGCATTATCTTTATCCCCTTCTCCCATTTGATGCACACGCTATGGCAAGGCATCTTTTCAGATTTAAAAAGAACGATTTTAAAAAACAAAAAAACAAATAACCAAAAACCTCTCTCTAAATTTGTACTAAATGTCAATTGAAAAAACCCGTGTAAAACTTTATAATATATGTAGGAGAACTATCTGACGGAGGTTTTTATGAGAAAAACACGAATTACAAAACTATTATCGTTAACACTTGTGCTTTCGCTAATATTCGGACTCTTTTCCTTTACCGCTTCGGCATCTCTCACGGATAATGCAACCGCGTTTTCCGAGGCTGTTGAGGCTATGAGGAACGCCAACTCACTCGAGGCAAGAGAGACCAAGCTTGCCGAGGCAACAGATGCTCTCACCGCTTATATCACAGCGGGAGGTACCGAAGCGGATGCCGAAATAGCTGCCGCATACGCAACCTACCTTGAAGAGAAAACCGATATCGAAACAAAGGTTGGATACTGTCTTGACTTTATCGATTTCGTTAGCGCTGCCACAAACGTGGATAACACCTATCCCGTAAAGAAGGAAAACCTGGAGAAAGCCGAAGCACTCCTTGATAAAATTGATACAGAGTACAAAACCGTCGCTTATTACGTGACCTATTACAACAACACCACAGCCGATCTTTACGAGCCTGTTCTTGTTTGCGAAACGTTCATAAAATACGCGAAGCTTGCAGCAGAAGCAACCACCTATGAGGAGGCAAGTAGCAATCTCAAAACCGCAGAGGTGGCAAAGCAGCAGATAGTCATTCCCGACTACCCCGGACTTGAGGAGGCTGAGGCAAACCTTGATATCGCCAGGGCGACAATGAGTATGGCAATCCTTAAGGCGACCCCGTTCATCCAGGCTGTAAGAAACATCAACAAGGCCGAGTCTATTCCGATCGGAGTTAAGGCAGCATACGCCGCGCTCGAGGGCATCGACGAAACCGCCGAGGGTGTTTCCACCGCTCTTAACAACCTCAAGAAGGCCGAAAGAGATTATAATAAATCGGCAGAAGAAGGAAACGAAGCTCTTAACGAGCTCGCAGCTCTCGCGTTCGGTCTTGTTTTCGGTTGATTCCATCCGCAATCCGTTTATCGGACCCGCAATTCATAAAAACGCGCTGTGTACCCACGGGCACCGAAGCTTTAACGCGTAAAGCTTAAGCTACCGATCCCATAAGCGCATATCACCCCAAAAGGGCCGCCGCATCCCACCGTGGCAGCCCTTTATTTTTATTTTTATCCTCAAGCGCATCTTATGTTAATTTAAAAATCCTTTTTCTATTGACTTTTTACGCTCTTTCAAGTAAAATGTAATTAACCTTGCTGCCGTCTGTGACGATAACAAGACCGCGCGCCAAGGAAATAAAAATGTGGAGAAGACTATGAATTTTTCCGATATGACGTTCATCCGCAAGTTTTCGATGAACCTTTACAAAAATCTTAACATTCCGATGTCTAAAATGACATTCACATCCGATTTCACAAACATTGTCAGAGGAAATCCATATCCGCTCATCTCTGCAGATGAGGGTGTCACAGAGCACGCATCCGCGGCAGGCTATACAGTTTCGGGCGGAAAGGCAGAGCGTCTTATGGCAGAATTCTTCCCGTACGCATCATATAAAATGAAAATATCATCCCTCAGCGGCTGCGCAGGCTTCGCTTTCGTTGGTCCCGAGGCAAGATGCGAGGTGCTCGTTGAGCGCGACGAGTGGGAAAGCTCGGTACTCGTCAAGCACAATGACGGCGAGGAAAAGTTCCCTCTTCACCGCGAAATCTGCGAGGGCTTTGCTATCATCGTCACGGCGCGCCCCGGCTTCTTCGACGTTTATCTCTCAAGCGATGACCAGATAGAATTTCTCGCGACGGCAAAAGTCCCCTCTTTCGCAAAATCAAATAAGTTAGCTTTCTATCAAAAAACCAAGGCTCATACGTATATTTCGGGAAACGCCTCGATCAGCGGCGCCGAGTCATACATCGACTGCGGAATAAGCCAGGCGGATATCCGTCCCTTCAGATATGAGAACGGCGAGCTCATTATGGAAAACGGACGAGTTTTCCTCGCTATCAGCTCAAGAATGGCGTCAGGCGGACATCACACAGTCCTCTCCTGGCTCCCCGGAACGGCAGACTTTAAAATGGAAGGCGCTATATTCTACGCAAATCCCAACGATGAGTTCATCCGCGGTGAGGTTGCGGGCTCTTACGTGTTCAACCGTATGGACGGCAAGTGGCACTTGTGGATAAGAAATGGCTCGGCAGGTCATATCCTGGCGTACGCTTGCTTTGATTTCGATATCCGCTTCGGTGTAAATATACTCGACGTCGAGCCACTCCCCACGATGACTCCCGAGAACCTTGACGACAAGCTTCTTCTCGGTAAGAAAGCGGACGAGGACCCCGATTTCACATATGACGCAGAACGCAAGAAATGGCTCTTCGCTCTATGCCGAGTTGACGAAGAGACTCACAAGTACAGATACTTCTTCTTCGAGTCGGACAGACCCGACAAGGATTATAAGTTCGTCGGTCTCGGCCCCGCCGGTGAGGAAACGGGCGGCTCTATCGTAAGACTCGACGGTAAGATTTTCTTCGTTTGCGGAAACAGCTTCAGCGCAACCTCCGACTACCGCGTTTACGAGTGGGGTAAATTTGACACGTTCACCAACCTCAAGTGCGATTATCCCGACGGCGGCTTCCGCGGCTGGGGCACCGTAATGCCTATCCGCTACGGCTCGAGAATGCGTTACTTCTGGCTCACCTTCGATCGCAAGCTTATGAGCAAGTCATTCAACTGGAGCTACGGTAACCTATATTGCTTCGAGGCAGAGGGCATCTTCCGCATCTGATCATTAAAAGTGAAAATATAAAACGCTACACATAAAAAGCAAAATCAGCACGGAGCTTCCCGATTTCAAGAGCTCCGTGCTGATTTTATTTGTTTTTTCCGCTTTTGACGGATAATAAATTACAGATTTACCTTATTCTGAATCTCGTAGAGGGTCTTCATTGCGTTGCGTCTTTCGATGCACTCAGCCTTCATTTCGTCAATTCTTTCCGCCGTGAACTCGTCAAGATCGCCGGGAGCAAGCTTGCCCTTATACATTCTGTCAAGCTTAAGAGCGTGAGTGATATCACCGTCAACTATCTTGCCGTCTCTCTCGCAGATAACGATATTTGACTTGCCCGCGAGAAGCATATCTACGGCATACGATCCCATAAGCGTTGCAAGGAGTCTATCCCTAAGAGTGGGGTTGCCGCCTCTTACGATATGCGCAAATCTTGCAAACTTAGTTTCAACACCCGTTTTGGTCTGGATCTTGCTCGCAAGAGCGGGAGCGTAGTCTGCACCGAGACCTTCCGAAATAAGAACGATAAAGTTACGCTTTCCGAGTTTTCTCGAGGTCGCTATCTTCTCGAAGAGCTGCTCCTCGTCAAATTCGAACTCGGGAATAGCAACAGCGGTTGCGCCCGAAGCGATAGCAGTGTTAAGAGCGATATCGCCGGCGTCGCGTCCCATAACCTCAACAACGTTGCATCTCGCGTGAGATTCGCAGGTATCGCGAAGCTTATCAACAAGCTCGATAACAGTATTCATAGCCGTATCGTATCCGATAGTGTTATCGGTGGAGGATACGTCGTTATCAATAGTTCCGGGGATACCGACGCAGGGTACGCCTCTGAGCGTAAGCTCGGTCGCTCCTCTGAAGGTTCCGTCGCCTCCGATAACAACAAGACCGTCAATGCCAAGCTCGCGGCAGGTAGCAATTGCCTTCTGCTTTCCCTCTTCGGTAAGCATCTCCGGGCATCTGTCCGTATAAAGCATCGTACCGCCCTTGTTGATGATATTTGAAACGTCTCTTATCGCAAGAGGTTTTATCTCTTTATCAATAAGTCCCGAATATCCGCGCATAATACCTACGACCTCAACGCCGTTTGCAATTGCGCTTCTTACTACCGCTCTGATAGCGGCATTCATACCCGGAGCGTCACCGCCCGAGGTAAGTACACCTATTTTTTTTATTTTGCTCATTATTTTTTCATCCTTGTGGGAATATTATTTTTCAATTAATTATTATACACCATTTTTTTGTTTTTTTCAATCCTATTTCGTAATTTTCTATATATTTTATCTTTCAGTTTTAGATAATTTTACCCATTCTTTAAAAAACCTCGCACTCGCGCAAGAAAAATTATCATATACCGATTGACAAAAAAACAATTTAGTGATATAATTTTCCTACATATCATTTTGGAAAACTCAACTTTTTTTAACAAGGAGGTTTTATATGGATATTGCAATAATCGCAGATGACAATAAAAAAGAGTTAATGATACAGTTCTGTACAGCTTATTGCGGAATTCTCAGCCGTCATCATTTGTGTGCAACGCATACTACGGGTAAGTTCATCTCCGAGGCTACGGGACTTGAAATAGAAACCTTCCTTATGGGAAGCTCCGGCGGTATGGAGCAGATAGCATCAAGGATATCGTATAATGAGATAGATATGGTTTTCTATTTCCGCAGCACAGACCCGGCGAAGGAAATTCACGATTACGAAAGCACCCTGCTTCGTCTTTGCGACGTTCATAACGTTCCTCTCGCAACGAATATTGCTACGGCGGAGGCTCTCGTTATCGCGCTCGACAACGGAAGTCTTAACTGGCGCGAACTTATCAATCCCCGCAGTAATTACAATATGAAAAAAAGAGGACTTATTTAAGTTACTAAAACATAATCGGGCTGTTTCGTCTAATAGCAGAGATGAAGCAGCCTCGTTTTATATGGAGTCGCTATGCTGAAAAAAATCAAGCTTAATATAGAATCTTATATAGATAACCTCGACGAGCACGGTCTTTCCGACGGCGAGCCCGAGATAAACCGCGCATCCCACCCCGGTACTATGAGAATATCAGACGGTGAGGTCGCTCTTACCTACAAGGAAAACACCGAGGGTGACCCCGTTACCTGCTCGGTCACTGCAAAGGCGGGCACTGTTACGGTAAGGCGCAACGGAGCCGTTGTATCTACTATGGTCTTCGACGAGAGGGAGATATACAAGACGGTTTACTGCGTTCCGCCGTATAAATTCGATATGGAAATAAAGACGAAAAGAGTCAAAAACTCTCTTTCGGAATCGGGCGGCACACTCGAGATTCTTTACGAGATGGACATCGGCGGCGCAAAAAAAGAAACAAGAATGAAAATTACGGTAAGCGAGGTATAAAGCAATGACCGCAACCGAGCTTAAGAACAAAATCAAATCAGGTCAGCTAAGCGGGGCTTACATTTTCTGCGGAGAAGAAGATTACCTCAAAAAGTATTATTTACAGGAAATTGTAAAGCTTAGTTGTCAGGAAGAAGCGTTCTCGCTTTTCAACAGAGTTGTTTTTGACGGAGCCGATATAGATATCGCAGAAATTGCAGAGTCGATAAAAGCACCGCCAATGATGTCGGACTACAAGCTTATCGAATGGAAATATCCCGATATTGAGCATATGAGCGAGTCCGAGAAGAAGCTTATAGTCGAGCTTGCCGAGTCGCTTTCGGAATACCCTTACGTTATACTCATACTCTTCACCGACGCGGAGGGCTTTCTCCCCGGAACGGCAAAGCGCCCCTCGAAGAGCGCGACAAGATTTGGAAAATCCTATAATATAGTTAATTTTGAGAAGTCTACCGACGCGCAGCTTATAGGCTGGCTCGGTCGCCATTTTGCGGCTGAGGGGATAAAAGCGGACCCCGACACGCTTGCGGCGCTTATCTTCCGCGCAGGTCACTCGATGGAGGTACTCCACGGTGAGGTTCAGAAGCTCGCAGCTTATGCAAAAGCTAACACGCTTCCCGTCATAACAAAGGCAGAGATAGACCTCGTCGCATCGCCGACGCTCGAATGCGACGCGTTTGCGCTCTCGACCGCAATTACAGATAAGCACAGAGAAAAGGCGTTCCTGGCGCTCAAGGATATGATAGGCAGACGAGTTGAGCCCGGCGCGACTCTCGCAACTCTCGCAAGAAGCTTCGGAGAGCTCGTTACCGTATCACTTCTGCTCGACGAGGGAATGGATGCCAGAGATATCGAAAAGCTTCTCGAATGGAATCAGTATAAAATAAAAATTTGTATTAATTCCGCAAAAAAATGGGGTACGGCAAAGCTTTCCGCCGCGACCTCGCGCCTTCGCGATCTTGATGCCGAATCTAAATCGGGCGGTGTTTCGGGTTACAAGGTAATCGAGATGTTTATTTGCGAATACATTTGATAAAAGAAGATAAAAAATGAAAAATAATATTCGTGAACAGATAAAGAAAAAACTCACGCAAAAATCAAAGATCATACTTATCGCAGCCGTCTGCGCTTTACTTATCGTTTCAATTGGCGTTACATCCGTCGTTGCTGTTCATAATAACAAGATAACCGACACGGTAGGTACGGGCGCAGGTAAATATTATGGAAAATACGACATTACCGACCGCGATATAAAATACGTAAAAATAGCCGTTAAGGGTTACGGCAGCATCATCGTTCTTCTCGATGCGACGAACGCGCCCATCACCGTTGAAAACTTTCTCAGTCTTGTAAATTCCGGTTTTTACGACGGGCTCACCTTCCACAGAGTAGACAATTTCATAATACAGGGCGGTTGCCCGAACGGTGACGGAACAGGCGGCTCGGGTAAAAATATCATCGGCGAATTTTTATCCAACGGATGGTGGAACGGAATATCTCACGTCAGAGGCACGATCTCCATGGCAAGATCTACTTATTCAAACAATTCGGCATCAAGCCAATTCTTTATCTGCAACGCGAGCGCTGAGGAGAGTCTGAATTACAAGTACGCCGCATTCGGCTTCGTTATAGCGGGAATGTCCGTCGTTGACGAAATAACCGCATCCTCTCTTCCCCACATTCCGGATAAGAAAATCGGCACGATCCCGAAAAAGAGACATCAGCCGAAGATAAAAAGCATCGTTGAAATAAGTGCCGAGGAGGCTTTAGCATACGCCGAAGCCGCAAACGGATGAGGACAAATTATAATTTTATTGTCCGTTGCTTTATATTCGTTTAAAAAATCAATTCTACATAAAGAGGACAGATATATGAACTCCCTATATATTCCAAAGGGTTACAAGCCGAGGCTTGACGTATACGACACGCAGAAGGCAATCTCGTTTATTAAAAAGACATTCCAGAGCAGACTTGCGAACACTCTGCATCTCAAAAGAGTATCGGCGCCGCTCTTCGTTACAGCGGCATCCGGTCTGAACGATAATCTTTCGGGCAAGGAGCGCCCCGTCACCTTTGATATCCCCGCCGTCGGAGAAAGCGCGCAGGTAGTTCATTCTCTCGCAAAATGGAAGAGAATGGCGCTTAAGGAATACCGCTTCTACGTCGGAAACGGTCTTTACACCGATATGAACGCAATCCGCCGTGACGAGGACCTTGACAATATCCATTCGATATACGTTGACCAGTGGGACTGGGAGCGCGTTATAACACGCGAAGAGCGAACGCGCGAATATCTCATCGATACGGTCGAAAAAATAGTTGCTACCATCTGCGACACAAACGATCTTCTGAAGGTAGACTTCCCCACCCTCAACACAAAGCTGAACCGCGAGGTAAAGGTCGTTGACTCCGAGGAGCTCCTGGCTCTTTATCCGACCCTTACCGCAAAGGAACGCGAATACGAGATAACGAAAAAATACGGAACGGTTCTTATAATAGGAATCGGCGGAAAGCTCTCGAACGGCGAGCCGCATGACTCCCGCGCTCCCGACTACGATGACTGGGATCTTAACGGAGATATCCTCTTCTACAACGAGGTCCTCGACAGAGCTTTCGAGATATCCTCTATGGGTATACGCGTTGACGAGGAGAGCCTTGCGCGTCAGCTTGCTCTTTCGGGCTGCGAGGACCGACGCGAGCTTCCTTTCCACAAATCCCTGCTTGAAGGCAAGCTCCCTCTCACCATCGGCGGCGGTATCGGACAGTCAAGGCTATGCATGCTTATGATGGGCTCGGCTCATATAGGCGAGGTTCAGTCATCTGTTTGGGACAAAGAAACGCTCGAGCGGTGCGAAGCTGCCGGAATAAGACTGCTTTAATAAACCAAACAAACATAAAAAAGAGTGAGCACGGCTGAAAATGCCGATTTTGCTCACTCTTTTTTACATTTTGATCCTTTTTGTTTACTTTTTAAATGGGTTACGCATCCTCTTTGGAATTCTCATCCAAGGATTTATGGTGTATCTGCTTCCACGAAACGTTCTTTTTGAAGATGGCTACGAACGCTATCGGAACAAAAGTCATCATAAAGATCGGGAAGGTTAATGCGTAAAAGATCTTTTTAAACGGCGTGGTTCTTATATGCTTCCACTCGGTTATTGTGGTCACAAGACTGTGAATAAGTACAAGACCGTAAGCACTCGCGGCAAGCACGGCAAAGGGTAAAAGTGTTTCCTCTACACCGTGACCCGTGCAAAGCAATATCACCGCGCCGACAATATTGACAAGGCACGCAATTATCGAGAGGAAATACGCCGGAGCGATACTCATTATCATATCGTAGCAGGCTATGAACTTGCGCGAAAACAAACCGCGCCCCAGCGGCTTCCAGAACTTCACGAACGATTGAAGACCGCCCTTGCACCAACGCAGACGCTGATTCCAGGACTGAACGAAGCCCGACACCTGATCGTCATAGAAGCGGGCATCCTCACAGTATCCGAACTTTTTTCCTCTTATTACGCTGTGGCAGGTAAACTCATAGTCCTCGGTAAGAGTATGAAACGGCCAGCCGCCGTATTCTTTTCTGATAGCATTCGAGAAAAGGAATCCCGTTCCCGACACCTGAGGGCACGCGCCAATGCGCATTCTCGAGCCGTTGAGATACTTTGAATCGCGTAAAAACCAAAGACCCGTACCCGCGGCAAGCCAGCTATCACCGTAGTTTTTTGAATTACGGTAGCAGGTAACAACCTCGTATCCGTCAGAAAAGGTCTTGTTTATTTCGGTAACAAAATTATTTTCAAGTATATTATCCGCATCGAAGACGATAAACGCATCAAAATGATCCTCACCGAAGGTCTCGGCTATTCGAGCAAGCCCGAACTCGAGAGCATAGCCCTTGCCGATCTTCTCCTTGTTGAATCTCTCGAATACCGACATACCGAGAGCTCTGCCGATCTCCGCGGTCTTATCGGTACAGTTATCGGCAACGAGAATGATATCTATAAGCTCCGCGGGATAATCCTGAGCTCTGATGCTTTCGACCAGATTCGCGATAACGTTTTCTTCGTTTCTCGCGCAAACCACAATGGCAAATTTGTGGAGCTTTGATTCTTTATGCGCGGGAAGCTTTTTTACGAACGGTACTACGAGATAAATAAACTGGAACGCGTAGCAAAGCGCAAAAAGAATGCCTAAAATAAGATTTATTATAGAAAGAGTCTGCATATTTTTTCCAAAAACTCCGTTTTTATTTACTGAAGCACTGCTATTATACACTATTTTAGCCAAAAAAGAAAGAGGTTTAACCAAACTTTAATCTTTTTTTACGAAAGTTTATACCGAATTTAAAAAAAATTCACAAATATCTATAATTTTTTTCAAAAACCTATTGCAATTTTAAAAAAAATAGATTATAATATATTACACAGCGCACATTTTATGAAAGGTGGGAATGATAAATGAGCAAGAAGATTAACAAGAAGTTCCTTAAACTCTTCGTGGAACTTGACAGTAATTGTTGCGACAAGCTTGGTGTAAAGGCAGGAGGCGTTACTGAATACATAAACCGTCTCGAGAGTGCTAGATTTGCTCCCAAGCGCGATGAAGTACTTGACGCTCTTAACAAGTACAGAAATGTAAGAAATGTTTTGGCTCACGATGCTAAGGCTATCAAGAAGAACAAGATCCTCATTAAGCGCGATCTTAAGTGGATCAAGAAGTTCATCAAGTCCCTTAAGCGTAAGAAGGACCCCATTTCTGCATACCTTCGCAAGGCTCGCAAATACGCTCGCCGCAAGAAGTCCAAGAAGGTTATTCTTGCAGTTGTTGTGATCGCAGCTGTTGCTGCAGCAGCAGTATTCGGCTTAGGTCTTGTATAATTAGAATAATGCTTTATATCACGGCTGTCCTTATCGGGGCAGCCGTTGATATTTTAGGAGGAATATGCTCGCTTCGTACCATAATCACACTCCCCTTTGCAACCACGCGGAGGGCAGCGAGGAGGAATATGTTCTTCACGCCATAAAGCACGGTTACCGTATCTTCGGCTTCTCCGACCATGCGCCGCACCTGTTTTCCGAAGCGCTGTGGGCATCGAGAATGACGCCCGACGAGATCTCTATATACGCCGAGCGCGTTTTAAACCTGAAGCATAAATACCGCGACTTTATCGACGTTCGCCTCGGACTTGAGCTTGAATACTATCCTTATTATCATAAAAAGGATATGGAGCTATACCGCTCGTCAGGCATAGAATATCTCATTCTCGGTCAGCATCTTATCGGATACAGAGAACCCGGAGTTTATAAAAATTCTTTCGCGGAAACTCAAAAAAATGAAGATTATTCGGCATACGTGGATCAGTGCATCGAGGCGCTTCAGACGGGTAACTTCTGCTATTTCGCGCATCCGGACGTTTTCAAATATCGCGGCGGAGACCTCGATTTTTACCGCGAGGAAAGCGACAGGCTCATTCTTGCGGCTAAATTGCTCGATATTCCGCTCGAGGTCAATATGTACGGCCTTATTGACGGAAGGCATTATCCGAACGGCGTATTCTGGGATCGGGTATCAAAGCTCGGGGCTAAGGTCATCCTGGGGCGAGATGCGCACAAGGTGACAAGAGTTCACGACGAGAGCGAGTTCCCCGCCGCATACAGATTTATAGAGAAGCACAAGCTTGACCTTACAGAAAGCATAGTTATCCCAAAATCTTTATAATAAATAAAAAATTAAGCACTTACGCTACACAGTTTTCGCCGTGTAATGCAAGTGCTTTTCTTTTTTATCTTTACCGCGTTAGCCGTATTGCGGCAGAGCGGATGCGATTCAGTTCTTTTTTATCTTTTCCTTTTTCTGAAGTAATCCGTATCCCATATGTATCATTACCGAAACCACAACGGTTACGGATACAACTACTATAAATAAAATAGGATGATTCAGAGCAGGCTTTATGTGAAGCATATCCCCGAGCAGGAACACGGCAAGTGACGAAGCGAGCGCAAGAAGCGCAGCGCAAATACAAATAACGCCAACACGCCATTCGGTATAAGGTCTGCAAAGGAAAACAAGGTTCATAAACGCCGCAACAGTTACCGCTACCGTGCATATCGCGCTGACCGACACCGCTGCAAATACATCACTTTTACCTACTACCTGAGTGACAAACACCGGGATAAGCATTACGATAGCGTTTGGAACACTCTTTTTTAAAACTACCTCAATATATGAGCCCGTCGCGCGCCTGAAGTTCGGCTCGACCGTCAGCATCACAGAGGAAAGTCCTATAACTATCATCTCTACGAGAAGAAGCTGCTTCGGGTCAAACGGATATCCCGAAAGGGTTATAAGGCTGAGAACGGAGAGAACGAGCGTAAACACAGTCTTCATCAGATACAGCACCGACGACATACGAACGTTATTTATACACCGTCTTCCCTCTTTAACTATATCAGGAAGAACGCCGAAGTCCGAGTTCATAAGCACGATCTTTGATACCTTTCTCGCAACCTCGCTTCCGTCCGCCATGGCAATTGAGCAATCGCTCTCTTTCAAGGCAAGAGTATCGTTTACGCCATCTCCCGTCATAGCTACGGTGTGCCCCTTCGATTTAAGAGCCTTTACGAGAAGTATCTTCTGCTCGGGGGTCACTCTGCCGAAAACGGTATATTCATCGCATACCTCGGCAAGCTCCTCGTCCGATATATCTCTGCAGGAGAGGTATTTCTCGGCGTTGTTTATTCCGACTCGCTTTGCAATCGAGGAAACGGTTTCGGCGTGGTCGCCCGATATGACCTTGACCGAAACGCCCTGCTCCTGGAAGTTTTCTATAGTATCCTTTGCGTTGGGTCTGATTCTGTCCGATATTGCTATTATCGCGATAGCCTCGCCAAAAGCTTCAAGCTCGTCCTGCTTGGCAAGCACGAGAACTCTCTCGCCGAGCGATGCGTGATAGCTTATTCTTGCCTCTATTTCGGGTAAAATGGGGCATTTGACAAAATGCGGAGCTCCTATCGAAAAGCATCCCTCTCCCTCAATTCTGACAGATGAATACTTTCTTGCCGACGAGAAGGGTATCTTCTCCGTTACGGGAGCCTCGCGGTCAATGCCAAAGCGCTCTATCAGCGCCTCTCCCGTATGGTTTACAGACTCCTCAGCGCCCTCTATCATCGCCATAACGCGAGTGATATAACGCTCGGAATAGTTATCGAATATCTCTACGCCGGTAACTTCCATAGTTCCGTCGGTTATCGTTCCCGTCTTATCAAGACAAATAACGTCAGCCGACGCAAGCATCTCGATACTGTACATATCCCGGACAAGGCTTCCCCGTTTGCCCAGGGTTATGACACTGACCGAAAGCGTCAGCGTTACAAGAAGGAACACTCCCGAGGGTATCATTCCTATGACAGAGCCGCAAGTCTTGTTTACCGCCATAACAACATCCTTGCCATAGGCAAAGTAATTATTAAAGAACAGAAGTCCCGCCATCGGGAAAAGAATGATAGCTATATATTTGATAAGAGAGTTAAGCTCGTGGAAGAGGTTTGACGAGGGAGCCTTAAAGCTTTTCGCCGCCTTCTCTATCTTATATATATAGTTATCCCTTCCGACGCTCGTTACCTTTACGTAAACCGATCCGCTCACAAGAAAGCTACCCGCGAGTACCTTATCTCCACGTGTTTTCTTTATCGCATTCGATTCGCCCGTAAGCATACTCTCGTTCGCCTCGGCAACTCCGCTGATAACAACACCGTCGGACAACACCTGCCTGCCCGACTCAACGTACATTACGTCACCGAGCACAACGTCGGATGAAAATATATCGTTTTTTACACCGCTGCGAACAACGGTAGCTATAGGGTCCGTGGTTACAGACAGCTTTTCAACCGTTCTTTTCGCCCGTATCTCCTGGTAAAGCGCTATCAGCGTATTCGGCACTACCACCATAAGGAAGGTAAGGTTCGAATAACTTCCGACTGCGATAAGAACGGCGGTTACCAATGCCCAGATAAGGTTGAAGAATGTAAAAACGTTATCGTAGACTATTCTCAGATAGCTTTTCCCCGCTTTTGACTCCGCTTTGTTGCAAAGTCCCCGTTCAAAACGCTCCTTTGCCTCCTCGGCAGACAAGCCGCAAAGCTCTTCCTCTGACGATATCTCTGTGGCATCTATGAGTTTTTCCAAATAATCACCACCGAATATATTTATATATCTATATATTAATTAATCAAATTATTTATAATGATATCATAATTACGTTGGTAAGTCAATGTTAAACTATAAAAATAATTAAAATTTTCTACTTATGATATTCTTCTTTATTTACGGGCAAAAAGGCACTTATGCGTCTTTATGAGGTACATTTTTAAAAAAACTATTGACTTTAAACCAAACTTTGTATATAATAATGAAGGTAAAAGAGTCGGACGGGTTCGGCTTATATATAATAAAAGCTTTGACGAAGACAGTAGCGTAAATGAAAGGCTTCCAGAGAGTCGGGGGTGGTGCGAGCCCGGCAGCGAGTAATTTCCGTGAATATCACTTCCGAGCTGCACGCATGAAAGCTATACGCAAGTAATGCTTGCCGTTTGCCCCACGTGATACGGGCGCATATTGATGGATATGTAAATACGGTGGTATATTCCTGTTTCTTATCGAAACGGGATTTTTTTATTATTCTGATTTTATTTTTGTTATTAAATTTCCCAAAAGGAGTCTATATATGAAAGAAGTTTACGAAAAGGTCTCTGCAAGCCTTGGATTTGTCGAAAGAGAAAAGGCAACCAGAAAATTCTGGGAAGAAAACGGCGTTTTCGAGAAGAGCGTTGAGATCAGAGAAGGCGCTCCCAATTTCACCTTCTATGAAGGCCCGCCCACAGCGAACGGTAAGCCTCATATCGGTCACGTTCTTACAAGAGTTATAAAGGATGCTATTCCCCGTTACCGTACTATGAAGGGCGTTCGCGTACTTCGTAAGGCAGGTTGGGATACGCACGGTCTGCCCGTTGAGCTCGAGGTTGAGAAAAAGCTCGGCATCGACGGAAAGGATCAGATCGAAAGCTACGGTCTTGAGCCCTTCATCGGTCACTGCAAGGAGTCCGTATGGAACTACAAGAAGATGTGGGAGGATTTCTCCGGAACCGTAGGATACTGGGTTGACAATGATCATCCTTACGTTACCTATACCAATGATTTCATCGAGTCCGAATGGTGGGCTCTCAAGCAGATATTCGACAAAGGGCTGCTCTACAAGGGCTTTAAGATAGTTCCCTACTGCCCGAGATGCGGTACTCCCCTCTCCTCTCACGAGGTTGCGCAGGGCTATAAGGCGGTTAAGGAAAAGTCCGCTATCGCGCGCTTCAAATGCGCTGATGAGGATGCATATTTCCTCGCCTGGACAACAACGCCCTGGACTCTCCCCTCGAACGTTGCGCTTTGCGTTAACCCCGAGGATACCTACTGCAAGGTTAAAGCGGCTGACGGTTATACCTACTATATGGCTAAGGCTCTTCTCGATAAGGTTCTCGGACCGCTTGCGAAGGAAGAGGGCGACATAGCTTATGAAATTCTCGAGGAGATGAAGGGTATCGCGCTTGAGCGCAAGCATTATCTTCCCCTCTTCGACTGCACGGGTGAGTACGTCAAGGGACTTGGCAAGGATGCTCACTTCGTAACCTGCGACAGCTACGTTACAATGTCCGACGGTACGGGTATCGTTCATATCGCTCCCGCCTTCGGTGAGGACGACAGCAAGGTTGGTAAAAAATACGATCTTCCCTTCGTTCAGTTCGTTGACGGCAAGGGCGAGATGACCTCTCACACTCCTTATGCGGGCGTATTCGTCAAGAAGGCAGATCCGATGATCCTCGATGATCTCAGAGCATCGGGCAAGCTCTTCTCCGCTCCCAAGTTCGAGCACGATTATCCGCACTGCTGGAGATGTAATACCCCTCTTATCTACTACGCGCGCGACACATGGTTCATTCAGATGACTGCGGTAAAGGAAAACCTTATCCGCAACAACAATACCGTTAACTGGATCCCCGAGAGTATCGGTAAGGGAAGATACGGAGATTGGCTTGAAAATATTCAGGACTGGGGTCCTTCCCGTAACAGATATTGGGGTACTCCTCTCAATATCTGGGAATGCTCCTGCGGACACAGACACTCCATCGGCTCTATTGAAGAGCTTCGCAAAATGTCCGACAATTGCCCGGAAGATATCGAGCTTCACCGCCCCTTCATTGACGCGGTTACCCTTAAGTGCCCCAAGTGCTCCGGCGAGATGAAGAGAGTAAGCGAGGTTATCGACTGCTGGTTTGACTCTGGCTCAATGCCCTTCGCTCAGTGGCACTACCCCTTCGAAAACAAAGAGATGTTCGACTCGCAGTTCCCCGCAGATTTCATCAGCGAGGGCGTTGACCAGACGCGCGGTTGGTTCTACTCTCTTATGGCAATATCCACCCTTATCTTCGACAAGGCTCCCTATAAAAACGTTCTCGTTCTCGGTCACGTGCTTGATAAGGATGGACAGAAGATGTCCAAATCCAAGGGTAACGCGGTAGACCCCTTCGAGGCTCTCGAGGCTTACGGCGCCGACGCTATTCGCTGGTATTTCTACTCCAACTCCGCGCCCTGGCTCCCCAACCGCTTCTTCGGCGAGGCAGTTGTTGAGGGACAGCGCAAATATATGGGTACGCTCTGGAACACCTATGCGTTCTACGTGCTCTACGCAAATATCGACGGCTTTGATCCCACGAAGTATAAGCTCAACCGTAACACGCTTACCGTTATGGATAAGTGGATACTCTCCAAACTCAACACGGCTGTTAAGCTCGTTGACGGATATATGGAGAACTACAAGCTCGTTGAGTCCACGAGAGTGCTCGAAAACCTCGTTGACGAGCTTTCCAACTGGTACGTGCGCAGATGCCGTGAGCGCTTCTGGGTAAAGGATATGCCCGAGGATAAGGTTAATGCGTATATGACACTTTATACCTGCCTCGTTACTATCGCAAAGCTCTCGGCTCCTCTTATCCCCTTCATGACAGAGGATATTTACAGAAACCTCGTGCTCTCGGTTGACAAGAGCGCGCCTATCTCGGTACACCTTTGCGACTTCCCCACCTGCGACGAGTCGCTTATCGACCGCGACCTTGAAGAAAACATGGACGAGGTCGTTGACGTAGTTGTTCTCGGACGTGCCTGCAGAAACGCGGCAGCGATAAAGAACCGCCAGCCTGTGGCAAAAATGTACGTTAAGGCTGACAGAACTCCCGACGATAGCTTCATCTCGGTAATTTCCGAGGAGCTCAACGTTAAATCCGTTGAATTTACCGACAACGTTAAGGGCTTCACCACCTACAGCTTCAAGCCTCAGCTTCGTACCGTAGGTCCGAAGTACGGAAAATATCTCGGCGCAATAAAGACCGCTCTTTCAAATCTCGACGGCAATGCTGCTATGGATGAGCTTGAGGAGTGCGGCGAGCTTAAGCTTGACCTCGGCGAGGTAGTTGCGGCTCTTACCAAGGACGACCTTCTTATCGAGATGACCAAGATGGAGGGCTTTGAGTCCCTTTCCGATCACGGTATCACGGTTGTTATCGACAAGAATCTCACGCCCGAGCTTATTGAAGAGGGTAACGTTCGCGAGATAATCTCTAAGATCCAGACAATGAGAAAGGATTCCGGCTTCGAGGTTATGGATAACATCCGTCTTGCATTCTCCGGCAACCAAAAAATTGCCGCTATCGCAGAGCGCAATAAGGATGAGATCATGAGCGACACTCTGACGGTTGAGATCCTCTACGACACCGATCTTACTCACTCTAAGGAGTGGAACATCAACGGCGAGAACGTTACGATCTCGGTAGAGAAGATTTAATTTAATAAAACGGATAATAAAGCCGTTTGATTAATATAGTTTAAAAGTAAAAAACACAAAGCCTTTGCAAATAATTGTTTGCAAAGGCTTTGCTTTTTGTGTTTTATTATGATGTTTTTATATCACGGTATTTTGTTTTTATATCGCGCTATTATTCCGATTCGGTTTCTTCATTTACCGAGATATAATTCTCGGCGATATCGTGGATTACCTTATACTGATCCTCGGTATAAACATTGTCAGCCTCGGTTTCAAGTACCGCATTGATGTATTCACCGACAGTAAAGGTCCAGGTGGTATCAACGTAAACGCCCTTCCCGTAATCGCAGGGAATTCTTACGGAAATTTCATCGTTCGCGTTTTCGGGGTAGATAATACCGGTTACGGCGTAGCAATACTTAACACCGTCGATCTCTTCCTCGCTCCAATCCTTTTTACCGAAATTTTCACCCTGGATAAGCACGTTAACGTAGTCTATGTAACCGTTGTCGATAATCTCAGCGGGCGCGTAAAGCTTGAAGTAAAGCTCGTCATTTTCATACACGGCACGCACCTTAAGACTGTAATCCGCAACAAGACCTACGGTGTAAACTATAACGCCGTTATCGTTTATCTCTTTTTTCCATCCGTACTTATAAACACCCTCTTCGCCGCCTATGGGAAGCTCGAATGGACGAATCGGCTCCTCGCTCTTCATCCAAGTCTGGGATATCTTATTTGTTCCCATGACAAACTGATATTTTACAGCATCTTCCGAAGGGACTAAGGTTGCGGGGGATTTAAGCTTCGGGACTTCCGCGGTCAAGGGATTGAAGTTTATCGAGTTATCAAAATACTCAAACGCTGCAAGTCCCTGCGTAAGCTCGACATCGGAATACGTCGTAACGGAAACAAGACCCTCGTTGTTTCCAATAAGATCCATCATATAATCGCCCTCGGACTGCGCCGAAAAGACGTTTTTACCGAAGAGATTCAAAACGCCAACGCCCATACCCGCCGATGCACTGGCAACTCTGTATGACGTTATACAATCGGTCATATTGATAGTTCCGAACGCATTGTTGAAAAGATTCAGCGCATCAGCCTTGTAATGCATAAAGACGCAACCCGTCATATTAAGAACGGTTTCGCTTCCCGCAGAGTTGATCGGCGCCTTCGTTTCCATACTGATAATATTGGCATTGTTGAAGTTCATTACAATCTTGCCGCCACGCGGAATTATGTATCCGCTATAATCGGTATGAATACTGTAGTAGTTTCCGCCGTTCACGTTAAATCTGCAGTTTTCATCGCAATTCTTTATTCCGACGTTGTCAACAACGATATCTATAAGACACGCGGAGTAGGTACTGATATTAGAGCCGGGATACGTCACATCTCCCGATGTGAAATCACCCACGTTCATTACTGAATAATCACCTCTTACGTTGAATACGTTTCCGCTCGTCGAGCTCTCAACAAGGTTAGCGCAGTAAAGAACAGCGCCCTTCACTGAAGAATAAACGTTAAGAGTAGTGTAATCACCCGTGCTTATCAAAGCAGGTGTTATTTTAGTGCTCGTATATATCTTTTTACCGTTAAGGTCAATATTGATAGTTCTGGGCGCCTCCTCCGTGCTTTCAAAATAAAGCTGACGGGATGCCTCTATATTTCTGTTTATAATGACGGTATCGCCGTCCTCAAGGCTCGGTATTGCAGTTCTGAGTTCCTCGAACGTATAACCGGTTATTTCTTTAAGGTTACCGTCCTTATCGCGTACTGAAAACGCCGGCACTAACTCCTCTTCGCCCTCGGCATATCCCGCAACGGAAAAAGCGCAAAATGCTAAAGCCAATACGACAGAAAAAATCAATGCTTTTAATGTTTTCTTCATTTAACTACCTCCGTTTGTTTATTATATCTATCAGGCAATCTTACCTTCATATGACGGTAAATATCTGTTTCTTACTTCTTCAATAAGCTCCATCTGCTCATCGGTGTATTTATCTTCGTTTGCATAAACGGCATCAAGGTATTTAGAGAGGGTTATTCTCCACATACCCTCAGCAGCCACAGGCTTCTTACCGTCTATTATATCACAAGGAAGGTATATCTCAAGGTTTTCGTCGATATCATCCTCCTCGATATTCATAGTTATGTATTCGTAATACTTTTCACCGTCTATCTCGGCTTCGATCCAATCCTTTGCGGTGAAGCCCGATCCGCCGATCCTTCCTTCGGAATAGCTTATAAATCCTTCGTCAATTATAAACGCGGGGATAAAGATATGATAACAAAAAGCACCGTCGGTATATTCGCCCTGTACCTTGAGGTTAAAGTCCACGATATACGTGGATTTATAAATTACTCCGTCTTCGTTGATCTCGGATTTCAGCCAACCTTTTTTGTAAAGTCCGTTACTGCCTATCGAAGATATCTCGAAGGGAGGCTCGGGCTCAATGCCTTTGACCCAGAATTCCTCTTTTTCAGTACCGTCGTACTTCCACGTGCATCTGTAAGCCTCATCATACTTAACGATCGCGTATGCATCCCCGAAATCACCGATGGTTTCCTGCAGCTTATTAAGATTACCGGTATTATCAAATCTCCAATAATCAACACCGCCCTGTACGAGCGCGTTTTCCACCTTGGTTCTTGCGGCAAGTATTCCCTCTCCGTCCGCAAGAAGCTCCGAATCAAAACCAAACCCGGCGCCAAAAATATTATCCCCTTCAAGCGTTACTATTCCCGCATCACCACCGTTTTGCGCTGCGAGCGAATAGTTGGTCTTAACATTTTTGAGGTGAACATCTCCGCGAACCTGATTAAAAAGATACTGCGTTGTTCCGTCAAGTCTGATGATATGGCAATTCTCAATATAAAGAGTCGTACCCGGTTCAAGTGAGTATATAAGACTGCTGTTTCTGTCAACAAGAATATCGGCATTCTTTATACTGATAGTTCCGTCGCCGGTTCTCGGGCTGATATATCCCATCCAATCGGCAATATTGGCAAAATGCTGACCGCCGTCACAATTAAATCCGATAGTTCCCTTTTCTCTCATATCCACAAAGCATGAGGAGAAGGTCGAAATATTCGAGCCTGGGTAGGTTTCACCTTTAAGCTCTACTACTCCGCCAAAATTGATAAGGGCGTCAAGACCGATTACGGAGAAAAGATTTCCTCCCTGAGTAGAACCGGTATCAACGTCTATCATATAAAGAAACGCGCCCGGCTTTGACGACGTAACGTTTACAGTTCCGTAATCCTTCGCGCAGATCATTGAAGATACCGCGCTTTTCGAGGTTGATAAAATACCAAATCCCGCAAGGTCTATCGTTACTGTCTTCGGCGTATCCTCCGTACCGATAATATGGATAATCTCACTAATATCCATGTTCGCGCAGAGAGTTACGATAACATCGCTCGGCGCAGCTTCCAGCGTTCTTACAAAATTATCCGAAAATCCGTATTCGGTAACAGTACCGTCAGCATATTCAACGGTGAAAGCTACCTGCTCTGTATCGTCCGCAGTAGCGGTAATACCTGCAAATATTACCATAATAACCGAAAGTAACAACATGTATAAACGTTTTGTACTTGTTTTCATAATTCTTTCCTTTTAAATATTTTCATACTTTTACATAATATACTATACAACAAAAATATAAATTTGTCAATCATTAGCTACTGTGACCGTATTTTTTCGTCATTTGAAACGAAGCGGTTTTTTTCACTTTGTGCATTTTAACAACAACTCCCGATCTTTTTTTTAAAATTCGAGAAAAAAGCCGGTCCCGATCCGAAGACCGAAACCGGCGAAGCAAAACGCCTGTGTTTTATCAGCAAAAAAGCGGTCTTATCTGACGCTCCGACTGCATAGCGAGGAAGCTTTCCTCAAGTCTGGAAAAATCGGCAACGAGAGAATGAGGCTTTTTAGTGGGAGAATCCTGCGCGAGCGGCACAAAATATACCGACTTGCGCGTAAGCAGTTTCCCTATATTGCCGAGATTCTGCGACATTGCATCGTTTGATGCGAGGGCAATAAGGAGCGGTCTGTCGCACCGCAGGTGAGCCTTTGCCGCCATAGTCACGGCAGAGTCGGTAATACCGGATGCGAGCTTTGCCAAGGTATTTCCGGTACATGGAGCTATAATAAGCGCACTCAAGGGAGATGTCGGGCCGAGAGGCTCCGCATCCTTGACCGTGTGAATTATTTGCCGCCCCGTAAGCTCTCTCACCTTGCTCCTGAGTTCCTCTTTGGCAAAGAACCTCGTATCGGTATCATAGACAATCTCACTCATTATCGGTTGTATCTCGCACCCGAGATACGCTAGCCGCTCAAGCTGACGGAGCGACTCCGAAAGAGTGCAGAAGGAGCCGCAAAAAGCATAACCTATCATAGTGTCTGTCCTCTCAAATTAAGATTTTATATCCGTCTCTCCGAGCATTCTTAAAACCGATTTTCCGAGAGCTATACCGGCGCTTCTCGGATACATAAACGACGGAACTGCGGCAAAGCGCTCGACAGCTACCCCCTCCGGCAAGTTATCCCCCGAAGCAAGCTCTATAATTCTGACACGGGCAAGGCTATCTCGCATATTATCGGATATCAGCCTCGCGGGCGCAGTATTTATAAGTATATCGAGCTCGGAAAGCTTCGATGCCGCCTCGGGCGACTCAAAGGAAAGCGAGTCTACACCCGAAATACCGAGCATACAAAGCTCCTGCCTCAGCTCGCGCTTTGACGTAAACACCGTAACTCGCCCCGAGAGAAACATCAGTATATGCAAAAGCCGCTGACCTATTCTTCCATACCCTATTATTCCGAACGAAAGATCACACGGGGCGCTCCTTTCCTCGGTGAGAATACGCCCAACAGTTCCAATTGCGGTCAGGCCGGCATTCTCGGCAAGGTACTCCTCATCCCTCGAAACGTCAATAATTGCCACCCCTCGCTCTGACAACAGCGCTCTATACTCCTTAGATATGCCATAGCCGACAACAACGTCATGGGATGCGAGCTTTTCCACCAAATCACAAAGAGCTTCCCTGCTTCCGTTTAAGGTCTTACCGTCCTTACTCGTCGGTATGGGAAGAAGCGCGATGCTTTTTGCCTCCCGTATTCTTCTACTTAAAATATATTCACGGCAGAACTCAAGTCTCGGATCAGCACCGTAAGTATGAATATTCATACGCAATCAACCTTCTTTCGGTTTTCCCGAAGAGCATAGTGCGGTATAGCACCGACACCGCTCTATGCAAAAAGCGAGGAACATTTCTCGCACGAAGCGTCACAGTCCTCGCTTATTCTCATTATACGTTTTTTCGAGAAAGCTGTTACGGCACTCAAGCATCACGTTTTGCCTTACAGCGTAAAGAAACGTCGGATCTCTTTCAGCGCTCCTCAGCGCAGTCGCACTCTTCTACGCACTCTTTTTCCTTTCTTTTGGACTTTTTGAGAACATTTGTTAACATTTCCGCCTTTTCACAGCAAGTTTTCTTCATACAGGCAACAGCGCTGTATGCTCCGTATAACGCCATAGCTCCAACTCCTATAGCGAGAAGCGGGCGCGTTTTCTTTTTTTCGTTTTTCATAAACATATTTTTTACCTCCATTTTTTCAACCGAAGACTTTTTTGCGGCTGTTTTTATTTTTCCCATAAAAAAGCCGTTTATTTATTATTGACAAAACTTTTAGCGTGTTGTAAAATATATATAAGGATATTATTTTGTCAGAAAATGAAGGAGAGTGACCGAATTGATCAAATGCAAAAGATGCGAACATAAAAGCGATTACAACGGCAAGACTTGCGCCATTTGCGGCAGCCCCCTTGTTATCGACGATATAGATATAGAAGAAACACGATCCGAGCTCGAGCGGGCGCTTAAAGAAAAGAACTCGTCAAAGATTCACGCCTGCCGCTACCTGCTCGCTGATGCCGGTGATACCGATTCCGAACGAGAATACGCAAAAATACTCGAAAAAGCGGATCCGCAGCTTAAAAATATTGACACGGCTATGGATTATTACTTCAGAGCCGCAAAGAAGAACGATCCGTTCTCGGCATACAGATTTTCAAAGCTCGTCGGCAGAAGCAGTGAAAATAACGCAAGATTCTGGCTGAAGTTTGCCGCAGTTCTCGGATCTATAAACTCCTACCCCGATGCATGCGAGCTTTTTTCGGCGGAAGGACGCGAGGATATAGCGTCATATTACTGCTCTCTTGCCGCGGCGTGCGACGATACTATTTCAATAGTCAACATGGCGAAGAGATGGTACGACGGAGTGGGTGTTCCCGTAAATCCCGCGCACGCGAAATGGTATCTTGACAAGCTTACAATACCGCCCATTCACGCGATAAAGCTGGCGTACAGACTCAGATCCACCGTTGCAGAGGAGCCCAAGCGACTCATTTTCCCCGACTACGGTAAATATTTAAAGGCTCTCGCGGATGACGCAAAGCGACTCGGATTCTTCACGGCGTACTTCTTCCTCGTTTCGGGACTTTCGAAAAACGGCGATATAAACGCAGAAACCGCGCTCGGAATCCTTCTAACAGAGGGTAAGGGTTGCGAAAGGAACGTCGAGCGCGGAAAAGCTACGCTTGAGCTCAGCATGGCTCACGGCAATCCCGCGGCGGCAATCTACCTCGGAGAAGGTCATCTTTCGGGTGAATTCTTTGCAAAAGATCCCGCATACGCGATAAAATGCTTTGAAAAGGCTGCATCTCTCGGCTATCCCGATGCTTACGAAAAGCTGGGCGATATATATAAAGAAGGAAAGCTCGTAGATCAAAGCATACCACGCGCACTTGAGTTTTATGACCTCGCCGCGGCAGGCGGATGCGATTCGGCAAAGGAAAAATCCGACAGCATAAAAGAAAAAAGGCACGGATTCTATCTCGATGCCTATAAAATAATCAACAGCGGAAAGGCAGTCACGGAGGATGAGGCATTCTCCGCCTTTAAGGCATCGGCAATAGCTACCGCTATGGGCGACGTTCGCTCGATGACACTGCTCGCAAAGTGTTACTTCTACGGCTTCGGAACAAAGAAGGAGAGAAGCATGGGCTTCTACTGGTTCCGCGAAGCAGTTGCGGCGGGTGACAGAGAGGCAAATATCCACCTGGCACTTTGCTATTCAAGAGGCCTTGGCGTTGCGTTTTCCTTCCGCGATGCGGTAAAATATCTTAAGATAGCAAAATCGCTCGGTCTTAACGGCGCCGCATCCGAGCTCGAGCTCCTCTATAAGAGAAAAATGAAGAAGACCGTACGCGCTCTCTACGCGCAGGCAATGGAGCTTCTTTATATGAAGAAGACAATAGACGCGGCAAGACTTCTCTCTTCCTTCGAATCGCTCGGCTACCCGAAGGCGTTATACACTCTCGGATGCCTTTACGAATTCGGAACGGGAGTAGCAAAGCCCGATCCCAAGCGCGCTCAAAGCTATTACGAGAAGGCGTATATAGGTAATTCCACCTTCGGCAATTTCGGCGACCCCGATTCGGATTATAAGTTCAGGATAATGAAGCTTATACGATAATAATCAGATTTTCAAAAAACGGGCGACGGATTTATACGCAAATCAAAAAACGATACGTTTTGGTAAAGCTTAACGTAAAACGGCAGAAGCATTGTCATAAACAGTGCCTCTGCCGTTCTCTTTTGTTTTTTTAAAAAAATATATTGTAAAAGACGTTTTTCGAAGATTCGTTCTTCGTATCAGCTTTATTTTACAAGATCGCCTATCGATGCTGAATTAATGATAATCGAGCTTGCATAGCGGTAATACATCTCGTCAGCAAAGCCTTCCTCGCCACCGCTCGCGGCAACCTTTTCGGCTCTGTAGTCTTTGATCGCCTCGTTATATTTTTCTATGCTCTCAAAGTCATCCGCAGTTTTTCCGTATTCGAGCGCATAAGATCTTTCAAGCTCCTTGCGACAGAATGACTCGTATGCTTCCGTGTTATCCATAAGTCCTTCGGCACGGATTATCGAATAGAATATTATCTTTTCGAGAACCGCATCCTCGAGCCAATCCCAGACGTATACGTTCCAATATGCTCCGATGTCAAGTCCGAGCTGAGCCGTCATATATTCGTCAAAGCTCTCGTAACCTGCTCCGTTTTCGTTTGCGATCTCGCACGCGAGCTCCATTAAGGAAACGTAATCGTCATAGTCGTGCTGCACCTCTTTTTCAAGGGACTTCACGATCTCGACGTTTTCCTTTATCTGTGCCCAAAGAGCCTGCTCTGCGAGTATCTTTCGGTTCTCCTCGTATTCGAGCATAAGAGCCTCAAGATAATAATTCTCGCACTTCTCCACAAGAGTGTTACCGTCGTATTTTGCAAGTCTTGCTTCGGACAGGCCGAGAGTTTTCGTTATAAACTCAGCGTCAAACTCGGGGGTCTTGTAGCACTCGGTCTTTGCTATGTATAAATCAAAATAAACAGTCTTGTTCCTGAGCTCCTCGTCCTCGTAATCGTACGGGAATACGGTCTTTACGGTAATCGGCTTTTCTCCGCCTCTCGATATGTAATCAACCGTGAAGTTTGTGAAGGTTATCTTCTTGCCCGAACCTGCGCGGGCGAGTGTAATTGGATCTTTATTCTCAACGCCGATTTTTTTCTCGGAAATGAAGTCGTAAATTCCCTCTCCCCACAAGCTTTCGTGGTTCTCATCGGAGAGGTCTATTCTAATGTTCACTCTGTCATAGAAAAGTCCGTCGTAATCGACGTAGCTCGCGGTTGCGTAAACAACGTCACCCTCGAGTATCTCACCTCCGACGTTGGTATAAAACGGCTTATACGTTCCCGATATATTCGGGACCTTTCCTATAAGTCCGCTCTCAAAGCCGTGGATATATAAATCGGTATCCGGAATCTCGATCTCCGACGTTGTTCCGCCGTCCGCGTTATAAAGAAATACAAAGCTGCCGCCTCCGACAACGAACTCGGCGTATTTGTTCATACCGTAATTCTTACAGTTGTTGAGCCCGTTTATCTCTTTTATACGCTCTCCGTTTTCGTCGGTCAGATATGCCGAATAGTAGAAATATATTTTATCTCCCTCGCCTATCGGCTCGTAATACTGCACAGCTCCACTAAAATCAAGTCCTGCTTTTTTTGCCGCAGCGGCCAGAACCTGCGTCTTTTTATCGTAAACGTCCATAATGTCGGGCTTACGGATAGCAACGTCTGCCTCAAGACCCGTGTAATCGCTCTTTTCCACCTCTACAAACTTATCAAGGCGGTCGTTTTCGTAATCAATACGCTTTACGGGTATTCCGAACACCTCTCCGAGAGTATAGTTTTTCGTATGCATAACTATACCTATTACCACCGTCGTTACAACGGCGGTGACAAGGACGAAGGCGAGTATTATAAACCACGTATGCTGAAAAAGATCCGTAAACGATATCTTTTTATTTTTTTCCTCTGCGACATTTTCGATCGGTACGTTATTATTTTCTTTCACAGATTTTCTCCTTTTTATTAAATTAAGAGTAATTCCGTTTTATTTGGTACTTACGAGATAGGTATAAATGAGTCCGCATATGCAGTTGCCAAGGCATCGCAACGCTCGTTATAGTCATGGCCGTTATGCCCCTTCACCCATACGAAGTCAACCTCGTGTATTCTCGTCAATTCGAGCAGCTTTTGCCAAAGGTCGGGGTTTTTGACCTTGCCGCCGCGCCAGGCTGCCTTTTCCCAACCGTATATCCAGCCTTCAAGATATGCGTCAACCAGATATTTGGAATCCGAATAAAGCGTAACTCGGCAGGGCTCCTTGAGCGCGCGAAGTCCTTCTATCGCTGCGGTAAGCTCCATTCTGTTGTTCGTGGTTTCTGCTTCTCCGCCGCTCATCTCTTTTTCATATTTTCCGTAAACAAGTATTGCGCCCCATCCGCCGCGCCCCGGATTTCCCCTGCACGCGCCGTCGGTATACAGCTGAACTTCTTTCATATTATCTCCCGATTAGTTAAAAACGGAGCCGCAGCATTTGTTGCGCAGCTCCGTTGTAGTCTTTATTATTTGCTTGACTTTCTTTCGATCATAATGTACTTGGGCGCGCCGTTATCGTCGTATACGGTCTTGCCGTCAGCATCTTTTTCCACTGCAATAAGGTGGTTCATAAGAGCGTCGAACTGATGTGCCGCAAGCACGTTGCTTGCACCGTAGGTCTCCTCATAAACCTCGAAGAACTTATCGTCATCCTTCTTGAAGTCCTTGATCTCGGACTTATCGTAGGTAACGTCCTCGTAAAGGCCGGATACAAAGTAGATAGTCATGATCTCTGCTACGTGCTCCTCAGCAAGCGCCCAGAGAGCATGCTTAGCCATTGTGAAATCGTTACCGATAACGGTAGCCTTATCCGTCCAGTTGGAATCCGTCTTCATCTTTGCGATGAGGAAGGTCTCGAAGTCACCATACTTGTTGTAATTGGTCTGGGTAGAAGTAAAGTCGCCTGCATAGAAGTCAGCCTGGTAGATCTCATACATTCTGTCATAGGTCTCCTGAACAGCCTTTCTAGGATGATCGGTTACCTTAGCGGTAGCTATCATAAGCTTCCATACAGCAAGAACGATATTGTTCTTAACCTCTTCGTTATACTCCTCGGTAAGATACTCGCGAACAGCGGTATTGAAGTCTGCAACTACAGCCTCCTTAGCCTTAGCCTCGTCTGCGTTAACCTTCTTGTAAACGTTTGCAAGAGCTGTGTTAAGCTCAGGCGTAGCAGTCTCATCAAGCTTCTTTTTCGCGTCGTCCATAGTGCCTTTTGCAGCTGTTACTTTCTCGTCTGCTGCTGTCCAACCGGCTTCATCCTTTTCCTTGTTGATGGCATCGCGAGCCGCTACCTTATCGTCGTAATCCTCTTTAGCGTCTTCATACTTGGTCTCAGCCTCGTTGAACGCTTTTACCTTCTCGGCAAGAGTCTTAAGCTCCTCTTCAGCATCCTTAAGGCATGCAAGCTCTCTATCCTCGGTCTCAACAGTTCCGTCATCCTTCTCAACTTCCTTAACGGGAAGCTTTGCAAGAAGCTCCTTGAGAATAAGATCTGAGCTAAGCTCTTCTACTTCAAGGTAGTAAACAGGGTTGATGTGATAGGTAAGAGTAGTCTTCGCGGGAATCTTGTAGGTATCCTTTACCTTCTCGTCATAAATAACGAGGTCGCCCTTAGCGGGGGTAAGCTCTGTTTTAAGCTCACGCTCAACGAGGATCTCCTCGTTTACCTTCTTTGTATCACCAACGGTAGATACCACCCAGTTAACCTTTACGTTGGTATAAGTATAGGTTATACCACCAACTGTTTCGGTGAAGGGCTTATCCGCTTCAGCCTTAACTTCGGTACCAACCTTAGCCTTCTTGTCTAAGAGCAGGTTAACAATGTAAGAAGCATCCTTAGTAAGAGTAAGTTTCTCATTGGTATGAGTTTCCGTATGAGGATCATCTTTACCGTCCTTATCCTTTACGGTCCATGCCTTAGTGTAGGTAACGTATACTACCTCACCCTCCTTAACCTCTTTTGCGGTAGAGTCGGGAGTGTAGATATAAGATGCGATGTCCTTAAGCTTGCCGCCCTTTATAAGCTCAACGATCTGATCTCTGATAGCGATCTTGTCATCACCGGAAAGCTCGTTGTCACCAAGAGAAATCGTGGTAGTGGAAGCCTTTGCCATCTTCGAAGCGTAAAGGTAAACGTCCTCACCCTTAGCATTCTTGTAAGTTACATAATAGTTGTAAGTAAGCTGATCGAGAACGCTCATCTCACCCTCGGTAAGCTTAGCGTCTTTGTCAACTCTCGTCAAAAGAAGGTCGTTATAGATATAGTGCGCGATCTTCTTCTCTCTGGTTTCTTTATCCGTTGTAAATTCACCGTCTTCAAACTCAAGGTTCTTGAGGCCATCCTCGAAAGCAGCCTTATCAAACGTCATATACTGGTTAAGGTCGTCTTTGGTATAACTGTAACCGCAGGATACGAGCGAAAGAACCAGCATTACTACAACAAGAATAGAACTGATAATTCTTCTTTTCATTTTTCATTCTCTTTCTCTATATTATTTTATTATACAATTTTGTGGCAAAGATGAATGTTTTTCTCACCCTCGCACATTAAGCACAGAACATTATAACATATAAATTTGAAAAATGCAAACATTTTTTAAAAAAATATTGTTATTTATTAAAAATAATTTTGCGCAAGTGAAAAATGCCCGAATTTTGGCATTTTTCACCCGCGTTTTTTTAAAACGTGCTTTAATTCAGTATGCTATCCTCGGGATAAGGAAGCTCGTTATCGATATTATCTGCGTTAAGCAAGCCGAAATAGAGATTTACAAGCTTCTTGAACGAGAAGATCGAAACGTAGAAATCGGAAACCGCGGCGATTTTCGTATCGTTGCCGGGGATCTCCTTATACAGATGTACAACAACGCGTCTGTCCGACACTCTGTAGAACTCATATACGTAGCTGAAGCCCTGCGCTATGCCCGTATTCTTATCGTTCATGGTGATAGCCATTCTCATAAGGAGCTTTCCGTTTTCGAGAGCATCCTCCTGCGCCTCGGCATCAATAAAGCCTTCGTACTGAGTGAAATAAAGCGCCTGGATAAACTCCTTGAAGTTTGACGTTCCAAGAGAGTCAAGCTCATCATAGTTATCCGCGCCGTAAAGCTCACGGAAGCTTACAAAGCTCGTATTATTCTTTTCGAGATATTTCGAGAACTCGGTTTCGATACAATCGCCCGACGGGGTTGCTATAACGTCGATAGCGTCGTATTTAACCGCAGACTGAAGCTGCTCAGCGGTAAGCTTATTCTTGCTGTAAAGCTTTCCGTTATAGGCGTAGACCCAGTTGTGGTTAAGCTTATTGCTGTACCCACCCTTAAGGTCGTCCATCATAAACTCAATGTCGATTTCTCCGATATTCGTAATATCTGTAAGAACGAGATTTCGTCTTGCGTAGAAATCAATAAAGTTACGCTCAAGGAACTCAAAGTGCTCTGCACTTATCTCTGCTATAACGTCATAAAGATCGGACGCTATATATCTCGTTCCCGTTGCGGGATCTGCCGCGCTGATGTAGAGCGTAAAGCCGAGAGTTGCTACGTATTCATAGTCGTCAAGGCTTGTAAGGTAATCCTCCATCGAGGTATTCTCGGATTTATACTCCTTGACGGTTATACCTCTCGGAAGCTCGAAGTAGATAACGTTCTCATAGAGCTTGTTTTCACTGTAGCCGTACTTCATAAGCTTTTCGGGAGTTATTACAACGTCAACCGTCTTTGCACCTACAAGTCCCGTAGAGCTGCTCGCGTTGGTAACAAGACCGCCAAGCAGTCTTACTACGGCTTCACACGCAGAGGCGTTAAGTCCGTAGAGTGAGTAGTCACCCTTCGCGGTTTTACCCGTTGTGTTGAGGTAGAAGGATTCACCGTAATAAGGATCACGGTCGGACGCCTGCTGGAACGCGAAGGACACTATCTTTTCCTTAACAACGAAATGCTTTATTTCGTCGATCTCATACGTCGTAAATGAACCGATTATTTCAGCATAGGTATGATGCGTGTCAACTTTTATCGCATAATTGTCGGGATATTCTCCCGCAGCCTTACCCATAAGGGCTGCGTCAAGCTCCTCCGAGCTGTTTTCTTTATCACCGATTATAATCTCGATATCGGGGTACTCGGCAATCTTTACTCCGTCGATAAGATAGTAGCAGCTGATTCTTACCTTTGCGCCGTCAACTACCTTTTCAAGAGTTTTGCCTTCTTCGGTATTTTCTTTTATACTCTTAATTTTGTCGATCACCATGGTAACGGTGGTCTTAACACTGTTCGCCTCGGTGTACGTGCGTTCAAAGTCAACCGCGGTGGCTAAACTTCCCACGCCACTGCCCTCGAGCGCGTTTTTCACTTCATTCGGAAGAAGTGACGACGAGAGGTCGACGATACCGACCATATCCTTGTCGGATACTGCCTTTCCGTCTTTTTTGAGTGAGTATGTGACCTTTATTCTCGCACCGTCGGGTACTACGGATCCCGCCGCGGTAATATCCTCGGCATCGGTAAGTATCGCGTCGATGGATTTAATTGAGTAACTGTATTTTACGTTGGCTTTCTCGTCTACCGTGTTAGAATAAACAGGAATTGTGAATGAAAACATCGGCTGCTTTCCGGTAGATTTTCCAACTAAGGATTTGATGATCCTCTTCTGATCCGCAATAGTTGTATTGCTTCCGAGATCAAACGTGAGAGTACTGTTCTCACCGACGTAAATGCCGCCATTAATTATGGAGCTGTCCTTGCTTACCTTCTCCGCGTTCGGCGACTTAACGTCCGCGTTCACTATAACGTTTATTCCGTCGGTAGTATCAAGCGCGGGGATCACGTGATAAACGCCCTTCTCGTCATCATATGCATAGACGGTATTTCTGTACTGCTGATAATCCGTCGTAAGATAAGGCTCGAATGCGTTATCGATAGGAAGTCCCTCTGCAATAAGGATCGGGTTGATAAAATCGGTAAAGTTTAAAAAAGCATAATCCAAATAATTGTTGTACGTGGTATAGATGAACGGTCTGTAATCGATCTCGTCTTCTTCGTTCATCGTACCTACCATGAAGTAATATCCGCTATTGGTTGGGAGCTTGCTTCCGACCTTAACGAAATACTCGCTCTCTTTTTCGTTTTTATGCTCGTTTTTCTTGTCGTTTTCATCGTCGTGAACCGAATAGGTCAAATTCACCACGATCGGGGAGTCCTCTTCACCAAAGCCGAAGGCGGAGAGCTCCTTTGCTCTATCGGCTTCGTTATCGGAAAGAGTCATTTTTGAATCGAAATAAAGAGTTCCGAATGCGTTCAGAAGATAAGTGAGCTTCATAATAGTGCCGAAGTCGTCACCCTGCTCCTTAGCATAAACGTCATCGTACTCAAAGTTGCCGTCAGTTTCCATGATCGGCGGCAGATAAGGATATATCTCGCCGTCTGAATCCTGATAAGACATAACGAACGGGTTCTCGGTTTTGGGATCGCCGTCAAGATCCGTTCTTACGAAGCCATATCTGCGATCCGCACTTATCATTATTTTTGAAATGTGAGTTCCGTCGGTTCTGGGGTATGCAACAGCCCAATATTTATTGTAAATACTCTCGCCCCATTCGGTATCTACTACCGGGATCTCCTGCTTCGGCTCTTCTACGGGAGTATCCACCAGAAGAAGAGTGTTAAGCAATATCGCCGCAACGGTAAATACCACAAGGACAGCAGCAAGTATTACTATAATAAGAGGCTTTTTCATTTTTTTCTTAACAACTATCATTTGTTCAGAGCCTCCTATTATAAGTATTTGCGCTTGAGGCATATTACTACGCCTACAACAGCGATAGCTACGGGGATAATAACTATAGCTACCGTGATGATTACAAGAGCGGCAATTCCGAGAGTTTGCTTTTTGTTGGTTACGTCAGAATCACTCTTAATGCTCGAGTTAACAAGCATCTTTCCGCCGAAGCTGTCATTATCGTTATTCATCGAAAGACCGCCAAGTGACGAGTCTGCGTGAGTTTCAAGTCTTGCAATATTCTGAACAAGCGCGGAAACAACGTCGTAGTTTGCATAGGATGCGTTTCCTATAAGGCTGTCCGTAAAGAAGCTTGCGCTCGCCGCGCAGAAAACGTAGGAATAAGTGTTTTCGCCCGTTTCTCTGTCTATCGTCTGTCTGCCGCCTACCGCAGCAAGTATCTGCTTGCCGACAGCGTTCGTAGCATTGTAAACCACCTCGTCGCCATATACGTTCTTACCGTAGGAAACGGAGGATGACGAGCTGTAAAGGAACGGTGCGAAGATTCTCGAGGTATCCGAGCTTCCCGCCTCGTTCGAGTTAACCGCCTCACCGTCCGAGGAAATGATCGTACCCGTGTCGCTTATTACAACTCTCGGGGAGGTGGAAATAGCCGCAAATTCACCGTAAATGCTATTTGCGTAAGTGCCTTCTTCAAGATCGTAATCGGCAATTATGGTCGTGTGATCCGAGTCATCGCCGCTTACCTTGATATGATTCTTATCGTCCGACACTCTCGTATCGGTAAGCTTCATTCCCCACTCGTTGAGGAAGTCCTCAAGGTTGGGCATATCTTTTTCGTTTTTATAGTCCATCGTCATCATGATGGAGCCGTGAGAGCTTGCCATAAATCTGTCAAGCACCTCTGTTTCGGAAACGTAAGCAAATTCACCGAGCTTGCTCTCGTCACAACCAAAATCCTCTTTCGGATCGTTGATGATGAGCAGCACGCAATCGTCGGGAACGTTAGGCTCGACAACCTTACCGGTAGCAAGACTTTCCTGCTCCGCCTTCTCTATAACGTCCTTCGCAAGGTTGAGGTTTTTCACCTCAAGTCCTCTTTCACGAAGAAGATCTACGAAGGTTCCGAGCTCAGGGGTTGCTACCTTTGTCGGATCATCCTTATCGAAATAAGTAGTAGTTCCGTGGTCGGTAACGAAATATGCAACGGGCTTGTTTACAAGCGTCAAAGAAAGAAGTATAGACGCAAGCTTATATTCTCCGTCAAACGCATACACAACGTTATCCGAGCCGATATGCCAGAACTTTTCGGCAGAGGTTATGCTGTATCTCTGTCCGTAGGATACTATAACGTCATCGGAGTCTATCTGCGTCAACGACGTAGTCTTATACTGCGCTACGGCAGTAGGTGTCATATTTACGTTGACCGTTTCAACCTCGCAGTTATCAAACCTTTTCGAAAGCGCAAGAGCCATGTAATAAACCATTCTGGTCGTAGTGTTTGATATCAGATTGTCGGGATCGTCGCAAAACGTTATCTTTATACCGGGATCTCTCAGCTTGCCATCCTCGGTGTAGAACACTTTTTCGCACGCATCAAACATTCTGTCACGCACCGTGTAGAGTCCCTCGGGCGTCAGATCTATGTACGCATTGCCGAAAATGACAAAATTCGTAACAAACAGATTGAGCGCGAGAAGCAACACGATTGAAAGAACGGTAATGACCGTGAATATTTTGGTACGGGTGCTTTTACCCGTAAACGGATTGTTTTTCATATATTGGGGTTTCCTCTTTGTTTTATCTGTTCTTTCTCTTTATGATAATTACCGATCCCACGACCGTAAGTATTGCGGGGATAGAAAGAATCATGGCGGTATAAAGTCTTGCAGACTTCATCGTAAGATTTTCAAGCACAGCGTCACGTCTGTATACAGGTGAGCAGCCGTAAGGTACATTTTCCACGCCGAAAACGTTGTCGAACACAGAATAAAGGAAATCTCGGTTGGAATAGCCTTTTTTGGAAAGCGCGTCGTTCGCGGAGATATAAATGCTCGGCAGGACAAAAATATTGCTCTCCTTGCCTTCCTCGGTCACAAATCTCGATACCGCGCCTACACAGTAATAACCTTCACTGCCAACACGGTCACTTCCCTCGTATACACTTGATGCGCCCGAGCTCATGAGTACGGGCATAGCGCCGCGCTCACCGTCAATCTTAAGCGCCGCAGCTTCCTTCAGCACAACGTTGCCTTCGTTATACTCTCTTACACTGCTCTCGATTTTATTCGCAAGCATAGAGTCCGCATAGTTAGCAACAAGAGTAAAGCCGTCCGCGGTGATCGCGTTATCGTTATCTCTAACGATCTGTCTTAATTTTCCGTCCTCACTCTCCGCAAAGGAGATACCGTAGTTCTCGAGTAAGCCCTCAAGAACGTGAAGCTTTTTGACGTACGGGTCAAGGGTAACGTAAAGATTTCCGCCTTCCTTAAGATATCTGTCAAGCTTTTCGATCTCGGGATAATATACGGAGTTTCCCGAAGTTTCAAAATCTTTAGTCGGGTTGGATATAACAAGGAGGTCAGCATCCTTGGGAACAAAATCGGACTGACGCAGATCCAACGTTTCTATGTTGTATCCCGCACAGCTGAGAATGTTCGCAAAGGTGATATCGGCAATCTCGCCGTGGTGAGTGGTGAAATATGCGGTCTTATGCTCGTCCGCCAGCACCCACATAGTCATGGATGCTATGATCTCCTCGCCGTTATACGAGGAATACTCTCCCGTTTCGGCAGACGCAAGAACGTACGCCGCCGAGGCTATATCCTGAATATAACGCTTTTCTCTTCCCTCCTTATTTGAAAGGAAAATTATCGAGCTGTTGTAAAGAGGATAATATTCATCACCCGATCCGCTCTCATCCTTCACCTGAAGCTCGGTAAGGTCGATAAGCTCCTCTTTGCCGGAGTCGCCGACCGACATTCTCTTAGTGAGAAGGTTTACGTAAGCGAGCTCTATAAAATCGGGGTATTTTTCTTCGAATTGCTTTGCTGTAATATGGAATTTATTTACTTCGTCGTCCGTGTACGTCGAGCTTGAGGGGTCAAACTGACTTCTCGTACGGCAAAATACGATTCGGATCTTCTCACCGTTTTCTTTCGCTTCAACCATAGCATCGGCAAAAAGCGCGTCGGTCGATCCGGATATCGTAAGATCATCAACCTCGGGTGAGTAGAGATAAAGATTAAAGGCTACCGTAAAGGCGTATACTATCGCGTTGAAGGCGATTATAACACCGATAACGAGCGCGCAGATAGCGCTGCCCTTAAGCTTCTCTCCCTTAAGCCACGAGATAAGCTTTTCTTTCATATTTTTCATTGTGTACCGTCTCCTTAGATCAATTGTAGCGACGGCGATCGTAAACTCTGATCGTGAGGTATACAAATACTACGGTTACAGATACGTAGTAAAGAAGACTCGAGAGATCGAAGTAACCGTTTACAAAGGTCTGGAATCTCGTGAATATCGACACGCAGTCAAACACGTAACGAAGCCAGAAGGATGCGGGAAGAAGCGAATTGATTATTCCTATACCGAGGAACAGAAGGATTATTGCCATAGTTCCTACAGCCGCTGTAAGCTGATTTTCGGTAAGCGAGGAAACGAACACGCCTATCGCGATAAACGTCATACCTACAAGGAGAAGAGCTACAAAGTTTCCGATAAGATGGGCGGTCTTAACCTCCGCGTAACGGTAAAGAATAAGGAAATAAAGCGAGTTTACGAAAAGAGCGCCCGCGAACATAGTAAGCGCCGCGAGGAACTTACCGAGCACCATTCCCGTGATAGATACGGGAGCGGTAAGCAAGAGCTGCTCGGTCTTTGCTTTTCTCTCATCGCTGAAAGATTTCATCGTGAGAAGCGGAAGAATTACCGCGGAGAAGATAAGCATATAGGTAAAGAAGTTTGATACCTCAGCCGACATTGCGAACAGCGTTGTAAGACAGAATATGCCTCCGCCAAGAGCAAGGAAGAGCACGAGGAATACGTATCCGATAACACCCGTGAAGTACGAGCGCATTTCTCTTTTAAAAATCGATAACATTTTTTTGCCTTTCTTTTAAACTAAATTGGATTATGGTAATAATTCCGACTCTATCAATGAGCCGAGCGGCGCTGAGTCTTACGCTCGGGAACCTGACCGTTAGAGCGGTCAACAAGTCTTATGAATATGGTTTCAAGGTCTGTTCCCACAGGAGCCATTCCGAGAATAGCCCACGACTTTGAGGCGCAGAGATTGAACACGGGCTTTCTTACGTCTATGCCCTTATCACTCTCGACTACGTAGCCGTATGCATCACTGTCCCTCTCTCCCGTTGCGGTAACGCTCTTGACACCGCGTATCTTTTCAATCGCGGAAATAACGTCGCGCTGAGGGCCGCAGATCTTCACCTCGTACTGATATCCCTCTTCGATAGCTCGGGTGAGCTCCGAGGTCTTTTCATCGGCGATGATCTTACCGTGGTTGATTATTATTACTCTCTCGCATACCGCCTGAACCTCTGCGAGAATATGAGTCGAAAGAATAACCGTGTGGTTTTTGGAAAGGGTTCTTATAAGGTTTCTTATCTCGAGGATCTGCTTCGGGTCAAGTCCGACCGTCGGCTCGTCGAATACTATCAGCTTCGGGTCGCCGACAAGCGCCTGAGCTATACCGACTCTCTGCTTATATCCTTTGGACAAATTCTTTATAAGTCTTTTCCTTACGTCGGCTATTTTTACGACGTTTATTATTTCATTAAGATGAGCTTCCCTGTCAAACGTGCAGCCCTTGAGCTCGTATACAAAGTTGAGATACTCCTCAACCGTCATATCCTGATAAAGAGGCGGCTGCTCGGGAAGGAAGCCTATAATACTTTTCGCTTCAATTGGATGCTCAAGGATATCTATACCGTCTATGTATGCCTTTCCCGACGTGCTCGAAAGATAACCCGTCAGAATATTCATCGTGGTACTCTTTCCCGCGCCGTTAGGGCCGAGAAGACCTACTATTTCGCCTTCCCCTATTTCAAAGCTTACGTCATTCAGAGCATAATTCTGACCGTAGCGTTTGACAAGATTTTCTACTTTTACCATTTTTATCGCCGTCGGCTATGCCGACTTCCTTTCAGAATATTGTAATATTGCGCAAGGCAACAAATTTGCATTACCCAACTAGTATATCATACAATTGTAAACAAAGTTTTAACAAAATATATTAAATCAAAATATTATTTAATAATTTTTTCTTAATAAGACCCAAATATTCCCGAAACCGCACTTGACAAAAGCCTCTTTCGGTTGTATAATCTTGTATATTATGATTTTGATTGCCTTTGCGTTTTGCCGAAAGGCTTTGCCGCAAAGAGAAAGGAATGATATGAATAAGGATATCAAAACAGTATTCTCGGGAGTTCAGCCTTCGGGAAACCTTACTATAGGAAATTACCTCGGCGCAATAAAGAACTTTTCACGTTTTTCCGAGGAATACAAGACCTTCTACTGCGTCGTTGACCTTCACGCCATCACGGTAAGGCAGGTTCCCGCAGATCTCAGAAGAAGAACGTACGAGACGCTTGCGCTTTATCTGGCTTGCGGTCTTGACGAAACAAAAAACACACTCTTCGTTCAATCTCACGTCAAGGAGCACGCGGAGCTCGGTTGGATACTCAACTGCTACACGATGTTCGGCGAGCTTTCAAGAATGACCCAATTTAAGGATAAAAGTGCAAAACATGCGCAAAATATAAACGCAGGTCTATTTACCTATCCCACTCTTATGGCTGCGGACATACTCCTTTACCAGACCGATCTTGTGCCCGTAGGAATTGACCAGAAGCAGCACCTCGAGCTTGCGCGTGACATTGCTATGCGCTTCAATCAGATCTATTCGGATACCTTCACTATTCCCGAGGGATATATTCCTACCGATACGATGAAGATAATGTCGCTCGCAGAACCACTTGCAAAAATGTCCAAGTCCGACGAGAATCAGAACGCGGTAGTATACATTCTCGATTCAAAGGACGATATTATGCGTAAGTTCAAGAAAGCCGTAACAGACTCGGAGGCCCAAGTAAAGTATTCCGAGAATAAGCCCGGCGTATCGAATCTTATGACCATCTATCGCGCGTTTACCGGAAAGACCTTCGATGAGATCGAAAGAGAGTTTGACGGTAAGGGCTACGGCGACTTCAAGATCGCCGTCGGTGAAGCTTGCGCTGACGGTCTTGCTCCCGTAAGAGATGAGTATGCAAGACTCATTGCCGACAAGGCTCACCTCGAATCCGTAATGAAGGCAGGTGCAGAGGATGCTCAGCATTATGCTATGCGTACGATGTCAAAGGTTAAGAGAAAGATAGGTTTTGTAAACTAAAGTTAGCGTAAACCTTATAAACAGGAGATAGAACTGCTATTTTTCGGTTAATTCCGTATAGCAGTTCTTTATTTTTATGTCGCATATAAAATTACCGATAATAGCCGCCATCGCCTTTGGAATATCCTATCTTTTCACGCCCGTTACCATTCCGCTCTGCAAAAAAGTCGGAGCGATAGATATCCCGGATAACGCAAGAAAAGTCAACACAGTACCCATTCCGCGCCTTGGCGGACTCGGATTTTTTCTCTCTTGCCTTCTGATGCTTTTTCCGTTTGTCAAGGAGAGCGGCACGGTTGCGGCTCTGCTTGCGGGAGGGTCTATAATCGTTGCGGGCGGAGTCGCAGACGACGTGTTTTGTATTTCACCGACGGCAAAGCTCTTTATTCAGGCTGCAGCAGCCTTCGTTACGATGGTATTTATAGAAATGCCGACGGAATTCTCGTTTTTTGGAGTATTTCGGATACCGCTCGGCGGTTTTTTCGGTTTTTGCTTCGTTTTACTCAGGCTCATATTCACCGTAAACGCGGTAAATTTTTCCGACGGGCTCGATGGGCTCGCCTCAGGACTCTCCGCTACGGCACTGCTCGCGCTTTTCCTTTACGGTATGGCAAATCTTAACACGGTACCTGCCGTAAGCGCTCTCGTTCTTGGCTCTGCGGTGCTCGGCTTTCTTCCTTATAATAAATATCACGCAAAGGTCTTTATGGGAGATTCGGGCTCTCAATTTCTCGGGCTTGCTATCGCAATACTTTCACTCGGTAATGCGCCCGGCGGAAATTTCACGCTTGAGAGCTCGCTTTTTCTCGCCGTACCTACTATAGATACTACTCTCTCGGTAATAAGGAGAATATTAAAAAGAAAAAGCCCCTTCATTGCTGACAAGGGGCATCTTCATCATATTCTTTTGAAAGCGGGCGTTCCGCATCCGCTCGCGGTCAATCTTCTCGTAGCTGCATCGGCGGTAATAGCACTTTTCACTCTACTGATCGCACTTTAAGCTACACACGTGTTAAAAAAAACGCAGTTTTATCGAAAAAACATTCGAAACCGTTCTCACGCGCGGTAGTATTCTCCCTGCGCAGCTCCCATGCTCTCCATTTTTTTGACGATTCCGGAAATAACAGCATTTTTCTCGGTATTCCAGGCGGGCGCAACAAGCAGCTCTCTCGGGCAATCTCCCGTAATCCTATGAACAACCGTTTTTGGATTAATATGCGCGAGCACGTAGGCGGCGCGTTCTGCATACGTTTCCATATCTATCGGCGTATAGCTGCCGTCGCGGTACATTTTTGCAAGTACAGTTCCCTCTGCGACGTATACGGAGTGTATCTTAATTCCCCACGTGCCGGCATCGTTCAACATTTTAACCGTTTCCCGAAGCTCATCCTCGCCCTCGCCCGGCAAGCCGATCATAATATGAGTGACGGCGGGTATGCCGTATTTTTTCAAAATTTTCACAGCATCAAGATAAACCGAGCTGACGTAGCCTCGGTTTATTATTTTTGCGGTTTCGTTGCTCGCTGTCTGAAGTCCGAGCTCCACCCACACGTCAACCTTTTCCTTGTAGGACGCAATAAGCGCCGCCGTTTCTTCGTTAATACAATCCGGGCGCGTACCGATAGCGAGCACCTTTATTCTTTCGTCAATTAACGCCGCATCATATCTCTCGCGAAGCACGCGAGCTTCGGCGTACGTGTTCGTATAATTCTGAAAATAAGCTATAAATCTATCGTCCTCGGATGCCGAGGCAAGCGCCGACTCCACCTGAGCGCGTATCGCAACTCCTGACTTTATATGCTCTCCCGAGCCGCGCTCACTGCAGTATATGCACCCACCCGTGCTGATTTTTCCATCTCTGTTAGGGCAGGTAAAGCCGCCGTCGATGCATATCTTACGCACCCGCTTACCGTATTTTTCTTTTAAATATCCGCTCAGATTATTATACAGCATACTTCCCCTCCCTAAATTATATTTTGAACCCCGAAATATTAATAATCTCATATTGCGAGTCAAAAAGCCCTATAAAAAGCCAAAGCCCCGATGCTAAATTGCATCGGGGGTGTCTGGAGCTGCTACCCGGATTCGGACCGGGGACCTCATCCTTACCAAGGATGTGCTCTACCAGCTGAGCCATAGCAGCGATTATGCCCATACAGGCTCTTGCCCATACTGACCTATATATTATATCAAATGGTTTTTGATTTGTCAAGATGTTATTTAAAAATATTTTATTTGAATTTTTCGCACAAAAAAACAAGAAAGATTACGTTAAAAGTCTGCCTGCGATAAAGTAAGTCAGCCAAGCGGTGTTAGCCGAGAGTTTGGCGCAATACGATGTTGACAACGCGCGCGCAACATGATAAAATAAGGTATCAAAGCTTTCGGGAGTCGATTATGAAAAAATTCAAAACTCTTATCATAGGAAGTTCATTTTCTGCCATAGGATATGCAGAGCATACCGCAAATACGCTGATAATTGAAGAAAGTGAGATGCTTGACACCTCATTTTATCTGCCGATGCGAGGCTTTGAAGGAAGTCCTTATGCCGCAAAAACAGAAAAAGGCAAGGAGCTCTTACAAATATTCTCCGATCTTGGAATAATTTCAGACAGCGGTATGAACGTAAACGCCTTTGAGATAGGACTTTGCCGCTACGCCCAAAGAAACCCTAAAAGCATTTATCTCAAATGCCGTTTTGTCGCAGCCGAGCGCACGGATGACGGATATACCGCCACTCTTTTGCATAACGGCGGACTCGAGCGCATCTCGGCAGAAAAAATAATTGACACTCGCGCGGCATATCCCACCAAGCAAAGCCTTGCGGTTATCTTCGATGCAAACGGAGGCGAGCTAAACGTCGATGAGATAACCCGAGTTTTCAAAAATTCCGAGCCGAGGGTGGCATTTTACGAAGGAAGATACGTTCTCTACGCAAAAACCAACGCCACGGATATCAACGATGCAAAAGCCGAAATAATAAACAAGTGGACCGAGCTTTCAGGATATCGGATTCTATATATCGCACCTGTTTTTTACCAAATTTATGATAAATATCCAAAACTCTCCGACGGAACCTTCGATAACCCCATCGAGGCGTTTGAGTACGGAATGCGATTTGCAAGAGAGGAGGACGGTGTATGAAGCTTTACACTTTAATAGATTCATCCGTATCAGTAACGGATGCTACCCCGATTTTTTCCCTTGCGTGCGATATTCTCGTTATCGGTGCAGGCTCGGGAGGAATGTTTGCCTCAACAACAGCGGCAGCAGAGGGCGCTGACGTAATACTTATCGAAAACGACACGAGCATTGGCGGTATGCGAGTCCGCGGAAACGTAATGCCATACTATTACGGCGCACCGGGCGGAGCCTTTGAAGAACTTGCCTCGCGCGCGGAGTGGTGCGATATGTTTATAAGCGTTTTAAATCAGCCCGAGCCGCTCCAGGTAAAATACACAGAGCTTATAAAAAACAGCGGTGTTCGCCTTATGACGGGCAGCGCACCGCTCGGAATATATTTTGAAGAAAAACGCGCGGTAGGTATCAGACTTCTCACCCCCGGCGGTCAAGTTGACGTTTCGGCAAAAATCATCATTGACGCTACCTCCGACGGACATCTTATCAGAATGTGCGGCGCAAAATACCGCTTTGGAAGAGAAAGGGATGGAAAAACCGCACCGTTCACCGTAAGAACGCAGTATATTAGCAAAGGAAAATATGTTTCTGTAAACGACGACAGCGGATACATAAATCAATATGACGAAGAAGCTTTCAGCGAAAGCATAATCCGCGCTCACGCAAATGCGGAGAAGTTCTTAAAAAACGGAGAGTTTCTCAGTCTCCCGACTCAAGCGGGTATAAGAGAAGGTTTAAGCTTCGTTGGAGAAGATACCCTGCGTTACACCGATCTCTGCTTCGGCAACTTCTCGGATAAGCCTATGTTCTACGCATATTCCGACTTGGATAAGCACGGTCACGACAGAGCTCTTGATGACGATATATACCAGACGTGGATGACCGTGGCAAATCTTGCGACCGTAACCGTCAATATTCCCGTTCTGTTCGGATGCGTTATCCCAAAGGGTATCAGCGGTCTTATAACTGCAGGAAGATGCCTTTCGATTGACACGTACGCACTCGGAGCGCTCAGAATGAACCGTGATATGCACCGAATGGGCGAGTGCATCGGCGTTGCCGCAGCTATGGCAACAAAGAGCGGTATTACGGACATCCGCGAGATAGATTACAATATTTATCTGAAAAAAGTAACCGAGCGCGGTTGCTTCAACGGTTATCCCGACAGAACATTCGGCTTCGATAACAATAGAAATTTAACTCCCTACAAACCGCTCGATTTCGAGATTGATAAAACGTTCGAGATGCTTTCGACCGAAACACCCGGTGCCGCAGTATGGTCCTGTTACGTCGCAAAGGACAGGGAATATGCAAAATCAAAAGTTTTCGGACTGCTCGACAGTACAAATGACAGCTTCGTGAAATACAACTGCGCGATAGCGCTCGGCGTTATGGGAGATGAGCGCGCGCTGCCGTATCTAAGAGAAATCGTAGCTAAGAGAGATCATTATTATTACAAGGATTGCCGCCGCTCAAATCAGCACAGATCGGCGATCGCAATATGCCTGCTCGGAAGAATAGGCACGGAAGACGACGTCAATATGCTCTCCGAGATAGTTTTCGACGAGGATGAAATAAATAGAGAGCTATACCACGTGCTGAAGCCGGAATACATCCACCATATCGAAGGGGACAGAAATTTCCTGTTCTTTGATATATTTACACACGCAGTGGGGGCTTTGGTGAAAATTTACAAAAGATTCGGCTTAAACGCGGAAGAGCTTTACTCCCGTCTGCTAAAGCTTTTTACCGACCGGGCAACCATAAGGCGAATTACTCACACAAAGGAAGACGAGCCGGCTTATATTGAGATCTCTGAATTCTTCAAAAGTGTCCTTGCGGAGCTAAAAAAATGATAAAATCCGCATATATGTAAATAATTGTTTAATTATTAGCTAAATACTGTTTTGTTTTCTCCTCTTAAGCAGTATCAATCCATCTTAAATATTACATTAATTAAGTAAATATCTTATTAAATAAAAATCCCCCGGTCAAACCGGGGGTATTTCATTTTCGGGTAAAACCCTAAATGTTACTGGCTACGCACAAGTGCGTTTAAGATTGGCCTGCCAGCCATGCATCTGTTACTTACTACCCATAAATGGGTCCCGTGGG
>JAZONS010000054.1:0-86176 GCA_045654585.1 Eubacteriales bacterium
ATTATTCGGGAAAGCGATTTTAGAATTGTTGGAAACGGTACAGTTTGTCTGCACAGACATCAGTATAAGCTGAGAATATGCATCCTCTTTGTCGAGATAATGCACATCATTAGTACATACAAGGGGGGCTGACAGAAGCTTTGAAAGCTTAACTATCTGTGCATTAACCTCCTGCTCCTCCTCAAGACCGTGGTTTTGCATCTCGAGGAAAAAGTTTTCTTTTCCGAAGATGCCTTGCATCTCTATAATATGCTCCACAGCGCCGTCTATATCGCCCATTAAAATGCTTTTTGGAACATATCCCGATAAACATGCAGATAATGCGATTAAGCCCTCACTATGCGTCTTTAAAAGCTCCATATCTACTCTTGGCTTAACGTAAAAGCCCTCAGTATATCCCGAGGATACAAGATATGAGAGGTTTTTATAACCGATTTCATTTTTGCAGAGCAATATCAAATGATTTCCAGAGGAATCGCCCTTTCCCTCTTTGAAATGGCGGCTTCTCGGCGCAACGTATACCTCACAACCGATTATAGGTTTGATACCTTGGCTTTTCATTGCGTCATAAAACTCTACCGCGCCGTACATTGCTCCGTGGTCCGTAATGGCGACTGCTGTTTGTCTGTCAGATTTTGCTTTTTCGGCAATCTGACTTATTCTTGTTGCTCCGTCAAGCAAGCTATATTCGGTGTGTAAATGTAAATGCACAAATTTTCCCATCGGCAACCTCCTTTCCGAAATATTACAAATTGTATTTCATAAGAAGCTCTTTACCAAGCTTCATAATTTTCGCCATTCTATGTGTCAATCCCGATTTTGATATAGGCGGAACCGAAAGTCTTGCTAATTGACTTAAAGAAAAATCAGGGTAAGCAAGTCTGAGCTTAGCCGTATTTGCAAGCTCTTCCGGGAGCATCTCCAAAAGCTTATGCTTCTCAAGCTTAATGATCAAAGATAACTGGGGACCCGCTGCATCGACGGATTTCGTTATATTCACCGTATCAAAATTTCGGCGGCGATTAGCGTCGTTTAAGAATTCATTACGAATTTTAATATTCATAATCGTATACGCCGTCTCATTGAGTTCGGCAGTTGCAAAGAAATCTTCGATAATACTACTATTCTTGGAATATAAAATATTTTCCGCGCGACGCGTTACCGATTTCATCTCAAGTCCAAGCGACTCGAACAGCATCGCGAATAGCGAAACTCGATTTCCTAAAGAAAATTCAAGGCAGAATTGTTTCTGTGGATCAGAAAACCTTCCGCATGCAAAAAACATTCCACGCAAAAATGAAGCAGTACAGGATTGGCATTTTTCAACAAAGAGAGTATCTGCTCCGTCGAGTGATAAAATAAAGTTTCTTGCCGATTTACTATCGAAGAAAAATCTCTTTCCTCTTCCACCCTTTTTTGAAGGCGAGAGGATTATTTCTTTACCGTAAAATTCTTTAATTAAATTTTCCAGGAAGGAGACCTGTTCATCTTTTTCAAGATTGATATAAACGTTTTTATCTTCTCCAACAAAAGCTTTAGACGCAAGAACGCCTTGAAGTAACGCGCGTCTGCAACACGCATTTTTATATTGCAAATCCATAATCGTTGCTTTAATACCGTATGATACCGACATAGTCTCCCCCTTTCTCATAATTGATATTTTATTTTATAATTTCAGCTTCTCTTATCAGCCGAATGCCGTATTTTTCCATTACGGTCTTTTCGATATATTCTGCCAGTATTTCGATTTGATTTACTGTGCATTTATCCGTATTTATGATAAATCCCGCGTGCTTATCCGAGACTGATGCTCCGCCAACCGAATACCCCTTTAGTCCTGCATCGTCAATTAACTTCGCGGGAATGACGCCATCGCTTCTTTTAAAAAAGCTGCCTAGACTTGGATCGTTGGGTTGTTGAAGCCTTCTTCTTTGTGTAATTTTTTTGAAATCACTAAAACATTTCTCTTTATTTGAAGGAAACGTTTTCAATTTACATTTAAGCAAAACCGTTGTGCTGTTCTGCAAATAAGAATATCTATAAGAAAAACCCAAGCTTTCTTTATCTAATACGATTACTTTTAAATCTGATGTATCCAAAAACTCTCCGCAAACAAAAACATCTGCTATTTCTTTCCCGTATGCGCCTGCGTTGTTTCTTACAGCACCTCCGAGCGTTCCGGGAATACCAAAAAGCTCGCTTGAAATCTCCAAATCTTTATGAGCCGCAAACCTGAGTATCTCACTTATAGTACACCCGGCCTCACATACTATTTCTCCATCTTCGATCTTGATTGATTTAAGCTTTGATGTAAATATTACCGCTCCGTCAAAACCTCTATCCGAAAAGCAAGTGTTTGTGCAACCGCCAATAATTATATATTGTATGGAAAAGTTCTTGCATGCTTGAATTGCCGCAATGAGCTCATTTCTATTATTGGGATAAACGGCTGTTTTTATCTGACCGCCTGCTTTGATAGAGGAGATTTTTGACGAATCTAAGTTTTCTTTATAAGTTATACCTTGCGACAAAAGATAATCGGTAAAAGTCAAATTTATAAAACCTCACTATGCGTTTTTATAAATTTCTTTTTCCTTAAGCATATCAACGGCGGCCTCACGCTGGGCATCCGATACGTTCAAACCTCCGAGAATTCGCGAAAGCTCACCGATACGTCCATCATAATCGAGGGCGGTAACAGAAGTTTCGACAAATCCGGAAACGTCATTTTTATTTATGAGATAATGAGAGTCGGCAAGCGATGCGATCTGCGCACTGTGTGTAACACAGAATATCTGCGTTGTCTTTGCGAGGGACAGCATCTTAATACCAATTTTTCTTGCAGTTTTACCCGATACGCCCGCATCGATCTCATCGAAAACTATTGTCAAAACACCGTCTTTATCTGCAATTACACTCTTAAGAGCAAGCATAATTCTCGCTAACTCACCGCCGGAGGCGATTTTTGCAAGGGGCTTTGGGTCAAGACCCTTGTTCGTACTGATTAAAAATTCAACGGTATCATAGCCTGACGACGTCAACTTCTTTTCACCGGAATTATTGTTTTCCTTGATTGAAACAAGAAAAACAACTTTTGGTATATCAAGGAATTCCAACGTCTCGCAAACGGATTTTTCAAGAATCTTTGCACCTTTAATTCTGCGATTATGAATTTCATTCGCAATTTTCAGCGCCGAATTATATGCATCTATTTCTTTATTTTTGAGATCTTTGATTAGCGTTTCGGAATTCTTCAGCTTCTCAAGCTCAGAAAAAGCCTTTTCTCTAAAAGATAAAACGTCTGCGACGGTCAAACCGTATTTTCTTTTGAGCTTGGAAATTTTGTCAAGTCTCGATTCTATGCTATTGAGCTTTTCGGTTGGATCTTCGTCATCAATCTCAAGTGTAGCATACACCTCTTCGGCAATATCGTCAACCTGATATCGGAAATCCCGAAGACGCTCTGCATATTCCGCGAATTCGGGTATAACGTCAGAGATTGAAGAAAGCGCCGTGATACTTCTGTCAAGAAGATAGGATATGCTTCCCTTTTCGCTTCCCTTGAGCGCTTTGTAAGCAAAGCCCGATTGCTTGCTTATTCTTTCGCTGTTTTTTATCTTAAGCTTTTTGTCAATAAGCGCCTCTTCCTCTCCATCATGGAGCTCCAAGGAATCAATATCCTTTATCTGGTATTCCAGTATCTCTACGTAGCGCGCCCTTTCCTGCTCTTTTTCGGTTATATTCCTGATCTCACGGCGAATACCTTCGTAAGTGCCGTATAATTTATCATATTCCGAAATCAGCTCTTCGTTACCGGAAATCAAATCAAGTATCGAAAGATGATTCGCGGGATCTGTCAAAGAATGCGTATCACTCTGGCCGTGAATATTTACGAGCATACCCGATATTGCTTTCAAAACCGCAAGACTGACAGTTCTGCCGTTTATCTTTATCTGTGATCTTCCGTCAAGCGAAATGCTTCTTTGAATGAGTATATTTCCTTCTTCATCAAGCTCAACCCCCGCTTGCTCAAAAACATATTTCGCAGCATCAGACAAATCGGAAAAGAGTCCGCTCACCATAGCGGTACTTTCTCCTTTTCGTATGAGGTCCTTTTCCGCCTTTTTGCCGAGTAACAGATTTATACTGTCGATTATTATCGATTTTCCGGCACCTGTTTCTCCCGTTAAAGCAGAAAAACCGACCGAAAAATCAATATCAACCGATTTAATAACGGCAATATTTTCAATATGTAGCGAATTTAACATTATTAATTCTCCAATATACCGTCAGGCAAGCTTAAATGCGATTTTAAGACTTGTCTCCATAGAACGTGCGATTTCATCATCGGGGGTAACAACTATTATTGTGTCATCGCCCGCAACAGAACCGACAATGTCATCGTGATTTATAGAATCCACACAAACCGCAATGGCGTTTGCCATTCCGGAAAGAGTTTTCACAACAACGATATTCTTTGCTGCTTGTATCTTGATAACAGCCTCGGTAAGCGCGGAATTCATAACCGTTTTGTTATTTTCGCGCTTTACGTCGGGAACTATATATTTATATGAGCCGCCGGCAGTAACCGCCTTAACCAGCTTAAGCTGATTAATATCTCTTGATATAGTCGTTTGAGTGACTATATAACCTGCTTCCTTGAGCTTTATAATCAATGCTTCCTGGGTATCAATATCATATTTTTCTATAATCTCAAGAATTTTTTGCTGTCTTGCGTTTTTCATATTATATCCTCCAGAATTTGCATTTTGCTAAACAAATTTGAAAACATATTGTTATCCTTGAATGTCAAAACCTTTAATACTTTTTCCGATGGCTTTATCATACACTTCTCGCCTGGGAGTAGCTCGTGCAACAACCTTCCGTCGACAGATAAATTAAGCGACTCAGGTGACATGTTCTTTATCCTGATCTCCTCGTTAGCGGCAAATACTATTGATCGGTTAAAGAATGAGTGCGGAGCAATAGGAGTAACGATAACGGCTCCTGAATCGTGAGAAACTATCGGACCTCCTGCAGAGAGCGAGTATGCGGTTGATCCAGCGGGAGTAGATATAATCAAACCGTCGGCTCTGTATCTTACTCCGCCCTCCTTACTGTAAAGAACAAAATCCGCAATTCCAAGATAAGACGGATGCGATAAAACAACGTCGTTTACCGCAAGTCTTTCAAGGATTATATCGTTTTCTTTATTTATGTAAGCTTCGAGAAGCATTTTCCTATTGATTTTATATTCATCTTTCACGATATGCTCGAGCAGAGAAAGATCATCGGGCTCTATCTCGCTTAAGTACCCTACCTTACCAAGATTGATTCCAAGAATAGGAATATCCAGGCTTATGGCAAAGGAAGCGGCATCAATAAATGAACCGTCACCGCCTATTACGAGAACCAGCTCTGTGTTTTCGGGAACCGTATCAACAAATAAGCAAGCGGAAAGTCCGGAATCTGCGTAATTATCCGGGACATATACATTACAGCCTAGACTGTTTAGTTTTTCAAACACACGTTTTGTAACGGTGTATTCGGCATCTTTTTTAGGATTTGGTACAAGAAAAATATTTTTCATATTAATCACCGCGAGCACTTTTTTTAAAGTGCGCTAAATATTCAATGTTTCCATCTCCGCCGATTATCGGCGAAACTATAGATGAAACGAATTTAAAGCCAATGTTTTTTGCAAAATCTATAACCGACGATCTTGCGGATTCGCGAGCCTTCTCATCTTTAACGATTCCGCCTTTACCTATATTCGATCTTCCAACCTCAAACTGAGGTTTAATAAGACAAATAAAATCCGCTCCGACTGCAAGACAATCGTAAAGCGACTTCATAAGATAAGTTGCGGAAATAAACGAAACATCCATAACGGCAATTTCGGCAAAATATTCAAAATCCGAAGGAGTCATATATCTTGCGTTGAAATTCTCTTTTGACGTAACTCTCGGATCTTCGCGTAATACAGGTGATAACTGATCTGTTCCGGAATCAACCGCAATAACGTGCTTTGCACCGAATTTGAGCAAGCAATCTGTAAAGCCACCGCTTGAAGCACCGATATCAAGAGCATTTTTTCCAAGAGGAGAAATCCCAAAAGCCTCAAGCGCCGCCTCGAGCTTAAGTCCGCCTCGGCTTACGTACTTTTTTGAGCTTCTATCTACCGAGATGTCCGAGGATTCGGAAACGTCAAAAGCAGCTTTAAAAATAATTTTACCGTTCACCTTAACACCACCGACAGTAATAAAAGACTTAGCTTCTGTCCTGCTTGATGCTAACCCGTTTTCAACAAGATAAACGTCAAGTCTCATCGCTGTCCGTTGTCGTAAAAGGCTTATCTGTTACAGAACCATCCGCGCCTTCGGTAAGTATCTTAACCTTTTGCTTTGCGCTTGATAATTTTTCTTCGCAAAATCTAATGAGCTTGACCGCTTCTTCAAACTCTTTAATTGATTCATCGAGCTTGAGATTTCCGCTTTCGAGCTTCAAAACAATATCCTCAAGCTTTATCATCGCATCTTCGAAATTTATCTTTTCTGATTTAGGCATTTTTGATTTCCTTTGCATTCTTTACTTGTGCAAGAATTTCACCGTCCGAAATTCTTACCGTAATATTATCTCCCTCGCGAACACCACCGACGTTATGAATGATACCGTTATCGCCCGTAACGACAGAATATCCTCTTGATAAGGTTGCAAGTGGACTAAGTGCATTGACTTTACCCGAAATAACAGCCAACAAATTGTTCTTTTTATCAACGTAAGATGATATCAAAGCGGTTATTTGTTCTTTTACGTCGGCAAGCTCATCATTTTTTAATTTAAACAGCTCATCCGGCGAAGAAAAGATTCCGCTTGACAAAATACGCGATAAACGTTCTTCTTTTCTTTCGCACAGTCTTATAAGACTTGCTTCGCATCTGTCGTAGTATGCCGACAGGCGCATCATCAGCTCGTTTAAATCCGGTACGGCAATTTCTGCCGCCGCCGAAGGGGTCGGTGCTCGAAAATCTGAAACGAAATCGCAGATAGTGAAATCCGTTTCATGACCAACTGCTGATATTATCGGTATGCTGCATTCGAATATACGTCTCGCAAGTCGCTCACCGTTAAACGCCCAAAGATCCTCGATCGATCCTCCGCCGCGTCCAATGATTATAACGTCAACAAGTTTGCTTTTCTCAAAATATTCGAGCGCTTCCAACAGATTATCTTCCGCTCCATCTCCTTGAACGAGAGAGGGATAAAGATATAGATCTGCTAAAGGGAATCTTCTACCCGTCACGTTAATAATATCTCTGATTGCTGCTCCCGTAGGAGAGGTGATAACGCCGATTCTTTTAGGGTAAGAAGGTATTAGCTTTTTATATTCCTCGGAAAATAGTCCTTCAGACTCAAGTTTAGATTTAAGCTGCTCGAAGGCAAGATAAAGCGCACCAATGCCATCGGGCTGCATTGATGTAACATAGATTTGATAATTACCTGCCTGGCTATATACGTTTACGCTGCCTCTGATAATAACCTTCATACCGTTTTCGGGCATAAATTTCAGATGAGAAGCCGACGAACGAAACATCACGGCGCGAATTTGAGAATCCTCATCCTTTAAGGTGAAATAAAGATGCCCGGTTCTATGATATGTGAAATTTGAAATCTCGCCCCTTACAGATATCGCATTTAAAGTTCTATCGCCATCGAATAAGCGCTTAATATACGCATTAAGTTCGCTTACTGATAGTTCGGGGGGAGTTGTTCTTTCTCTTAATGAGGATATATCCATAAATATTTACCGATTATTTATTTTCATATGCTCTCTTTGCAAGATACGCAATACCGACTGCATTATCGGCAGACATTGCAGGCTCGGCAAACGAGCACTCGAATTTTTCTTTCAGCATTTGCTTAATTAACGAATTTGACATAACACCGCCCGCATAAACGAAATGAGTTTTTCCAAACTTTTCAATATAAGCGTCACTCATTTCAATAATTGCTTTTGCAATATAGTTAAGAACAAATCGTGAAACGAGCGGTTTATTATCGGTTTCGGAATATAGCTTCAAAGCCATATTTTCAAGTCCCGATAAATTTACGTAAAGACCGTCGCGACTTATTTTCTTACCGGGTACTTTACCGCAATACTCAAGCGCAGATGCTTCAAGCTCCTTTCCGCAAGGGAAAGAGAAGCCCATTTTAACACCAATTCTGTCAATTATCTGTCCCGCATTGAGGTCTTTGGTGCCACCAACGAGATCAGCTTTGAATCCATCAGCTAAAGGATGCACGGAAAGAAGCTCCGTGGTTCCTCCCGAGATATGAAAAGCCGCAAAATCGCGCGACAGTAACTCAAAATTCCCGGAAGAATATATTGCTGCCATTATATGGCCGCACTGATGCGAGAATTTATATATTGGCACTCCCGAAGCAGCCGATACAGCATAAGCTGCCGCAACTCCGGATAAAAAGCAAGGCATGTAAGACCCTTCGATGTTTCTCGGTTTTTCGCTGACACCTATCGCTACTATGTTTTTATCCGATATAATCGACTTTGCTTCATCAAAAGCCGACGGCAAATTTTTAGTATGAGAAAAGACCGCATCAGATTGACGAAGCCCACGCTCACCTTCTTTTACGGTCAGAGGTCTTTTGATATTAGCAAGTAATTCCCCGTCCTCGGTAATAATTGCTACCGAAGTGGTATAATTACTCGTATCAATTCCAAGAATTAAATTGTTTCTCATTTTACTTTCAAAGTATCTGCGATAGCATTGAGTACGCCGTTAACAAAAACATAAGTTTTATCATCATCGTATTTCTTTGAAAGTTCAACAGCCTCGTTAATTGATACTATTGCAGGAACGTCCTCAAGGGCAAGCATCTCAAACGTAGAGAGTGCAAGAATTGCTTTTGATACGGGAGAAATCCTCTTTTTATTCCAACCGACAAGGTTAGCCTCAATAAGCTCATCTATCTCCTTGCGTCTTTCCTGAACACCGAAAAATACCTTTTTAACATAATCGTCAAGCTTGAATTCTCTGAACTGCTCCGCATATTCAAATATTTCAAGCGCAGTTTCGTCTTCTCTGCACTCTGCTTCAAAAAGAAGTATAAACGCGGTTTCTCTTGATGCTTTTCTGCTCATAATATGACCTCACGTAATTTTTATATATATTTATTATATATTTTTTCTATTTAAAAGTCAATAATAAAACATTAAAAAGATGAATGTTTTGAATTTTTATGCATTATCAATAATCTTTATGTTATATTTAAGAAATTTTGACGAAATTCCTTTAAGTTTACAATAATGACTTGAAAAATAATATGTGTTATGGTAAAATACTATTCTAAAGAAATAAGGAGATCATTATGAATAATACAGAAAAGTTTATATACCACTCCTGTGCATATACCGTTGGTATATCCACCGTGTTTTTTATTTTTGCCAGGTTAATGAAAATCGATGAGCTTTCTATCAGCTTCTTGAGATATTTTACGATCTTTGCATTTTCGCTCGTTCTCAGCGGTTCTGAATTTCTTTTCAGTATCGATAAGCTACCGAAATATCTGAGGCATATATTACATTACCTCATACTTTGTGTCACGTTTTTCGTCGTATTCCTTACCGTGCAAAAATCCTCGGGAGAATATCAGTTCAGAGTCACCACGGTGTTCGCAGCTATTTTCATTTTCTCCGCGTTTTATCTTATAATAACGTTGATTTGTTTATTTGTTATTAAACCGTCCGGCAAAAAGACGAATATTAACGAAGAAAAACAGATAAATAAATACACACCTCGATTCAAATAACGTTTAATTCTGCCGCATTTTTAGTGCAGAATATCTCGTTTTTTGTCAATTCAAAAAAGACTACCGAAGCTGTTTTACCAGCCAAGGTAGTCTTTTTTTTATATATTTAATAGTTTCAAAATAGCTGCTGCGGTTACATCTGCGCCCTCATAATCGACAACGTAATCGCAAATTTCCTCATTTCTCTTTTCGTCATCGACCGAAATAATTCTATTTACTTTATCTTCATTTGAGCAATTTTTCTCTAATATCGAGGCGAGCAGACTTCTTTTGTCGCGCTTGATATAAACAGTTACAACGTTCTCAAAATTAGTTTTTAGCGACATCGCACCGCATATATCCATTGCAGCAAGAACGATTTTTTTCTTACTCAAAATTTTTTCTACGTCCTGCTTTTTTGAGCCATACCCGTGTCCCGCATACATTGTTGATTCGAAGAAAGCGCCCTCCTCCATCATTTTGAAGAATTTAGGCTTTGACACATAGTTATACCAATCGTTGATTTTTTCTTCGGAAGGATCCTTTGTTGTATAGCTTTTTAGTTTTTCAAATCTATCACAGCACTCAAGGAGTTTTTTTGCGACAACGGTTTTTCCCGAGCCCGAAGGTCCAACCAATGCAACAATATCGGGTGCATCTTCGGCGTCTTCCTTTCTTGAATAGCTTGTAGTTATAACCTCAACCAGCTTCAGAAATTCATCGTAATTATTTACAGCGAGCATACCTGTTGCCGAGCTGTTCCAAGGTCTGCGCATAAGGATAGGATATGCGGCATTGGAATTAAACACGTTATGCATACCGTCATCAAAAAGAATATCTACGTTTAGTTTATCCTTTCTTGAGCCCATATAGATATGCTCGGGAGGTATTTCGGGAAATTCCTGCATAATTCTTTCTGCTCTGATACCCATAAATTTAGGAACGATAGACGTACAGATGAATACCTCGGTCATTTTAGATAGCTTTCTTACGAATTCCTTTGCTCCTTCAATAACAGGCTGATTTCTGAAAAATTCGGGATCCTCGAAAAAATCGAAAACAACGTCTGCTCTCGTACCAAGCTTACCCCATTTATCAAATTCATAAATAGTAAGCGGAGGATCGAATTTATATTTCTCATTCGCGAGTCTTACGGCGTATGGAATGCACTCCATAAGAAGATCGTCAACGTCAAGTGCTGTCGACATTCGGAATCTTTTACTCATATATTTTTCCTTTTAACTTTTGATTATAAATGCATAAGAAGTAATTTATATTACCATAACATGCTTTAAATGTCAATAGGTAGTATAGCAAGTGATGCTATCGAATTATTTTTTCTTTCATTTTGTTCAATTAAATTATATCACATTCAATAGATAAACTAAAAAAATGCAAGTTTGATCACTTCCTATGAAAGTGTATATCATCAGACACAAAGTGGCTGAATATCATCCGTCCGAAAACGAGTATATCTCGCTTTCGGGCGAGTATCTCATCATTACGGAGTTTAATACACGCTAAAGGTGATGATATGCAAAAAAGAGCGATTTTCTCGCTCTTTTTGATGATATCCACCACACTTCGTGCGGTGATGATATATCATTACTCCGTAATGGATAAAAAAGTCGTATCAAAATGATACGACTTTTTTGTGAGTAATCTAAAATTTTGATACCATGTCAAAATGGGTGCAAATTTTATCGTTATGGGTGCATTTTCCTACAACGGTTTGCACCTATATTAGTTCGACAAATTTGAATGTATTAAGCTCAGTAGTGATAAAATTTACTCTACAATTTGCCACTTCATAGATTGAGCGATTACGTATGACCCCTTTTTAGTTGTTTCCATATTAACAAAAATATCGTCTGACCAGATAATCCAATTTTGTTCATTAAATATAACGCTTGTATCAGTTATATCTCGTTGGTTATCGTGTATCTGCCACTCCAATAGATTTTCAAATACGATCTCTACAATAGCGTCACAAATGCTTGTAACTAATATTCGTAGTACTAGTTTGGTATGCTCAGGATCAAAGGTATGACCATTTTCGATTGGCAATATACCGCAATTGATATAATTAACACTAATGATATACCCATCGTGTAGCGAATTAGTCTTCTCAAGAAATACTCTTATATCATCGCTTGTTCTAATTTCATTAAACATTCTTTCACCCCACCTTATTGTCAAATTCTTGATTTTAGGTGAGTTTATTATAGCATACTATCAAACTAAAATCAAGGCGTTTCTTCAGTAAGTCAATAATTGAACGATACCCCATAAATTGAACGAAAGGGGTATAAAGTGAACGATTTATATTTTACGACTAAAAACAAAAAAGGCTTGAAAGGATGAAAACTATCCCGTCAAACCAATATTTATGCTAATAATTTTAATGAAATCCTGCTTTGCAGGATGAAATCCGAGCAAGCTCGGATGAAATCTTCGGTGTGTCACCTCAGATGAAATCAAATCCGCCTCTCTTTATCCTTGCGAAGCAAGATTTCATCGCGTAGCGATTTCATCCACAAAGTGGATTTATTCCGACGCAGGCGGATTTAATTGAAAAAGACTCAAGATTGTATCCAATCTTGAGTCTTTTTATGGTGCGGGTGACAGGAGTTGAACCTGCACGGGAAGCCCACTGGATCCTAAGTCCAGCGCGTCTGCCAATTCCGCCACACCCGCGTATATTCAAAGTTATTACTTCGAGCTTATATATATTAACACAGTTTTAAGTAAAAGTCAATAGTTCATTAAAATTTGGCGCTTAAAGTTACAATAAATTATCATTGATTTTAATAAGAGGTTAAAAATGAATAACTATAACTTTAAGCGCCAATCTTGCTTATACGCTTGCGTTCTGCGAACGTTTATATTCGAGATACTCCTCGTAAGTACCTCTGCGATCAATAAAACTTCCATCAGGAAGTATTTCAATTATTCTGTTAGCAACAGTGTTGAGGATCTCGTAGTCGTGAGATGTAAAGAGAATATTTCCCTTGAAATTTTGCATTCCGTTGTTAACTGCAGTGATAGATTCGAGATCAAGATGGTCCGTAGGCTGATCGATGATAAGCATATTTGAGCCAAACATCATCATTCTGGAGAACATACATCTTACTTTCTCTCCTCCCGAAAGAACGTTAACAGGCTTAAACACAGCGTCGTTCGAGAAGAGCATCTTACCTAGGAAACCTCTGAGATAAGATTCGGTCTGATCCTTTGAATATCTTCTCATCCAATCAAGAATCGACTCTGTGCATCCCTCAAAATACTCAGTATTATCGTGCGGGAAATAGGAAGTGGTTATAGATACTCCGAATTTAAACTCGCCAGAATCTGCGGTGTCCTCTTCCATAAGGATCTTGAAGAGCGTAGTTAATGCAAGCTCGTTACCGACAAACGCAATCTTATCATCCTTCAAAACACGGAAGGTAAGATCCTTAAACATAACCTTACCGTCGTTAGTCTTAGTGAGAGAATCAACAAAAAGAATCTCTTTGCCGGGCTCTCTATCCATATCAAAGCCTATAAAGGGATATCTTCTGCTTGATGCGGGTAACTCCTCTACCGTCAGCTTATCAAGAAGCTTTCTTCTTGCAGTTGCCTGTCTTGTCTTAGATTTATTAGCTGAAAAACGAGAAATAAAGCTCTGAAGCTCGGCAATCTTTTCCTCATTTTTCTTATTCTGCATCTTTATCATGCGCTGAATAAGCTGGCTTGACTCATACCAGAACTCGTAGTTACCAACGTACATCTTAATTCCGCTGTAGTCAATATCAACAATGTTGGTACATACGTCATTTAAAAAGTGTCTATCGTGCGAAACAACGAGAACTGTACCGAAATAGTCCGAAAGGAAGTTTTCAAGCCATATTACCGCATCTATATCAAGACCGTTTGTAGGCTCGTCGAGAAGAATAATATCGGGATTACCGAAAAGCGCCTGCGCTAAAAGAACCTTGACCTTTTCACTTTCCTTAAGCGAAGACATATACGAATAAAGCATATCATCCGAAAGACCAAGCCCCTGAACAAGCTTCGATGCATCGGATTCAGCCTCCCAGCCATTGAGTTCTGCAAATTCACCTTCGAGCTCTGCCGCGCGGATACCGTCCTCGTCCGAGAAATCTTCCTTGCAGTAGATAGCATCCTTTTCCTTCATGATGTCATAAAGGCGCTTGTTACCCATTATAACCGTGTCAAGAACGGTATACTCCTCATACGCAAAGTGATCCTGCTTAAGAACAGACATTCTTACCTCTTTAGGAATTGATACCTCACCCCTTGTAGGCTGAAGCTCGCCGCAAAGAATTCTTAAGAAGGTTGATTTTCCCGCACCGTTAGCTCCGATTATACCGTAGCAGTTACCGGGAGTAAATTTGAGATCTACATCTTTGAATAATAGCTGACCTCCAAATTGAAAAGCCACGTTACTTACTGTAATCATTTTAACTCCAAATTAAATATTGTTATATAATTCCCTGATATTTTCCATTATATAAGTAGGTTTAGTATCAGTGTTGGTTGCATCTTCCATTGTTCCTTCTCCTGAAAGAACGAAAACTGTATCAATTCCCGCATTATATCCTGCCGCGATATCCGTATAAACTCTATCTCCGACCATAAGTGATTCTTCTTTGGAATATCCGTATTTCTCCATAGCTAAAGTAAGCATCTCAGGACGGGGCTTACCTATAAAGTACGGAGTTTTACCTGTTGCCTTCTCTATCATCCAAGCGAATGAGCCGCAATCGGGAACGTATCCAAACGAGGTAGGACATACCCAGTCCGGGTTTGTCGCAATATAAGCATCAACACCTTTTGTTAAAAGTCTGCAAATATCATCAAGTTTTTTGAACGTCAATTCATTATCATTTGAAATAACGATGCCGAAAATACCGTCGCAAAGCTCGGTAACTATATCAACACCGCCCGCTTTCATCTGCTTTATAAAAGAATCCGTTCCCATAGCATAAAAAAGTTTTCCGGGATAATTATTATTCAAATAAAGAATTGTCGCATCCGTTGACGTGAGGAAATTGGTTTCATTTGCTTCAATACCAAGTCCTTCGAGCTTCTTAACGTATGCATCTACGCTTTTTGAAGAATTGTTTGTTACAAAGAGATATTTACCATTCTTTTCACGAACCTTAGAAAGAAAATCAAGCGTTCCATCAAAAAGATCATTATCAAGATAAATTGTACCGTCCATATCAAGTAAAAAGAACTTTTTGTTTTTTAAATTACTCATTTTTACACTCCAAAGTAAACAATTGGTTACAATACGGTTATAAACAAAGTAAAAGAGGTCGCATTTTGCTTAAAAGCAACCTCTTAATTACAATTAATCGGGATATCCGTCAGGATTCATTTTCTGCCATCTGGCAGCATCCTCGCACATTTTTTTGAGATCGTACTTTGCTTCCCAGCCGAGGAGCTCTTTAGCCTTTGTAGGATCAGCATAGCATTTTGCGATATCGCCCGGGCGTCTTTCTGCTATCTTGTATTTAACCTCTGAACCCCAAGCTTCTCCAAATGCGGATACAATATCAAGAACGGAATAGCCTTTACCTGTTCCTATATTGAAATAATCAATTCCCTTCACCTTTGCCGTATAATCAAGTGCCTTGAGATGCGCGATAGCAAGGTCAACAACGTGAATATAATCTCTAACACCTGTTCCGTCGGGAGTATCATAATCATTTCCAAACACACTGAGGCACTCAAGCTTACCTGCCGCAACCTTAGCTACGTAAGGAAGAAGATTATTCGGAATACCCTTCGGATCCTCTCCCATAGTTCCACTTTCGTGAGAACCAATAGGATTGAAGTAGCGAAGAATACAAACAGAAAGCTCCGGATCAGCTATTGCGCAATCCTTAAGTATTCTTTCTATCATAAGCTTCGTCTCACCGTAAGGATTAGTGGTCGAAAGGGGGAAATCTTCCTTTACAGGTACAGTTTCCGGCATTCCGTAAACGGTAGCTGAAGAGCTGAAAACAATTCTCTTAACGTTATGGATTTCCATGCAGTCAAGAAGATTGAAAGTACCCGTAAGATTGTTATGATAATACTTAAGAGGAATTTTGCATGACTCTCCGACAGCCTTAAGACCTGCGAAGTGAATCACAGAATTTATTTCGGGATATTGATCAAAAACCTTATTCAAATGTTCTTTATCAAGTAAATCACATTTAACAAAAGCAGGGCGCTTACCGGTAATTGCCTCGATTCTGTCAAGAACACAAAGCTTACTGTTGTAAAGATTATCAACTATTACAACATCCTCGCCCGAAAGCATCAACTCAACTACAGTGTGGGAACCAATATAACCTGTTCCGCCGGTTACCAAAATCGACATATTAATTCCTCCATAAATAATAAATCATTTTTAAAACAAAAAAGAGCAGACGACTCTACTCTTTTTTGATAATATTAGTCAGCGTAAACGCTAACCTGCTTCTTGCCACCGGCAATGTGCTCAAACTTTACCTTACCATCAACAAGCGCAAAAAGAGTATCATCAGAACCGATTCCAACATTAGTACCGGGATGAATCTTTGTTCCACGCTGTCTAACAAGAATATTGCCTGCAAGAACTGCCTGGCCGTCAGCCTTCTTAACACCGAGACGCTTGGACTCGGAATCACGACCGTTCTTAGTTGAACCTACGCCCTTTTTATGAGCGAAGAATTGCAAACTGAGCTTTAACATTTTTTGTTACCTCCATTATTAGTATTGGCATTACGCCGCAGTACCGACTCAATCTCGCACTCAACCTCTCTTACGTCAAGAAAATCATAATAATCTTCAATTAGGTCCATGAGCTGGAGAAAATAAGCCTGTATAAGTCCGGAAACGGCATACTGTTTACTTTTATCGCTTTCATAATCCGGAAGCGCAGATTTTGCGATTACACGAACGTCGGTAGTTTTTTCGTCGATAACGTAATCAACATTACATGCGTAAGAAACCTCTATCGCATTAATAATGAGCATCGTCATTGATGATAGCGCCGCGCAAAGCACGTCGTCACCCGATTCACCGTATCCGGTATGTCCCTGCTCCTCAAAACCGTAATAAATACCGTTTGACTTATAAAATGTGATCGTTGTCATTTAATTAGCCTTCGATCTTTTCGATCTGAATCTTAGTATAGTCCTGACGATGACCGATTTTCTTCTTCTCGTTCTTCTTCGACTTATACTTGATAACGTCGATCTTTTTGGATTTGCCGTTTTTAACGACATTTGCAACAACAGTTGCACCTGCAACGTAAGGAGTACCAACAGAAAGAGTCTCACCGCTAACAGCAAGAACCTTATCGAAAGTAACCTTTTCGCCCTCAGCAACGCCAAGCTTCTCTACGAAGATAACGTCACCCTCAGCAACTTTGTACTGCTTTCCACCTGTTACGAAAATAGCGAACATGAAAAAGCACCTCACTTTCAGTAAGAAATCGCTACCATAGGCGCCGGCAAAAAGCCAAACTTTCCAGCCTATCAGTAAGCGTCATTATATTGTATCACGAAGAACACAAATTGTCAATAGTTTTTTAAAATTATTTTATAAAAATATAAAGAAGATTTATGCGTGAAATCAGTTGTTCTCACAACCCTCGCAGGATGCGCAGTCACCCTCGCAAATATCAATATCACCAAGCTTCTCTCCGCAAGCAGGGCAAGAAACATCAGCTATATCAAGTGACTGATCAACGCAGATGATCTCACCGCAAGCGGGACATACGAGCTCATCATATCCGGAATCCTCATCTTCGAAATCGTTATCGAAATCATCCTCGAACTCGGAATCATAATTCTCATTTTCATCTTCAAGATAAAGATCGTCCTCTACAAGACCGAGATCCCCGTCAATCTCCTCAATGTACTCGCGAAGCTCAGCGCATTCAGCTTCAAGATCATCGATCTTCTCTGCCATATCGGAAACAAGATCTAAAAGAGCCGCGATTACCTTTCCCTCTTTAGTTTCTTTGTCAATGCCAAGTCCGTCAGCTAATCCTTTGATATAAGCTGCATTTGATTTAATATCCATAATTAATACCTCACTTTTTATATTAGACAAAATACCTCCCCTGTATCGGGAAGGCATTTTGCATCAAAAATTAAACTCTTTCAACGTAGTCGCCTGTTCTTGTATCGATCTTAAGAACGTCGCCCTCATTAATGAAGATCGGAACCTTAACAACTGCACCTGTCTCGAGGGTAGCTGCCTTAGTTACGTTAGTAGCTGTATCACCCTTAACGCCGGGCTCAGTCTCAACAACTGCAAGCTCAACGAATGTAGGAGGCTCAACAGCAAATACCTTTCCCTTGAAGGAAGAGATCTTGCACATCATTTCTTCTTTAACAAACTTGAAGTTATCATCAACCATATCGCGAGAGATGAGAGTTTCTTCCCAAGTTTCAGTATCCATGAAGTGATAAAGATCACCGTCATCATAAGAATACTGAAGATCTCTACGCTCGATAACCGCATTTTCAAACTTTGCGGTAGGGTTGAAGGAAGCCTCACGGGTAGCACCGGTCATAACGTCCTTATACTTGGTTCTTACGAATGCAGCGCCCTTACCGGGTTTAACGTGCTGGAACTCGATAACCTGATAAACCTTACCGTCCATTTCGAAGGTAAGACCGTTTTTAAAATCACCTGCTGTAATCATTTGATATTTCCTTTTCTTGGCGATATTTAAGTATTATTACAAGCAGTCCGCCACAACCGCTCACACGTATGAGCTAATCATAACCCATCATAACGTATTTATTTTACTATATTTCTTCAAATTTTGCAATAGTTTATTGAAATTTTTTTTAATATTTTAATAAAATACTCAAAAAATCAATATATTTCAATCAAATCCTTAGTTGAATGAGTGAAATTATATATACCATCCTCGCGAACGGCAACCATATCCTCGATTCTGCATCCGTATTTTCCGAAAAGATATATACCAGGCTCAACGGTGACGATCTCACCTACTCTGAGCAATCTTCCCGAAACGGTTTTTGCAAGGCGGGGACTCTCGTGAATAAAGAGTCCGACTCCGTGACCAAGAGAATGACCGAATGCTCCACGATACTCGTCGTGAGAATCAATAATATCTCTAGCGGCTTTATCGCAAAGAGCGCAATCAGCACCTGCTTTAACAGCGGCAAGCCCGGCAAGCTGAGCTTCAAGAACTGTATTATAAAGTTTCTTGATCTTATTATCTGCTTTGCCTATAACGATAGTTCTCGTCATATCCGAGCAATAGCCTTTATACTTTGCGCCAAAATCCATAGTCAAAAAACCAGGGCGAAGCTTAACGTTTCTCGGTGTGCCATGAGGAAGAGCAGAAGCATCACCCGATACAGCGATAGTTTCAAACGCAAGCCCTGATGCACCGGCTTTTCTCATAAAGTACTCAAGCTCAGCGGCAACCTCGATCTCGGTCATATCAAGCGTAATATGCTTAACGACCTCGGAAAACGCGTGATCAGTAATATCCTGAGCCTTTTGCATAAGTGAAATTTCTTCATCATCCTTGATCTGACGCTGATCCTCGATCATAGAACCGATATTAATGAACTTACAGAAGGGATAATTCTCGCAGTATTTCTGATAAGTTACAAACGATACACTGCTACCTTCAAATCCAACAGTCTTGCAATCCTCGTCCTTCAATACCTTTGTTATAACCTCTGTTCTATTATCAGGTATTATAACTTCATAATCCTTATATGCTTCATTCTGGGCCATTTCATAATATCTGAAATCAGTTATAAGAAGAGCTTTATTCATAGTTATAAGCAAAAGGCCGTCGGTAAATGCAAAGCCGGAAAGATAATGCTGATTAAGCTCGTCAAGCACAACGAGAGCGTCTATTCCCTGTTCTTTTAAAGTTTCTCTGATTTTTTCAACTCTGTTCATTTTAAATCTCCATAATATTTTTTCATAAGTAACGCATCGTCTGATTGCGTTCCCGCTGATTCGCATATAACGGTAGGAGCTAAGCCGCCTATCTTAATCGCTTCTGCAAACGGGCGGTAGTCGGGACCGTATATTGTATCATCAAACGTTAAGTGACGTTTTTCGCCCTTATCTGTCCATTCTATTTTAGAAAAATGACAATGTAAATTCGATGCAACGTCAGCTCCCATACGTCTTTCAATTTTAGAAAATACGGAAAGATAATCGTCAGGACTATTAAATACTCCGCCGCATTCCCTTGCATTAAGATGACCGAAATCAACAACGGGAACAAAAGCACTGTCAATTCTGCAAAGTTCAAGTACCTCGTCAAGTGTTCCAAGCTGATTTTTCTTTCCCATAGTTTCAAGACCTATTTTTATTCCGTAAGTAGGAACCTCGTGCAAGACTCTTATAAGCGTATCGGCTGCAAGTCTCATAGCTTCATCCCTCGAAATCTTGGCGCAGGACCCGCAGTGAACGACAATAGTATCAGCTCCAAGAAGCTTCGCCGCATCAATGCTTTCTCTTATATAACCGATGCTCTTGAGTCTTGTTTCGGTAACAACACCCGAAAGAGAGATAAAATACGGCGTATGGTAGGACATATGAATATTGTTGATTTTTGCTTCGTTTCCGATAGCCCTCAAAATATCCTTTCCTGCGGAAAGCCCGTTTCCGGCCTCGTATTCATAAGCATCAAGACCTATACCCGAAAGCCACGCAGGTGCGTAAAGCGTAGAGGTGTATCCGGCAAGCCTAAAGGCATCGCTGTTTCCTCCCGGGCCAAATAATGGTTTACTCATTAACAATTTTTACCTTTTTTCTTATTGTATTTTCTTAAAATCGGCTTTTCAAGAAGTCTTTTAAACTTTGTAAAAACATCCTTTTTATCATTAATAGGCGGCACTAAAGCAGCTTTAATTCCTGCGTTTCTTGCAGCCCAAACGTCTGTAAACACCTGGTCGCCCATAAGTATGGTAGTATCCTTTGATGAACCAATATCCGCCATAGCACGCAAAATGTTTTTCTTAAAGGGCTTTTTCGCCTTATAATAATAAGGAAGTCCAAGCTCTTCATTAAAGAGCTCAACACGTTCCTTGCCGTTATTCGAAACGAACGCTGCGGATATACCTGCTTCCTTAAGATCGCTTAACCATTTTTTAACGTGCTCTCCGGGGAGAGGGTGCTCGTAGGGTTCAAGCGTATTATCTATATCAAGTATAATTCCTTTTATGCCGTTTTCTGTCAAAAACTCGATGGTTGCTTCATCGAAGGTTTTAAATATGAAGTCGGGAACCAACGTAAACATATAAGACCCCTTTCGTTATTATCTGTTTTATTCTATCAAAAAACCATATTAAAGTCAAGTAATTATTGAAAGATTTAAACCTCATATGCAACCAAACATTCCAAATGCAAAACACTCAATACAAAAAAGTGGCGGAGCCATATACGAGCTTCACCACTTTAATAAAATTATTAAATTATCCGAACAGAGCCGAAGGCTGCTTATCGATAGAAGTATTTACGCCGATAAAGAACGGTACGTCATTATCGCAATCAATAAGCATATAAACGAACGGTCTATCAAGATATACCGATTTTATCTCTTCGGGTTCGGCGGAGCCGGCTTTATCAAGCGCAATAGCGGTTGCTGCTCCTGCTTTTGTTCCTTTCTCGGCAAGAGAGATGTATGTTTTATGAATTACTTCGCTTATATAAATATTGTCATTCTCGTAAACACCAAGTTTTGTGAAATCGGCAAAATTCCTATCAAAAGCATCGGTCATACCCATATTTACAAGAAGCTCTGACATGTTTACGCTGTATTCAACTTCAAATTTTGGAATAGCCGTTCTTACGATAGCACTTTCGGGATTGCTCAAAAGATTATTCAGCGCTTCACCGTTAAGCGTCTGAAGGTATTCACCAACCGTAATATTCTCATTCGGTAAAAGCGCAACAAATGCGTATTTTCTGCCTTTATAATACTTTACAAAGCCCGTGGCATTCTCATCCTCAAGATACAAGCCTTCTGTAGAATACATAAAATCAACAGTTTGCTCACTTCCGTCTTCTTTTGTAAAGATATCGTCTCTGACCTGACTGTCTTCATAAATTTCTGTCCACTCAGCCTCAAAAGCAAGAGCATTAATTAAATACATAAGAGTATATTCACCGATGTTGTCTATAATTTTAGGTATCATTCCGTCGGTATTATGCTTTACCCAATTATTTATATCTTTAAGGGTACTATTATCAAAGGCTCCTTTATAAATGCTCGCTCCGTAATAATCGGCGTTGAGCTCGAGAAAATCCCTGTTAACCTTAAAAGCCGCATCGTCTTTAAACCATATTGAATTTGCAATGCTGAGCTTTGCCTTATTACCTTGAGGCAAGGAATTTATATAACTGTAAAGATACAAATTAAGCTCTTCGATAGACATACCTCCAAGAACCGTTTTCATCTGTTCCAAAGTAGAGCTGGAAGCACCGTTAGCTGTCATAGCTAGGGCGGTCATAACGGAAAGCGGTGATATTAAAGTATTTGTGCCGTTAGTATAGGTTTCGTTAAAAAGTCTGATTGCAAAATCTGTTGCAACAACGTTTCCGGATTTGAGGTCAGCAGAGGAAGAAACGTGTTTTGCTTCAATTCCCTGCATCAGGTCTTCTGCTTGAATCTTTAATACACACCCCGTAAGATTAACCGATAACGAAATAAGCAACATAGCGCAGATAATAAGTGTTTTTATTTTCTTGATTATCATAGTATTTTCCTTTCATAGTTTTGTTCTTCATCTATAATAACGTCAAAAAACATATATGGTTTCAAATACTCTCAATTAATTATAGCAGATTTTGTACTTGTTGTAAATAGTTTTTAATAAGATATGAAAAACGAAGATATGCGAACCTTAGCGCTAACGCGCAAAGGTTCTTACGACAGGACGTGTAACAGAAAAGACACCCCAATTTCTTGGGGTGTTTGCAACGGACGGTAGTTTGCGAAAGTAACGCCCCGGAGGGTACGGCTAGCGTGCGATTACTCTACACTGTTTCGTAGGCTTCATCTTTTAAATAGCCGATTCCCACGCACAACGCCGGATATCTTCGGCAAGCGAAGATATGCGAACCTTAGCGCTAACGCGCAAAGGTTCTTACGACAGGACGTGTAACAGAAAAGACACCCCAATTTCTTGGGGTGTCTTTTCTGTGGCGCGCCCTGGAGGATTCGAACCTTCGACCTACCGGTTCGTAGCCGGGCACTCTATCCACTGAGCTAAGGGCGCAAATTTGGAGCGAGTGATGGGAATCGAACCCACGCGACCAGCTTGGAAGGCTGGAATTCTACCATTGAACTACACTCGCATAATCCTTGACAGCTTTTATATAATACCACAACAAGTCTTATTTGTCAAGTCTTTTTTGAAAAGTCTTGTTGTTTTTTTAAAAATATTTTAAAATGGGTGTGCAGACCATAAAAATCTACACACCCAAGTTTCAAATAAATCCTTAACAGCGCTTTAAGGAACTTTATTTTACCACGATATTAATGATCTTTCCGGGAACAACGATCTCTTTAACGACCGTCTTCTCCTTGATCGATTCAGCTATCTTCTCATCTGCCTTTGCAATGGCAAGGATTGCATCCTTATCGGCATCCTTGGGAACAAGTACAGTAGAACGAACCTTTCCGTTTATCTGTACGGGAAGCTCAAACGTATCATCTATAGTTTTGCTCTCGTCATATTCGGGCCATTTCGCAATAGATATAAGATCCTTACCGCCAAGAAGCTCGTTAATCTCTTCAGCAACGTGAGGAGCGAAAGGCGAAAGAAGCTTAGCGAAGGTTATAAGTTCATCCTTTGTAATCTTACCCGCATCATAGATGGTATTAAGAGTTCCCATCATAGCGGCAATAGCTGTATTGAAACGCATATTGTCGATATCTGCGCTAACCTTTTTGATAAGCTTATGCATAGGCTTTTCGAGCTCGGGAGTAACACCAGTACCAGAAACGATATCAACAAGGTTCATTACTCTGTCAAGAAATCTCTTACAGCCCTTGATTGACTGAGTATTCCAAGGCGCGGACTGTTCAAAGTCACCGATGAACATTTCATAAAGGCGCATAGTATCAGCACCGTAATCACGGATAATATCATCGGGATTTACTACGTTGCCGCGTGATTTGGACATCTTTTCACCATTCTCACCAAGGATCATGCCGTGGCTCGTACGCTTTGCGTAAGGCTCGCACTTATCGAGAATATCGATGTCATAAAGGAACTTAGACCAGAATCTGGAATAAAGAAGGTGAAGAGTGGTATGCTCCATACCGCCGTTATACCAATCAACGGGCATCCAATACTGAAGAGCTTCTTTAGAAGCAAGTTCTTTATCATTGTGAGGATCGCAATAACGAAGGAAGTACCATGAAGAACCTGCCCACTGAGGCATAGTATCGGTCTCTCTCTTAGCTCTGCCGCCGCATTCGGGACAAGTGCAATTTACCCAATCGGTCATAAGAGAAAGCGGTGATTCGCCATTTTCGGTAGGCTCATACGACTCAACGTCGGGAAGCTCGAGAGGAAGCTGATCCTCAGGTACAGCTACCCAGCCGCATTTTTCACATTCAACAAGCGGAATAGGCTCGCCCCAATATCTCTGACGGGAGAACACCCAGTCTCTGAGCTTGAAGTTGACCTTCTCTTCTCCGATTCCCTTCTCTTCAAGGAACTTGATCATAGCTCGCTTTGCGTCAGCAACCTCAAGTCCATTGAGAAATCCTGAGTTCACAAGCTTGCCTTCAGCAACGTCGGTATATGCGGCTTCTTCAACATTTCCGCCTGCAACCACTTCAATAATAGGAAGACCAAAAGTCTTTGCAAAATCAAAGTCACGCTCGTCGTGCGCAGGAACTGCCATTATAGCACCTGTACCGTATCCTGCAAGAACGTAGTCGGAAATGAAAATAGGAATTTCCTTACCTGTTGCAGGGTTGATTGCGTTAACACCGTCGATTCTTACACCGGTTTTATCTTTTACAAGCTCTGTACGCTCAAAATCGGATTTTCTGGAAGCAGCAAGCTTATAAGCCTCGACTTCATCGTAATTCTTGATAATGCTCTTCCAATTCTCGATATTCTTATGCTCGGGAGCAATAACCATATACGTTGCGCCGAAGAGCGTATCGCATCTTGTTGTATATACTCTAAGCTTATCTCCTGCGGTAGTCTCAAAATCAATTTCAGCACCGTGCGATTTACCGATCCAGTTGATCTGCTGAGTCTTAACTCTTTCTATGTAGTCAAGACCATCGAGATCGGATATAAGTCTATCTGCATATTCTGTGATCTTAAGCATCCACTGGCTCTTAACCTTACGTATAACGGCAGAAGCGCATCTTTCGCAAACACCGTTAACCACCTCTTCGTTAGCGAGTACAACCTTACAGGAAGTACAGAAGTTAACTGCCATCTCCTTCTTATACGCAAGTCCCTTCTTGAAGAGCTGAAGGAATATCCACTGAGTCCACTTGTAGTACGATGGATCAGTCGTATTAATTTCTCTGCTCCAATCGAACGAAAGTCCGAGCGCCTTAAGCTGAGATTTAAATCTTGCGACGTTTTTCTCGGTTACGATCTTAGGATGGATCTTATTTTTAATTGCATAGTTTTCGGTAGGAAGACCGAAAGCATCCCATCCCATCGGGAAAAGAACGTTAAAGCCCTGCATTCTCTTCTTTCTCGAAACGATATCAAGAGCTGTGTAAGGACGGGGGTGACCTACGTGAAGACCTTGTCCCGAAGGGTAAGGAAACTCAACAAGAGTATAATATTTGGGAAGGCTGTAATCATTCTTTGCTGCAAAAGGATTACGCTCGTCCCAAATTTTCTGCCACTTAGGTTCGATGTTTCTGTAATTGTACTGCATTTTTTAATCCTTCTTGTTTATATTAAATTTATTATCAACAATTTTAATAAGGTAATCAATATTTATCTGCGACTCTGCGGGAAGCAATCTGTCAAAGCTATAAAAGCCTCTTCCCTCGGAATCGAATATATTAACTATCAACGAACCGAAATCTACGAGTATCCAGGAATTGCCTTTCTTACCTTCGATACGAAGAGGTGCCTTTCCACGATTCCCAAAATTATCGGAAAGCTCATCTGCAAGTGCCGCAACGTGCGAATGCGAGCGTCCCGTAGCATTAACGTAAAACTCGGTTATCGACGTATGTTTCGCAACGTCGAACATAGTAACGTTTTCACCAAGCTTTTCGAGAAGGAACTTTACTGCTTCTTCTGCGAGCACTTTGGCTTCGACTCCCGCAAGATCTAATAATCTTTCTTCTGTCATTTTTTCCTCTGTATAATATTTACTTTTTCTGTATAATTTTCAATTTACCGAGAGTCTCGTGCGTATATTCTCGGTAACCTATAATGTTATCATCATAAACCAGTGCAAACCCGGGCTCATCAATATTCTTGCATAGCAACTTATAATCAAAGACTTCGCTTGCATACATATACTTTTTTGCAATTTCTGCCGCGCTTTTTCTGTTCAGAACATAAAAAGATACACCTCTGCCATTTACAACCGGCTCACCCGGAACAGTAACGTAGCATACCTTCTTTTCTTGCTTTGAATTTGTTGCATCAATATATAACGTAAGAATATCGAGAAGTTTTACATTTGTTATTATTTTGTTTTGAAAGACGTTTGCGAGCTTAAACATAAGCGGCAAAGAAACCCCGTCGGATAATTTCCAGAACAGTGCGTTTAAAAACATTTTCTGCGCATCTATTCGTCCGAGATCCCCCATTGCGTATCCGCTTCTGAATCTAACAAAGCTTTCGGCACGCTCTCCGTCAATATGATTCTTCCCCTTTTTCAGTTCGATCGGGGCTTCTTCGTCGAGATAAAATGTCATATCATCGTGAAGCTCTATATCAAGCCCCCCAATCGAATCAACTACGTTTTTAAACGTATCAACAGTTACTCCTATAAAACCGTCGAACTTAGTCCCAAAAAGCTCAGCAATTTTCTCGGACGTAACACGAAGTGCCTCTTTAGGACTTTTTCCTTCGGCAACAAGCGTAGCATAAAGCTGATTGATCTTATTCTGTCCGCCACCGAATTTATAGTAAGTATCACGCGGTATCTGCGCGACATATGCAGTATTCGCTTTCGCATCGTAGCTCATTGTGAATATAACGTCAGTATTCTCTGCCGCTTCGTCAAATCCAACTACGAGATAAACGTACTTATCCTGCTTGCACTGCCCCGAAGCATCCTTTGTCTTAGGTGAACATGAAACAAGAACAGCAGGAAGCAGAATTACGAGTAAAAATATACAGGAAATCTTTTTCATTTACATAAACCTCCAAAATAGCTTTTATGTGTAGTTTATGCAACGAAACGATTTTTAAGATTGTAATTATTTCTTTAAAAGCGAATTTCTGGTGAGATACATTCTTGAATTAATGGGCACATTACACCTGTTAAGAGCATCAAGCGCTCCGTCTATGGATAAAAGGCACGCAGTATCAAGTCTTTCAAGCTTTTTTTCGTAAGAAAGCTCTTCAATACCCTCTACAAGGGACATACGAACCTTAATACATGAATCATATTTTCTTGTATCCTCGCAATAATCGGATATGAAAATTATTTTTTCAAAAATGCTCATATTTTCTCTTCCGACTGTATGATATAAAACGGAAGATAATATATTATCGGTAGCGAATTCGGGAAAATATTTTTTTATAATTATCGGTGCTGTAAATGAATGAAGCACCCCGGGTGTTTTTCTATCCTCTTCAGATAGATCAAAATCATTATCTTCAAGCAGTTTTATCTGCTCATCATACGGTATTTCTTTAGCAATATCGTGTAAAAGCGCTGCCGCGGAAAGCTCATCGACCACATCGGGTAATATAAGCTTTCCGAGATATACAGCGCATCTTTCAACTCCAAGTATGTGCGAAAATCTCTTTTGAGATACTTTTTCCGATACTCTTCGTCTGAGTTTTTCTAAATCATTCGAGCAAAACATTGTTTAAAGCTCGATTCTTTTCTTTTTTTCCGATTCCTTGTAAAGGACAAATCTTGTTCCTACGCAAGAAACGACCTCACACTCTACTGCTTCCGCAATAACCGATGCCGCCTCTTTTGCAGTATATCCGCTATTTTCAAGCACGCGCGCTTTAATTAGTTCTCGAGCTTCGAGTGCGTTTGCTATTTGCTTACATATTTCATCCGTTATACCGCCTTTTCCAATCTGAAAGATCGTATCAAGATTCTGGGATAATGAACGAAGATATGCTCTTTGTTTACTTGTAATCATATATTTTCCTTTTATTCGTTTGTATGTTCGAATAATGCTGTCGAAAATTCCTTCGCATCGAACGGTTTCATATCGTCTATCTGCTCACCGACGCCGATAAATTTAACCGGAATACCGAGCTCTCTCTTGATCGAAAGAATGATACCGCCCTTTGCGGTTCCGTCGAGTTTTGTTAGAATAAGTCCTGTAAGATGAGATACTTCCTTGAATTCTCTTGCTTGATGAACGGCATTTTGTCCTGTGGTGGCATCGAGAACCAGAAGAGTTTCCTTCGCACTATCGGGAAGCTCGCGTGCAATTACTCTGTCAATTTTTGAAAGCTCATCCATAAGATTCTTTTTATTATGAAGTCTTCCCGCCGTATCAATTATCAGAACGTCAGCATTTCTACTTCTAACAGCACCGATAGCATCAAAAACTACTGCTGCCGGATCAGCCCCTGCAGCCTGCTTTATAATATCAACACCCGCTCTGTCGCACCATACAGAAAGCTGCTCAGCAGCTGCAGCACGGAAGGTATCCGCTGCAGCAACGACAACCTTTTTGCCGAGCGATTTAAGCTCTTTTGCTATCTTACCTATCGAAGTGGTTTTACCGACACCGTTAACACCAACGACAAGAATTACGGAAGGTTTTGTCGATAAGTTAAGAGGCTCGTGCTCACCAATATGACTGCGCATGATATTGATGAGCGCATCCTTAACTTCATCACCGTCTTTTATTTTGTTTTCCTTGACGAAGTCGCGAAGCTCATCAAGGATATCTTCGGTCGTATTAAATCCGACGTCAGCAGAAATAAGCATTTCTTCAAGCTCATCGAAAAGCTCCTCATCAACCTTTCTGAATGCCTTAAAAATGCTGTCTATTTTGCCGACAATAGCATTTTTAGTTTTCGCAAGACCGTTTTTGAGTTTATCAAAAAATCCCATTTAACCAAGTAACTCCTTTTGCTTTCCTTCAATCTCGTCTACATTAAGCTCGATAGCCTGAGAAATACCTCTTTGAGGCATCGTTACACCGTAAAGTCTGTTACCTACTTCCATAGTACCGCGGCGGTGTGTTATAAGTATAAACTGCGTATCCGTCGCAAGCTTTTTAATATATTCGCCGAATCTGAATACGTTAACCTCGTCAAGTGCCGCCTCTATCTCATCAAGAATACAGAAGGGCGTGGGATTAACTTTAAGAATAGCGAACAGCAGTGCGATAGCAACGAAGGACTGCTCACCACCGGAAAGAAGTGACATGTTCTTAATAATTTTACCGGGAGGTGCCGCCTTTATCTCAATACCCGAAGTAAGTACATCCTCGGGGTCGACAAGGTTAAGCTCGGCGCTTCCTCCGCCGAACAGCTCCTTAAAGGTAATACCAAAGTTTTTGTTAATTGCTTCAAATGCAGTAACAAAGCTTGTTCTCATCTCGTCTTCGAGTCTTGCGATAATTCCAACGAGTTCGTCGTAAGAGCTTGTAAGGTCAACGTACTGCGTATTAAGAGCATCATAACGCATTTTAACTTCCGCATACTCTTCAATTGCACCGGGGTTATAATTACCGATAGCACGGAGCCTTGCTCTTGCAGATGACTGTATCTGACCGATCTCCTCACGGTTTTCAGCTGTTACGGGAGGATAACCGAGTGCTACTGCGTCTTCATAAGATATCTCATAATCATCCCAAAGCTGTGCACCAAGCTTCTCCTGCCTTTCCTTAAGACGGGTAAGATTATTCTCATCATTGAGAACAGCCTGATAACATACGTCTCTGCTCGAGGATTTTTCCTTAAGCTTTACTCTTATCTCGGCAAGCGTTCTATCAAACTCATCATTACCTGCTTCAAGAGCGCGTCTTTCATCGTTAAGTCTGCGAAGCTCATCATCGAGTGCCTTTGACTCTATTTCGTTCTGTTCCTTTGTTTCATCAATTGAGTCACGCTTATTTTCGATATCGGCAATTCTTCTCTTCTGAATTTCGCGTTCCTCTGCAAGATCGGCAAGTCTTTCATCAATTGAAGCAATCATCTGATCAAGACCTTCGATATCCTTACGAGCCTCTGTTGCTTTTACAAAAATATCGGTTGCTTTCTGTCCGTATTCGTCATACTTCTCATCCAGAACTCCCATTTCCTCGGAACGCTTTGTTCTGAACTCCTTAAGAGCTTCAATGCGTTCAAGGTTAGCTTTATACTCAGCAGTAAGACGAACGATCTCTTCTTCAGCAAGCGACTGCTGACCTATAAGGTTATTATAGTCAAATCTAAGTTTTTCAACGATATTTCTATTCGCATTATATTTTGCATTAGCATTATCAAGAGCCGCAAACTGGTTTCTTGAAAGTGTAAGAAGTATCTCCTTCTCCTGCTCTGCAGCCTTAGATGTCTCAACCGCTTCCTTGTGCTCCGCGGTAATTTCTATTATAGCCTTCTCGTATTCCTCTATCTTGCTGTTTAAGGATTCTCCCTTTTCTTTAAGAGCGTTGATTTCGGTAAGACGTGACAGAATACCGCTATCCTTCTTGGCACTACCACCCGTAAATGCACCGCCTGCATTAATAACTTGACCGTCAAGTGTAACCATCTTAACTTTATAGTTAAGCTTTTTAGCCGCAACGGATGCATTATCTATATTATCGAAAACTACGGTTCTGAGAAGTAAGAATTCAATTATCGATCTGTATTCAGGCTCAGTAGCAACAAGCGTATCAGCTCGTCCGATAAAGCCCTCGAAGGTTTTTGCCTTACGAATTTCGTCCGTTTCACTAGCGGGACGTATAGCAGTGATAGGATAAAACGTTGCTCTACCTGCGTTAGCCTTTTTAAGAGCGTAAATAGCCGCTTTGGCAGTTGCTTCATCATCAACAACAATATTCTGCAAGCTTCCACCGAGCGCAGTTTCTATCGCTGTTATGTACGTCTTATCAACATTAATAAGAGATGAAATAGGTCCGTGAATCTTACCGGGTGACTGAAGATTACCGTTGTTATACTCACGCATAACATATTTAATACTTTCGCTGTATCCTTCAAAGTGCTCGACCATTCGCTGAAGAACGCTCGCTCTTTGGAGAAGCTCATCTCTCTGAAGCTTAACAGTGTTAAGCGATTCGGTTATCTCGGCTTTTTCTTCTGTGAGATTTTCGGCTTTTTCGTTGGAAGTCTGAATAATTTCATCCTTTTCTGCGATCTTGGACTTAAATCCTGCAGCATTTGCCTCACATCTATCAGCCTCTTCCTTTAAAGCAACGCCCTCTTGCTCGTATTTCTCAATCTCGATTTCAAGGTCTTGAGATTTCGTGCCGTCGGAAACCTTTGAAGATTTCAAAACGTCAATTCTTACCTTAAGGTCTGTTGCCCCGTTTTCTTCAACTGTGAGCTCATCGAGAGCTTCCTCAAGCTCGCGCTTTATAGCCGTAACCTTTTCTGATATTTCTTGTTGCAGAGCAAGGAATTCCAATCTCTGCTCCATAAGGCTCTTATGCTCAGCTATCTGCTCCTGACGTCTATCATCATAAGTCTTTCGAGTCAGATTAACGTTCGCTTCGCTCTTAACGATCTCGTCAATTCTCTCATTGCACTGAGCAATAAGTTCTGCGGAATGAGCAAACTGGGATTCAGCAACACGAAGTGCGTTATCAAGCTTATGGAGCTCTTCTGTCGTTTCTCTTATCTTATCAAAAATCTTACTTGATGATATTTTGTTTTCCTGAAGTCTGTTGAAAATATCGTCATTCTGCGCATTAAGGTCATTGATTATCTGCTCAACTATCTCGAGCTCGTGACGTGAAAGCTTAAGCGTATCATCTGCCTTGTCGATATCTTCTCTGATTTGTTTGGTATCGTAAAGCCAGATAGAAACGTCGGCTCTCTTCTTTTCCTCATAAATAGCAAGACCCTTGCGAGCCTTTTCAGCTTCTTTTTCAAGCGGAACAACTCGGTTTTCGAGCTCAGAGAGAATATCCTTAACACGGTCAAGGTTCTCCTGCGTGTTTTTAAGCTTACGCTCGGATTCTTCCTTTCTGTGGCGGTATTTGGAGATACCTGCAGCCTCTTCAAATATATTTCTTCTTTCGTCACTCTTCTTGGAAACGATCTCGGCAACCTTACCCTGACCGATTATAGAATAACCTTCTCTACCTACACCGGTATTCATAAAGAGCTCATATATATCTCTGAGTCGCTTCGGTTCGCGGTTGATAAGATATTCACTGTCCCCCGTTCTGTAATACCTACGGGTGACAACTACCTCATCGAACTCGGAATCAAGACGGTGATCGGGATCTGAATTATCAAAGGTAACAGAAACCTCAGCGAATCCCATAGGACGTCTTTCATCAGTACCGCCGAAGATAACGTCCTCCATTTTGGTTCCTCGAATATTACGGCTTGAAAGTTCACCGAGAACCCAACGCATAGCATCGGAAATATTTGATTTTCCACTTCCGTTAGGTCCGACAATAACGGTAGCGCCACGTTCAAACGTAAGTACCGTTCTGTTCGGGAAGGATTTAAAACCGTGCAATTCCAGTGATTTTAAATACATTTTATTTCCTTTCTTCTACTTTCAAAAACACAGAGTATTCGGGAATATCATTGCTTTCCAAAACTCTAATATTCGCGAACCCGTATTTCTGAAAAAGTCGAATTTTGTTCTTTTTATGTTGACCGATGACCTTTGACGTATGCCCCCTAGCAACGCTGAGTATCAAATCGGAATGATTATCAATTTTGTATTCTTGAAGTTTTTCGCAAATTAAATTATAGTAAAACTCGTTTTCAACAAGCTCTCCGATCGCGGCATGATTCGGTCCGCTGTGATAAGTTATATCGCTATGAAGATTTTCCGAATCACAAAGTCCGATTCTGAGAACCTTAACACCTCCCGCAATGAGGATGGCAAAAGCCTTTGCGCTTCGAGTAACCGCTTCATCTAACGTGAGCGAAGAATATTCACCGCGATCTGCCATTCTTTGCAATTCTGTGTCTTTAAAAACTATAGTCGGATATATTCTTGCTTCATCCGAACCCATCGCGACGATAAACTTCGCGGTAGCTATCTCGTCTTCGGGTGAGCTTCCGGGCAGTCCTATCATCATCTGACCGCCAAGTCTGAATCCCCATTCCTTGATAAGACGAGTTGCGTTAAGTTCCGATTCAAAGTTATGACCTCGCTTACAAATACTCAATACCTTATGAGAAACACTCTGCAAACCAAGCTCAACAGTTCCGACATTGTATTCTTTTAATATATTTAAAATTTCTGTGTTAATGTAATCCGGGCGTGTTGAACACCGTATAGAATCGATTCTGCCCGATTTTAAATATCGATTTGAGATAATTAATAGTTTTTTCATCAAATCTATATTGATTCCGGTAAAAGAGCCACCAAAAAAAGCTATTTCTTTTTTATAATTATCTCCTACGGTCGACAGAGCTTCTTCAATTATCGGAATAACTTCATCGGCGTAAAATTCTTTTTTTCCGGATATTATGCGTTGATTGCAAAAGACACAATCATTCGGACATCCAAGATGCGGAATAAAAACGGGGATATTAACATGCTTCTCCATGATCTGCACCTTACAATTTAAAACCGAATAGTAAAAGCGCAGATCTAGCGGCTTTCATTTCGGCATCTTTCTTGCTGAACGCCTTTCCGTTACCGACAATATTATTGTTTACCTTCGCGATTACCGTGAATACCTTTTTATGTTCAGGACCGCTCTCATCAATAACTTCATATTCAAGAGAAGCGGAACCGTCCTTTTCGATAAACTGCTGAAGCATCGTTTTATAATCCGGCGTAGATACCGACGAAGCTTTTTTTATTTCAGCCGAAAAAAGATTAATAATCACGTTTTTATATGCATAAGAATTCCTCGTGCGGCAGTCGATAAACATTGCCGCCATAACGGCTTCCATCGCATCTGCCAGAACCTTTGGGCGCGTTCTGCAATCGCTTTCCTCGCCTCTGCCGAGATGAAGAAAATCACCAAGGCATACTTCTTTGGCTATTTTAGCAAGCGTCTTTTCGCAAACAAGCTGCTGACGCATCCTCGTTAGCTTTCCCTCACTGTACGATTTAAAGTTATCGAACAAATATTCGGAAATAACAATTTCAAGAACGGCGTCCCCGAGGAACTCCAGCCTTTCATTTGAAGAAATGTTCAATCCCTTTGTTTTATACTCATTGGAATACGAGGAATGCGTAAGCGCATTTTCAAGATATGACGAATCGTCAAACTTATATCCGAGATTACTTTCAAGCTCATCAAAGCTTTTCCCTATTGCCACGCAAAATCCTCCTTTCCAATAGTTTAAAAATAGTGAGTCTATCAAGTAGTCTGATCGTAAAGCTTATCGACGTCTGCAAGAAGCTTTTTATCGTCGTAATCAAGCGCATAGCTTGCAATATCATCATTGATACCTGTATTAACAAAGAATATAGCCTGTCTTATAGCATTCTTTATAGCTTTTGCGTTTGAAGAGCCGTGCGCTTTGATAACCGGCTTCGAAATACCGAGGATAGGCGCACCTCCGTGCTCGGAAGAATCAAACTGCGTTTTAAGTTCTTTTATCTTATTTTTCATTGTAAGCGTCGAAGCCATGGTTACAACGTTTGTACGAAGTACGTCCTTGAGCGTACCCATCAGGAATTTACCCATGCCCTCAACAGCCTTCAAGAAGATGTTACCCGTAAATCCGTCGCAGACAAGAACGTCGCAAACGCCAAAGGGCACTTCCTTGGATTCAACGTTTCCTACAAAGTTAAGACCCGATTCGGAAAGAAGCTGGTAGGACTCTATCTGCAAAGCATTGCCCTTATTATATTCTGTTCCGTTATTAAGCTGACCTACCTTAGGCCTGTCAACGTTATAAATCTTCTCCATATATTTTGCGCCCATAAACGCAAACTGAACAATGTTATCCGACGTTACAGTAAGATTTGCACCAGAGTCCATAAGAAGGACGGGACAGGAAAGCGGTAAAATTGATGCGATAGCGGCTCTGTTTATACCTATAATTCTTTTTACAATAAGAGTCGCTCCCGTTATAAGCGCACCTGTATTACCCGCGCTGACAAAGGCATCCCCCTCGCCGGCGGCAAGCATTTTAAGGCCTATACTCATTGATGATTCCCGCTTCTCGCGAACAACCGCAAGGGCGCGATCTTCCATATTAATAACATCGGGAGCATGATGAATAAGAATATCCCCGAGTGAAAGCTCATTTTGAACAACTACGTCGGAAATAACATTTTCGTCACCGATGATAACTATTTCATGATCTTTATATTCAAGAGAAGCGTCAATCGCACCTTTTATAAGCTCAAGTGGCGCATTGTCACCGCTCATTACGTCTACTAAAATTCTCATATATCACATAAATTCAGATACTTTTGATCAATGATCTCAAGAGAGCGAGCCGAATAGGCTTCGTTTCTGAATTTTTTTCCTCCTTTAACCTTTTTTTCTAAGGGAGCTATTATACCGAAATTGGCATTCATCGGCTGAAAATGCGATGAAACACCTCCAAAGCTTACGTAACTTGCAAGAGCTCCGATTTCGGTTTCTCTTGGAAATATGATTTTTTCTTTTCCAAGAACAAGTCTTGCGGCGTTAATACCCGCAACAAATCCCGATGAGGTTGATTCAACGTACCCTTCAACACCTGTCATCTGCCCTGCAAAGAACAAATTAGGGTATTCTTTCATAGAGTAAGTTTCGGTTAACATTCCGGGAGAATTAAGATACGTATTTCTGTGCATAACACCGTATCTGAAAAATTCGGCATTCTCAAGTCCGGGAATCATTCTAAAAACGCGCTTTTGCTCACCAAAAGTAAGATGAGTCTGGAATCCAACAATATTATACATTGTTCCTTCGCGGTTTTCACGTCTTAACTGAACCGTAGCAAAGGCATCCTCACCTGTACTCGGTACGGGGAGTCCTACAGGCTTCATCGGCCCGAATCTTAAGGTATCATAGCCTCTTGATGCCATAACTTCAACGGGCATACAACCTTCAAATACGGTAAGATCCTCTTGAAGCTCCTTATCAAAAGCTTTAAGCGGTGCTGTTTTTGCATCAATTAAAGCCTTATAAAACTCATCATACTCTTCTTCTGTCATCGGGCAGTTCAGATAGTCCTCAGGTTCACCCTTGCCGTATCTTGAGGCGAAAAATGCCTTAGACATATCTACGGTTGAAAAATCTATTATCGGTGCGGCTGCATCAAAGAAGTGCAATTCTCCGCCACCCGTCATTTTACTAATCGTTTCTGCCATCGGCTCACTTGTCAGCGGCCCTGTGGCAACAACGGTAACGGCTTCTGTATCCAGCTCGGTAACCTCTTGCTCGTGAACGGTAATCAAGGGATGATTTTTAATTTTTTCGGTAATATAAGCGCTGAATTCATCACGGTTGACCGCAAGAGCACTTCCTGCCGGGACCTCGGAATTATAAGCCGCTTCCATTATCAAAGAACCCATTCTTTTGAGCTCTTCCTTTAAAAGCCCAACCGCGTTATTAAGTTGATTTGAACGCAAGGAATTGGAGCACACTAACTCAGCAAAGCCGTCGCTATGATGAGCGGGGGTGTGTTTATTCGGCTTCATCTCGTAAAGCTCAACAGGAACACCCATTTTGGCGATCTGCCATGCAGCTTCAGAGCCGGCAAGTCCTGCACCTATTACAATAACTTTATCTTTTGCCATTAATCTTCGTCCATATTTTCATCTTCGCGTGTGTAGCCGCATTTTCTGGATTTACAAATTACAGCCTTACGCGTCTTCTTGTAATACAGCATCTCACCGCAATCCGGGCACTTTTCAAGCAGGGGTTTATCCCAAGTTGAAAAATCACATTTCGGATAAGAAATACAACTGTAAAACAGCACCTTTTCCTTGGCGTGCTTAGCAACTATATGCTCGCCGCATTTCGGGCAAGGAACTCCTATATCGGTAACTTTCTGTTTTGTAAACTTACAGTTCGGATAGTTTCTGCACGCGTAGAACGTACCGTACCTTCCGTGTCTTAGAACCATATCACCGCCGCAAAGCTCGCATTTAAAATCTGCCAGCTCAACTGTATTTTCTTTTGGCTTAACAGGATTTCCCTCTTTATCCGTCGCGATCGTCGAACGACATGCGGGATAATCGGGGCAAGCCAAGAATTTACCGAATCTTCCTGTCTTATAAATCATCTTTTTGCCGCATTTAGGGCAATCGTAATTGCTTTCTACGAGGGGAGCTTTCACCTGAGCTTTATCGGTCTTTTTCGACGCTGCATTTATAAGTTCCTGTTCGAATTTCTTATAGAAGTCACCAATGACACCCTCGATGGTGCTTTCACTGTTTGCTATATCATCAAGACTTGACTCCATGCTGGCAGTAAATTCGTAATCAACTATCTCAGGGAAATTCTCTTTCATAAAGTTAGTTGTAATATCCCCCAGATTGGTGCCAACGAGTACTTTTCCTTCTCTTCTTACGTAATCTCTCGAAATGATGATCGAAATTATGGGTGCGTAAGTTGAGGGTCTTCCAATTCCGTTTTCTTCAAGGAATTTTATCAAAGAAGCCTCGGTATATCTTGCGGGAGGCTCTGTGAAATGCTGCTTTTTCTCAAGGGAAGAATCACCGAACACATCCCCTTCAGAAATTTCGGGAATCTTGGACATATTCTCGTGCTCATCATCGATATCATCTTCAAAATTATCATAAAGAGCCATATATCCAACAGATTTAACTACCTGACCACCTGTTTTGAATACGTAACCGTTGTTTTCGATATCTATAGTTACAACATCAAGAACGGCACTCTGCATCTGGCTCGCGATAAATCTCTCCCATATAAGCTTGTAAAGCTTGAACTGATCTGTTGAAAGCATCTTTTTTATGCTTTTCGGAGAAAGATTTACGTTTGAGGGACGTATTGCCTCATGGGCATCCTGCGCATTATTCTTACTCTTATATACTCTGGCTGTGCGCGGCAAATATTCTTTTCCAATATGATTTTCTATATAATCTCTCGCGCTTACCAATGCACTGTCCGCAATTCTTGTTGAGTCCGTACGCATATACGTAATAAGACCTTGAACTCCGCCGAATTCAACACCAAGATTAAGACCGTCGTAAAGTTCCTGCGCGATCTTCATCGTCTTATGCGATTGGAAACCAAGCTTTCTCGAAGCCTCCTGCTGAAGAGTTGATGTAGTAAACGGAGGCGCAGGCATCTTATGCTTTTCCGCATGCTTAACAGAAGTTGCACGGAATTCTCCGTTTTTAATTTTTTCTTCAACCAAGGAAGCATCGGATTCCTTTTCGAGCTTTATTCTTCCATTCTTATCTCCAAAGAAGTGCGAATGTATCTCTTCTCCGTTTTTAAGGCTCAACGTAAGATCAACAGTCCAATATTCCTTTGGAACAAAATCTCTTATTTCCTGCTCTCTTTCAGCGATTATTCTGGCAGCAACGGATTGAACTCGTCCACCGGATAAACCGCTGCCCACGTTTTTCCATAGTATCTCACTGAGGTTAAAGCCAACTAGTCTATCAAGAATTCGTCTTGCCTGTTGAGAATTAACCAGATCCATATCTATACATCTCGGAGATTTTATGGCTTCCTTAACTACGCTTTTGGTTATTTCATTAAACGTTACTCGGCAAGCCTTATTTTCGGGTATGCCAAGCTCGCTTGCTATATGCCAAGCAATCGCCTCACCTTCACGGTCAGGGTCGGTTGCGATAAATATCTTATTTGCTGTTTTTGCTTCTTTTTTTAGCTCTTTTATTACATCACCCTTGCCTCTGATATTTATGTAATGAGGCGCAAATCCGTTCTCAACGTCGATTCCAAGGCTGCTTTTAGGTAAATCTCTGATATGTCCTTTAGAGGCTATAACACGGTAATTAGAGCCAAGGTAGCCTTTTACGGTATTTGCTTTTGCGGGGGATTCCAAAATTACTAAATTTGCCATATTATGCGGTAAACCGCGCCTTTCGTTATAATTTACGTTTCACTTTCTCACCCGGAAGCATAATAATGAAATGTCCCATTTCAAGCTTAAGTAATGCCTTCATAATTTTAGGCATACTGTACTTTTCATCGACAAGTGACTCGATCGAGCACTCCGAATCTCTTGGGATCTTTCTATATAGATTCAAGGTATCTTTATCAAAATTAAGGTTTTCCAAAGAAATTTCAGAATTCTCCGTGACATGCGTATCGGAGATATCCTTATTTTCTTTGATTGATTCCTTTTTGTCGTTCTTTTTTGAAGAATACGTCGAAAAAATATTATCACTCGGAGCTACGCATGCAACCTCGAGAGCTGAAAGAACGTCGTTCATCTTAACGTCACGCTTTTCTTTCAGATTAAACGGATTTATTATTCCGGTAAATACGAATTCCAGATCGCTGACAATATCATCGGGAGAGGTTATAAGCTTTGCTCCGTTCTTTATCAACAGATTTGTTACTTCACTGGTCTTATTATCAACGTTTCCGGGAAGAGCATATACCGTTTTCCCGAATTCCTTTGCATATCTTGCGGTAATTATCGCACCGCTTCGTTCTCTTCCTTCTATTACGACGGTAGAGCACGAAATACCCGCTATAAGTCTGTTTCTTACGGGGAAATGATGCCCGTCAGGGCGAGTTCCGGGAGCATATTCGGTCATAACGCATCCCGTCTTTACAATTTCTCTTGCCAATCTTTTATGTTGCTCGGGATAGCAAATGTCTATACCGCTTCCTAAAAATGCAATATTCACTCCGTCTGCCGATAAAGAGCCTGCGTGCGACACTCCGTCAATTCCAACTGCCATTCCCGAAACAATAATTGCTCCTGCGGTTGCAAGATCATGGCCTATAATAAAAGCATTTCTTCTGCCGTAATCGGTAAGTCTTCTTGTTCCTACCATTGCTATGATACAGCTGTTATTGAAATCGGGAATCACGCCACGGTAATATAAAAGTACCGGCGGATTCTTTATTTCGCGAAGCGAGATTGGAAATTTCTCATCACCATAGGTAAGGAGGCCGATATTTTTGCGTTCGCAATATTCGAAAATCTCTTCTGCTCTATCCGTATTTTTGTTTATTACAGCTTCAAAATCTCTCGATTTAGATCCGATACATGAAACAATATCATCCTCATCGGCATCAAATATTCTTTTTGGGTCTCCGAATTTATTTATCAGCTTACCGAAGGTTTCGCTCCCCGGTGTCACCGCCAAAGAAAGCCATATCCAATAAATATTAGAATTCATAAGCTACCTGCTTTTAAATTTTACTTTGCTCCCACATGAATATCGCTGCTGCAACTGATGCGTTGAGCGACTCGGTTTTTGATGATATCGGGATATATATCGCTCCGTCACACGCATCCGAAACGTCCTTGGGTACGCCGTGACCTTCGTTACCGATTATAACCGCATCCCATTTAGAAAGCTGCAATTCGCCTAAAGGCTTAGCACTGTCGGAAAGCTCGGCGGAATAGACGCGTCTTCCGTTTGCCTGCATTGCGGAAATATAATCTTTCATATCAGCAACACGGGTAACTTTAACGCGAAAAAGACTTCCCATTGCCCCCCTGACAGTTTTGGGATTATAGATGTCTGCACAGTCAGAGCTTAAAATAATATGCTCAACACCAAATGCTACTGCGCTTCGAATAGCCGATCCGAGGTTACCGGGATCACGTACTGAGCACAAAGCAATCGATCTTCCGCACGCATTTTGAGAAAACTCTTCCTTATATATTATATCCAATTGACGGAAAAAGTCAAGATGTTTTATGATACTTATTACACCTTGAGGCGCATTTTCTGTAGAAATTTTCAAAAAAGCATCGTCTCCAAGTACCTGAACCGCAGAATTCTCTCCAAGTCCTCGCAAAGAAAACTCTTTCAATTTCGAAAGTATCTTTTCAGATTTAGATTCCGTAACGAAAATTTTTACAACCGGCAAGCCGGCTTCAAGCGCCTCGTAAGTTAGTTTTTCCCCTTCCGCAATAAACACGCCCTCGGTGTCTCGACCTTTTTTATCCTTCAAAGAAGCTGCCAGTTTAACAGTTGGATTATTGCGGCTCGTAATAATTTCATCAATGAATTTCATAGTTTACCTCCTATGATAAAAATTCCCGGTCAGCCGAAATCGACATAACCGGGAAATTAATGTCTATTAAAGAGCTGCCTTAGCCTTTTCGCAAATTGCAGCGAATGCTTCCTTATCGGAAACTGCGATCTCTGCAAGCATCTTACGGTTGAGATCGATGCCTGCAACCTTAAGACCGTGCATAAGTGTAGAATAGTTCATTCCGCAAACCTTAGCCTGAGCGGAAATTCTGGTGATCCAAAGAGAACGGAAATCTCTCTTCTTCATCTTACGGCCTGCAAAAGCGTAGTTACCGCTCTTAAGCACAGCCTGCTTAGCCATCTTGAAATGCTTGGATTTTGCTCCCCAATAACCCTTAGCTGCTTTGAGGATATTTTTTCTTCTCTTGCGCGTCATCATAGCGCCCTTAACTCTTGCCATTTATCTGTTCCTCCAAATTTCTTCTTTTACTTATCACTTACCGATAAGAGTTCTGTAAGTGGGAGCAAAGCTCTCGCTAAGAATAGCGCCCTTGCGAAGTCCTCTCTTACGCTTTGCGGTCTTGAGACCGAGCTTATGACGATGATTGTTGTGATTCATCTTAACCTTACCGCCGCCTGTGAGAGAAAATCTCTTGGCAGATGCTTTATGTGTCTTGATCTTTCCCATTTTAGTTTCTCCTTTTCATTTGGGTTGTACCCTGTTTATCATATAAATTCTGCGAATCTATAAACAATGTTATTTCTTTTCCGGTTTAACAGGAGCAATGACAATAGACATAAATCTACCGTCAAGCACCGGCTTTTTCTCAGCAACGCCAAATCCCTTCAGCGCCTCTTCAAACTTAGCAATTACATCTCTTCCAAGCTCCATATGAGACATCTCTCTTCCTCTGAAACGGACAACTGCCTTAACTTTATTGCCTTCTCCGAGAAATTTCTTCGCTTGGTTAACTCTTGTATCAAGGTCGTGCTGCTCGATACGGCAAGAGAGCTGAACCTCTTTAACCTTAACTATAACCTGCTTTTTCTTGGCTTCCTTTTCTCTCTTATCACGCTCGAAGCAGAACTTTCCGTAGTCGATAGCGCGGCATACGGGAGGAGTTGCATTAGGAGCAATAAGAACAAGGTCAACGCCTGCATTGTCAGCATAGTTAAGCGCATCGGCAATCTTCATAATACCTACCTGCTCGTTTGCAGGTCCGAGAACTCTGACCTCGGGATACTTAATCTCATCGTTAATCGGGAGATTCTTTTCGTCTTTGGTGCTAATAGCCTTATACCTCCGAAAAAATAAAAAATGCATACAGAATACTCCGTACGCACAAAAAAAGAACTCACACAAATCGAGCTTTTTAAGTATTAACCATTACGCACTCATGTGGTAAGGTGAGAACGGAAATTCTGCTTTGTTTTAGTTAGCATTTCGCTACGGAACATATTATATCATTCCATTTCCAATTTGTCAATAGTTTTTTTGAAAAAAATAGACGTTTTGTGATTTTTATTGCTTTTTCTCCTTTTTAACCGATTTTTAAAGATTAAAATTGTTTAATATTCCATCTTTACTTTTCTGCCTTAATGTTGTATAATTGATATCGCAAATTACGGTACACGAAGAAGCATCAATCTTATGATGCATTGTCATCGCGAAAGTACCACCCATAGCGCTGTAGTGTCACGTTGACTCGTGACGGAATGCGGTTTGCAACCTTGCAAACTGTTAAAAAAGCTATCCTCGGACAGGGATAGCTTTTTTCTTTTGTGAATTTCTCATAAATTTTTAAAAAAGTATAGATTTTTATTTTTTTATATGATATAATATAATGAATTTATATTGTTTAAATTATAATTTAGTAAAAAAGGAATTATCATGTCATTAAATAATAATGAAAAACCGATAGTAAGACTCCCGATAATCCCGCTTCGCGGATTGGTCGGTTTTCCAGGAGTTCAATTAAATATAGAAATCGTCAGACCGAATTCTCTTAAAGCTTTCACCGCAGCCGCAACGATGCACGGAATGGAAGTTCTGCTTGTTACGCAGATGGATATTTCCAAAGAAAACGTTGAAGCTAAAGATCTTTACAAGGTAGGTGTTCTCGCCAAGATACGCCACGTTGTAAAAAACACGCAGAACAATCTTTCTGTTGTTTTCGAAGGTATTTCGAGAGCGATCATTGACGAAATCGACACAGAAGAAGGTTTTATGTACGGAACAGCTGAGATCAGAAATGAGCCTGCATTCTCTACTTCCCCGTCTAAAATAGAAGCATTAATGGGTGAGATCAAGAATACTATTTCAAATCTTGCGCAGATGCATCCGACGTTTACCGAAGAAATGAGACTCAGCGCCGAGGCTATTACAGATCCCGGTAAATTTGCTGATTTTATCGCATCGTCCGCCGTTATTGATTACAGTAACAAGCAAGCTGTTCTCGAGTTTTTCACCCCGAAAGCAAGACTTGAAAAGCTCCTTATCGTGCTTGAGGAAGAAAAAATGCTTCTTCAATGCGAGCATGATATACAGGCGCAAGTCAGAGAAAAAATCGATAGAAATCAAAAGGATTATTTCCTTCGCGAGCAGGTCAAGGCTATCCAGGCAGAGCTTGGAGAGGATGACGATGATGAGATCCGTGAATATGAAGAAAAGATTCTCGCAAAAAATCTTTCCGACGAAACCAGAGAAAAGCTTCTTAAGGAGCTTAACAAGCTTGCAAAAACCCCGTTTGGAGCAGCCGAAGGAACGGTTCTCCGCTCTTATCTCGACACTTGTATCGAGTTCCCGTTTGGAGCAAGAACCGAAGCAACAACAACAGTTGCCGAGTCAAGAGAGATTTTAAATCAGGATCACGACGGTCTTGAGAAGGTTAAAGAAAGAATCCTTGAGTTCGTTGCGGTTAAGCAATTCTCTCCCGACGTTAAAAACCAGATCATTTGTTTAGTAGGCCCTCCCGGCGTTGGAAAAACTTCGGTAGCCGCATCTATCGCAAGAGCTCTCGGAAGAAAATACGCAAGAGTTTCTCTCGGCGGTATGCACGATGAGGCTGAGATCCGAGGTCACAGAAAGACCTACGTCGGAGCTATGCCGGGAAGAATAGTTTCCGCTATTATCGGTGCTAAAGTCGAAAATCCCGTAATCGTTCTCGATGAAATAGATAAGCTCGCTAACGATTTCAGAGGCGATCCTACGTCTGCGCTCCTTGAAGTTCTTGATCCCGAGCAGAACAAGATGTTCCGCGATAACTTCATGGAGATTCCAATCGATCTTTCCGATTGCTTATTTATTGCGACCGCTAACAGCTTTGACAGAATTCCCGCGCCTCTTCTTGACAGAATGGAGGTAATCGAACTTTCTACGTATACCGACTCAGAAAAGGTTGCTATCGCAAAGAATCATCTTATCCCCAAGCAGCTTAAGAGAAACGGTATTGCTAAAAAATACTTCCGTATAAACGATGAAGCCATTTTAAAGCTTATAAAGGAATATACCCGCGAATCCGGTGTTCGTAATCTGGAGCGAGAGATCGCTTCACTCATAAGAAAATCGGCTAAAAGAATTGCCGAAGGCGAAGTTAAATCCGTCAGCGTAACACCCAAAAATCTTGCTTCAATTCTCGGTAAAGCTAAGGTTATACCGGAGAAGCTTGAGGCTACAGATCCCATTGGCGTTGTTAACGGACTTGCATATACGCAGTCGGGCGGTGATCTGCTTAAGGTAGAGGTTGCGGTTATGGAAGGTACGGGAAAGATCGAGCTTACCGGCTCACTCGGCGAGGTTATGAAGGAATCCGCAAAGATTGCTCATTCTTACGTCAGAGGTGTTACCGATAAATACGGTCTTCCCTCCTCATTCTACAAAGACTCGGATATTCATATTCACTTCCCCGAGGGAGCAATTCCCAAGGACGGTCCTTCAGCAGGCGTCACCATGGTTACGGCAATCGTCAGCGCACTCGGCAACATTCCCGTAAAAAGAACGGTTGCTATGACGGGAGAGGTTACTCTTCGCGGCAAGGTTTTGCCCATAGGCGGCCTTAAAGAAAAGACTCTCGCAGCATACAGATGTGGAATAAGCACGGTTCTTATCCCTGCTGATAATATGAAGGATCTTGACGAAATTGATTCGCAGGCAAAGGAGCATCTTACCTTTATTCCCTGTGAGAGCATTTCGGACGTTCTTTCTGCTGCGCTCACTAAATTTTAACAACTTGGACTAAATTATGAAAATAAATGTCAATAATGCAAAGATAGAATTAACGATCGGCAACTCAAAGCAGTTTCCGAGAGATCCGCGCCCGGAGATAGCATTATCGGGCAGATCAAACGTCGGTAAGAGCTCTCTTATAAACACACTTCTCGGAAGAAAATCTCTCGCGAGGGTTTCTTCCGCTCCGGGTAAAACAATTACGATAAACTATTATAATGTTGACGGTAAGATTTTTCTCGTAGACCTTCCCGGATACGGATATGCAAAGCGCTCTATGGAATCAAAGAAATCATGGAGCTCGCTGACTGATGATTATTTTATGAAAAACCCTTCCGCTGATGCAATTAGGCTCGTGATTCAGCTTATTGATATCAGAACCGGACCGACGAACGACGATATTATGATGATCAATTTCCTTATTGATTCGGAAATCCCCTTCGTCGTCGTTGCAACAAAAACCGATAAACTTTCAAAAACTCAGCTCAAAAATGCTCTGGATGATATGTGGAAGGAGTATTTTGACGGCACAAACATTAAAATAATACCATTTTCTTCGGTTACACGTGAAGGAAAAGACGTATTATGGAATGAAATATTTGAGGTTATAAATTAAAATAAAATGATTAATGCAGAAACGATAATCTTTTACGTATTGTCGGCATTTGCCGTTCTTGTCACCCTCGCTATACATGAATGCTGCCACGCATATGCTGCATATAAGTTGGGGGATCCGACTGCGAGAAATCTCGGCAGACTCACCTTAAATCCAATAAAGCATATAGATCCCATCGGTGCGCTCTGTATGCTCTTCTTTCGCTTTGGATGGGCAAAGCCCGTTCCGATTAATGCAAGACATTTCAGAAAGCCAAAACGCGATTTTGCAATAGTAGCATTTGCAGGACCACTCTCCAATTTGCTTACGGCTATAGTTTCGGCATTCATTTATCTTTTGATTTTTGCTATTCTCCGTAACGTGCAATTTACGAACGAATACACCTTTGCACTAGTGGACAATACTTTATCATTCTTTTATATTTTCCATTCAATAAATCTTGGTATTGCAATATTCAATATGATACCCATACCACCTCTTGACGGCTCAAGAGTTCTCAACGTTCTCCTTCCCGAAAGAATCTATTTCAAAGTAATGAAATACGAAAGAACAATATATTACGCTATGCTTGGATGGCTTCTACTCGGAGATTACGTAAAAAAGTTTCTTATGTCTATTACTTTCATTGCCACAAATCCGATACTTTCCACTATCGTTAAGATCTTTTCTCTATCGGATATGATCGGATCTGCAATAGAAGGGCTTTCGTCCCTTATATTTAAGTTATGGCAGCTCATTCCGTTCCTTGCTTACTGATGCATAGATTTGCAACAAATATAACGGTTTGACCTTACCAATTAAAACGGAGATTTCAGAATGTCAGAACAATTAACCTACAGGCTTGACCAGTTTGAAGGTCCTCTAGACCTCTTACTTACGCTCATCAGTAAAAACAAGGTGAGTATTACAGATATACCTATCGCTATGATATGTGATCAGTATATGGAATATATCGAAGAGGCGCAGCGAATGGACCTTGAAATTGCCAGCGAATTTATCGTTATGGCGAGCGAGCTGATGCTTATCAAAAGTAAAATGATACTTCCTCACGAGGAGGGTACAGAAAACGACCCAAGACGTGAAATAGCAAACGCTCTTCTTCTCTATCAGCAGGCAAAGCTTGCGGTTACGAAGCTCCGTCCGCTCTATGAAGAATTTTCTTCGAGATTTGTTAAAGGTACGGATGATGTACCTCCCGAAAAAGGACTGCCTCTCAATCTTGATCCTGCGCTGATGCTCAAAGCGTTAAACTCGATTCTTAAGAGAATGCGCATTGCCGAGACCGAAAGAAAGCCTACCGATCTCGTTAATCCCCTTATCAAGCATCACGTTGTATCGGTCGAAGAAAAGATTGAGGAGATATGCGCTCTTCTTGAAGAACACGAGGAAGCCTCTCTCTTCTTCCTTCTCAAAGATGCACAAAACAGAGCCGAGCTCGTTGCAAGATTTATGGGTGTGCTTGAGCTTATAAAAATACACAGAATATTTATAACAACCGTTCACTTCGTTGAGGACGTTGCTGAATACGACGCAGAAGGACTTGAAATTAAATTCAAGTTAAACCATGACTATGTTCCGATAGAAGGCTTGGAAAGCGAATTTGATGCGCTTCCCGAGGACAATAAAGAAAAGGACGAAGATAAAAAATGAGTGAAATAGAAAATAAAGCAACCGAAAACGAAGACCTCGGCGAGCCCGAAAGAATCGTAGTCTTCGAAGAAGGACTCGAAGCCGTCCTTTTTGCTGCGGGCCATCCCGTTTCATACGCAACGCTCGCACGAGTGTTTGACATGACCCCATCAAAGGTTAAGGATAAGATCTTCGAATACGCAATTAAATATAATGATCCTAAAGGACTACCGCGAGGCGTTATGCTTCTTACATACGGAGAATCCTGCCAGCTTTGCACAAAGGAGCATTATCTACACGAAATACGCGATGCCCTCGGTATAAGGAAGAGCGGTACCCTTTCTACTGCTGCTATGGAAACACTCGCTGTTGTTGCATATAACCAGCCTGTTACGAGAGTTTTCGTTGATACGATAAGAAAGGTCGATTCTTCGTATGCTATGAACAGCCTTATTGACAGAGGTCTTATAGAATGCGTCGGACGACTTGACGTTCCCGGCAGACCTATGCAGTACGGTACAACATCAGACTTCTTAAGATGCTTCGGTCTTAAATCGATTGAAGATCTTCCTTCCGCATCCGAGGAGCTTGTTAACATGTTTGAGAAGACTCGCGAAAAGGAAGAAGCCGAACGCAATCAGGATGAAAATCAAATTTCCATCGACGATGTTGAAAACGAAGAAACGTCAGAAAATACCGAGTCGAATACAGATATCAATACCGATACTGACGGTGATGTTGGCGAAGGATCCGGCGAGGGCGAAGATTCCGGTGCTGAATTATCGGATGAGCCGTCCGCCGAGGATGATATAATAGATGTAGATTAAGGAGATTCATGATAATACAGTCGTTGTTATATTTAATAGCTTCACTGATTGTCTTTCTCATTTTAACAGAGGTATTGACTATTGATATTTCTTATGGCGATATTACCGTTATAGACATTAACTTTGCGGTATTCGCCATAAGCTTTATTGACAGAAAAAACACAACCCGAAAAAAGCGCAACAAAAGCGCAAGAAATACTTTTAAAAATATAATATCTTTTGTTCTTTCGGCTTCTCGAAAAAGTGATATTATATTGCATAGATTGAATTTACAGTTACCCGAAGGCGAGCCCGCAGAATATGCGATAAACAAAGGGATCTGCTTTTCCTTGATCTCATCTTTCTTAGCATATATCGAAAACAACTCAAAAAATTTATATTTAGGTAATATATCCTTTAATGATTCTGCAAATAATAACTCTATACTGACATTTGATATCAGCTTCAGGATCTCACTGTTAAGCTTTCTCGGTCTTTTGCCGAGCTTTATCATAAATAGAAGAAAGGTATAGATTATTATGTCTGAAAGCAAGATGAGCGATATGATACGAGCTTCCCTTGACGGCATTAAGGATTTTACCGATGTTGATACCGTTTTTGGAAAAGCCATCACAACGCCAAACGGTGTAACGGTTATTCCGGTTTCAAAAATTTCGGTAGGATTTGCTACTGGTGGACTTGATATTCCAACAAAGCGAACGATCTCGCATAATAATTTTGGCGGCGGAAGCGGCACGGGCGTTTCAATTACTCCCGTTGCTTTTCTTACCGTAGGAAAAAACGCCGAAATTAATCTTATTCAAATTGGATCAACCGATCCGTCCCCTATAGACAGGGCGTGCGATCTTATTGAAAACTCCCCTGCAATCATCGATAAAATCAAAAAAACGTTCACGGGGTAATTTTTCCGTTTATGATTATGAATATCATTCTTCTTTTGTGTAAAAATAAGCAAAAAGGAGTTTGATATGAAAAATCCAAGAGAAAAAATCATAATACTAACCTTGTTTTTGATACTTTGCTTTGTATTATTTGCAACGGTTATTTTCTCGGAGTCGAATTTATCTTTGAGCGCCAGATCGGCGGTTTTATACGAGCCAACGAAATTCGGTTTCGTCTATTCTAAAAATGCCGATATGCGCCTACCAATGGCAAGTACAACAAAAATAATGACAGCTCTTGTTGCCATTGAGAATTCCTCCTGCGACAGTATTGTTGAGATCGATGACCGCGCTATCGGTGTTGAAGGATCTTCTCTTTACTTAAAGAGCGGTGAATCTATGACTATGAAAGACCTTCTTTACGGACTTATGCTCAGAAGCGCAAACGATGCCGCATCGGCCATAGCATATAATATCTCGGGCTGCATTGAAGATTTTGCCATTCTTATGAACAAAAAAGCCGAAAGCATTGGGCTTTCTGATACACATTTTATGAACCCACACGGCCTTGATTCGCCCGAACATTACACAACTGCTAAAGATCTTGCTGTAATCGCAGGTGAAGCATTAAAGAACGATATTTTCAAAGAAATCGTTTCTACAAAGAAGGTTACTATCACAAACTCAGACGGAGAATCAAGACTTGTAGTAAATCACAACAAACTACTTACGCTCTACGAAGATTCGATAGGAGTAAAAACCGGTTTTACTAAAAAGAGCGGTAGGTGCCTTGTCGGTGCTGCTGAGCGCGACGGTCTGACTTTTATTACAGTCACTATAAATGCTCCCGATGATTGGAATGATCACATAAAGCTGTTCGATTACGGATATTCCATTTTAAAATCTCATAAACTCGCAACTCCCGATAGCTTTAAATTCAAAATACCCGTAATAAACTCTGATAAACAAACAATCGGCGTAACAAATATCGACTCTTTTACCATAATTTCTAAACAAACAGAAAACGAACCCAAGTACGAAATAATTCTCCCCAAGTACGTTAACGCCCCAATATTCCGCGGTGATATTCTTGGAAAGGTTGTTTTTACTGTTAACGGCGAGTACGTCGGTGAAATTCCGCTTGTATCAACCGAAGATGCAAGCAGTGCTAAAGAAAAAGGATTCTTTTCTATTTTTAAATAAACTAAATTTAAGGAAACTTCAATGGAAAAAATAAGACTTCAAAAATTTATGGCTGACGCAGGACTTATGTCAAGACGCGCAGCTGAGGAAGAAATAAAAAACGGCAATGTTTCTGTTAACGGGCACGTTGCTACTCCCGGAACAAAGGTTGATCCGAGAAAGGACACCGTTAGCTTCAAGGGCAAGAAAATAGCATACAGAAAAGAAGAATACACTTACATTATGATGAACAAGCCCAGAGGCTATCTTTCCAGCACCTCGGATGACAGAGGACGTAAATGCGTTACCGATCTTCTTGAAGGCGTTGACACAAGGGTTTATCCCGTAGGAAGGCTCGACCTCATTTCCGAAGGAATGCTTCTTCTTACCGATGACGGAGATTTGAAAAACAAGCTTACGCATCCAAGCCATTCCCTTCCCAAGGTTTACCGAGTTAAGGTAGGCGGCAATGTTTCAGAAGGTCAGATGGATATTCTTACTTCTCCTTTGGTTATAGACGGATATGAGATCAAACCGGTAGAGGTCAAGATCAGCGGAACAGATGAAAGCGGAACTATCTTGAAAATGACACTCTTTGAGGGCAGAAACAGACAGATCAGAAAGATGTGCGAGCAGGCTGATCTTACCGTAAAAAGGCTCTCTCGAATCTCTATCGGAAATCTCAAGCTTGACGGACTTCAAGTAGGCAAATGGCGCTACCTCGAGGATGAAGAGGTTGAATATCTAAAAAAAGCTACAAGGAAGAAAAACAATGTTTAAAATAACCCCCGTACAGGATGCCAACCTTGCTAAGGCTTACCTTGATTCCTGCTCTGCTGTTTATAATGAAGGAAGCTTTGTTTATGCTATGACTGATTGCGCTACCGGAAATATTATGGGCATTGCACAGTTTGAATTAAAAGCTGAATACGGATACATATTTGATTTAAAGGAAGCAAAAGGACTTTCTGATTTTGAAGCGATGTTTATACTTGGAAGGCAAACTATGAACTTTATCAATAGCTGCGGATTGGATATTTGCCGCGTTTCGCTTGATGCAGGTGATGAAACCCTTATCAAAGCTATTGGCTTCAAGGAGTGCAACGGATTTTACGAATGTAATACTGCGGGAATGTTCGACGGCAGTAATTGCTCGGGACATAAAAACTGATATAAATAGCTGTCGCACTTATACAAAACCGAATAAAAATGGCAGAAGCATTATCTAACAGTGCCTCTGCCATTTTTTAATTTATTCTTTGTGCGCGAAATAAACGACATTTTGGGGTAAACTCGTGACGTATGGCTTAAGCTCCTCGGGATAAAGCTTAATATCCTTCACGTCTTCAATATTTATCCAGCACATATCAAGATCTATGCGCATCTCCCCAAGCTCGTCTATCGCCCCAAAAACGCCCTCAAGCGGTATTTGAGTCTTATTCGAAAGTGATACAAGATAATAAAGATTGATCTGATGGCACGAACGGCTTCCCCATTTGAAGAAATTTTCACCTACCGCTATAAGTCTTTCGACCTTTATATCTGCGCCAAGCTCTTCTTTAAACTCACGCACAATTGTTTCATCCGTAGTCTCACCAAACGCCACGTGACCGCCTACTATCGCATAACCTTCATCGCCGTTCGATCTTTGGAGAAGTATTTTACCATCGTTTATAATTATCCCCCCCACACGGTATGAAAAGATGCAATCATCGGTTTTAAAAAGTATATCAGCCATATTATCTCCTTATCAAAAGCCCCTTCATATATTCGGTATTATTATGAAATTTATATACAGAGGTGATCTCCTCCTCGGTGCAACCGATAAGAATCTTTATTTCAGAATCCTTCTTCATCAAATCAACAGTGCAAATTATAGCATTTACTTTATCATCCGTTAGTGAACCGCGCCAGATATCTATACCGCCGCCATCCATAGAAGCAGTGTTTTCTATATATCCGTAATCGACGTCATATTTTACGTGAGAAAACCTTGGATGAGTCGTTCCTTTCGGTCTGTCGATAACGATTTTTCCGTCGTTTACAATCTTATCTATTGCAAGCCAAAAATCATCATTAATATTAACAAACATCGTATTATCCTCAAAATAAATTTTAAAAATCTTGTGATAAATTTATATACTAAGTAAGGGACACCTGCTGAATTTCGTCAGGTATCCCTTTATTATTTATTTTACAAGCTTGTTTATGAGATCGTTAAGGAGTGCGTCGCGTCTTATATGATAAACGTAAACGATCTCCTGCCTTGTATTATCAAAAGAATAAGTGAAGTCATATTCGCAGATAGGAGCGGGAGCAAGCTTATACTGCATAAATTTATTATTATCTCCGTTAGCGCCGGTAAGCCATGCAACAGCGGTAACGTCCCAGATTACTCTCGACCACGCATTTCCCTCTTTCACGTAAGAGGAAACCTCTTCCTCGGAATGAGTTGTTAGATAAGTGCAAAGCTCATTCTTTCCGTAAAGTCTTGCTCTCATATCATCCCCCGAAACAGTAAATGCGCTTACAACGCCCATGCAAGGAAGCTGAACAACCGGTGCGCCCGAATTAAATACTACTCTTGCGCCCGCAATGTCCTGGAACATATTGAATTCCCTAGTATTGGGCCAATTAAACGCATGACCTCCAAGCCAAACAAGAACGATTCTTTCTGCAATTTCGGGCTTAATAAGAAGTGCTGATGCAACATTCGTTATAGCACCGATAGCAACGACGTAAAGAGGATTCTCCGCAGAATAATTCATTGCGAGCTCGCAAAGATGATTTGCAGAATCCGAGATAACGGGCGTTTTCTCATCGGGTAAATAGCTCTCCGAGCCGCGGAATACGATCTTTTTAAGTTCTTCCTCTTTCATAAGAGTCAGGATATTATGTATCTCATTGTAGCTTTTCTCCATTCCGTTCGCAGGAGATGTTGAATGAGAATTAAAGAAAGGAGCGGCATAGATAGCCTTTAAATTGATCTTATCGTTTGAGCGGATCATATATGCAAGAGCAAACTGATCGTCGATCTCATTATAAGTATCGGTATCAAGCACGGCATCAACAACACCGCTTGGAGGAGTTAATACTTTATATAACATTTCTTTATCCATTGTAATTCACCTCGAATTATAGATTAAACAGGAGTTAAATTAGAAAGATATTTTGGTTCATTAAACTTCTTTGCCATTTCCGCATATTTTTCATCGCCCGTAATTTCGGTAATACTTTTCAGGATAAATGACAAATCGGAGCTGAAATCGCCGGGATGTATCTGCTGATATTTGAAATCAGACTGATCCTGTGCATAGGGATAAAGGAATTCAGCAGCTTTTCCAATGAGTAATACACCCTTTTGGGGATCAATCTCCGTGTATTCCTTACGTCCGAGCCTTGTTCCGTATTTTGCAAGTCTGACAAGTGCCATAAGATTCATAGTTGAATAACTCATAGCCTGAGTTCTCTCGAGTTCGTGCGGCTGGGAACCGTCTGACATAATATGAGTCTGATGCCTCCTTCGGTAAGCGTTCATAGCAACTCTTCGCGCAAGCTCTTTGCGCTTTGTGAAGATAGCTGCGGAAAGAATCTGAACGTCATACCAGGCTCCGTGATTATTAAAATAATTATCCGCAAATATTCCCTTCTCGGACGTTATAAGCCAATTGGCGAAATCGACGTACCATTTCTTTATTCCGTTATACTGCTCATCGGACATAACCCTTAGCGCATAAAGAATTTCGGTAGCATCGAAAACGTTGTAGGAATGAGCAAAATCGATAATTCCTATTCCTCTACCCTCGCAGATCCCCGGAATAGCCTGAGCATACTCTGCATGAGGATTCATAAGCGTTTCTTTATCAAGGTGCCATACGGAAAGAAATTCAACGGCTTTCTTTGCGTAATCCTCTCTTTCAAGAAGAAATGCGGCACGGGCAAGATTAAATGCTCCGTCGGCCATTGCCGAATAAGTATTTCTGTCCTTAGCCTTGGGGTTAAAAACTCCGTCGCGGCGAATATAAGGAAGTCCGTCGGGTTTTGTAGGATCGGGCCACCAATATGTTCCCATAGTCATATAATCGTGAGGATCCTTCGAATCCGGGATAAGCTCTTTTTTTACAACGGAAAACGGCTCTGTTGCAAGAAGCTTATCAGCGCGCTCTGTCATTATCTTAACTTCTTCTGGATATAATGCAATATTGTTCTTTATATCGAAAAGCTTTTTACCGTCAAAAGAAACAGTATTCGGAACGTTTGAATAATTCATTTAGCACCTCCAAAGTGTTATCTAACCGAAGTTCAAAAAAAGTATATCAAACAGATTATTAATTGTCAATAGAAATTCATGTTTTATGAAAATTTAATCAACACATCTCTCGTTCAGCTTAAACCTGTATTCACGGTAGAATTCTTCATATCTACCCTCGTCAAGTGCATCTCTAATTTTCTGCATAAGGTCATTGTAGAAATAAAGATTATGAAGTACGGCAAGACGCATTCCGAGAGCTTCCTTTGCCTTGAAAAGGTGTCTTATATAAGATCGAGAATAATCTCTACACGCAGGGCAAGAGCAGCTTTTCGATATAGGTCTTGCATCCGCAAAGTACTGCTCGTTATTAATATTTATCTTTCCTTCCCAGGTAAAGAGATTACCGTGCCTTGCATTACGGCTCGGCATAACGCAGACGAAGAAATCAACACCGCGGTAAACCGCCTCGACAATGTTTTGCGGAGTACCGACTCCCATAAGATATCTCGGCTTATCGACAGGCATATAGGGCTCAACGGTTTCAATAATCTCGTACATCGTATCGGCATCCTCGCCGACCGCAAGTCCTCCTATTGCATATCCATCGCAGGCAATTTCTGAAATTGCCTGCATATTTCTTATTCGAAGATCTTTATAAGTTCCGCCCTGATTAATGCCGAAGAGCATCTGATTAGGATTAACAGTTCCCTCTTTAGCATTGAGCTCATCAAGCTTTGCGCGGCAACGTCTGAGCCAGCGTACTGTTCTTTCCTCGGAAGCCTTAACATACTGATAAGGAGCGGGGTTTTCGACGCATTCATCAAATGCCATAGCTATAGTTGAGCCAAGATGCGACTGAATAGTCATAGATTCCTCGGGACCCATAAAAATTCGTTTTCCGTCAACGTGCGAATTAAACTGAACACCCTGTTCGGTTATTTTGCGAAGCTTGGCGAGTGAAAACACCTGAAATCCACCTGAATCGGTTAGTATAGGTCTATCCCAATTGAAGAATTTATGAAGACCGCCCATTCTGTATATCAACTCATCGGTTGGGCGAACGTGTAAATGATAGGTGTTGGAAAGCTCAACCTGGCAGTTGACATCGTGAAGATCCATAGTAGAAATACCGCCTTTGATTGCCGCCGACGTTCCGACGTTCATAAAAACGGGCGTTTCTATTGTACCGTGAACTGTTTCAAATCTTGCACGCCTTGCCTTTCCCTCGGTTTTTAGTAAAGTAAATTTTCCCATTATATCTCCTTATTTAATACGCTCAAACTGTCTGTCAAGCTCAGATTTTTTTAACTTGTACGCAATCGGCCTACCGTGCGGACAAACAGTTATATCGGGTAATACGAGAACCTTTTTGATAAGCCAATCAATAATAGCTTTATCGTAAACTCTTCCGCCCTTGATTGCAGCTTTGCATGCGACTGAATAAAGTGCCTTTTCCAGTCTTATATTTTCTGCGTTCTCGGGAGTACCGATTCCGTCGATAAGATCACCAAGCATCTCAACAAAAAGTCCTTCGGCATCCGATGGGGATACAGAAGTCGGTATTGAAGTGATATCGACAGACTTATCGTTAACGTTAAAATCAAATCCGACCTTTTTGAAATCCTCTTCGAATTCATGAACGTGCGAGAGCTCATCCGGTGTCAGAATGATAGTTACAGGCAGCATAAGATTCTGTGAAGCAACCATCTTATCATCATTTCTGCCTCGTTTTAAATCTTCAAATATAATTCTTTCGTGCGCTGCGTGTTTATCAATAATCAAAAGCGAACCTTCGTATTCAATTATTAAGTAACAGTCAAATACTTCGCCAACAAACTTATATTGTATCTCATCTTCGAACGATTTCACGGCATTGGCAGCATTTACAGCATCTGTGATTTCGGCTTTAGGTGTTACAGATCTATATTTTGCGAGAAGATCAACCGACTCTTTTGGCGACAAGCTTTCATGCGATGAGCCGTCAAATCTGGTCTTTCTTTCTGTGTGTTCATGAGCACCGCTCGAAAGAAAAACAGTTTTATCGAGATCGTATGTTCTCTCCCTCGGTGTGCTATGTGGAAAGTCCCTGTCGGATTGTGTCGCGGTATATTCTGCTACGTTACCTCTTGATATGGCGCGAGCTGTCACGCTCTGCATTGAGATCTGCTCACCCGAGGTTTTTTCACCTATCGGTACAAAAGCGCTTACGGGATTATACTCGCTCTTTGAAGTTTTCGTAAGCTCCATTTCCGGACGGTATTCGCTCTCTTCAAGAGCCTTTTTAACAGTATAATAAACCGCCTCAAATACCTTTCTTTCGTCCGAGAACTTAACCTCAAGCTTTGCGGGATGAACGTTTACATCAACAATGCCGGGATGCATCTCTATATTGAGTGCGCAGGTTGGGAAATGCTCCGTTGCGATAAAAGATGTGTACGCCTTTTCTATCGCAGCCTGAGCAGTAAGGCTCTTAACGTATCTTCCGTTAATAAAAACATTTTCAAGATTACGGTTTTTTCTTACGTTATCGCTTCTGCCGATATAGCCCGAAACCTTTATACCGTCGGAAATTCCCTCTGCCTTGATAAGCTTTGAAGCAAATTCCTTACCATATATCGCTCTTATCGTATGCAATAGTTCGGAATCACCGGGCGTTTTGAATTTCTCTTCACCGTCAATCAAAAGTTGAATCGATATATCCGGACGTGAAAGCGCGATTTTCTCAACCAAAGCGGCAACGTTCATCGCTTCTGTCGCATCTTTTTTCAAGAATTTACGTCTTGCGGGAACGTTAAAGAAGAGATTTTCGACAACAACGGTAGTTCCGTCGGATGCTCCGACCTCGCTCATATCAATAATTCTGCCGCCCTCAGAGGTCAACATATATCCCGTATCAGCTTCTTTGGTTTTTGTGATAATAGTCACCTCGGAAACAGAGCTTATAGCGGCCAAAGCTTCGCCTCGGAATCCAAGAGTCATAATACTGTTGAGATCATCCCTCTCGGATATTTTACTCGTAGCATGGCGCTTCAAGGAAACAGGAAGATCGTCCTTTTCAATTCCGCATCCGTTATCCGTTACTCTTATAAGAGCAACTCCGCCTCGCTTAATCTCGGCGACTATTTCCGTAGCACCCGCGTCTACCGAATTTTCTATAAGCTCTTTGAGAACGGACGAAGGTCTTTCAACAACCTCACCCGCCGCAATCAAATTTGCAATCTCAAAGCTCAATACGTTAATTTTACTCATATTTTCTCCAATATTTAATCAGAAAGTATCTTTTTGAGCTCGAACAGAAGATTCATAGCTTCGATAGGAGTCATAGTATTTATGTCAGCCTGTCTGAGCTTCTCGCTCACTTCGCTCTCGCGTGAAGCGACTATTCCTGAGAAGAGATCAAAGCCCACATCCGTCGGATCAGCCTTTTTTACAGTGACAGCGCCTCTTTCACCGCTCTCGATGCTGTTTAGTATCTCTCTTGCGCGACGAACGACTTCATTCGGTACGCCCGCAAGCTTTGCAACCTCAATACCGTACGAATCATCCGTTCCGCCTCTGACAATTTTTCTGAGGAAGGTTACGGAATCACCGCGCTTTTTAGCGGCGATATTATAGTTAACGATACCCTCAAACTCGTCTTCCATAGAAGTAAGCTCGTGATAATGAGTTGCAAAGAGTGTTTTTGCGCCAATCTTTTTTGAGTGGGTATACTCAACAACAGCGCGCGCTATTGACATTCCGTCATAAGTGCTCGTTCCTCTTCCAACCTCATCGTATATAACGAGAGAACGCTTGGTTGCGTTTTTGAGTATAGAAGCAACCTCGGTCATCTCAAGCATAAACGTAGACTGACCCGATGCAAGGTCGTCAGATGCTCCAACTCTTGTAAAAAGCTTGTCTACAATACCGATTTTAGCTTCCTTTGCGGGAACAAAGGAACCGATCTGAGCCATTATGGTAATAATCGCGACCTGACGCATATACGTAGATTTACCTGCCATGTTGGGACCTGTTATGATCATTACTCTGTCAGTATCGGTATTCAGCGTTGTATCGTTAGGAACAAAATAACTGTCCGTAACAAATTTTTCTACTACAGGATGTCTTCCATCCTTTATTATTATATCGGTCGAAAGATCAACCTCGGGACAAACGTAAGAATTCTTACTTGCGACCTCGGCAAACGAACGATAAACGTCAAGCTCAGCAATCGCCGCCGCGCTCTTTCGTATTCTGTCCGCATTCTTTGCTACTGTTTCCCTTATCTTGGTAAACATCTCAAACTCAAGAGTCGCAAGCTTTTCGGCGGCACCGAGTATGGTAACCTCCATCTCCTTAAGCTCCTGAGTGATGTATCGTTCACAATTGGTAAGAGTCTGCTTTCTTATGTATCTGTCGGGCACTTCCGAAACAAGAGATTTTGTCACCTCAATGTAGTATCCAAATACCTTGTTATAAGATACCTTAAGAGTCTTAATACCCGTTTCTTCTCGCTCTCTTTGCTCGATGGATTGCATTATTTCAGAGCCATTATCTTTTATAGTTCTGTAGTAATCTATATCGGAATCAAAGCCCGGTCTTATCATACCGCCTTCTCTTATTGAAAAAGGAGGAGTATCTACTATAGAATCACCGAGAAGTCCCGCTATATCGTCAAGAGTATCAAATTCGGAAACTATACTCTCTATCGCATCGCATTTAAGAGATGACAAAGTCGTCTTTATCTCGGGAAATGCCACTATGCTCTGATATATTGCTCGAAGGTCCTTTGCATTCGCAGAACCGTATACCGCTTTTGCGGTAAGTCTTTCAATATCCAGAATATTTGAAAAGAGATCGGATATATCCTCCGCAATAAGTCTGCCCTTGACAAACGCTCCTACAGCCTTCTGCCTTTTAACAATGGTTGACTGGTTCAAAAGTGGCTTTACTATCCAGGTACGGAGTAATCTTGCCCCCATTGCTGTCTTTGTCTTATCTAGCACCCAAAGAAGCGAGCCTCTCTTCTCTTTACTCCTCATCGTTTCGACGAGCTCAAGGTTGCGTCTTGTATTCATATCAAGATCAAGATATTTTCCTTTTGAATATATATTGATCTCTCTGACGAATGAAACCTCACTCATCTGCGTTTCCTTGATATAACCAAGAAGCGCACCGATAGCCATTATCATCTCGGGGCTTGGAAGTCTGTCGTATTCATTCGAAAATGCGCGTTTAACAGCTTCCTTTGCCTTGTCATAATCAAACAGGCGCTTCATATCCGTCTCTACCATCGATCCGAATCTGAATTTTGCAAATTCTACGGTATCCTTGGCGTCACTTTCGGACGTATTTATTATTATCTCTGAAGGCTGGTATGCGGCAAGCTCGTTGAAGAGCGTAGTTTTAGCATCTTCATCGGTTATCTGCGTAACAGATATTTCCCCTGTCGAAATATCCGCAAAAGCAACGCATATTTCCCTCGAGCCGAAGCATATAGCCGAAAGGAAGTTATTCTTTGTTTCATTAAGAAGGGAGTTGTCGGTAATAGTACCGGGAGTTACAACTCTTGTTACTTCTCTTTTTACAAGACCCGTTGCTTCTTTTGGATCCTCAACCTGCTCGCAAACAGCAACCTTGAAGCCCCTTTCAACAAGTCTTCCTATATATAAATCGGATTTATGGAAAGGAACTCCGCACATAGCAGCCCTCTTTCCGTCTCCGCAATCTCTTGAAGTGAGTGTAAGCTCAAGCTCGCGTGAAGCTGTCACCGCATCCTCGAAAAAGCACTCGTAAAAATCTCCGAGTCTATACATAAGTATATACCCCTCGTAGGTATTTTTAACCTCAAGGTACTGCTGCATCATCGGGGTAACAGTTTTCAACTCACTTCTGTTATTTAAAACATCTGCCATATTGGCATACCTCGCTTTATTAGCTAAAAATAAAATAAATTAGTGGCTGCTGCATCCACCGCAAGTGGAGCAATCGTGAGTACAAGCAGAAGGACGCTCGCCCGTAATGCAGAATTTTATCTCACCGTTAACGTCTGCCATCAGATCATTCATTGCTTTCTGCGCATTAGCAAAAGCAATATAGATATCGTTCGCGCAGATAATTGCACTAAGCTCTTCCATTCTTGCTTTGATATCTGCAATAGCCTTCTGATCCATATCCTCTGTGCTTTTAGAGAATTCCTCGCCGAGGAGCATTCTGTCCGCCTCGTATTCACTCATTTTTGCCTGAAGCTCAGCATCCTTTTCAAATGCATCCTTTGCTGCCTCAAGGTTTTTAATCTCGTCGCTCTTTGCAATCTCCTCGCCAAGTGCGTGTGCAAGTTCAATAATCCTGGTCATTTTATTCATCTCCTTAAATATTATTATCAATTTCTGTTGCAAACAGGTCGAATGCGCCTGCGCTTTCTATTTTTACGTTTATATAATTGCCAATATTGTTTTTATTCGATTTAAAATGTACGAGCTTATTCGATCCCGTTCTTGCAGTATAAGTATCCTCGCTTCCGCGTTTTGAAACAGATTCAACAAGTACTCTGCAAACATTGCCAACATACGGTTGATTCATTTCATAGGAAATGATATCCTGCTCCGCAAGAAGCCTTTTCATGCGCTCGTTTTTTACAGAGTCTTCCACAAAATCCGTCATTAAAGCAGCTTTAGTGCCTTCACGCTTTGAATAAAGGAAACTATAGACCATATCAAAACGAATTTTTCGAAGCACGTTCATCGTATCCTCGAAGTCCTCTTCGGTCTCACCGGGGAATCCCACGATTACGTCGGTAGAAAGAGCTATGCCCGGTATTTCGCCCTTTAATTTTTTAGCGACGGAAATGAATCTTTCCCCGTTGTAGGACCTATTCATTTTCTTAAGGATAGTGTCACTGCCCGATTGAAGAGGTAAATGGAAATACGGAGCTATCTTTCCACTATACTCTTTCATAACGGAAATAAGCTTATCCGATACGTCCTTCGGGTGGCTGGTCATAAATCTTATGGTAAAGTCACCATCAATCAAAGCGATCTTCTCGAGAAGCTCGGCAAATGAAATATCCGACCTGTATGAATTTACGTTTTGTCCGAGCAAGGTTATTTCTTTAACGCCATTTGCGATAAGCTCTTTGCACTCCGAAATAACGTCTTCACTTCTTCGGCTGCGCTCTCTTCCTCTGACGTACGGTACTATGCAGTATGAGCAGAAATTATTGCATCCATACATTATAGATACCCACGCCTTAAAATCTCCAACTCGGTAAACGGGCGTTCCTTCAACGATATCGCCTTTATCCTCACCAATAATGAACGTTCTTTTAGATTTTTCTAAAGCGGTAAGTACAAGCGATGGAAGCATATGGAGCATATTCGGCTCAAAGGTAAAGCTGACATAATGAAAATCTTTCTTTAATTTTTCCATAACGCTCGGTTCTGCAGCCATACAACCGAAAACACCTACTATAAGACCGGGATTATTCTTTTTTACAACTCTGAAATTTCCGAGCATTGAAAGAGCCTTCATTTCAGCGTGCTCTCTTATGGCGCAGGTGTTAACAAGAATGATATCGCACTCTCGATAGTTATCCGAAAGCTCATATCCCATTTCGCAAAGAATACCGCGCGCTCTTTCACTGTCAGCCTCGTTCTGTTGGCACCCGAAGGTCATAACGTGTGCCTTAAGTTTTTTACCGGCAGTATAAAGCTTCACACGATCGACGTCGCTTTGGTATTCGGTATCTTTAATTTCAATTATCATATTTTATAAGTTTTAACCGTTTATTTTCTCTTTTGCAGCATCCCGAAACGAGTATACCGTATCTTTCGGTTTCAATCTCGCGTCCGTCTTCGTCAAGCACGAGATAATCTTCGTCTGTAACAAATGCGAATTCTCCGCCTTCGTACAGCACTACTTCGTCTTCACTCTGACTGATTACCGCAAGACGAGAATTAAATTTATCTGTTCTGCCTATAAATAAAGGCTTATTTTTAGTTTTTTCAATAAATGTATAGTATCTGAAGGTGTCGTTATCTCCAAGGGTAACGTCTATGCATTCGTCACCGTTAACGTAACCGAATTCCCCCGTGAAATATTCGTAATAAAGATATGTTTTTTTAGGAGAAAGACCTGCGTCAAAAGCGGACACGGTACCGCGCACTGCAGCGCCGCTCTCGGAAATATTAAAGGCCGCAACTACAGCGCCGCCGTCAAAGCTGTTTCTGATTTTAAAAGGACGGTTCTGTAATCTCGGATTACCTATTATGCAATCCTCGGTCGGCATTGCGCTATCCGAAAGGCGCAGTATCCTTCCGTCATCGTACATAAGGGCGCAAAGCTTATCTGGATTTGTTCTATCGAGCTTATCACTCACGTAAATGGGACCTCCGCTTACCGCATGGCAAAGCGCGTTTTTTTCTGCCTGGGCGTCATCAGTCCACCACATATCCCAATCGTTTATGTAAAATCTTCCCTGAAGTAATCCGTTGTAGGCACACTCGAGAATATTTTTAGCAAACCAGGATTTGCTCTCAGGCATAAAGTCATCGGAGCATCTCGAAACTGCGCTCTCGGGTCTGTTCAGCATGCACTCCATCGGCATTCCCATACAGTTGATAAGCGTACCGCCAAAATGCTTGAATGCCGCCTTATCTATTGCTCTTTGCATCGCACGAGAGCTTTTTCCTATCGGATGCATTCCGTTATAGAAGAAGTGACAGCTTTGGTTATCGATTTTTACAAAATCGCAACCGAAATCCTTTGCCTTGCCGCAAAAGATATCGAAATATCTTTCTGCCGTATCCTCTTTAGGTATAGCGATTATCCTTCCGCCCGCCGCCGCTTCAACGTTATCCTTTTGCATTTCATAAGCAGGACCGTTCTCGACCAAACCGTACCAATATCCCGTTGTTGGGAACCAAAGTCCTACGTATTCCATACCTTCCGCCTTCATATCTGAAACTGCAGCAAAAAGCCCTTTGGGAAATCTTTCGGAATCGCCTTCGAACGCTTTGAGCGGCGAAGCATGCATAACCTTAACCATATCGTCAAAGGGTGCGCCTTCGGGACTTGTTTTCAGATTCGGGGCATCCCCCCACATATCGTCAATGATAGCATATTTTACAGGAACGCCCTTTGATTTGAATTCACGTACCTTTTGAAGAAGGCCATCGTGATTCACTCTTATCTGAAACGCATCCCACGAGCACCACCCGAAATACTCAAAAATCTCGGGCATAACCTTATCCGAGCGAAGCTTCAAACCGTTATTTAAAAATTTACACATGGCACGAGCGCCATTGTTCACAAGCTCGGTGATGGACTTTCCTTCTCCAACTATAAAGGAAAGCTGACTATCAATTCTTTTTGAGGGATACTGCGAATACAAATATATTTTTACGCCGTCTTTATCTCCCTCGATATAAGTTTTATATTCGTCGGCTACAGCAGTCATGATGTACACGTAATTACCGTTGCCTTTTTTGAATATTACTGCCGCCGTCTTTTTCGGGATATCCTCTGCCTTATTGCCAAACGAGGGCTGAACCCAATAAGGCGAATGGCTGTATATCGCAGTGTGGGGCATATTTTCACAATCAAATTTAAATTCCAGCGCCTTATCGCAAGAAAAGTTTTCGTTGGACTGTGCGCTTATATAATAACCGCAAAAACCATCTTTGCTTTCTTTATATACTGAAAATTCGATCAGATTTCCTTCTTTGTCTTCAAAAAATACTTTAGGGCTGAATCCCGAAACAATCTTTTCCATAATTATCTCCATTTAAATCAAACGTTTCATTGCATCTGCAATTTTTTCTGCTGAAAGTCCCATATAATCATAAATATCGCACTTTTCTGTGGGAATAACAAAATTATCATCAATAGCGACAATTTTCGTAATAACTTCCTTGCCAATTAAACCGCTTTCTTTTAACTTACTTTCCGTTATCATAGAATATCCGCCGTTTTTAATTCCTTCCTCAACAAAAAGAACCTTTTTTGCACCCGCGAGATATTCTGCAACTTTGCTGACAGAGTCACAGTAAGGCTTAAGCTTCTCGACGAGAATGATTCCCGCGCTTATTCCATCCGACTCAAGAATTTTTTGAGCTTTAATAACGTTAGAGGTAATATTTCCGTAAGAAACGAATACACACTCGGGCGTATTCTCAATTTCGTAGTCCGCAATAACGCCAAAGCGCGAATAATCACCGTTTTTGTAAAATTTATCTCTTATATCAGTCTTTTGAGCACTGTTTGCATATCTGATTGCAACGGGACCGTTCGAATTCTCAGCATAACAGATAGCTTCACAAAGCGAACCGTATGTTACGGGAGCTAAAAGCTCAACGTTCGGTATATGAGAAAGAAATGCCACGTCAAATATCCCGTGGTGCGTTGCTCCGTCAGCAATAGCAACGCCCGCTCTGTCTATCATTATTTTGACAGGAAGCTTCTGCAGCGCAATATCATGAACGATATTATCATAACCTCGCTGGAGGAAAGTGGAATATATCGCTACAAACGGCTTAAGCCCTGCTGCCGCAAGTCCCGCGGCAAACGTCAGAGCGTGCTCCTCTGCTATTCCGACGTCAAAATATCGGTCAGGATACCTGTCACCAAATGCATTAAGCCCTGTTCCCATTCCCATTGCCGCTGTAATTGCAACGATTTTTTTATCATCTTCCGCAAGATTGATAAGCTCGTCCGCAAAAACTCCGTGCAACGTCTTTTTGTCCGAATCCTTCGATGCTATGCTATGGAATCCGTCGGGGGATTTTTCCGCCGGCTCGTATCCTTTTCCTTTTTTGGTAAAGGCGTGGATAACAGTGCATTTTCCAAGACGCTTAGCCTCAGCCAATGCCTTTTCCATAGTTGTATATGAATTTCCGTTAACGGGACCGATATAGTAAAGTCCGAGATCTTCAAAATAGTTACTGGGATACACAAGTTTCTTAATCCTGTTTTTCGTAAAACTCAAAGCTTTATGCAAGGGTTTACCGATTAAGGGAACGTGATTGAGAAAAGAGGTTGTTCCGCTCTTCCATTTCCTATATCCCTTTGATATTCTTACATTGGCAAGATAAGAAGCAAAAGCCCCCTTATTCTTAGAAATAGACATTCTGTTTTCGTTTATGATAATAATGAGCTTAAGATCGCTTCTGCAGTTATTCAACGCCTCGTGAACCATACCGCCTGTATAAGCACCGTCACCTATTACCGCAACCGTATAAGCATCACTTCCCGATAAAATATCAGCCTCGGCGAAACCAAGCGCCGCCGAAATCGACGTTGAGCTGTGACCTGCGCCAAAAGCATCATGCTCGCTTTCGGACATATTCGTAAATCCGGAAAGTCCGCCGGGCTCACGTAAAGAAGAAAAAGCTTCTTTTCTTCCGGTAATGATCTTATGAATGTAAGCTTGATGCCCTACATCAAAAATTATATGATCGCGAGGAGAATCAAACACTCTGTGTATGGCTACTGTAAGCTCCGCAACCCCAAGATTTGAAGCGAGATGTCCTCCGCTCCTTTCAACGTTTTCAACAAGGAAATCTCGCATCTCGGAGCAAAGCTTTGGGATATCACTCTCAGGGATAGCTCTAAGGTCATCCGGAGAGTTGATTTTATCTAAAATTTTATATTCCATCATAAATTCCTTTAGTTTTACTCTACTTAGATGCAGGTGATTTACCAAACACCTTAACGTATGCTCTGTAAAAAGCGGAATAATCGCCGAAGCCAACCTTATAAGCAGCTCCCGAAGCTGTTTCTCCCGAATCTATCAATTGTTTTGCATAGACGACTCTTTTATGAGTAATGTAAGAGTGTATTGATACACCGCTATACTTTTTGAATGCTCGGCACAAATAATATTTGCTCACAAAGAAACGTTTTGCAAGAATATCGAGCGATATATCTCTCTCGAGATACTCATTTATATACTTTGAAAGTCTTGCGCCAAGCTCACATTCATCGTGCGCTATTTTTTGATTTCCCGCCAAGGAAAGTAAAACGATAAGCTCCGAAAGAAGCAGTTTAAAGAACGTGTCCCTATCCTCATCAGCAAGGTGTTCCGCTTCAAAAAACCTATCAAACAAAGAAACTACGTTCTGAGAGATTGAATCAGGAGCAAAAAATGTACCGCTCTCCCCCGTATCAGAATCTGCAAGTTTTGTGAGATTGGAGATAACTTCTTTAACAACGGAATTGTTATTAAAATGAATTATATATCTTTCGTAATTGGAGTCGGCATTTATCTCAACGCAATGATATTCAAACGGCTTTATCAGAACGAGAGTTCTCGGACGCAACGAAAATTCAGCACCTTCAATAAGGTAACGACCTTTTCCGTCTGAAACGAACAATATCTCGTAAGAATCGTGACAATGACTGATGCTAAGACTTTTGGTTGCCTTATGCACACTATAAGAAACTTCAAAGCCACCGGCTACGATTTTCTTGTCTGTATTCATGTTTTTCCTCCAATCCACAGAATATTCCAAGATACATTTTAACACATCCGAGCAACTTTTGCAATAGTTTTCGCAACACTTACAATAAAATATTTTAATTTTTACTTGAAAATTAATTGCATATATGTTAAACTAATTTAAGAAAAACAAATTAAAGGAGATATTGTTTATGAAACTTGGCGCACAATTCTATACACTTCGTGAGAAAAACAAAACTCCCGAAGGGCTCTACAACTCATTTAAGAAAGTAAAGGAGATCGGTTATCAGGTTGTTCAGCTTTCTGCAATCTGCAAAATCGAGGCAGAAAGACTTAAGTCCTTCTCTGACGAGTTTGAGCTTCCAATTACCGTTACTCACTCTGCTTACGACCGCATAATCGGCGACACCGATGCGCTCATCAAAGAGCACATAACCTACGGATGCCCCGTTATAGGTATCGGAAGCATGCCCAAGGAATTCCGCGGCTCAATCGAGGGTGCACGTAAATTTCTCGAAGCTGTCAAGGATCCTATGAAAAAGATAGAGGCTGCAGGTCTCAGATTTGCATATCATAACCATGAGTTCGAATTTGATGATCTCGGCGGAGTTTGCTCTTATGATATTCTTATGGAAGAGGCTCCTTCACTTAACTTCATTCTTGATACATATTGGTTCAAGTACGCAGGCAGAAGCTATCTTGATTATATAAAGCTTATGGGTAACGAAAGACTTACTAACGTTCACTTCAAAGATATGAAGGAAGAACCCAAGGGTCCAATCTGTCCTTGCGGCGAAGGTACTATTGATTTTGCTCCTGTTGTTAAGCTTTGCGACGAGCTTAAGATCCCTTATGCTCTCGTTGAGCAGGATAATGCTCCCTCACTCGGTGATGAGTACGAGCAAATGGAAACAAGCTTCAATAATCTTAAGCATCTCTTCTAAGATTTTATTTGAAAGGAATATAAAATGGCTAAGTTTGTATTTTCTGCATTTGCAGACGAGGCGGGCAATTCTCTTGACGAGCAGATCAAAGCTCTCGTTGAGAACGGTATTCATTATATCGAGCCTCGTAACATTGACGGTAAATGTATAATTGATTTTACCGATGAAGAGCTTATCGAAATCAGAAAACGTCTTAACGAAAACGGTATCAAGGTCGGCTCCGTAGGATCTCCTATAGGAAAATACGGTATTACCGATGATTTCGAAGCATACCTTCCTAAGGTAAAAAGAACTATCGAGGTAGCAAAGCTTCTCGGCACCAAGTACGTAAGAATGTTCAGCTTCTTCGTTAAGCAGGATGAGCTTGCGATCCACAGAAACGAGGTTATCAGAAGACTTACCGAAATGGTTAAGCTCGCTGAAGCTGAAGGCGTAGTTCTCTGTCACGAGAACGAGTCGAAAATCTACGGTCAGATGCCGAATGAGGTTAAGGATGTTCTTACCTCTGTTCCCGGTCTTGGCGGTATATTTGATGCTGCAAACTACAGAATGAACAATGCAAATACTATGGAAGGTATAGGAGCAACTCTTATAAACTTCAAGTATATGCACATTAAGGATGCTATCTATTCCGAGCAGACTATAGTTCCCGCCGGAGAGGGAGAGGGAAAGATCGCTGACATTATCGACGTTATTAACGGTCACACTGATGCTGAGATATATCTCACGCTTGAGCCTCACCTTCACGCATTCCTTGCCTACAAGAGCATCGACGACCACGAGCTCAAGGGCAGACATCAATTCAACACAGGCAGAGAGGCATTTGATTTTGCTGTTTCTGCTCTCTCAGATCTACTTACAAAACAAGGTTACGGAAAGGATGAAAACGGAGTATGGAAAAAGTAAGATTTGGCATTGTTGGCTGCGGTAACATGGGTACCGGCCACTCTAAGAACTTTATGGACGGAAAGATCGCTAATGGTGTTATTACTGCTGTTTGCGACTTAAATCCCGATAAATTCGCTTTCTTTAAGGAAAAGGAATTCTTCGGTGATAATATCAAATATTTCACAAGCGCTGAGGAAATGTTCAAGTCGGGAGAGTGCGACGTTGTTATTATTTGTACTCCTCACTACTTCCACCCTGAGCTTGCTATTCTTGCACTCAACAATAACCTCAACTGTATCGTCGAAAAGCCTGCAGGCGTGTATACTCTTCAGGTTAAGGAGATGCTCGAGGTTGCTAAGAATTCCAATAAGATTCTCGGTATAATGTTCAACCAGAGAACCAACCCCGCATTCAAGAAGATGCGTGAGATGGTACAGAACGGAAGCATTGGTGAGGTTAAGAGAACCAACTGGATAATCACCGACTGGTACAGAACTCAGCAGTACTACGATAGCGGTGATTGGAGAGCTACATGGAAAGGCGAAGGCGGCGGAGTTCTTTACAACCAGGCTCCTCATCAGCTCGACCTCTTCCAGTGGATCGTTGGTATGATGCCCTCAAAGGTACATGCATTCTGCCATTATGGCAAGTGGCACGATATCGAGGTTGAGGACGACGTTACCTGCTACGTTGAATATCCCAACGGCGCAACAGGTGTATTCATCACAACTACTGCCGATGCTCCCGGTACTAACCGTTTTGAGATCACAGGTACCAAGGGTACTCTTATCTTCGAAAATAATAAGCTTTATTACAAGCAGCTCGAGGTTGACGAGAGAGTTCACTGCATGAGCTGCGAAGCAGGCTTTGAAAAGCCTAAGTGCCTTCCCGCAGTCGAGGTAGAGCTCGAGAAACAGGAGCCCGGCCAGGTTCAGCATAGCGGTATCTGCAACAATATCGCAAACGCTATCCTCGGTCTTGAGGACGTATATGCGCCCGCAAGCGACGGACTTCACGGTGTTCACCTCGCTAACGCTATGCACCTCTCAAGCTGGATCGGCGATGCTGTTACCCTTCCCATTAACGATGAACTCTTCTATGAGGAGCTTAAGAAGAGAATAGCAATATCCAAGCCTCACAGAGTAGTCGCTAAGACCGAAACTCAGGGTTAATCCGATTTTTATTAAGCTAAGAAAATAGCCGTGGTGCTTCTCTGCCCCACGGCTAACAGGTAATAAATATGGAAAAGATTTATAACGTTGCTATAGTTGGTTGCGGTACAATTTTTGGCAATCACGTAAGAGCACTTTCAGAAGTTCCCTACGTTAAAATCGTTGCTATATGCGATATAAACACGGAAAAAGCCGAAAACAAGAAGGCGGAATACGGACTTGATGCTAAGATTTATTCCGACTACGAGACGATGCTTGAATGCGAAAAGCCTGATTCGGTTCATATCGCTACGCCGCATTATCTTCACGCACCTATGGCTATATCAGCGCTGAAAAAGAATATTAACGTATTTCTCGAGAAGCCTATCTGCATTAGCACTGAACAGATCGAAGAGCTTAAGGCTGCCGAAAAAGAAAGCAAAGCTCAGATTTGCGTTTGCTTCCAGAACAGATTTAATCCGTCAACAATTCTTGCCGAAAGACTTGTTGAAGAGGATGGCGGCGCTATGTCGGCATTCGGAACTGTATTTTGGTACAGATCCGAGGCATACTACACAGAAAGCGGTTGGCGCGGAACTTATGCAACAGAGGGTGGCGGAGTAATGATCAATCAGGCGATCCATACGATCGACCTTCTCTGCTACTATCTTGGAAAGCCCGAAAGTGTTATTGCAACAATCTCAAACCATCACCTAAAAGATGTTATTGAGGTTGAGGATTCCTGCGAAGGTATTGTTAAATTTGAGGGTAACAAAACCGCTAACTTCTATGCTACGACCTCTTTCGCAGGCAAAGATACAACGCTAGTATGTATAGTAACAAATAAAAAGCGTAAAATTCAGATCCAGGATTCTGCAGTGTACCTTAACGGAAATAAAATAGAAGATTCATCGCTTGTTCAGGACTTCTACGGTAAGGAGTGCTACGGAAACGGACATATGTATCTTATTGCAAAATATTATGATGCTCTTAAAAACGGTAAAGAAATGCCCGTTACTCTCGAGAGCGCAGAATATGCTTTAAGAATTCTTCTCGCTGCGTACAAATCGCACGATACGGAAACCAAAATTTAATTTAAAGGATGTAAACGTATGAAATTACCATTTAACGTTGACCTTACGGGTAAGGTTGCAGTTGTTACGGGTGCCGGCGGAATTCTCTGCTCCGATTTCGCTCGAGCGATTGCACAGTGCGGGGCTGCTGTTGCTCTTCTTGATATCAATCTCGACGCGGCAGAGGCCGTTGCGGCTGAGATAAGAGCAAATGGCGGAAAAGCTATCGCAGTTAAGACAAACTGCCTTGATAAGACAAGCATTGAAGAAGCAAAGGCTATTGTTGACAAAGAGTTCGGCGTTTGCGACATTCTTATTAACGGAGCAGGCGGAAACAACGGCAGAGCTACTACTGCTAACGAGTACTTTGATCCTGCAACCCTTGATAATCCCGACGTTCAGGACTTCTTTGACCTCAGCCCTGACGGACTCAAGTTTGTATTTGATCTTAACGTAACCGCAGCTTTCATAACCACTCAGGTATTCGCACTTGATATGGCACGCCGCGGTCAGGGCGGAAACATTATCAATATATCCTCAATGAATGCTTACCGTCCCCTTACAAAGATTCCCGCTTACAGTGCTGCAAAATCTGCAGTTTCCAACTTCACACAGTGGCTCGCAGTTCACTTTGCAAACGCAGGCATCAGAGCTAACGCTATCGCTCCCGGTTTCTTCGTTACTAACCAGAACCGCGCACTCCTCTTTGCTGAAGACGGAACTCCCACTGCAAGAACAGAAAAGATCTTAAGAGGTACTCCCATGAACCGCTTTGGCGAAAGTGACGAGCTTCTCGGCGGACTTCTCTTCCTTCTTTCCGATGCAGCATCAGGATTCATCACCGGCGTTGTTCTTCCTATCGACGGCGGATTCTCTGCTTATTCCGGAGTATAATTTTTAAATATGAAAAAATTATCATTATTAATAGTTTCGATATTACTTGTATTAACTCTTTGCGCTTGCTCGTCTTCGAGTCATAAGCATGATTATATCGAAACGAATAAAATCGAACCTACATGCTCTGTTGAAGGAAGCATCACCTATGAGTGCAAGGATGAGGATTGCAAGCACATATACACAAAGACACTTGCGGCGGGCCACGTATGGCAGGCAAGCACCTGCACCTCTCCTAAAACTTGCTCAAGATGCAACTTAACGGAAGGTGAAACGGTTGGACATACGTATGAAAATAACGTATGCACTGTTTGTAAGCATGAGATATCACTTCAGCTTAAGCTCCCCGAAGCCTCCAATGAAGAGCCTTTTATAATTAAGAATTTTAAAGATTCCAAGGAAGCTGAATATTCAATAACAGAAATTGAATATAGCGTCAGCGGTAGCTCTGATGATAACGTTACCGTTGTAATCACCCTTTGCGGTGAAAAGACCTTTGACGGTATCAACGGAAAAAATTTAAACGCCATTGGCAAGATTGCATACAAGATCTGTGACGAGGATGGCTACGTTATTTTCAGTAGTACCAAGGATACTATGATGCTTGTTGAGGGCGATAAATTTAAAAACCTAAAAATCTCACTTTCGGGATTTAATGCTGAGCAGAAATACACTTTGGAGTTCTTCGATTACAAATACTAATTTGTTTTAACAACAAAAATGCACACGGCAAGGAGTTTTTTTCTTTGCTGTGTGCGTTTGTTTTTTTATATGAATCTATTAAACCACATGAGTTGTTCTTCGAGCATAACGTCATTATATTTATGCTCGACACCTTCGAGTAGATGAAGCTCAGCATACGAGCCGGATCGACGGATCGACTCGTAGTATTCTTTCGCCATAACGGGATCGGTCACCATATCGGCTGTTCCCTGCCAGATCTTTATCGGGCACGGCGGAATAACAACACGCTCCCCATCCGAATTAATAAACGAACGAAGCTTATATGGATTTGAACCTATTGTATTCTCCTCGATCCACTCACCGTTTGGCATGCGGTAAATCTCCGCCGTTCTATCCTTCGTGCTTGGATTTCCGTTTTTACGTTCTATTTTATCCCACGTTCCTATGCAGTAATGACCGTCAACCGTAACACCGTCTATGTTAAGACGCGGATAAAAAATTCCTATAGCAAGAACAATAGATGGAAACATATGAGCGAAATTAAGAGCAGTATGACCACCCATAGATCCGCCTGCAAGAAGAACGCGATCGGTAAGATTAAAGTGCTTTATCGCATATTTATAAGCCTTGTAAAGCGCGAAAATATGCTCGGGGCACCCCATTGATAAACCATTTTTAACCGAACCGGAGACGTCAAGTGCAGCATATCCGTTTTTTATGCATTTTGTTGCAAGAGGAAGTCCTCCTATCTGATTTTTGTCTTCAATTACGGTTGAACCCGCGCCGTGGCAAGCAAGAATGAGCGGCGTCGGATCGCCGTCATCGGTATAAGTATCAGGAAGTGTCAGCACGCACTCGCACTCCTCTATCTCTTCTCTGTCCAAGACTTCAGGCGAAGACGAATAGCTTACGTCACGAAAGTTATTAAATTTTACCTTGAAGAAAATATACTCGCGTTCACCGAGCGAATTCAAAGGTTTTCCATCTTTCGTATTTGCTATAACTCTTTTTCGGATTTCCATAACTGAACCAACTTTGCTGTTATTTATATTTTCATTATACAACTTTAAAATTATTTGTCAATAATTTATTGAACTTATTGTTCTTTTGTGCTATACTGACTTTAGCAAATTATACTTTGGAGGCGATTATGGAAAAACTTTTTAATAAATTCTTAGTTTCAGAGCCTATAATTCTTGAAAATGACGGCTATATCGGTATACCGGTAAAAATTTCCGTTTTCTTTGACAGCAACAGGTATAAAGCAGAGCCCGGTTACCGCAAAACACCGATAATTATATACGTTATAAATACGAATACCGATAGGATCGGTAAAGATACCGATGAAAGCATTATTTCCCGTATGCTTAATTCGGGTTATATTGTAACGGTTCTTGACTATATGAATTCTCCTCTTTCTTCGTGTCCCGGACTCGATTTTTCCGTTCAGAAAATCAGACAAAGAATAATTAATGGTGAATTCTTTACAAATCACAATATATTCCCTATCGGCAAATATTCCGAAACACTTGTTGTTCCTGCAGGATATGACGTACTATACAATAAACCTTATTGGGCGTTTGATCTTCACGGTGGCGACGGTGATTTTGAAAAGATAGTCGAGGTGTGGAACAATGATTTCAGAGGAACCAACCCTGACCGCATTATTAAATGGACAGACACTAACGGTAAACGCAAGTCAACGCAGGAAGGACACGACGGAAGTTCTCCGGAATGGCTCGATTTTGACGGTAATTCCGACAAAAACGGTGAGTATATAAGAATAAAATATACTAAAGCTGAAACTATAACCGACTGCGTAAAGCCCGACGGGTCACCGATCGAACTAAATCTTTTTATGCATATCATCTACCCGACAAATCCCGATTTGCCTGCTCCCGTAATGTCCCTTGCCAATTCAAGTGAAGACTTGTGCTTAGGCTCGGCAACGGCTGACAGACCGCATCTTCTCGGTTTCCTTTTCAGAGGATACGCCGGTGTTATGTACGATTACGGATACACTCCTATGGCTAGACTTGACTGCTACGGATACTTTGACGGTTACCCCAAAAAGGGATACGTTACAGGAGATAATGCCACATATTCCATGGCATTTTACAACGATAAGCGTATAAATACTGCAGCGATGAGATTTATTCGCTACACAGCACTTTCGAACAAAAATGTCTCTCTTGATTTAAATTCTATCGGTGTTTACGGTAATTCAAAGGGCGGTTGGATGACATTCCTTGGCGAAAAAGATCCCGAGAAAATGCAATCAAAACGTATGCATCACGGTCACCATGACGAAACAAGATATGAAAATGGAAAAACTGCCGATGAAGGTATTATCAGAGGCGGCACTGAACAGCCTTGGCTCACTTATAAAGGTGAACGCATTCTCGGTGAGGCAAACTTTGTTTATTCCAGTTGCGGCGGAGTTGACGATGCAGTAACCGAAGGTCACTGCCCTATGTTCATATCTTGCAACAGACGAGATGGAAGCTGCTATTCAACCTCAAATGCGCTTGTTAATACCTCTAGAATATACAACGTACCTGCGCTTTGCGTTGATATTCCACTCGGGCACACGATAACACGTGATAACGATCTTCTCTATGGCTTCGATACCTACGTTGCATTCTTTGATTTTATAGGCTATTATTTCAAGTGCGATGCTCCCCGCGTTCTCGGTGCAAGAATGAATTATTCTCATTTTCCTGCAGATATTACAGTAAAATTCTCGGGTGGTATTGATTTGTCCGAGGCGCATAAGATTAAAGTTATAGACAATTACGGTGACGTAGTTGATGGTGAATGGAAAGCGATTTTCGGCGGTGTCGAATGGATATTCACGCCTTATGTAGCCGAATACGGCAAAGAATATAAGCTTACCATTCCCGATACAGTTATCGGCAAAAACGGAAAAGCTATCAAAGATGGTTTTACTTCCGAATTTAAAACCGCCGATGCGAGCGTAACCGAAGTTGCCATAAACTCTTCCGCCAACGGATTACATATAGCCTTTACAAAAGTGTTTGATGCAGATGAGCATTATATCACATTAATAAACGAAGTCGGAGCAAATACGATTGGTGTATATACTGTAGAAGGCCAAAGAATAGCTCTCGCAAACGTTGCAGACAAAGGAGCTTACAAGATCGACGTAACAGACTACGTTTCAAAGCTTCACTGCGGTGCTCTGTGTGAACTTATATTAAAATCCGAGTATGCCCCCGGAAATGAGGTTATCTCATTTGAGGACTTTACCGAAGAAAATTGTTGCATTAAGCCAAGCGAAAAATCAGTTTGCTCACTTGATAAAGCGCCAGACGGTACTCCTGCCTTCAAATTTGGAAGCTTTAAAACCATTACGGAATTCCCAACAGAGGAATTCTATTCCTATCCTGCTCGCATATTCGAATATGACTCTATTATTAAAAACGAGGCAATCTCTCATTTGGATATGGGAAGAAAGTTCAACATCAGCCTGAAGGTATATGATACGGTATCAAGATATATCAGAGTTGAGCTCAGCCATTGCACGTCAAGGGAAGACAGTGTTGCAGATTATAAAAGAAATTGTTATAATATCAGAACAGAGGCCGACAAATGGATTGAAGTTTCGTTTGATTACACTGTATACGAGCCTATGTATAAGCATATCAAGCCGCAAAATAAAAAGCTGATCGTTTCCGCATACGGACACGGAAATGACGATAAGCCTATGTATTTTACCGATTTAAAAGCAACAGAGCTCTTATCCGACCTCGAAATTAGCGAAATAAACCTTATTTCGATGGCAAAAACAGATGTTTTACCCGATGGTCAAAGCGCGATATTCTGTGAAAAATCTCCCTGGTCCAAGAAATAAAAAAATCCCAAAGAGCGTCACCGAAAATGCAGCTCTTTGGGATCTTTTATTTAGTATTTTGTATTACTTGTTTTCCTTATTTTTTCTTAAATAATTTAAGAAGATCAGAAAAATGCTTTTTCCTGATTACAAACCAGAACAACGAGAAACCACCCGCTCCGGCTACTACTGTAGAGCCTGCCGCAATTCCTGCTACAGCTCCACTCGATAGACCATCGTTTTCATTATCAATATCGGTATCGGGGTTAGTATCGAGTTCTGTATCAATTCCGGGTGTGCCTGTATCCCCAATTTTCGTTGCGTTATACGTTGCGATATAGGTTGCATCACCTGCGCAATCAACGACTGATTTATTCCAACCTGCGAAAGCATACGTGTAGGTATTATCCGCTTTGCGTATAGGAGCATTAGGAATAACAATCTCATCACCGAAATGATAAGTTCGAGAGCTTAACTCACTGCCATCATAATCCTTAAATATAACCGTATAATCAATGTATTCGGCATTGTAAACTGCTGTATATTCCTTATTACCGTTACAGAAAGTAGAGATTATGCCCCAATTCTTGAAGGTATAAGAATACGTGTCATCAGATACCCTTACTGGATTTTCCGGAATAACGATAGTATCGCCAAAATGATATGTTTTCCTGTTTATAACAGAACCGTCATGATCCTTAAAGACAATAGTGTAAGTAATAAATGTCGGTTCATACTGAGCAGTGAAGGATGCATTGCCCGTACAAGTTCCAAGCGCTTTATTCCAAGACAAAAATGTGTATGTGTAAGTTTCGTCACTTTCTCTTTCGGGATCAGCAATTGCCATAATTGTATCACCGTAATGATACTTGACCGTTTGAATAATGGTTCCGTTCCAATCGAGGAACTTGATATTGTACTCGATGTAGGTAGCTTTGTAAACCGCTGTGTATTCTACATTTCCAACGCAGTTTGTTACCGTCTTCCCCCAATCCTTAAAGGTATATGTATAAGTGTTATCCGCGCTGCGCGTAGGTATATCGGGAATTACAACCTCATCACCAAAATGATAGGTTTCGCTAGTGAGGATGTTTCCGTTGTGATCCTTAAAGACTACCGTATACTCTATATTTGTAGAATTGAACGTAGCAGTATAAGTTTTGTTACCGAGGCAAGCGGTTATCTCGCTATCCCATCCTGCAAAACCGTATGCGTAGCTTTCATCTGCAGGCTTTGCGGGTGCAGTGGGTTCTTCAATTGTATCACCATAATGATACGTTTTCGAACTGAGAATACTACCATCATAATTCTTGAATACAACCTCGTATTCAATATAAGTCGAACTGTACGTAGCTGTGTAAACGATGTTTTCGGTACAATTCGTTACGATTTTATCCCAACCAACAAAAGCATAAGTATATGTATTATCCGCTGCTCTCGTAGGATTGCTCGGCTTGGTTACTGTCTGTCCGTAGTGATATTCCGTGCTGCTGATTATACTGCCGTCATAATCTTTGAACACTACCGTGTACTCAATATAAACGGAAGTATAAGTTGCCGTATAGATCTTATCGCCGTCACAAGCAACCACCTCATTATCCCATCCCGCAAAGGTGTAGGTATAAGTTTCGTCGGCTGCCTTAGTAGGCGTTTTGGGCGCAACAACCGCTTCGCCGTAGTGATAAGTTTCGATGCTTATCACACCGCCATCTTCGTTCTTAAATGTAACCGTATAATCAATGTACGTTGCATTATAAGTTGCGGTATAGGTTGCATCACCCGCGCATTCCACTACTGCATTATTCCAACCTGCAAAGGTGTAGGTATAAGTTTCGTCGGCTGCCTTAGTAGGCGTTGCGGGGGCAATTACCTCATCACCGTAGTAATAGGTCTTGGTACTCAATACCGTTCTGTCCTCATTCATAAAGATTACGGTGTAATCAATATAGGTCGAACTGTACATAGCTGTGTAAACGATGCTTTCGGTACAATTCGTTACGGTTTTATCCCAACCCGCAAAAGCATAAGTATATGTATTATCCGCTGCTCTCGTAGGATTGCTCGGCTTGGTTACTGTCTGTCCGTAGTGATATTCCGCGCTGCTGATTATACTGCCGTCATAATCCTTGAACACTACCGTGTACTCAATATAAACGGAAGTATAAGTTGCCGTATAGATCTTATCGCCGTCACAAGCAACCACCTCATTATCCCATCCCGCAAAGGTGTAGGTATAAGTTTCATTAGCTGCTTTAGTAGGCGTTGTGGGAGCAATTACCTCATCGCCATAGTGATAGGTCTTGGTACTCAATATCGTTCCGTCTTCGTCCTTAAAGATTACTGTATAATCAATGTAAGCGAAGTCATAGGTTGCGGTATAGGTTGCATCACCTACGCAATCAACTACTTCTTTATCCCAACCTGCGAAGGTGTAGGTGTAAGTTTCATCAGCTGCTTTAGTAGGCGTTGCGGGAGCAATTACCTCATCACCATAGTGATAGGTCTTGGTACTCAATATCGTTCCGTCTTCGTCCTTAAAGATTACTGTATAATCAATGTACGTTGCATTATAAGTTGCGGTATAGGTTGCATCGCCTGCGCAATCGACTACTTCTTTATCCCAACCTGCGAAGGTGTAGGTGTATGTGCTATCCGCTTCTTTGGTGGGCGCTTCGGGAGCATTTACTTCGTCGCCGTATCGGTATTTTCCAGAAGCGAGAATAGTACCATCATAATTTTTGAATACAATATCGTATTCAATATAGATAGGCTCCGTGTACATTGCGCCGCAAGGACAAGTAAAGGTCTTAACACCTGCTGTCGTCTGCGTGGGTTCGGTAGTTATAACGCCATCGTCCCATTCGTGATCAAGAGCGGGCTTTACCTCGCAACCACAACCAATACAAATCACACCATTCGTACAAGTAGCGCTTTGAGATGCCGCCGGAGTTCTCTCCGTTACAATGATCTCTGCGGTAGTACCCGAAATGATTTCAAAATATCCTTCATCGGAATTGTAATCTCCGCTACCGTCCTTGGAATAGCAGATTTCGATACAATCCCCAGCCGACAACGAGATCGTTATCGTTCTTTCGGAAACAAGACCTGAAATTCTGTCAAGTCGCTTGCCATTCTTCGTGATTGTCAACCAGTCAAAGTTGTTTTCGCTCGAAACGCCGTATTTCAGAGTGATCTCACAATCATACAGCGTATAGATATACACGCTGGAGGAGGAATTACTCTTTTTATTGGAAGAGGCATATCTTCCATCGGAAATGCTAAATGGATCGGTACTTGAATTTTCCAACCGAACGGTAGTTACCGTGGTTTGAACCGTCGACTCATCCACGTAATGCTCACTAATGGGTGCCATTTCCATGCCACAATAAACACATTCGGAAGCCTCACACTCCTTGTCGGAGCTATTACGTACATGATCCGGCAGAATCAGGAGTCCGCAATCTTCGCAAATGAATTCATCTTGACAAGTAACGTCCATTTCCGTGATGGCAGTACCCACCTTAGCTTCAAACTTAAAATACGCGACACCAACCTTATCTGTGGAACTGGATTTTTTGGAATACGTAATTTTGACCGTGTCTCCTGCCACAAGCTTGAGAAGAAGTATTCTGGTATTGCCTACGGAAGAATAACTGCTCCCCCATACACGATCCATCGTTCCATTGTTTTTGTAGATAATCAGTTCATCGTAGGAATCGGTTGAAAGAATGCCATACTCGATCATTAACGTCATGTCTTGTTTTGCAGTCAAAGTAAACGACGAGGAAGAATTTTTTACCGTATTGCTCGAAACGTACCAACCATCGGTATTGTGACTGTAGGGATTGCTACTGTCATTTTTCACGGTATACGGCTCCTGATTCTGAGGCGACAATTTAAAATACGCCTCGTCGGCACCGCCGGAAGAAATACTATCTTTAGAATACGAAAAAGTAATAACATCTCCAGCTACCACGTCAATCGATACCACGTTGGCGCTAACAACGGTCCATTGTCCCGATGCAACGTACAGCTGTATGCCGTTTTTGCAAATCGTCAACCAATCGTAGCCCGATTCACTATTTGTATAATAAGAGACAGTTAAGGTCATTGTTTTCGTCGCCGTCAAGGTGAACACAGAGGTAGAATTGTGTGCCTTATTGCTCGAAACGTACCAACCCTCAGAATTTTTTTGGAAAGGATAGCTACGGTCATTCGCCGTGGCATATCCAAGCGTATTTTCAATCACGTGGTGTACATCTTGTACATCTGAGGGCATTTCGGCTCCGCACCAAACGCATTCACCGTCCTCACACGCAGAGGTATTGCTCTTGTGATCGGGCATCACCGTATTATAGCAGATATTACAATGATAACCACTGCCATAATTATCATTCGTACACGGAATGTCCGTCAGCGGCACCTCAGCGGAAAGCTCATAATTGGGGGTCAGCAGTTGAATATATGCTTTTCCGGACGAATCATACGAATCTATATAATACGTAAACGTAACTACGTCACCGGGAGTCAATACAACTTTTTTTGTAACCGTGGACGAATTTCCCGATGTGGTATATAACGTAGTACCGTTTTTCGAGATTGTCAGTCGGTCGTAATATCCGCCCGTCGTATAATACTTGAATTCCACAATAACAAACTCGGATGAACAAATGGTCATCGTGTTCTCAGCATTATAGCCTTGTGAAACAAACCATCCTTGATCAGGACATAAACTATCAAACAACGACTCTTCTCCCGCTTCGTTTACAAAATAAAAACTATTCTGATCAATCCGGTAAAATGTTTGATCACAGTGAACGTAATGCGATTCGATTGCCGGCATTGCCATATCGCAATAAATACATGCGGATTCTACGCAATTTGCATCCTCGCTGTTACGGGTATGAGAATCGAGCGCGGGCATTACCATATCACAATAGATGCAGGTGGAGTCCTCACAATGCTTATGTGCGGAATTGCGCGTGTGAGAAGCCAGCGCGGGCATTGCTTTGCCGCAATAGATGCACGCGGACTCCTCACAATCTTTGTCATCGCTGCGGCGGACATGCTCGGCGGTATTGAACTTTTTACCGCAGCTACACGTATGGTAATGTACATTATCATCATATTGCCATATGGTGGTATCACACGTACAAGTAAGCGGTAAAACTTCTGTGATCACCTCGCCGTATTGATTTGCATATTGGGATTCGCCCACATGGCTGCCATCCTCTGCTATTTCATCATAGAATGATACCTTGGTATAACAAATTCCATCAGCATCCATAATGCCCTGAGGTACAGGTTCTCCGTTTTTGATCATCCACGTGTCGGTAAAGTCAAAATTGGTGTAGGATGATTCCATCCACTTTTTCTCGACCGAAAAGCTATTTGGTGTATAACAATTCATCTTAGTAGATATGATGCTGGCGCGATTGTTACCCCATGGCGCTTTGCTGAAGTTTACAGTGCCGTAACAGTTAGTTGCATAATTTTGATAGCCTGCAGTAAATTCTCCGTAATAGATATCGTAATCCAACTGAACAGATACGTAAATGCTACACTCACTGCGACAATCACTTACCCGACCTTGGCCTGCAATGCCACCAACATATACATATTCGGTGATATATGAGGAATTGTATACATAAATATTCGCTCTGTTATAGCAACGAGTAACCGTTCCGTTATTACATCCAACGATTCCGCCTACACCGTTGATCCATGTGTAATCGCTTTTAGCACCATATACCTCCAAGCTGCCTTCTGTCGAACACGCCGAAACGGTTCCAGCGTTGAATCCGACGATTCCTCCTGCATAATATGATGAGGTTACATGTGCAGAAGAATTAATTTCCGCGTAACATTGGGTAATCAATCCGGCACTCGCATTATAGTTTGCAATCACACCAAAATTACCGTAGTTGGAGTATCTTAACTTTGCATTTAAGAAACGAACAGACGTAACAGTACCTTTGTTGGTTGCTATAAAGCCGCCATTACTTCCCTGTAGATTCGAAATTGCATAACCGTTTCCGTTCAAAATGCCGCCGAAGCTCTGGATCGGTTGCCAACCACCCTCGCAGATGCCACCTTCGGCAAAATCCGAATCCTCAAATTCAATATCTTGTGCAAGCGAATAGTGTGCATCCGGCTCGAGATACATCGCGCAAAGCGTTTCCTTACTATCAATTATGTAAGGATCCTCAACCGTACCTTCTCCGCTAAATGTAATCTCAAGTCCCAAAAGATCGTCGGAGAAATTCGACTCGTCTTCTATCCTTGAACCGTCTGTTGTAGAAGAATCGTCCAATGCCGCCGCAGTGGAAAGCATGGAAAATGGGATCATCAAAGCAATCATGAAAACCACAATAAAAATCGAAGTTGTCCGTTTAGAAACATTGTACTTTTTCATTTTTATTCCTTTCACCACATAATTCTTATTATATAGTAGATGAAAATTTATATATAAAACATTGTATCACTATCTAATGTATTTGTCAATCTAAAAAATTCATAATACGATGTTTGCAGTGTAGTGTTACAGTCTCCAATACGACAACAATCATCGTAAAAAAATATTTTTGTCGTCATTTTTGCCGGCAAGTTAAAATAAATGGCGACAAACGATAAAAAATACCCCCTACCGTCTAAATAACGGTAGGAAGTATTTTACAAGCTACAAGCTTTTTCGCAATAAAATATATAGAGTAAAGAAGCAAATCCGCAATAAAGAAAACTATTATAACAATGAATGGCATAACGAACGGTGCTATACTTTGCGGCAATATGTAAAACGGATCCTGCGTTACGAAGAACCAATTGAAATTATGAGAATAATCCCCCGCTGTGCCGTTATAAAGCGTATTTCCGATGAGAGCCCATACAGCCATAGCAAATATAACGTACAGATCTCTGTAACAGTTTTTCCACTTAAGCGTCTTTCGTTCAAACACCAATACAAATATTCCGTATGCGCTCATAACGCCGTGAAACAGCAGGGTTTGCAGAGCTCTGTATGATAACGGATGTATCATATACCAACCAATACCGGCAGGATAAATGACATATATAACGTTTGAAAGTAATCCTAACATCGCGAGCTCGTATTTGAATTTACCGAGAAAGGCGTTTTTCCTACTTAAAAAGCAAAGGACGCAGGTTGCGGTGCAAGCATGAAAAGGAAGCTTTTCAATATCTATTTCTCCGTACGCAAACGGCATAAGGAAAAAGTCCAGAATATATAAACCGAATGCAATTGAAACAGAGATAATTATTGCGCGCATTTTTACGCTCTCACTTTTATTTTTTAAAAGAAAAACAAACGCAATTATTAATCCAAAAATAATCAACATATATAAAATATGCCATATTCCAAAGCACGTAAATACCGCACCGCCTTTTTTATCCGAGAGAAGCTCGTTTAATAACTTATACATAAGACACTCCCCGTTTATAAGTATATGACATCACATTTAACTGAAGTTTTTTTATTTCCCTTCCTCTTCCCAAGCAAGACAAGGATATCCGCCTTCGGGACCGTAGCCCTTGTCACAATAAGAGCCTGCCGTGCAGTTACCGCACGAGCAACCGTTATCTTTCAGTTCGCGTATGTCACGTCCGCAATCGGGGCACGCATATGCAGTAGATGCAACTCTGCGACCACAGCAGCTGCATTTTATAGTATTATAGTCTGTAAGCATACGTAATCCTCCGAAATAAATGAATAATTAATATGATATATTATAAACAATACTTCATGAAATGTCAAGTTTATTATACACTAAGCTTAATTATTGCAAAGAAGTATGCTACAATCTGAAAAATAAAAAAGATACGATTAGGTGAAGTTATGCAAACTCTAATTGGAAAATACAGCTCTCTTTTTGGCGCAAGTACACATGGAACGCGCAACTGCGCTTCACAACGATTGCCTTTCTATTAAGCCGGATATTATAGTTCTTATCATTGGCGGAAACGATGCGTTAAAAGGATGATTCCGCCGGTAGTCGGATAAAAGCTAATCCAAGAAGAATGGAACTCCCATCACGCTTTATTACTCATTAAGTTCATCCTCTGAGCAAATACTGTCCGCGCATTTTCTGTATTTTGCAGGCGACACACCAACTCGTTTACGGAAAAACTTTGTGAAATAATTATAATCTACAATACCGACTGTATATGCAATCTTGCTGATAGGATAATCTGTTGTGGATAAAAGTCGCTTTGCTTCATTTATCCTTTGATTTGATATATAATCACCAATAGGCATACCAAACCACTTGTGTGAAATCTCGTACAGTCGCTTTTTGGGAATACCCAGCGCCAGGCACAAATCCTTTACCGAAATGGATTCTCCGATATGCTTTGAAATATAGTCGTTTATCCTCACGGAATCGACATTATACCCAACATCAATATATTCCGAAAGCCACAGATAACGAGTTGCAAGCTTTAGTATGTTTGCTGCGGAATCTGCCTTTTCCTTACCGTAAAAATCAAGCGACTCGTAAGCAGACACCAAGCATTCAAAATCAAGTCCGGCTTCATCGGCGATTCGCCTCAGGTCAGGCAGCATATCCTCTCGCTCCTTTGCCGCAATTTGTCCGAACATGATATAACCAAGCACGCTGTCACGAAATTTTATGGGTACTGCATAATCAATAAGTCCTGCGTGACAGTAGTGAGTCGTAGGCATTCCACTTTGTAAGCACTCTGCACACAGCTTTTTATCGCTTATAAAGCATCTTTTGCGCCCCTCTTCGCTGGATTTTATCATTCTGCAAAACGTACGCATTTCCTTAGGATACCAGCTAAGCTGTCGAAAATCCTTATCCCACACACTTATTGTCAGCCCTGTAAGTGAATAAAAATCACAAAGAAGTCTGTCAAGCTTTTCTATATTAAAGTTAATAAGCATGCTTTCACCTCCGATTATATTTGATTTTAACATAAAAAACGCCGCAAGTCAAGACAAAAGTCACCAAATCGGATACAATTTTACCATTTTTGAGCATTTTTATTACTATAATCACCGTGTAGGATATGTTAATATAGAGGTAAATAAAATATTAAACACGGAGGATTTACAATGAAAAAAACTACATTTGCCTTATATTTTGGTAATCGTGGGTTCTTTCCCGGTGAGCTTATCGCCTCAGCGCGTGAGGAAATGATAGCGGCTTGTAATAGAGGCGGTTACGGCTATATTATTATGGAAGAATCTCTGACTCGCTACGGCGCAGTTGAAACTATTACGGAAGGACGTCTGTTTGCTGAATTTTTAAAAACACATTCGGGAGAATATGACGGAATAATTCTTTGTCTTCCAAACTTTGGAGACGAAAACGGCGCATCGGTAGCTTTTGCCGACGTAGACGTACCGATACTTGTGCAGGCGTATCCGGACAGCACGAATAAAATGGAC
>JAZONS010000055.1:0-3115 GCA_045654585.1 Eubacteriales bacterium
CGCTGTTGAGATAGACAAAACAAGTATTTAAAAAAATAAAAACTTATTAAACGCGCCTCGGAATTCGGACGCGCTTTTTTTATTTAAACCATACTTTTATTAATTAAATGATGCTTTAATTGCTTGACAAAAGAATCGAAAGAAGCTATAATTATATATGATAACTATAAAAAATAAGCTTGATCGGGAGAAAAAAGATGAAGGCTTGTTCGTTTACGGGGCATAGAATTATCGCTCCCGAGCACGTGGAATCTCTTGAAAATTTGCTCACAAGAGCGATAGATTACGTATACAATGAAGGTTGCCGAGCGTTTTATACGGGCGGCGCGCTTGGATTTGATACTATGGCGGCAAAGCTTCTTATAAAAAAGCGCTTGTCCTGTCCGGATATCAAATTGACTTTGGTCCTTCCTTGCTTTAATCAATCCGAGCGGTGGGGAAGTTTTGCTAGAGAAATGTATGACTACATTGCATCAAATGCGGATGAAGTTATATTCATCGCAGAGGAATACAGTGCGAGCTGTATGAGAAAACGCAATGCGAAGCTTGTTGAGCTATGTGATGTTATTGTAGCTTATTCCGGAAGATCGAATAGTGGATCTGCTCAGACGGTTCGAATGGCGGAAAAGTCGGGAAAAACAGTCTATAATCTTTACGGTAAGCATTAACGAATAATATTATCTAACCAAAACAAGTATTGTTGTAAAGATTCAGTTGGCAGCAACCTCTCAATGTAAGCTTGCCTTGAACATCGGCGAACGTGAAGATATAACTATCGTTGACGCGTTTAAATATGAAGCTAAAAACTATATTGAAGCAAAGCGGGAAGAACGAAAAACGCTGATAATGTCAACTAAAGCTTGCATTAATTCTAAACGGTCGCGTATTAATGCAAAAATTAATGCAATCTTAAAGTGTTGCTTGTGAAGAAAAACTTTAAATTATTAGGTCAGCGCCGGAGCCGCATATTACAGTCGTTACCGGTGCTGTTTTTCTTTAGAAAATACGGTTTGGATATTGATTTTTACAAAACAGTATGATATAATAATTATGTGTAAAATTTTTAATGCGAGGAACAAAAAATGGTAAAAGAGTTCATTAAGTCCGTTTTTGACGGTACTTATGATTTCTGGGGCTTTATCAAGGTGCTCGGAGATTTGTTTAATAAGCTTGGAGAGACCGTGATTTCGAATGATTTGACGGTGGCTGCAATATTCTCCTCTCCGGGGCTTTATTCCTTTATACTCGCCGGTGTAGGTCTTATTTTTCTGTCTTACGGAAGAAAGTTTTTGCCGCTCATTAAGCTTTTAACATTTGGCGCGGCAGGTTATATTGTGGGTTCGATGTTTGCTTATCCTGCTCTTATGGTTGCAATGCCGGGCTCTGCGTTGATAACTCCTGTGACCTGCGGAGTTACGGTGGCTGTTATCAGTGCAGTTTTTTGCAAGCTTCTGTATGGCGTTCTTTACGTTGGTGCAGGTGCGATATTTACATACGTTATCTGCTTTGGCGGAGGTCTTATCCCCGGACTTCCCACGGTTGGAAACGCGAAGCTTTCTTATGTTGCGGTTGCTATCGTAGTTCTTATCCTTATTATTATGAGAAAGAACATCTCAAGACTCGGTTTATCCTTTGCGGGTGCATACTTCGTTGTTGAAGCTGTATCTAAAAACTTCTTCAAGCTCAACTCTCCCTTGAACTTTATAGTTATGGGTGTTGTTGCTCTTATCGGATTCTCGTATCAGTATAAGAGAAGAAAGAGATACTTATAATAAAATAATAAAAAGTCGGTTCTTTGGGATCGACTTTTTTTATAAGATTTTCATATAAATTGTGAGTTTTATAATAAAATCAGGCTTTACCGTATTAAAAATTTATCATTTTAACAAAAAACTCGAAAAGCTGAATAGCTGTATTGACTTTTTATTAAAAATATTATACAATATAGTCGATAAAAATAAAGGAGAGCATTATGGATATCAATACGAAAACAGAGCTTATGAAGCTTGCGAATAATGTGCGTTTCGGTATTATTGAGAGTGTTTATTCCGCAGGATGCGGTCATCCCGGCGGATCTCTTTCGATTGCTGACGTCATTACCTATCTTTATTTCAAAGAGATGAACGTTGATCCGAAAAACCCGAAAATGGAAACGAGAGACAGACTTGTTCTTTCAAAGGGACATACGGCTCCCGCGCTTTATTCCGTTCTTGCAGAGCGTGGATTCTTTGACAAAGAGGAGCTCAAAACTCTTCGTAAGACCGAATCCAGACTTCAGGGTCACCCTGATATGAAGGGTATTCCCGGAGTTGATATGACGACGGGATCGCTCGGACTCGGAATTTCAGCCGCATGCGGCATGGCACTTTCCGCAAAGGTATACGGAGCAGAGAACCGCGTTTATACTATCGTAGGTGACGGTGAAAGTGAGGAAGGCCAGGTTTGGGAGGCGGCAATGTTTGCGGCTCATTATAAGCTTGATAACCTCGTTTGTGTTCTCGACTGGAACGGTCTTCAGATCGACGGTAAGATAACTGAGGTAATGAACCCCACGCCTCACGATGAGAAGTTCCGCGCCTTCGGTTGGCACGTTACCAGCATTGATGCCCATAATTTTGATGAAATAGAAGCTGCTTTTGCCGAGGCAAAGACAGTGAAGGGCAAGCCCACCGTTATTATAGCTAAGTCCATAAAGGGTAAGGGTGTATCCTATATGGAAAATGCTTGCGAGTGGCACGGTCAGGCACCTAAAGAGGATCTCTACAAGGTAGCAATTGAGGACCTCACCAAAATAAGAGAGAGCATTAAGTAAGAGGGGGGGATACTAAAATGGCAGATAAAAAAGCAACCAGAGAAAGCTATGGCGCGGCGCTTGCCGAGCTAGGCGAAAAGTATGATTTCCTTGTTCTTGATGCAGACCTTGCGGCGGCAACCAAGACGGGAATGTTCAAAAAGAAATTTCCCGAGCGTTTCTTCGACTGCGGTATAGCGGAGGGCAATATGATGAGCGTTGCGGCTGGTATCGCGGCAACGGGTAAGACCGTATTTGCATCTACCTTTGCTATGTTTGCGGCAGGCAGAGCATTCGAGCAGGTAAGAAACTCGATAGGTTATC
>JAZONS010000056.1:0-15299 GCA_045654585.1 Eubacteriales bacterium
GCGATAGTGCGCGACACGCGAATGGACAGGTCTCGAACCCAAAGCCAAGGGCTTTTGGCGGTTTTGACGCCCCTTATCCACTCCAAAAAATGAAAAAGCACCTGCTAGATGCAAGTGCTTTTCTTTGGAGCGGATTACGGGGCTCGAACCCGCCACCTCCACCTTGGCAAGGTGGCGCTCTACCAAATGAGCTAAATCCGCGGAATGGTGCCTCCGGTCGGAATCGAACCAACGACACGAGGATTTTCAGTCCACTGCTCTACCAACTGAGCTACAGAGGCGTATTGAGAATGGCGACTCGGATGGGGCTCGAACCCACGACCTCTAGCGTGACAGGCTAGCGCTCTAACCAACTGAGCTACCAAGCCAAATTCTCAATAAGCGAAGTATTCACTTCTTGGTGGAAAGTACAGGGCTCGAACCTGTGACCCTCTGCTTGTAAGGCAGATGCTCTCCCAACTGAGCTAACCTTCCGTCAACGTGCTTAAGTATTATATCAAAAGATTATTGATTTGTCAATAGGTTTTTTAAAAAAAATTAAAAATATTCTTTTTTTGAAAAACTAATAGCAATTCAACATAAAGAGTTCGCCTTTTTTTGCTCCAGTCGATGGATTTTTCGCTTGATTATTCATTTTTGTTATGATATAATTTGAATATCAGTATGCGTATATTAGGAGATAATAATATGTACGACCTTGAAAAACTATCGTGGATAATTGAGGCAAAGCGAAAAAGGTTTAAAATATTGCTGGCTTTATACATATGTTTAGTAATAATTGGTGCTGTTATGTTCTTTATCGGAGAAATGAACGTAGTATTTTACGGCATTATTATCGTGATAATCGCAGTAGCTTTGATTTTCAAGCTTATACGCTCTTATTCGCCCGGTATTTTGTTTTCCTTGGAAAAGCGGGGAATTCTCATAAAAGAGCATGAATACGTCGCTAACATCAAAAAAGGTTTATCCGGAAGAGCTGTGGTTGCAAAACGTACGTCAGGACCGCATTCTTCGACAGGAAACGCAAGAAGTCGCCGTCCGCACGTGCGCTCGGCTTACGTATATGTTCGGGATGAGAGCGGAAATGTTCTGATTTTTGACGGACTAACCTCTCTTCATACGGATATTTATGAAATAGGTGACGAGGTGCTGCGCCCTGCGGGAGCGAGGTATCCTATCATTACGGTAGCGGTAGATAATCGCAAAATAGAAAAGCAGCCGTGCCCGCTTTGCGGAAGAATAAATGAAATGAGTAAAACAGAATGCGGAGCATGCGGATTAGCTATAAATAAAACAACCTAATAAAACAGTAAAAGCGGATGCTCCTTGAAAATCTCGAAGCTTCCGCTTTTTTGTTTTTTGTGATAAATTTGTGGTATTATTTTACCGTATATCCCGCAACTGTAAAATCTTCCGTCTTGGCGTTTTTAGCTTTGCGGAACGATACCGTTCGTACCTCTCCCGGCAAAAGAGAGAAGTAGTTGTCATCGAAGATATATTCTCCTTCGAATTCAACCGCGTGAACGTAAGAATCTGCGGTAACTGTGATCGTGTTATCCGTACGTGATATGACTCTTACAGCTTCGGTGGGGGTGATATGAAGAGGTCCGTTTTTATAGAAAGATCTGTCTATGCTGCCCTCGCTGTCGAATGCCTCGCAAATGATTATCGCCTCATGCGGAATAGAATCGATGGGGAGCGAAAGCACCTTGCGTGAACTGAGCTTATCGGCAGTGCATATCTCGCTCTTTATTTTATGCAAGATTCCGTTATCTAAATAAGAAACAGAAACGTTGACCGCCTTTTTATCCAAGGTGTCATTGCAGAGATAAATCTCGTATTCATCGTGCTTGTCAATAGACGTTATGATACCGCCTGCGGAGCGCTTGAAGCTGTAATATGATGCTTTCGGTAGGCAGTAGTAGTCCACGAACGCCCAACCGCTTGAAGCAGGCCAGCAATCGTTCCACATCCAATATACTATTCCGTTTGAGAAGCCTCGGTTTCGACGGATGTTTTCAAGAGTTATTCTTACCCATTCGTACTGAACGTACTTCATCTTGAAGAAGCGGTCTTTTCCGTCGGTAAAGTCACCTAATACTTTTTTTGTAAACTGTAGGAGAACGTGGAAAAGTGAGAAGGGGAGTGCGGGATTGCTTTTTGTGTGATAGTTCCACATATCGTCACTGCAGTATACGTCATCTTCGGTCATAAATTTTCGAAGAGAAGGAAGACACACTGCTCCCGTTGTCGGCTCTTCGGCAATAAATCTTGCAAGATACTGGGAGAAATGCTCCTTGTAGTCCTTCATATCCTCGTTGAGAATATAAGGGAATATTGAGCATCCAAGATATTGAGTATTGTGAGTTGTGCCCTTGGTTTTTGAAGCATATGGCGTGCCACCGTAGGGACTTGAGAGTAATAGCCTTCTGCTATTATCAAGTCTTTTGAGCACGGGATAAATGCCCTTGTGAATAGCCGTTCTTCCGTGGTAATCCTCGGCAGAGTCGTAGCCGTTAACGGCGTTCTCATTATCACCTGACCACCATACGAGAGAAGGGTGATTTCTGAGCTCGCGAGCTGCAAATTCTGATTCTTTCTTCAACTGCTCTATAAAGCCTTCCTCGTTTTCGGGATAGACTCCGCATGCCATAAGGAAATCCTGAGTTACGAGGATACCAAGTCTGTCGCATTCGTTGTAAAAGTGCTGTTTTTCGAAAATTCCGCCGCCCCATACGCGTATCATATTGACGCCAGCCTCTTTGGCAAGCTCGAGAAGCGTTGTGATCTTTTCATCTGTTTCTGCAGAGGGGAAAGGCTCCGAGGGGACCCAGTTTGCGCCCTTGCACATGATGGGAATATCATTTATGAGGGGAATAAAGCCCGAGAATTCTTCATTTCTGTCATACCTCTCGCCGCTGACGGAATCCTTTATTTCAAGGCATTTGTTGTAGTACGGGCTACCCTTTTCGTCGGGAAGCTCAAGTATTTTTGCCGTTCTGATTCCAAAAGTGAATTCTTTTTCACAAATAATAAGCTTGTATAGAGGTTGAGCGCCGTAGCCCGTGGGATACCAAAGCTCGGCGTGAGGGATATCAATATATTCCTTAAGAAAATCCTCTTTTCTGAAAAAGCGATTAGAATATACCACATCACCGTGAGGAGATATAATACGCATATCTGCATAACCGCCGCGCTCGTAGTTTTCAAATTCCGCTTCCACTACGATTGATGCGTAATCGTCCGATATACGGTCCGTATATATGTAAGCGTCTTTTACAGAGAAATCGTCACCGCCCTCAAGATAAACGTCGCGCCAAATGCCCATAGTAACAAATCTTGCTACCCAATCCCAGCCGTACGTACATTGAATACGTCTTGTGCGCATTCTTTCTCTCGTAAAAGCTCCGCCGAGAAGCGGTAACCCCGCAATCTTTTTTATAGGGGAGTAAAAATGAACTGTGAGTGTGTTTTCACCGATGAGGAGAGCATCTGTTGCCGAAAATGAGTGCTTGATAAACATATCGTCGGCGTAACCTATATGCTTTCCGTTAAGATATACGTCGGCATATACGTCAAGACCCGAGAATATGAGCTTTGCGTTTTTAGGTATCTCCTCGAGCTCAAAGCTTTTTGTATATTCGAAATCACGGTTTTCTATCCATTGGCATTCATCGGCATTGTTACGGTAAAAAACATCCGTTGGGATAGCTTTTCCCATGAGATCTGTATGAACGCAGCCGGGAACGTTGCCGTCAAAGGTAAAATCAACCTTGCCGTCCTCGGTAAAGCATACGCCACGCCAATTTCCGTTTAAACAAATAGGTTTCATATATTTTTCCTTTCAGATGATGATCAAGTGCTTGTGCCATATTTATTTACAGTTTAATTATATCAGCCTATGTCTGACTTGTCAATCGACGGATAGTAGATTTACAGAGATATAATAAAAAACAGAGGAACAAGAAAAGCTCTTGCGCCTCTGTTTTGCATATTCAAATTAAGATCGGATTATCTCTGGATTCTTCCCGAGCCATCTCCGCCTGCGAGCTTTTCAACCTCTGCAAGAGTTACCATGTTGTAGTCACCCTCGATAGAGTGCTTAAGAGCGGATGCAGCAACTGCGAACTCTACTGCGCCCTGAGCAGTTTTGCCGTTCATAAGAGCGTAGATAAGACCGCCGCCGAAGCTATCGCCGCCGCCTACACGGTCAATGATGTGGAGATCATACTTCTTGGAGAAGCAATACTCGTTAGCCTTAACGTCATAGAGCATAGCAGACCAGCCGTTATCGAATGCGGAACGGCTCTCAGGAAGAGTGATAGCTACGTATTCGAAGCCAAACTTGTCAGCAAGCTGCTTTGCAACAGACTTGTATCCATCGTGGTTGAGTTTGCCGCCGTAGATATCGGTAGCCTCAGCCTCGATACCGAATACATCCTTTGCGTCCTCCTCGTTGGAGATACATACGTCAACGTACTGGCAAAGATCTGTCATAGCTGCGCGAGCCTGTTCTCTTGTCCAGAGCTTACCGCGGTAGTTAAGGTCGCAGGAAATCTTGATGCCCTTTGCTTTTGCAGCCTTGCAAGCATCACGGCAAATTTCAACAACGTTCTCGCCAAGAGCAGGAGTAATACCGGTAAAGTGGAACCAATCAACGCCCTCGAAGATCTTTTCCCAATCGAAGTCCTCGCGGGAAGCCTTTGCGATTGCTGAATTAGCGCGGTCGTAAATGCATACGGAACCTCTCTGAGATGCGCCCTTTTCGTTGAAGTAGATACCTACTCTGTCGCCGCCGCGAACGATTTTCGTGGTGTCAACACCGTAACGGCGAAGGCTGTTTACAGCCGCCTGACCGATAGCGTGAGTGGGAAGCTTGGTAACGTAAGCTGCATCCATACCGTAGTTTGCAAGAGAAACTGCTACGTTAGCCTCGCCGCCGCCGAATGTGAATTCAACGTGGTCGCACTGAACGAATCTCTCGTAATTGTAAGGCTGGAGTCTGAGCATAAGCTCACCGAATGTTACAACTTTCATTTTGTTTTCCTTTCGAAATTTATAATTTTTTTGTTTTGAATTGCATATAGTGAAGTGTCGGACCTCTTGTCCCGAGGTTTATTTTGCCGAGAGCTCATCAAGGCAGGATTTGCAAATGAGCTTTTCCTTGAATTCTACAAGACCTTCGCCATTACCGCAGAAATGGCAGCCTGCATAGTATCTTCTGATACAGATGTTGTTATCCTGAGCGAAGATCTCGACACTTGAGCCTTCGTGCATATCCATTTTGTTGCGCAATTCCTTGGGAATTACAATACGTCCTAGTTCGTCGATGTTGCGCACGATTCCGATTGATTTCATTGAACTTTTCTCCTTGCTATGTAAAAAAACTTGTGCTGACCGCAAGACTATGCGTTTATTTTCCTTGCGGATTTGAAGAAAGTCTTTGCCGACCTTCTCCATTTAGCATTTTACCACAAAGCTGCTTGATTGTCAAGCGCAAACAGGAATAAACCTTAATAAAAAGACTATTTAATATAACTTACGCAATGACTATATAACGTAAAGGAGTAATAAATGATTTGCAATTTAAAAGAAGAAAAAACCGAGCGGCTATTCAGAGTTCTTGATATACTTCCGTCGACGCTGGTACGGGAGATACAGAGAATAGGTGAGGGAAGGCGTGATTATCCCTCGGGTCTCTCCGAGATAAGAGTAAGATGCCGCTCTCGCTCAAGTATTGTTTTATCGGGAGAAAACATTCCGCTTTTCACACGTGTGGCGGAGAATGAGCTTGCGAGGGTTTACGATAAGCTTTTATCCGGATCTTTGTATGCTCACGTTAAAGATTTGAAAGATGGATTTGTGAGTGCATTTTCGGGTGTGAGAGTGGGTGTTTGCTCTTCGGTTTCGGATAGCGGAGATCTGCCTTCACAGATAAACGGCTTGGTTTTTCGAATACCGATTTCCCCATCGGAAGCGGCAGACGACCTTTATTTGGCATGGCGTGAGGCGCGCGGGGGATTACTTATTTATTCGCTTCCCGGAGAGGGAAAAACGTCAGCGCTTCGCGCTCTCGCAGGTAAAGTGAGCATGGAATCGGGTATGCGCGTTGCCGTGATAGATGAAAGGCGCGAGTTTTTACTGGAAGATTATACGGATGCTACCGTTGATATACTTTCGGGTTACAGTAAGGAACGGGGACTTGAGATCGCGTTAAGGACCTTGTCTCCCGAGGTTATCGTTATAGACGAGATAGGAAACGCCTTGGAAGCGGATGCGCTTTTGCGCGTAGGCAGAGGAGGTGTTCCGATAATAGCTACGGCTCACGCGGGGAGCTTTGAGGAGGTAATTCGCAAAGCGGGCATCTCGAAGCTTGCGGATGAAGGCTATTTTAAGGTCTATGCAAGGCTTTACCGTGAGAAAAACAGATTCTTACACGAAATATCCGTGAGGAGCAATTGAGGGCGTGGTGTATTTGGGATTGATGGCCGTCGCATTATCTGCCTGGTACTTCGTATCCTCATCCGTGAGTAGGATTCGTGAAAGGAAGGAAGAATATTCTGCGATTTGCGCGTTGCTTTTGCATATCAGAGGCGAAATATCTTCGGGCGGCGGCAGATTGTGTGACATAATACGAGGCTTTCGTTCGGAGCCGCTTGAGAAAAACGGATTGTTAACTTGCCTCAGAGCAGACCCCGTGTCGAGCGGTGACGGATCAAGCGATAATACATTTTTCAGAGATAAGCTTTTCGCCGTTCTTTTCATCATTGACAAAGAGGATGCGGAAAAATTAAAGTCTTATCTCTCCTCTTTCGGGAAAAGTTATCTTGAAGAGGAAAAGAAAAAGCTCGGTGAGATCTCGGAATACTTTTTGAAAAAAGAAAACGATGTAGTGGTAAAAAGCGAAAAAAATATAAAAGCAGCGTGGACACTGTTCGTTTTTTTCTTTATAGGCGCATTAATACTTATTATATGATTTACACGGAGCCGTGCGAATTAAACCTTTCATTAAAAGCGCAGGATACGGATTCGCATGAATAAATATAGCGGGATAATCCCGCTCGGGAGAAAAAATGAATTTGGATTTTATAATGAAGGCGGCAGGTATAGCAATGACGGTTGCGGTGACTTGCCAGATACTGAGCCGTGTCGGAAGAGATGATCAGGGAAACCTTGTAGCTCTCGCCGGCGTTGTCGCAATGCTGGTACTGCTTTTTGGAGAAATAGCATCCTTGTTTGACACGGTCAGGGATATATTCGGTTTGTAGAATACTTGCGAGAGAACTTTTAAACGTTATTTAATTCAGAGTAAGGAGAGATACGGGACGTGGATTTCGTCGGTATATGCGTTACTGTTTTGCTCGTTGCCGCGCTTTCCTTGATATTGAAAGTATTCGGCTTTAAGGGGGCGCCCGTTTTTGCGGCTCTTGCTTTTTGTGCGTTATTATCCTCGTTTGTCGATAAAATTAACAGTGCGTTTTCGGCGTTTTCGAATTTTTCGGCTATAGCGGATATTTCGATATATACGGAAGCCTGCGTTAAGGTGATAGGAATAGGATATCTTGCCGGAGTAAGCGGTGATGTTTGCCGCGAAATAGGAGAGAGCGGAGCTGCCAAGTGTATAAACGTTTTTGCAAAACTCGAGCTTATTGCAATATGCACTCCGTTTATAAAAGAGCTTTTTGGGTCGGTGATATCACTTGTCGGAGGTTGAATGAAAAGGATACTGATTTGCGTTTTATTAATATTATTATCTACCACAAATTTATGTTCGTTCTGCATAACAAACGCAGAAAAAGAAAACTATAGTTTGCAAAAAACGCCTATTTTGGATAAATATAAAGCTTGTTTTGATTCAAACAAACTAAAGAAAAGAACGAACGTACAGGAAGATGTACCTAGCACCGACGAGCAGCTTCAGAATATTTTTTCGAATTTTTTGGAAATTCTCCCTGACGGAGCGCCGAGCAGCGCAGAGGATATTTCGGGTATTATTGGAATTGGGGAGGTATTCGGATTTGTTGCTTCGGTTTTAGAGGAAAGCCGTGCTTCAACATATTTTTGTATGTTGCTTGGCATAGCGCTGCTTTTCTGTCTTGCGGAGCTTTTCTCGGACGATGCAGGCGAAGCGGCTGCCACGGTCAGAAGCGCGTCCGCTTTGATACTTTCACTCCCCGTTCTCTATTTCGGCAAGGAGATTATAGTATCCGTCAGCGAAGGAATATCCTCAGGCAGCGATTTCTTTTCGGGAATAATTCCGATCTTTTCTTCCGTTGCGGCGATAGGTGCGGGTGGCATTACGGCGGGGAGCGCTGCGATAACAATGAACGTTTCACTCTCGGTTGTATCGAGTATTCTTGCCGAAAATCTCTTACCGCTGTCAACTCTGATTTTCAGCCTTTCTCTCTTGTCAAGTGTTGACACGGGACAGGGGATAGGCGGTGTGGCAAGGGGTGTCCGCAATTGCTTTAATTTTCTCATAGGCTTGGTTTGTGCGCTCATAGTTGCAGTTTTCGGTGCGCAGACCTTTATATCCGCCTCTCGCGACGGTCTTGCGTTGCGAAGCGCAAAATATGCGATATCCGGAATGATACCTATAGTAGGAGGTACTGTATCCGGCGCTCTTTCGCTGCTTATATCAGGGGTGCGTCTTTTGTCCGGCACTGTAGGTATAATTTCGGTTATCGTGCTTCTCTCAATCATGGGAGCGCCGCTTGTTTTGCTGCTGTTTTATAGGTTTTGTATCGGTGCGTGTATAACTTTGACGTCGTTTGCGGGAGCTTTATTCGGTGAACGCTTCTTTTCTTCGGTAAGAGGAGCCGTTGACTGTCTGATAGCTGTTCTCGCTTCTTCGATCTTAGTATATATCCTTGAAATAATCATATTGGCGGTGACTCTCGGAAACGTATCGTGAGGTGGATATGGAGAACGGTGTTGTTTATATTATATCGATCGTTTGCGTTGTAGCGTTTTCATCCTTTTGTATGTATGACTCGGAAAAAATGCGCGGAGCGCGAGGAGCTCTCGGAATTATACTCCTCTCGGCCTTGGCTATACCTTTTGTAAATAAGTTGGTTTCGTTTTCCGATCTTTCGTTTGAGGATATTCCGATATACGGGGATGAATATAGCGATGACGTGCGTGACGAGTCGGTAAAAAATGCATTTTTGCGTGGAATAAAGCTTGCCTTAAAAGAGGAGTTTTCTCTTCGTGAAGAAGAAATAGAAGTCACGTGCGCGGGCTTTTCCTTTGAGCATATGAAGGCTGAAAAAATCAATATAACGTTATCGGGCAGATCGGTTTTTTCGGATTTGAGAGCGATTCGAGAATTCGTTGAAGAATCCGAGCTCGGAGAATGCGAGGTTTTTGTTTCGTTTGAATAATCTTAACAGCATAATAAACAGTTTTATAAAGGATAAAAAGAAGCTTACGGTATTACTTATTGGACTCTTCGGAATTCTTTTGATTGCTTTATCTTTGGGCGCGAATACCGAAAAGGAGCAAAAGGAATATACTCTTGATGAATATAAGGCGGAGCTTGAGGATGAGCTTCAGGCTCTGTGTGAGTCTGTTGAGGGGGCTGGAAAGTGTCGAGTTACGGTGACGTTTTCGGACGGGGAGCGATTTGAATATAAGGGCTCGAACGTTATAGGAATCGAGCCGCCGCGAGTGCTCGGTGTGACTGTGGTATGCCGAGGCGGGGACAATGCAGATATAAAAAAGAGTATATCCGAATGTATGACTGCCCTTTTTGATATAGGCTCAAACAGAGTATGCGTTCTCAAAATGAAATAAATTTGCAAAGTATAGCATATTCGGTGAAAAACGAACATAAGGTTTATCAGCAACAAAAAAAGGAGACTTACATAAAATGAAAAACGAAAAAGTTAAGCAATTTTTCTCATCAAAGGCGGCAAGAAGCATGATAGTTATCGCTGCGGTCCTTCTTATAGGTCTGGCGGTCTATCTCAATTATCGTTGGTTCTATGATCCCACGGGCTCTCTCGGTTACGGAGAAAACAACATGGAGGATAACTTCAACGATTCCGCCTCAACGGACGCGGACGCGGACGAGAGTAAGGATTATTTCGCCGCGGCTCTTCTTACTCGTCAGCAGTCGAGAGACGAGGCTATCGACGTTCTTACTCTTGTCAGTGGCTCTGACGATGCGGATGAAGAAACCAAGGCTGAAGCTCAGGCGAAAATCTCGAAGATCGCGCTTGATATTCAGAACGAGGCGAATATCGAAACTCTTATCAAAGCAAAGGGATTTGAGGAGTGCGTTGCCGTTATAGGCGAGGATTCTGTAAGTGTTATTGTAAAGGCTGAGGAGCTTCAGGCAAAACAGACGGCGCAGATACTCTCGATAGTTTATGAAACTACAGGTATCGCACCCGAAAAAGTAAGTATTATAAACAAATAATAACGGTTGAGGCAAAAGCACTGCGTGTGAAGCGAGCCTCATAACTCTAAATTGAATCGAACGAAAAAAAGAGGACATTTCGGCTTGGAAACCGATTTGTTCTCTTTTTACGCCACATAATATTTATAATATTATTTTAAAATTATTGACAATCTAAAAAAAGTATGATAAGATATTCTTGCTTTGTTTTAGTAAATTAAAAACGCGTCTAAAGAAGGCGGAACGGAGATTTTTTATGGAAAAGCTTAAGGTTGGTATTATCGGTGCAACGGGAATGGTCGGTCAGAGGTTTATCACTCTTCTCGCAGATCATCCTTATTTTGAAATAACTGCTCTTGTTGCGGGTCCGAGATCTGCAGGAAAGTCCTATGCCGAGGCGGTTGACGGAAGATGGAAATTAACCGAGAAATGCCCTGACAGAATTATGAATATGAACGTTATTTCGTCCGATGAGATTGATGAGGTCAAAAAGCTCGTTGATTTCGTGTTCTGTGCAGTAAGCCTTTCGAAGGACGAAACTCGCGCACTCGAGGAAAGATATGCAAAAGCGGAGATACCGGTAGTATCGAACAACTCTGCGCATAGATGGACGCCTGACGTACCCATGGTTATTCCCGAAATAAACGACTCTCATCTTGAAGTTATCGCCGCTCAGCGCAAAAGACTTGGCACCGAGCGCGGATTTATCGCCGTTAAACCCAACTGCTCTATTCAGTCTTACGTAGGAGCTCTTGCTCCTCTTCGTAAGTATGGCATCAAGGAAGTCGTTGTTACGACTTATCAAGCTATAAGCGGAGCAGGAAAGACGTTCAACGAATGGCCGGAAATGATAGATAACCTCATTCCTTTCATAGGCGGTGAAGAGGAGAAGAGCGAAAAAGAGCCTCTCAGAGTCTTCGGTGAGGTAAAGGGCGGCGAGATTATTCCCGCAACCTCTCCCATGATTACCTCTCAGTGCCTTAGAGTTCCCGTTACCGACGGTCATATGGCGGCGGTATTCGTTAAGTTTGAAAATAAACCCACCAAGGAGCAGATACTTTCTGATTGGAATGACTACTCGGGTAAGCCTCAGTTGCTCGGACTTCCTTCGGCACCCGATAAGTTCCTTACCTATTTTGAAGAAGATAACAGACCGCAGACGAAGCTCGACAGAGATATTTACGGCGGTATGGGCGTAACGCTCGGCAGACTTCGCGAGGATACTGTTTACGACTATAAGTTCGTAGGTCTTTCTCATAACACCAAAAGAGGTGCTGCGGGCGGAGCAGTTCTTATTGCGGAGCTGCTTTACAGAGAAGGTTACATAACAAAAACGCATTAATTTGCTTTAAAATCTATTATTTTGGTTATTTTGAATAAAATTCATCTTTGAAATTTGGCATAGGCTACGCTATTAATCGATGCGTAGCCTATTGACTTTTTTATCTCTAAAATGTATAATTATAATAGTTATAAAATGCTACAATAATCTAAATGAGGTACTAACTATGAAAAAAATCATATGCTTACTCCTGATTTTGGCTTGCGCATTTGCGATGGTTTCTTGTAAAAAGAAGAATAAAGAAACAGAATCGGGCGTAGAAACTATCAGCAAGATAGTTAACGAATCGCTTGCAACCAAAATAGTAACCAAGACGGAATATCTTGTCGAAGGAGAGGAAACTCTTACCGGTAAGTATACCACCGAGATCGACAGAAGCAGAGGAAATTCTAAGTTCACCTTCGAGTATCAGAGATATGCAAGGATCGAAGATATGAACGATGATCGCATAAAGACCGTTAAGGGATCTGTTTTCTATAATGCAGACGGTAACGTATCTTATAACGAGGGCGATACGTGGGAAGCAGCTGATGCTATTGCTTATCTTCCTTTCAGCCTTGATATCAATGAATCAAGATTTGTAAGCTACGAAGTCAGCGAGGACGGAAACAATCTTAAGGCTGAAATCGCTGCAGGCGAAGCTAAGAGAATCTTTGGTACGGATATTTCCGCCGAAGGTAACATTACGCTTGAAATTGATACCAACGGTAAGTATCTTTACGAGATCAGAATCCTTTACACCGCTGAGGGATCCGGAGCGAAGGTCAACATCCAGACCTCTTATGACTATTCGCAAGTAAACGTCAAATTTGAATAATAAGCAGGTTAATATTGGAGGATAAAATGATGAAAAAGATTTTAGCTTTGTTACTTATAATCTGCTGTTGTTTTACAGTTGTATCTTGTAAGAAAAATAAACAAGATGGAACCAATGATAATCTTCAGCTCTTTGCTGACATGTTTGCTGCCAGCGCACCGAAGAGATCCGAGGTTACTACGACGATAGCAGCCAATAATCTCGAGCTCGTCAGCACCTACACTCTTATAACCGGTACGGTTGGCGGTAAAGCTGCTTCTTACTTTGAGAGCAACGTTACAACAATGAACGACGTAGAGAATGACCAGGGTGATCTTAACGAGAAGGTAACTAAGACAACTAAGTACTATTATCTCGAAGATAAGGGCACCAGAACAAACAAAGGCAGATGGAATGAAGACGGTAAGGACTTCGCTCCCTCCGCAGGAAGCATTTCTCTTGATCTTAAGAAAGAGTATTTCGAGAATATGGAATACTTCGAGGATTCTTCCACTCAGACTCTTGTTCTTTATATAGCAGAGGATCTTGAAGAAACCAATGCTTATGCGAAAAAGGTTCTCAAAAAATATATTCCTCAGACTCAGTTCTTCGGTTATGAAACAAAAATAACGATTACCGCTTCGGGTGGACGTATTTCTCACCTTCTTATAGAGTGCATCGATTATGAGCATTACGTAGGAGATGAGTACGATCCCGTTGAGATTTCGGACGCAACGCTTGTTATCGACGTTAGCTATTCGTATAACATTGAGTTGGATATGGATTTTGAATAATCCGTATCATGCCGAATAATGAAAAGAAATTAACCGAAAGGATCTAAAAATGAAAAAGATTATATCTGTTATACTTGTTATCTGCTGCATGTTGACGGTTTGTTCTTGTAGCGCTATAAAAGATAAGTTTGGTAAAAAAGGCGAGGATTCGCTTGTTGCTCCTTTTGAAACTGCTGTTGCAAACACCAATGCATCAAACGTAATTGTGAATTCAGAAGTTGAAACCGAGCTTGGTAAGCTTACGTCAAAGCTTGAAGTAAACTTTGCAAGTGACGGATCTGCGAACATTGTTTATACATACGAGAAGTTCAATCTTATCGGTGAGGGCGCAGAGGACGAAATTAAGAGTACGGTTACCTGCAATATCGTACGTGCTGCTGACGGAACTTATTCCGGTGATATGCCCGAGGGCTTAGATCTCTCTGCTGTATCCGCTGCTCCCGCTCTTAAGCTTGAGGCGGTTAAGGATACTGCTGTTGTAAACGAGGTCGGTGACGTTCTTACGGTTGCTGTTTCTGCGGACGTTAGCGCAGAGGTTTACGGTTCTGCACTTTCTTACGACTCCGAGCTTGAAATTTCAATAAAGAACGGAGCTGTTTCTCTTATGGAGATCACCTTTGAGGGTGGAAAGATCACTTATCAATACGCATAATTAAATTTTAATAAACAGGCTTCTTTGAAGCAAGACAAAAGGGTTACCTCAAATTCAAACGAGGTAACCCTTTTTATATTTTGTTGTGCGTGTCATATTATCGGATTTTAATATAATATTACTGTGCGCTTTTGCTTAATTATAAGTTTTTAGCCTTGAGCGCGGTGAACGCATCCTTATTCATCCTTGAGAGTGTTATCGGTGTTATGGATATATATCCGTTTGCGGTAGCAACCGTATCGCGCGAGAGATCGTTCGGATTCTCGTCCGGAATCATCTCTCCTGTCTGAAGATACATATCGTTACCCAGGGGCTTGAATTCATCCGTGAAATAAGGAGTTCCCTGGCAGGTGATGATTATACCTCGAGGATCTTTAGGAATGTTTACGTTATATATATCATTATAATCAAAGAGATTATTATCCTTTATATAATTATATATATAGTCAAGCTGCGCTGCCGCTTCATCACGGGTGTCGGGGTAGGTAGAAAGTGCAATCGCTCGGTGATTCCAATAAGACGCCTCAAATATTGCCGCAACCGTTCCCGAATATATCATATCAACTCCGAGGTTTACGCCGCGATTTATACCTGAAAGCACAAGATCGTACGTTCTTCTGAGTCCCATGATGCCAAAGCGAACGCAGTCGGCAGGAGTTGAGTCACAGGAATAGGCTTCAACGTCTTTCCACAAATCGACCTTTTTTATCTCAAACGGTTTAACAAACTCAATAGCGTGGCTTTTGCCGCTTTGCTCAATCTTAGGCGCAACAACGGTAACTTCACCGATTTTTTTTGCCCACTCAACGAGCGGAACTATTCCGGGGGCGAAAATACCGTCGTCGTTCGTTATAAGTATTCTCATAGCCAGCCCTCATTTTCGCTTTTGTATTTACCGAGCATGGCGTCAGCCTCGGAAAGAAGCTTGTTCATCTGATTTTTTGAATATACGGTTGCACCCGCCGCGCAAGCATGACCGCCGCCGTGATATTTTTCGGCAATATCATTGATTGTCACAAATCGTGAACGCAAACGCACTCTGATCTCACCGCTGTCCGTTTCAATAAATGCTATCCATATAAGGCTGTCCTTGATGGAATCCATGTAGGAAACGGATGCACTTGCTTGCTCAAAGGTAAGCCCGAATTTCTTTTGCATACGTCTGTCCACGTACAGATATGCGACTCCGTTTTGTGTGATCTGCATTTTCTTGTACACGTGTGCCTGGAATTTCAACGTGTGAAATTCCTTCATGTAAAGGTTAGCGTACAGCGTGTCAAGATCAACACCGCAATCAATGAGAATGCCCGCAA
>JAZONS010000057.1:0-44699 GCA_045654585.1 Eubacteriales bacterium
GAGCGCTCCGTTTTAACGGAGCATAGCACGTAGTGCCGCAACGTTGTTGCGTGCTCGCATAGGAGTATATGTTGCTAAAGCAACGTGAGTTTCCAACCCCATTTACCCATTAAGACGCTCTTCGGATTTTAGGCGGAAAAGCCACTTCTTCACCTCGTTAATCGTATATAAATACGATGAGAGGGGAAAAGGGGGTTAGAAATGCTGTCGAGCATTTCGCTTACGCCAAAATGCGACAGCGGATTAAGGCTGGCGTCCGATGTAGGCAAGTATACCTCCATCCACGTAAAGCACGTGACCGTTCACGAAGTCCGAAGCCTCGGATGCGAGGAAGACTGCGGGACCTGCGAGGTCCTCGGGGTTACCCCATCTCTCGGCGGGAGTTTTAGCAATAATGAACTTATCGAAGGGATGGCGCTCGCCGTCGGGCTGGATCTCACGGAGAGGAGCGGTCTGAGGAGTAGCGATATAGCCGGGGCCGATACCGTTACACTGAATATTGTACTTACCGTACTCGGACGCGATATTCTTGGTGAGCATCTTAAGACCGCCCTTAGCGGAAGCGTAAGCGGAAACGGTCTCACGGCCGAGCTCGCTCATCATAGAGCAGATATTGATGATCTTACCGCTACCCTTCTTCATCATAGAGGGGATAACAGCTTTCGCGCAGATGAAGGGCGCGTTGAGGTCAACGTCGATAACCTGTCTGAACTCTGCGGCAGACATTTCGTGCATAGGAATTCTCTTGATGATACCTGCGTTATTAACGAGGATATCAATAACTCCCACTTCCTTTTCAATAGTAGCAACGAGGGCGTTTACCGCATCCTCGTCGGTAACGTCGCAAACGTAACCGTGAACGGGAATACCCGCCTCGGCATAAGCCGCGAGTCCCTTATCAACAAACTCCTGCTTAATATCGTTGAAGCAGATAGTTGCGCCTGCCTCGTAGAGCGCCTTAGCGATCGCGAAGCCGATACCGTAGGATGCGCCCGTAACGAGTGCAACCTTACCGTCAAGTCTAAAATTTGTAGCCATAATATTCTCCTTTCTCGTCGGTGTATTTTTGTGAGAACGACAGGCTCGAAGCCCTGTCTATTTCCGTTTTCCCCTCTCATCGTATTCATATACGATTAACGAGAGGAATAACGAAAATTCTCACTCAAAATACCCTCGACGAGGACATTTTATTTTTATCTTATTTTAATTTTAATTTTTAAAGAAATTCTTCCCTCTCTAACTCAAAAAAGCATAAGTCAGAACAAAGCTCCCTTGCCCGCAAGGGCAAAGCACTATAATCCGCGAGGGGGTATATGTTCACCTTTGGTGAACGCGATATGCACCTTCGGTGCGCGATATTGTTTGCTTTGCAAACAGCGATATTATCTCGCACAGCGAGATAGCGATATGTTGCTAAAGCAACGTGATTTTCCAACCCCTTTTCCCATTAAGACGCTCTTCGGATTTTAGGCGGAAAAGCCACTTCTTCCCCTCGTAAGGCATATAGGAATATGTCGAGAGGGGAAAAGGGGGTTAGAAATGCTGTCGAGCATTTCGCTTACGCCAAAATGCGACAGCGGATTACCGGAGTTCTTTGGTTTCGATATGATCCATATCCGTAAACTCCTGATTTTCACCGCACATCGCCCAGATAAACGAATAATTCTTCGTACCTACGCCCGAGTGGATAGACCAGGAGGGAGAGATAACCGCTTCCTCGTTATGCATAATGATATGGCGCGTTTCCTTAGGCTCGCCCATCATATGGAATACCGCGTCGTTCGGGCCCATATCGAGATAGAGGTAAACCTCCATTCTTCTGTCATGCGTGTGGCAGGGCATGGTATTCCAGTTGGAGCCAACCTCGAGCTCTGTGAGTCCCATAGCAAGCTGGCAGGACTTCATTACCTCGGGGTGGATATACTGATTTATTACTCTCTTGTTGCAATCCTCAACCGAGCCGCAGGGAACCTTACGAGCCTTCGTAATGTCGATCTTAACGGTGGGATACTCGGTGTGAGCCGGAGCTGAGGTTATGTAGAACTTAGCGGGGTTCTTCTCATCGACGCTCTTGAACTTAAGATCGCGGTGTCCCTTTCCAACGTAGATACCGTCACGGGGATTCATCTCATAGGTCTCACCGTCTACGGTGATAATTCCCTTACCGCCGATGTTGATACAGCCAAGCTCACGGCGCTCAAGGAAATAGTCCGCTGCAAGCTCTTTGCCTGCCTCAAGCTTGAGCTCAAGCTTAATGGGCATCATGCCGATAACAATAATTCTGTCAGTCTGGCTGTATACCATTCTGATATTATCCTTTGTGAAGAGGTTCGCGATATGGAACTCCTCTCTGAGTCTGTCAGTCGTATAGAATCTGACGTCTTTTGCGTTAGAAGCTTGTCTTACTTCCATTCCTTCGTTCTCCTTTTTGATATATTTACCGTTTACTTGTATTTCAGTTAATGCCGCGAATGACAGTGAGCCATCCTCGAGTCTCTGCTGACGGAAGCCCGTGAGCTTTACGTACTCGGTTACCTTCTTCGGGAAGGTGACGGTCTGACCATCCGCTATACCTTCGAGATCCGCGTGGACTCTCGACTTGTCCGAAAACTCAATATCCATCTCGCGCCAGAATGTATCGTGCGGGAAATCGGCACGCAAGAAGAGCACGACCGAGCTGACCTCAACGTCGCATCCGAAATGCACCTCAAACTCAAGGTCCTCTCGAAGTCCGCCGCCCCACGAATGATAGGGGTACTGACCGTGGGACGAATTGTCCGTAACACCGTCAATTGCGTTGCGCTCAAAGAAGCAGGGGTCCTCTCTCGTCACGAAATTTGCGACTGCGTGAGGAAAATATTTCGGCACGTTGTGCCTATCGTGAGAGTTTAAGGATATTTCTCTCTCTCCGTAGATCTCCGCCTCGGTTGGCTCGGATACTATGAGTCTGTGACTGTCCCCCGAGAAGGCTACGGGTCCGTAGCAAGCTCGTCTTTCATAGCCGAACGGAACCGTGAATTCAAAGGTACCGTCGGGAACGTACACGATAGACTCCGCGAGCGTATCGTCAAGCTTCAGCTTAACAAACTCTGTGTCAAGAAGTTCGATGCGGAACTTATCGCCCTCTTCGTATTCGCCCGAGAAGCGCTCGTCTATCTCTTCACCGTACGCCTTGAATTTTACGTCGCCATTTGCGGAAATTAGTTTAAGATTAATTATAGTGATCACTCCCTTTCCATTTTATATTATAGCATAATAAAAAAATAAATCAATATAATTTAAAAATTCTCTTGAAAAGATTTTATATATATGATAAAATGCTCTTACAACCTTGGTTTAAGGAGATTAAAATGAAAAAGCTGTTTTTAATGATTATTATGCTCTTATGCGTCTCTATGGTATTTTCAGCTTGCGGCGATAAGAACAAAGGAGATAATACGGATAGCGGCTCTGTTGGCGATAACGGAGACGGCTCGGACGGCACGGAAAATGAAGACTCCTCTCAGGATAACGGAAACACGGAGGACGAGGGTGGCAACGAAGAGGAGAAACCCGAGCTGAAGTGGGATGATCCCTCGTTCGTTTTCTTTGACGATTACCTCACCTGGCGCTCCGATGAAAATGCCGACTCCTATCACGTTTTTCTTGACGGTAAGGACTGCGAGGTGACCGCAAACGAATATATCGAGCTTGTTGTTTCCACGAACAAGGAATATCTTGTTAAGATAGCTAAGGAGATCGACGGAGAGCTCTACTTCAGCGAAGAGTTTGCCTGGAGTCCTACCGTTCCCTCGGAAAAGATAATAACCTCGATGGACGAGCTGCGCGATTCCTTCTATCAGAACGGCTCGTATCAGCTCGGCTCGATAAAATACAACTCCATAGTTCTTAACCTTGCGGGCTCAAACGAAAGCTACATAAACTTCGCAAACACGAGCATTAAGCTCGGCACTATGCTCGACAGGCTGACGATAAGATGCACGAGCGACACTGTGCTCTCCGGCTTCGGTATAGTTATCGAGGAGAGAACAAAGCCGCTCACTATAATTCTCCAGAACGTTAATCTCTCGGCATCGAGATCAAATATGATAAGCTACTCGGGCACCTCGGATTTCGAAGCTACCGTAATAATGAAGGGCTCGTCGAGTCTTTCGAATTCCATGGCGGGTAATGACGGTCCGAGGGGAAATAACGGCTCGGGAACGCACGCGGGTAATGGCGGAAACGGAACAAAAGGAGGCAATATATTCTCGCTTCCGAAGCTTAAGCTCTTCACCGAAAATCAGCCCACGTTCGTTACGGGTAACGGCGGTAACGGCGGTGACGGAGGAAACGGCACGGGCTTGTTGACCCACGGCGGACACGCAGGCTCGGGCGGAAGCGGCGGTGACGTATTCACCCACGGAACGGTGACGGTATTCAACGCCGCGTACAGAGAGCTCGACGCAAGCCTTGGCAGAGGCGGTAACGGCGGCTACGGCGGCTCAGGAATAACAAAGGGACAGAACGGCGCAAATGGCAGAAACGGAAGCCTTTCCGGCTCCGCAAGGATAAATTACCTCTCAAGAACAGACGGAAAAATTCCCACGGTTGGCGATAAGGACGAGAGCGGCTTTGAGGTATCCTACGTCTCGGGCTACCTCGTATGGTGCGAGCAACCGAACGCCACAGGCTACGAGATACTTAAGGACGGAGCGGTCTATGGTACTACGTCCGTCAACGCATATTACGTTTTAAATGAAGCCGAGCTCTTCTCGGGCAAGGTCACCGTAAGACCGACCTATGCATCGGCAGAGACGGCAGCTCCGACATCTGCTCCCGTCAAAAACTATAACAGCGGCACGACTCTTACGCAAGGCACAGCAAGCCTCACCGACGAAGAGCATTATATCATCGGCGCAAGTCTGCTTCGCTCCTTCAGCGCTCTTAACGTCGGCGCAGGCGTCAAGCGTATCACTATATACAACGATACCGCGTCGGAGGCGGCTGAAGTAACACTCGCTATCATAGCTAACGCAAGAAGCTCTAATCTTATTGTTGATATAACCAACGTCACTATAAAAGCTCCCACGGGTGCTACCTTCGGCGCGATAACGCTCAACGACGGTAACGGTTCATCCGACGGCACCTCTCCCATTCTTATCGTCAATTCCGTCGGCGGAAAGCTCTATGGCGGTACGGGCGCGGCAGGCGCTGACGGCAGAGATTCGAGCGAGCTGTTTGCCGAGGGTATGCGCGGTGACAGAGGCAAGAACGGAACGAACGCTATCAAAGCGGCATACTGCGTGCTCATGGGCGACTCACTTACCGCAGCCGGCGGTAACGGCGGCAGAGGCGGCAACGGTGGCGACTCCGGCTCCAATAACGGAGGTGACGGCGGTAACGGCGGCGACGGCGCATCTGCTATACAATGCAACACGGTATACGTCGTAATGAACGAGGAGAACTCTCCCGTTAACCTCTACGGCTCGTCGGGCGGCTCAGGCGGAGCGCCCGGAGACGGTTTTGGCTTTGACGAAATGGATAGCGCAAAAGCGGGAAGCAACGGCTCTTCCGCGCCCGCTCTTTCGGGTAACTATAAAAAATATATGGGCGCTTTTAACTACTGATACGATTATTCTACACAGACAACTTATATAAAAAAACGTTTTGGCGAAAGGGGGAAAAACAGAAAAATGAAAAGATGCGTAAAAAAGACCGCATCGTTCGCGCTATGGATGGCGCTGGGTCTTATCGCGAGCGCATTTATCGGCTCGCTTGTCGGTCAGATATATAACCTGCTATACAAGTTTTTCCCCGACACCTTCCCTCTTTACAATGCCGTATTCAACAAGGAGCAGTACGTGGTGTTCACCCACGCAATGGCAATAATAACGGTATCGCTGACACTGATTTTAACTACGTATATCGCCGGAAGATATAACAACGACAGATTCGAGTATATTATTACAAAAACCGACGGTCTTTATAGAATTACCGATATTTTGAAAACTTATGTTTGCATTTTCGGTATAGGTGACGTGGTTTCGTCCGTTTTTTGCGGTACGCTCTTCACCCTCTCCGTACACTTTATTCCGACACAGTTCTTTGACTCGGGATCATTCATCGCAGAGTTTCTTCAGCCGACAAAGACTCTCACCGAGGCGTTTGGAGCATTGGGCTCACCTATCTATGTATCCCTCTTTCTTGTATTCTCCCACGCCGTAACGCTCCCCCTCGTTTTAAAGTATTACCGCGCCAAATGGCTGACGGGATTTGCGGAGGGCAGTATATGACGCTTCTTGAATTTGCTATAATTATTATCATCATAGTCCTCGCGTATAAAATTATCCGTTTTGTACTTAAACGACTTTTCTTACTCTTATCCGTACTGAGGCTCAGGAATATTACGGGAGTTTCTCTCGAGGAGCTTCGCCCGATCGCGTTCTTCTCCCCCCGTGTTACAAAAGTACCCGTAGTCCGTGTTAAGATTTACAGCCGCTCCTACGCCGTAAGGCTCTTCTCCGGTAAGAGCTCGCTATATGCCGTTCATATCGCAAACCGAGAGTACGCGGCAGTGTTTATGAAGAGCGGAGGCGCAGTTAAGGTAAGGCGTTTCGTACGCAGCATGCGCGCCGTACACGAGGCAAGCCGAGTCTATTTCCCGCGCACGGTCATTATGAAGCCAATCGAGTGCCACCCCGACGACAGTGAGGTGATGATATTCTCACCCGCTCCGCGCGAGCTTACGTACGTAACCGAGAAACGCACCTCGATAAAGGTAGCATTCACAGGTGACGAGATCTACGGTATGAAGATCTTTACTAAAACTACCTTCTCGAATTTTGTTGACAGAGAAAGCAGAAGGTAATAATAGTTACCTCATTTCATTCGGTAAGAGATATATTCATTTTGAAATATGCATTCAAAATGAATGAGATATATTTGCTCCGCAAATGCGATATTATTCCGCTATGCGGAATAGAGATATGCCGCGAACTGCGCGGCGTGAGGATTTATATGTAGCGTACTTTCAACAACATTCGCAATTTAAAAATTGCGAATATATCGCATTTTCGGCTTGCTGAAAATATATCGCTATCTCGTTCTACGAGATAATATCGCTCCTTCAAAGAAGGAATCTCGCTATCGAGCAACGCGAGATACTATTACCTTCCGCACTCTCTCATCGTTCTCTCGATTGCAAGCCGCATGGCTTCTTCGGGGTCAAAATCACCATACCTATTCTTCGGCTCTCGGGGCGTATCCCGAGGGCCTTTTCTGTTTGCAAAATCCCAGCCGTCAGAGCTCGATTTCGCGCCCTCCTCACCTCTGCGCGAGCTTGCTTTGGCGTACCTATCCCCCTCTTCCCTCGGCGCATACTCATTCTTCGACCACCGCAGAAGCGTCGCGTGGTGGCTCGCGTAGGTCTTGCCCGTGCTTGCGATATGCTCGGAGAGATCGTCAATAAGCCTTGCGAGTACCCCTGCTCCAAGCTTCGCGCGAAGCTCCTCAAGCTCCGTATCCGAAAGATAAACGTTTTCAAACGTTCCGTATTTCTTTTTTTCTTCCACGCGTTGTGAGGGGGAGAGAGAGTTATTATTTATTTTTTCTTCTCTGTTCTCTTCTCCTCTGCTCTTATCTGTTCTATTCTCTTCTTCTCTATTCTCTTCTATGAATATATTTTTAGGGGAACTTCCATTACCGTAATTATTACTTTCGTTATCCGTAATATTACTCTCGGCATTACGTAATATTACGCTTTCATTACGGTTTTCATTACTCTCGGTATTATGCTTTGTATTATTTTGCTTGACGGAATTATCCTCGGGCTTCTTTTCTTTATTACTGCCGTTTTTCTCTGCGGAGCGCTTCTCGCGCTGTCTTTGCCGCCATTTGCGCTGAGCCTCTCTGTTTCGCTCGCGGACTATTTCCTCGCGCAGCTTCTCGGGAGCGTAATCCGCGCTGCGACTCTCCTGCTCCTCTTCATCATAAAGGCTATCCGCCGACTCACCGCGCTGATACTCCGTGAAGCCTTTTACAACGAGCTCCTCACCGTTATCGTACTTTATCATATCGAGATACTCAAAGACGCATATCGCCTCACCGACTATCTGCTTATCCATATCCAAGAGGTGCGCGAGCTGGTCGAGGTCTATAAAGCTGCCGCGCTTTACGTATATTTTACCGCCGTCATTGCGCTTTGCCGCCTCGCAGAGCAGTTTTATCCAGACGAGCTGATAGTATAGACCGTTATCCGCCATTAAGCAGTATTTTAATTTGTAATTATCGAAAACTCTACAATCAAGCTTGAACCACTTTAAATCGTACATTCTTTCTCCTTCAGTTCACCGCAAGGGTTAACCCATACGGCACAGATTTTTCTTACAAGAATAGAATAACATAAAATTTTCGCTTTGTAAGTATCATCATGCCTAGAACTTTCGGGAGCTCGGCTTCGTGAAATTGGCTAAATTGCATAAAAAAAGAGGGGCAAAATGCCCCCTGAAAATCAGAATATGAGTGGTAGTTACAATTTGTTCATAAATGGGTTTATTTGTGAAGTTTTTTCGGTGAAGTTTTAAAGGTAAATTTTCGGGGTTGATGTTTTTGCTGACGCAAAAATGATGTTATGCTACGCATAATGATGCAGCTCGCATATGCTCGCTATGATGTGACGTTTGCCCACTGCGCCAAGGGCGCAACATCATTCACGAAGTGAACATCACTGAAGAATGCAACATCACCACCCTTTAGGGCAAACATCGTTTAGCGTGATGCTGTCGGGCATCACGCTAACAGCTCCCCGAGCTCATCGACGGTTTTAAGGTAGTAGTCACTATGCTCGCGCATAAAGCTCTCTATCTCGGGGACGTCGTAGCCCCAGCCTGCCGCGGCAAAGTCTATACCCGCGGCGCGAGCCATATCAAAGCCGGGCTTAAGGTCGTCTACCATAAGTATCTCGGATGGAGTGAAGCCGTACTTTTCTATCAGCACCTCGACCGCATAGGGGTTAGGCTTGCGAAGCTCACGCGGCAGATCCCAACCGAAGATCTCGTGCGGAGTCGGGAGTCCGTTATGCTCGTAGTCGCGCTCGATAAATCTCGTCATAGAGTGGCTCGCAACGGCAATAATTCCCCCCTCTGCGACAAAGCGGCAGAGTATTTCGCGTATACCGCTATAAGCTATGGGAAAGCGGGTTTTGACAAACCTTTCCCAAAATCCCTGCTCCTCTTCAAGCTCCGCATCCGAGAGTCCGAGCTCGTCACGGAAGAGGCTCACTATCCCCGGGGTGAAGTTCTTTAGAATGAACTCCTCGAGCGTATAGCTATCCGCGCGCTCGGGGCGCGCGGATTTAAGATATTCTATAAAGGAAGGAAAATGGATGGTTGCGGTACTGTTTACAACGGTATCGTCGTGGTCGAGTAAAAGACATTTATACTTCATTCTTTAAGTCCAAAAAATGTATTTTAGGGGAATAGTAGGAGAGGTCGCTTCGCCTTACCGTGAGCGTTTTGCCGCGGTTAAGGTACTCCCAATCGCGCTTACTGCCCGCATAGGTTATCTCGGAGAGCTTATCGCATCCCGAGAATGCGTCACCGTCCTCTATCTCTGATAGTCCCCGAGGGATAGCAATTCTCAAAAGAGAGCGGCAACCGGAGAATGCGTCAAAGCCAATATCGCGGAGCGTTATCGGAAGAATAAGCGACTCGAGCGAAGAGCATCCCTTGAAGGCTCTTCTGCCTATTTTGTAAAGTTTAGGTGGCAAATCGACGTTTTTCAACGAGCGGCAACCCTCAAACGTTGACTCGTCTATCATACCCATACTGAGTGAAAGCTTAACGCCCTCGAGCGAGAAGCAGGATGCGAAAGCGCAGAACTCAATAAGCAAGACGCTATCGGGTATGGTTATATCTCGAAGGTTGAAGCAGAACGAAAACGCGCCCGAGCCTATCATCTCAAGGCTCTCGGAGAGCTTAACGCGCGAGAGCGCGGCGCATCCCTCGAACGCGCCCTCTCCGATACGCTTTACCGTATCGGGTAAATTCAGGGAAAGGAGCGACGAGCAATAGGCAAACGCCTCGTCACCAATCTCACAAATCCCCGCGCTAAACTCAACACGGGTGAGGTTCTTGCACCCCGAGAACGCCGCCGCGGAAATTCTGACGAGGCTCTTCGGCAGAGTGACCGATTTTAAATTTTCAAAGTCGCGGAAAGCGTTCTCTGCGATCTCGAGTATTCCCTCTCCGATCACGAGCTCGGCAATATCTGCCGTGTCCTCATAGCTTCCCGCAAAAATTACCGCATCGGCAGTTTCTGCTATATTTTCTTCTGTTGGGTTGAAATTGTATCTCATCTTTTAATCACGTTCACGAAATGAACATTTGCTCCGTCGATTATTTCAGTTTAGCTATTGCTTCAGTAAGCGTTTCTCTGATCTCCAGATACTTCGCGAGCTTAGCACGCTCACCCTCAACTACTGCGGCGGGAGCTTTTGCTACGAAGCCTTCGTTCGAGAGCTTCTTCTCGAGGCGGGTGATCTCGCCCTCGTTCTTCTCGTACTCTGCGGTGAGTCTTGCTCTTTCCTTCTCAAAGTCGATAACGTCGGCAAGAGGAATATAGAGGTTACCCGAATCGGTAGCGATAGCAACCGCATCGCTCGAATCGTAGGAGTCAACTATATGAAGCTCGGATACGGATGCGAGCTTTTCAAGCATAGGAGCGGCATTCTCAAACGTGCTCTTATACTTGGTTACAACGTAGAGCTTTGCCTTCTTCGAGGGGGCGATATTCATTTCCGCTCTGCGCGCTCTGATAGCGGTGATGCAGGCGATAATTCTCTTTATCTCCTCCTCGTCGGCACTGTAATCAAGCTCCGAGTTGAAGGTGGGGTATGCGGATATCATAATGGACTCATCCGAGTGAGGAAGAGCCTGATATATCTCCTCGGTAATGAAAGGCATATAGGGGTGAAGGAGCTTTAATATACCCGTGAGAACGTAAACGAGGACTCTCTTTGCGCTGAGCGCTTCGGGGGTACCCGCAGCGAAAATTCTGCTCTTCGCCATTTCGATATACCAATCGCAGAAGGTATCCCAGGTGAAGGAATAGATCTCGCCGAGCGCAACTCCTACCTCGTAGTTTTCAACGTTATCGTTAACGCTCTTTGCGAGCTTATTGAATGCGGAGAGTATCCACTTATCCTCTGCGGTGAGGTCGGACTCCTCGGGAAGAGTAAGAAGAGTCGCATCGTCCTCGGTAAGGTTCATAAGCACGAATCTCGATGCGTTCCAGAGCTTGTTTGCAAAGTTTCTCGCCGCCTCGATCTTCTCGTCGGAGAAACGCATATCGTTACCGGGCGCGTTACCCGTCGCGAGGGCAAATCTCAGCGCATCCGCGCCGTACTGCCCGATTATCTTCAAGGGGTCGATACCGTTGCCGAGCGACTTCGACATCTTTCTTCCCTGCGCATCTCTTACAAGTCCGTGGATAAATACGGTCGAGAAGGGCTTCTCGCCCATATGCTCGAGTCCCGAGAATATCATTCTCGATACCCAGAAGGTGATGATATCGTAGCCTGTTACGAGGGTGTCCGTGGGGTAGTATCTCGCGAGGTCCTCGGTCTTATCGGGCCAACCGAGAGTTGAGAAGGGCCAAAGCGCCGACGAGAACCACGTATCAAGCACGTCCTCCTCCTGGCGCATCGGTGCGCCGCACTTCGGGCATACCGTAAGGTCGGTCTTGGATACCTCCATAGCTCCGCAAGCGTCGCAGTAGAAGGCGGGAATTCTGTGTCCCCACCAGAGCTGACGGGATATGCACCAGTCAAGGATATTATTCATCCAGTTGAAGTAGTTCTTCGAGAATCTCTCGGGAACGAAGTTGATAGTTCCGTTTTCTACCGCCTCGATCGCGGGAGCCGCAAGGGGCTTCATCTTAACGAACCACTGATCCGAGGTGAGAGGCTCAACGGTAGTTCCGCAACGGTAGCAGGTGCCGACGTTATGATCGTGGGGCTCGGTCTTAACAAGGAATCCCTCCGCCTCAAGATCGCTGACGAGCGCCTTTCTGCAGGCGTATCTGTCCATACCCTCGTACTTGCCCGCGTACGCGTTCATCGTGGCGTTGACGTTCATTACCTTGATCTGCTCGAGGTTATGACGCTGACCTACGAGGAAGTCGTTGGGGTCGTGAGCGGGGGTTATCTTAACGCAACCCGTACCGAAGCCGATCTCAACGTAATCGTCTGCTATAACGGGTATCTCGCGGTTTACTATGGGAAGTATAAGAGTCTTACCGATGAGGTGCTTTGTCGCCTCGTCCTCGGGGTTTACCGCAACGGCGGTATCGCCAAACATAGTTTCGGGACGGGTCGTCGCTACTTTGGCGTAGCCATCCTCACCCTTGATGGGGTACTTTATATGCCAGAAGTTGCCGGGCATATCCTTATACTCAACCTCTGCATCGGAAAGAGCGGTTAAGCATCTCGGGCACCAGTTGATTATTCTGTGACCGCGGTATATGAGTCCCTTATCGTAAAGGTTGACGAATACCTCGCGTACAGCGCGCGAGCAGCCCTCGTCCATTGTGAAACGCTGTCTGGACCAGTCGCAGGATGCGCCGAGCTTCTTGAGCTGACCTGTTATTCTCTGCTCGTAGGAGTCCTTCCACGCCCAAACGCGCTCGAGGAATTTATCACGGCCGAGGTCGTATCTCGAAAGACCCTCGTCAACGCGAAGTCTTTCCTCAACCTTTATCTGCGTTGCGATACCGGCGTGGTCGGTACCGGGTACCCAAAGGGTGGAATAGCCCTGCATACGCTTGGTACGTACAAGTATATCCTGGAGGGTTTCGTCAAGAGCGTGTCCCATATGGAGCTGACCTGTAACGTTTGGCGGAGGGATAACTATTGAAAAGGGCTTTTTCTTCTTGTCACTGTCGGGCTTGAAGTATCCCTTCTCTACCCATTTTGCATAGATCCTGTCCTCAAACTCGGCAGGATTATAATTTTTTGCGAGTTCTTCTCTCATTTTTATTTGTTTCCTTTCGGTATTGTATTTTTCACGTTCGAGCATAGCGAGAACATATCGCTATCTCGCTGTGCGAGATAATATCGCTGTTTTGCAACGCAAAACAATATCGCGCCACTTTTAAGTGGCATATCGCTATCGAGCAAAGCGAGATACTATTATCCTCCTCACGCCGCGCAGTTCGCGGCATATACTCCTTTGCGAAGCAGACAAACTAAACCATAAAATCCTCTTTATTTTTTATTGTGGTAATGGACGAAATCAGTTTTCTGCGAATTACACCGCATTTATTATAAAGAGACTTAAACGCAACTTCGTCCAGTGAACCTGTTTTATAAAGTATCTCCAACCAATAATCAGTTTCGTAACATTCTTTAAGCGCAATTTCAAGTTTATTTACAAAATCGGCATTACTTTGTGCATATTTTGCTTCATAGCTGTTTGCTCCTATTGACGAGCAGGAACGCAGTATTTGATTAACAAAAACACTTCTTCCTTTTATTGTATCACATACAGCAGTTATTTCTATTGTAAGCTCGACTGCAAGTTCTTTAATGCTTTTATTCATTATGTTACCTCATTTCATTCGGTAAGCGATATACACCTTCGGTGTGCGATAATCAAGCAAATCCGTATCTGGGAGCTTGTTCACAAGGACGGATGCGCAGATTGCTCCTCGGCGGTTCGTCATTGACGAACGGAGTGCGAAGCACCAAAGACTTTAGGCTTTGCGCCGAATAGGAGTATATGTTCACCGTTGGCGAACGCAATATGCACCTTCGGTGCGCGATATTGTTTTGCGCCGCAAAACAGCGATATTATCTCGCACAGCGAGATAGCGATATATCCGCAAAAAAAGCGGATGAGATATGTTCGTCTTCGACGAACGTTATAAGAAAAACCCGAGATGAGAAAGCTCTCATCTCGGGGCGAAAAAACATCAGTTTTACGCGGTACCACCCGTATTTATGCCATTTTTGCAAATATCGCTTTACAATTAGCGCATTTTTTACATTCATTCGGCATCTCATTTACTCTTAACGCGAGCGGCACGCCGCGGTCTAGTCAGCGCATTTTTGCTCTGCGCCTTTCTTCGCGGAATACTCCGTGCTACCTTCACCCGTCCCGCTGCGGCTTGCACCACGCGCCGCATCTCTTTTTTCTGCCGGGATATGAGTTACTCCTCACGGAGGGGCGTCGAAAAACAGCTTTATCCTTCAACGCTCTGCTAATTAAAATTAATTACCTAAATATTTTATCACAAAATATTTTATTTGTCAATCTTTTTATAAAATTTCTAAAACACGTTTATAGCTTCGGTTATGTCAGTTCATCTCCGTTGACGTATCCGTCGTATAGCTTATAAGCTCAACGGTAACCGCTCCGCTATCCGTGCGATGAAGGATAAATCCGCTCTCCTCGAGTACAGCTACCCTGATAACACCGTCCCAGCTTTCGTAAATAGCTACGGGAATACCGTTAACCGTGCCGTTTTCGACGTAGGTTAAATTCCAATCCTTTGTGCAATTAATTATAGCCGATAAGCTCGAGCCGATATAGCTATACAGATGTATTTCGTTGATTATGCTGCCGTTATAGTCGTAGCTAAAGTTGCCGCGCTTTTCGTAAAGGGCTCTGTTGCCGTACTGATCCTCGGTCAAAATATCGCCGTTCTCGAAAAATACGAGCCTTACCTCGCGCACCTCGGAGAACGCGCCGACGTATCTCATTCTATACGTTCCCGAAGCGGGGAAATATACCTTCTCCATCGGAGTGATGGAAATCTCAAAGCGAATCTCGTCCTTTTCCTCGTCGTAATCCATCGAGATCGTTATTTTCGCGTTATCGCTCTCGCGGTACATATAAGGGGATACCCACTCGTCCTCGAGCGTGAAACCGAGCTCTTCAATTTCTTTTCTGTACGAAAGGTATTCGTCACGTGAAATTCCGCCCACGTGATAGAGATTTTTAAGCACGGGTGCAGACATACCGTCCTCGGCGCGGTTCAGTATCTCAATGAAGTAGCCATCCGCTCCGTCGACCTCGGGTAGAGCAAAGCCAAGGTCAGCTTCGATATCCGCGCTCGGGAAACTCTCGGTATACTCACCGTAAAACGGAAGGTCGAGCGCATCGTCTATCCACGCATCGCGCGTGACGAGAACGTACTCCTCATAGTAGGGAGTGGTGTCGCTCCACCACTTCTGTCCCTTGTAGCTTAATGCGATATTGTACTCTTCCCATACGTTAAAGGTCGCATCCCAGGTGATTCTGTTATCACCGTCAACCGCAACGCAGGTAGCCGTATATTCCGCGCACTCGATACCTGCAATAATATTCGTCTTACCCGTCTTTTTAAGATTGGTCGCCGCAGCATAATGAGCGCCTATCGTCGTACCCCTCTCGGATACGTGCTTTTCTATCGAGTAATAGAATCTCTCTGCCTCATCCTCCTCGGGGATATCGGGCTTACCGTCAAATCCGGGGGTATCATTGTAGCCGAGCTTATTTATGCCGTAGTTATAAAGTCTGTATATCTTTTTCTCGGTATAGTCAAAAATTTCCGAGCCGAAGTTTTTGAAAACGAAATCCTTCGTAGCTTCAGGCATTTCAATATCGGCCTGCCAGAACTCGGCATAGCCTCTTTCCGAGAATGAAAGCGCCATTAAATCTACACGGAGATAGGGTTCACCCTGATTTTTGCCGTTTTCCTTATCCGAAACCGTGCCGCCATCTGTGGGAAGCTTTTCGGACTCGTCATACTCGGGGGTAAACATATACTCGCTACGAACGAGGAACGTTCCCTTTTCTAGGATATCCGAGAGGAGTATACCCGTGTCACGCTGCATATTCTGCGTTTCGTTCCAGAGATGGACGAATACGCGGTTTTCGTCAATTAAGCGCACCTCGCACGCAAAGGAGAGTTTGCCTACGGTTTTAAATGCTACGTAGTTCTCCTGACCGTCCCAATTATCACCGTGGGGCTCGAGGACGAAGCCTTGTTTCTTTGCCTCGTTAATATATGCGTTATAATGCGCACGGGTGGCATCCTTCATATCCACGTAGAGCGAATCGAAGTCAGCAAAGGTGTCTATCTCTTTGTCGGTTTTTGTTACTATCATAAGCTTCGTTCCCTCTGCCTGATCGAGCTGAATATGGAACGCCGCAAACTCCTCGTCGGTGGGCCACTCGAGCGCCTCCTCGGGTGGGAGCTCTATATCAAGGAGAACAACGTACATCACGCCGTCGCGGTACACGATAAGAAGCACCTCGCTCTCGGACGAGCCGTGCATCAGAGTTGCGCTCGTTCCGTCATCAAGGCTGACCGAGCCGCCATTCTCAAACGCGCTTCGCTCGCACTGAGCTATGTAATTTACGTACTGCTCCGCGGTTGCGGGACTTGAAAAGGCGTTCGCCGATATGACCTTATCCATAACCGACTGATAGTTAGGGACGCCGTTTCCCGCGCCGTACGACATTAGCTCGTCGTAAAGCTCGACCGCGCGCTCCTTCGTTATCTCGGTCTTCTCTCCCTCGGGCTCGGGCAAAGTCGTCTTATTTCCGCCACCGCCGCCGAACAGGCTGCAGGAAGCAAGCGTAGCAAGCGCCAGAGCCAGAGTCAAAATTAAGATAATTATTTTTTTATTACTCATAATTTTTACCTCACTATTGATTTACTTTATTTTACTATATACTACCAAAAAAATCAATAGTTTTGATGTAATAAACCGTCCCGCCTGAAAACTCGGGTTTAAAAATCGTGCCTTGTGCCGCTGTCGATACCGTTACTTTCAAATAGGCATACTATTCGTTCTATTTTCTCAAAGCACTCCGCATCGGAATTATTACCGTCTTTTAGTATCTCTTGAATTTTCTTAAGCGTTTTGTAACACTCATTTTCAATAATGTTTTCATAATTAACCTCTTTTAAATTTTCCCCTCTGAATTTCTCGCTCCGAAGATAGTTTAAAACAAGCGCCTCTATAAGCTCCTTAAAGTTAAATCTCCTCTCGTTATGGGGGTTATATCCCCTTAATAAATAAGATTATAACCCCCATAATATATATTGTCAAGAGTTTTTACAATTGTTTTTGGAGGCAGAATAATGATAGTTTTTGATAAGCTTTGGAAAACTATGAAGGATAAAGGCTTCAGCACGTACAAGCTCCGCGAAAGCTGCGGCATAGACAGCAAGACGGTTCGAAGATTAAAAGCGAACGATAATATAGAGAGCAAGACACTCAATAAGCTCTGCGCTGCGCTCGATTGCAAAATCGAGGATATTATGGAATACGTTCCGGATAAGGACTAAAAGCTATGGCAAAATATAACTTTTTTATAAGCTACTGTCACAAGGACGGCGCGCCTTATGCGCGTGAAGTAAGATCGCTCCTTGTCGAGCGCGGTTACACGGTCTGGATGGATGAGAGCAATCTCATTACAGGCTTCGATTTCGCGAGCTCTATCACCGAGGCTATACAGAGCAGCGACTGCTTTTTACCTATAATTACGGACAACTATAATTCATCGCCGACGGCGATGATGGAGCTTCAGTTCGCGCTCAGCATATCAAAAGACCGTGGACAGAAAATTCTTCCCCTAGTCCTGACCGATAACTTCTCCCCCACTCTCAATTTTCAGCTGGCGAATAAGGCGCATTACACCGTTTCCGATACCGACAAATTAGAGTCTGCCGTTGCCGCGATAGACAAAACCTACGGTCACGGACTGAAATCGACGGTTTTATACGAAAAATTATCCGAGTACAAGAGTATAAAAAATGAGGACAAGGTCGCCGCGACGATTTGCGAGCTGATCCTTCTTACGGTTCAAAAATGGGAGGACTCTCAAAGAATAGATTACAAGGAAATGAAGGATATCTGCCGTGAGCTTTGCCGACTTTACAGCGAGCTCGAGTGCTACGTCGGCAGGTACGACGCAGAGTCAAGAGCAACCGTGCGCACGATCCTCGGCGCGATTGACAAGGTACCGCCCTTGACTTATAAAAAACCCGGGCGTACTCAAAAGAAAAATATCTTTGAAAGAGACGTTTATTTCTCCGCCGTCGCGATAAGACTTATCTATTCCGACAGAATAATACGCACCGAATGCGCTGACGTTATTACAGGCGGCGACGTTCCCAACCCCTGCCCCATAGATACCTATATCAGCCGTCAAGAGCCATTTCTTGAGCTTTACAGAGCATTTACCGAAGACGGCAGCTATGACCGTAGATTTACCGAGGAAGATACCGATTTTATACGCGAAACGGAAAGTTTTATTTGCAAAAATGAGGCAGTAGCAGCCAAAGCTGCTTATTCCACTAAGGAAAAGACCGACACTGCGCCCGACGAAAGCGATAGTATTCTGCTATCAGTCGCAAAGTTTATGCAGGAGGGCAATAAGCTCTTTGATGCTCTTGAAAAGAGGGGTATCGCCGGTGACTTCCTCTCCTGCCTGCTCACGAGCTACGAGCGGCTCAAGAATTACTGCGAGGTCGTCGGAGCGAAGGGCGTTGCCGCGGACTGCGTTGACAGAATTGTTGAGATACGCCACGCGATAGAGCGCGAGGACGGCGGAGCCGCAGCCGACGAGAAGGCGGAAAACGGTATTAAGTCCCTGCTCGGCTTCACCCTGCGCGGAAGCGGTAATTACGACGTTTTCATCAGCTTCAAGAACGAAGACTCCGACCTTGCCGAAAGAATTTATAACTTCTGCCAGAAGAATATGAAGGTCCCGTTCTGGAGCAAGAGAACCCTCCCCCAGCTCTCAAAATCCGAGTACGAGGACGCGATCTACGATGCGCTCCGTAAGTCACGCCACTTTATCGTCGTGCTGTCAAATCTCGAATACCTTTCTGCAAACTGGATAAAGCGCGAGATGGCGGCGTTTGACAGAGCTATTACCGAGGGCAGAAAAAAGGACGGAAACTTCGTCTTCGTCGTGACCGATGACGTCTACAGGCAGATAATTGCCTCGAACAAAATGTGCCTCGACGAGCGCTACTGCGGTTATCAGATAATAAAGATGAGCGAGTACGAGGAAACTCTTATGTCTTATATCACCTGACGTTAAATAAATTATATTATACTTGATTTTTGTCGCATTTTGTGGTACAATAACTGAGTTATGTTTCGGTTTTGTTTCATTTTAACTTTATTTTTTAATACGAAAAGGAGAACGGTTATGCATTCGATTTTCGGAACAAAGCACATTATCATCCTCGCGGTATGTCTTATTCTTATTGTCCTCGCATATATTTTCTCGAGGAAGCTGAAATTTGCCACAGCGGCAAAAATTATGCTTTTCGTAGGTATCGTATCCGAGATAATCAAGATCTTCTACTACACGGTGGCAAATGAGGACACGCACGGCGGTATTCTCCCGAAGTCAGACCTCCCCTTCCATCTCTGCTCGATACAGATACTCTTCATAGTTATACTCAATATCTCCGCGAACGAAAAGCTCAAGAATATGCTCATAAGCTTTATGATGCCGAGCTGCCTTGTCGGTGGTTTTGCGGCTCTGCTTATCGCGACGTCCTCGTCATTGAACGGCGGATTTATCCTCACGCTTCAGTACTTCCTCTACCACGTCGCTATCATCGTTTTCGCACTCTATCTTATGACATCGGCGGATCACGCCCCCACGCTTAAGGGCTATTTCTCCTGCCTTAAGGTACTGCTCGTTATGATGTTCTTCGCCTTCTATATCAACTCTATCGTATACGACGGCGTGAGCAACATCAACTTTATGTACGTTGCGGGACCTCCTCAGGACGGACTTCCTTATCTCAACGATAAGAACGGCTGGCTCTCTTACATAATCAGATACGCAGTGCTCGTTATCGGCGCGGTAACGGTATTCTACATCAAGCCCATCGTTCTCGCTATCAAGGAAAAGATCACAAAGGTTAAGGCAAAAAGCAACGAGGAATAAGTTCTATTCCTCCTATACAGATATTCGCGTTCGAGCATAGCGAGAACGATCCGAGCGCCGAGATTCCACCTCAGCACGGTGCTTTTTTCGTCCCCCGTCATCCTGAGCGAAGTCGAAATCCGAGCACAGCGAGGATCAAACGGAGCGTAGCAACGTTTGGGATCTCGGACGAAAAAAGTTCGACTCCGCTTGCGCTCCGCTCAGAATGACAGCGGCGGCGCTGTATGCGGCGCTGGAACGTACCGACACCTCATCCACCACTAAAGTAGCGGTCCCCCATATAAACTTCTCACGGAGGGCTCTTATGCCAAATGAAACACAAATAAAAAAAGAGCCGTCAGCTCTCAGAAAAAGATATATAATAAGATTTATCGGAAGAATAATCGTTCTCATTATCGCGACGCTTCTCTTCTTCTTTAAAAGAGAGGAGTTCTACGTGCTCGAGGGCTTTAACTTCTTCCATAAGTTCTCTCTTTTCCATATCCTTTGGGTGATATGGGTCATAGATATGCTGCTTCAGCTCATACCCGTTAAGAACCATATATCCCTCGGCTCACAAAAGCACCTGCGCCATCGCTTCCAGATGGCAAAGGAGAGGATAAATATCCCCGCTTTGAAGAAATACATATCTTCGATAACCCGCTCCGCATACAAGGTTATGATACTTTGGGTCGCGCTTATCGCGGCTATCGCAGTATTTTACTACACGGGCGTGTTAACTAAAGCGCATCTTCTTATGATATCCGTGCTGTTCTACGTGTTCGACCTCGTATGCGTGCTTATATGGTGCCCGTTCAGGCTCATTATGGGTAATAAGTGCTGCACGACTTGCCGTATTTTCAACTGGGATCACTTTATGATGTTTTCTCCCATCATATTCGTGGGCGGATTTTATGCAATAAGCCTATTCGCTCTCTCCATGGTGGACTTCCTCGTTTGGGAGATATGCGTGCTTCTCTATCCCGAGCGCTTCTGGGAGGGCTCGAACGCATCTCTGCAGTGCGCGGAATGCACCGATAAGCTCTGCACGCAGTATTGCCAGAAGCTGAGAAATAAGAACTCCGCAAAAGAGATAATCTTCCCCGAGAAAAAGGGCAAGAGCACGGAAAATACCGAAGAAAAGTAAATAATTATTTGTAAATATAACAAAAAAAGAGAGAACGAAGCGATAGCTAAGTTCTCTCTTTTTTATGTTAGGCGATATGTTCATATGAATGAACGCGATATAAATCCTCACGCCCCGCAGGGCATATCGCTTGCCCCGGCAAATATCGCAAGCATAGCTTATCTCGCAAATCACGCAAGGGATTTATATCGCTGCGTGATGCTCCACTCGGAGTATCACGCTACCTATACTCCGGGAATACCAATTTTACTTCCGTCGTCATCGTTGCGTAAGCCTCGTCAAGAAGTCCCTCAAAGTCTATCTTCTCAAGCTCGCGAAGGACGTCCTCGATTCTCGGCTGAGTCCTCGGGTGACGGGGCGTGAATACAGTACAGCAATCCTCGAACGGAAGAATTGAGGTTTCAAAGGTGCCGTACTTTCTCGCTTCGCTTACTATCTCGGACTTATCAAGTCCGATGCAGGGACGAAGAACGGGGATATTTACCGCGGAGTCGGTAACGCCTATTGCCGCAAGAGTCTGCGAGGCAACCTGACCGAGGCTCTCACCCGTGATAATTGCGCCGCATTTATAATCCCTTGCGCAACGCTCCGCAAGTCGCATCATAAACATACGTAAGAGGAGCGTGAAGTAGTCCTCCTCGCAGTGGTCGCGGAGCTCCTCTTGCACGTGAGTCAAGGAAATTATATGAACGTGGATCTTCGAGCAGAACTCGCACATCTCCTCAGCAAGCGTGAGAACCTTTTCTCTCGCTCTCTCCGAGGTATAGGGGAAGGACTCGAAATGGAGCGCCTCGATCTCAAGACCGCGCTTCGCCATCATACAGCCCGCAACGGGAGAGTCTATACCGCCCGAGAGCATAAGGAGTCCTCTGCCTGCGGAGCGAATCGGAAGTCCGCCAGCGCCCGGCTCCTGGCCTGCTCTGATATATGCGTGGGTATCTCTTACCTCGACCGTGATGACCACGTCGGGATTCTTTACGTCAACCTTGACCTTGCCGCCCGTTACCTCGAGAATAGCCGCGCCAACGTCACGCGAGATCTCGGGAGAGGTAAGCGAAAACGCCTTGTCCGAGCGTCTTGCGTCAACCTTGAAGGTGCGCTTGCCGACGAGCTTCTTCGGAAGGTATTCCTTCGCGGTCGCGATTATCGACTCCATAGTCTTATCGCACGCCTTCGCGCGGTTAACGCCTATTATGCCGAAGATGTGCTTCGCGGTTTCGTACATACCGTCCATATCGCACTCGTCGTTCTGCGGCTCGACGTATATCGTCGACTGATTAAAATATATCTTGAATATGCCGTGGGGGCTCGCTCTTCTGCGAAGCTCCTTTACGAGCATTGACTCAAAGTTTTTTCTGTTCTGTCCCTTAAGCACGATCTCGCCGTACTTACAGAGAATTACCTCATCTATCATTTTTAGATTTCCTTTTCTTTTATTTTTCCTATATATTATATCTTTAATAAGCCTCAAAGTCAAGAGCCAAGTTTCAAATCCCCGACGAACAAGTTTTAAATCACCCGCCGCAGAATTCGCTCGGCTCGCTCCGCGTCGGCTATGGCGCAGAGTACGACGCACTTATTCTTTCTCATAACGAATGCGCCCTCGGGAAAACTCATCCCTGCCGATGCCGCAACTCTACGTATATTCTCAAGCCTGCACTCCTGCATCTCGGTGACGAGCAGCGCATCGTAATCACTCTCGCAGATAAATATTCCTACCTCACCGATTTCGTCAAGGTCGGAGATCAAGAGGAGCGCGTAGTCCCCCACCGAGTCCTGCGGCTCGCCGTAAAGCGACTCGAAAAAGCCCTCGCGCACGTAGCCCTCCTCCCCCTCCCGTACCGTCGGGGAATAGATAGCGCCCTCCACCCCGTACGCCGCAGCGAACTCGCGGCAAATAGCAAGCGCGCTCCGCTCCTCCGCGCAGGCAGAAAGGCATAAGACCAACGTCGATAGTATTATGATAAGGGCAAGCAGTTTTTTCATAATTAAACTCTCCGTTCGGTATAATAAGTATATTTTCGCGCCCACCGCGCAAAAAGAAAAAGCAAGAGAAAATCGAATCTCTTGCTTTAATTTATTATCCCACCGCGAGGATTATTACTAAAAGAACGAGGCAAGTTTTATATAATTCAAATCAAAGAAAATTAAGAGGCTTTGGGATTTTGAGCGGAGAAAATTCAGAGAATTTCAACCTTAAGTGCCTTTAAATTTAATCTTAATATCAAAAAGGGGTACTGTGTTTTTTACACAATACCCCTAGCGCTTTTATTCGGTTACGCCTAAACGACGCAGCCACGCTTTCGTTAATTTGTTTCTTTATATCCCCAAATTACTTTAACTTGCGAAGATTTCCAATCGGAGTCCCATCCGTTCGGCTGACTTTCCGCCTCGCAGTATATTGAAAGGTTAGAGCAAAAGCCAAATGCCCTTGAACCAATAGTTGTGACGCTATTCGGGATAACAACGGTTTCAAGGTTAGTACAATTATAGAACGCAGAAGAGCCAATAGTTGTAACGCTATCTACGATTACTACGCTCGTAAGGCTAGAGCAAGATTGGAAAGCAGAAGAGCCAATAGTTGTAATTCCTTCCGATATCGTTATTTTGCTAACCGAACTATTGGCATATAACAGTTCATCAGCAATAACCGTAGGCTTACCGTTATCGGGTGCGGGAATAACTATCTCGGTGTCTGCGCCAAAGTAACCGTAAACTAAGTTCTCGGTATCACTCGTGTAAATGAAAAATCCGTCATCGGTTACGAACACCTGCGACTCTTCATCAAGCGAGGTATGGATAACCTTGGCATATTTTCCGATATAACCGTTATCATCAGCTCCTGCGGTTATATTGATATCCGAGAGGTTATATATCTCGTAGAGCTTGGTAGATTTGTAAAATGCATTTGAGCCTATCACGGAGAGTCTTTCCGATCTGATTATCAGCTTCGCAAGTTTAGAACAATAAGCAAATGCATAATCTTTGATATCGTATACGCGCTCGGGAAGGTCGATAACCGTTAGTTTATTACAGCTAGCGAAGGCACTAGAACCAATAGTGGTAAGAGCTGCAGGCATAACCACATCACAAAGTGAAGAACATGAAGAAAACGCAGAATCACCGATCTCAACAACACCGTCGGGAATTACTATACTTTCAAGTTGCTTACAATGCATGAAGCAACCATATGGTATTTTTTGAATTCCTTCGGGAAGAACGATGCTTTTTATTGCCGTATAGGAGAACATTGATCCGTCAATCTCAGTCAATCCGGCAGGAAGCTTGACGCTCTCAAGCGAAGTACAGCCAGCGAAGGTAGCTTCCATTATCTTAAGCGAAGTAAACTCTGAAAAATCGGCAGAAACAAGGCTCGTGCAATCCCAGAACATTCCGTAACCCAAGTCGGTGATCGCTCCGGGATTTTCGAAAACAACCTCCTTAAGCGACGTCATACCCGAAAAGGCATAAAAATCAAAAGATTTGACAGATGAAGGAACCGTTATTTTCTCAATGCTCGCGCATCCCTGCAAAACCAGAGAAACATTTGTTAAACCGTCGGGTATTCTGACTTCGCGCACAAGCTTACCATCGCAATACAGTTCCGAACCATTCGATAAAAGACCAATGTTGGTATCGCCACTACTAAAATATATATTGAAGAGCGAATCAAGACTTGAAGCATTAACTTTCTTCAAATTTGAGCATCCATAAAAAGCAGCCCCCAAATCAACAAGAGAAGACGGAATAGTAAATTCGGTTAATCCCTTACAATAATAGAACGCTTGATAACGTATCGTTTCTACGGTATCGGGAATATTAAACTCGGTGATCTGCGCGCAATTATAGAAAGCGTATTGAGGTACTGTTTTAGCTCCGTCTTTCAACGTAACGGAATACAATTCAATCGGAAGTATTCCGTGCTGCGCATCATATTGCGTTGCTCCGAAAATCCAACCGAACCAGGAATTTGTATATAATGAATTTGCGCTCTCACCTATAAACGGAAGAGTTATTTTCTCGATATTATCGCAGTAGAAGAATGCACCGTTATCTATCTTCTTAACCGTGTCGGGAACGATTACCTCTTTCAGCGTCATAACTCTGTTAAATGCTCTTGACGCTATTCTGCTGATATATATATTTCTGTAAACAGAGGGAATAGTAACGCTCTCGGCATCACCGTAATAGCCCGTTATGACATATTCGCCATTTGATGAATCAAGCTCATACGCGAAAGCAAGCGTATTAACTTCATATACTATGCTGCCGGGCTCAATACCGTACGCCGCGTAAGCCGAGGTATCAACAAGATTTGCGTATATATTCTGCTTTCCTATTTTCGAGAGCTCAAACTCGCTCGTATCCCAGGTGACTTCAAGAGTAACGGACTCTCCGTTTATCTCAAAGGTGACCGCGGTGGGAAGATCGATATCTTCTATACTTCCGTTATACGGAATTTCACCCTTCAGCATAAGCTGGGCAACCACGTTTGAGATATCTTTATAAACGGCTACGTATTCTTTTGATTTTTCGCCTACCGTTATTTCAAGCTCTTTATCAAAGCTGACTATAATTCCGTCTTCGTCAACCCAGTGAGAGAATCGCATACCGGGTGCGGGCTCATCGGGAGTAATAACAACCTTCTCTCCCGCAAGATAACGACCGTTATCAAAACCGTCAGGAAGCTTTCCGCCGCTTACACTTATTTTGTAATAAGTTCCGTTAGCAGGGCGAGATGTATTATGTCCAAAGCTATTCTGAGCAGCAGTTCCGTAATTAAGCATTGATGTAAACAGCTTTATCTGTCCGTTACCGATATTTCCCTGCTCTTTCATAGCATGAACGTACTCGAGCACGCTGAACTTCATAACGTCGGTATAGTACTCTCTACCTTCAATCACAACGCAAGCGCGAGCGAAAACGTCATCCGCCATTTCCTTTGCGGCAATACCGTCAGAATAAAATATCAGGCAGCTCTTGCCCTTTACTTTTGCCGTTCCGCTATTGGTTACTGAATATTTTTCCGTTCCGAGAGCATAACTCTCCTGCGCTTTGTCCCAGAACAACATCTTAATTTCATGCTTAGTTCTATCGAAGCCCTCGTTACTTATTGCATAAAGAATATATAACGAGTCTGAATATGATACGTTATTTGCAACTATGTCCATTTTTACGTCTGACGCGTCAGCTTCCGTTGTTTGGCCTGCAGCGTATGACGTTACAAACAAAGAACAGATGCAAAGGCACGTCAATACTATCGCGATAAGCGATTTAAATAATTTAGTATTCATTTCTTCTCCTTTCAATACTTAACCAACCGTCTTCCTGAACGTTTTCGTCATTCCACTCGTTTTCATAAATGCTCGTGGCAATGATATCGTCTGCGTTCAGCAGAATGATCTCAATTTCCGGAATAGTGTAAGATGCTTTTGCGCTCATTTTTTCTCCTCTCTTTTGCTTCAAATAAAAAAGTGCGGCTACCGAAGTAATCCGCACTAAAAACGCAAACTCCGATAGTCGCCAAACTAGTCTAATATTAAGTGTGAAACACCCTCCATAGATGGAATTTGCATTTTATCAAATTCAAGCATGGAGGCATGTCAAAAAAGGGTATACTCCCCCCTTGAACGGAAACACACCTAAAATAATATTAAACTAATTTGGCACTTACATTTTACCATATATTATTGAAAAAGTAAATAGATTTAAATAAAAAAAGCCGACAGCAAGTTTATCCCGCAATCGGCTCTCAAAATTATTAATTCAATTCAAAGTTACTATAAATGTATATACGCGCAAATCTCGTCAAAGCTTGCCGTTTCTTTCACGGTCAAGATAGCCTTGGAGAATAATCTCGGCAGAGAGGGTATCGACGGCGTCGCGGCGGCGCTTGCCGTAGGTTTCCGTCGCTCCGAGGTATCTATACGCAACCATCGTGCTCATACGCTCGTCCGAGAAGTCGATCGGTATATCTGTAAACTCACCGAGGATACTTGCAAACGCGCGGATGACCTGCGTTCTCTCACCCTCGCTTCCGTCCATATTTTTCGGCAGACCTATGACTATTTTCTTACACGCCCTCGCCTCTGCCTCTTTTGCGACGCGAATTGCGGTATTGCGCATACCGCCTTCCTTTATAGTGGTGATGCCCGAGGCGAGCATACCCGATATATCGCACTCGGCAAGGCCCGTGCGCACGTCACCGTAGTCTACTCCGAGATATTTACCGTGTGTTAAATCCATAATTCAGTCCTTTCTGTACGTAAGAACGAGGAAGTGAGCCTCGGTTTCAAGATGGGATAGGGACAGTACCTTTTCCCTGTCTGCCGCTTTCGTTCTGTATGCGTACGGAGTCATCATAAAGAGGGCGCGTATCCCCTCCTGCGTGTCAAGTTTTAACGTATATCTCACCTCGTCCCGCGAGATTAAGGTGAACCCCTCGAGCGCGGTATTTGCAACCTCGTTTTTATAGGGATTTTCGTATATCGCCGCCTTGAGTCCAAAAAGATGCTCCTCGGCAGGTATCGCCATAACAAAGTGACCGCCCGACTTCAAGACTCTATGCGTCTCTTCTCTTGCCTGCGGAGAAAAGGTATTCAGCACGAGGTCTACCGACCCGTCACCGAGCGGTATCTTATACGAGCTTGCGACGGCATAAAACGTGGCGCATTTTTTCTTCGCCGCCTCGCGCACGGCATCCTTGGATATATCAAAAACAGCGACACGGGTGGACATATCCGCGAGTTTTTCCATCACCGTCTTAGTGTAATACCCCTCGCCGCAGCCCGCGTCGAGAAGCACGCCGCCCTCGGGCATATGCTCGCGGCAACGCTCAGCAACAAGCCGAGCCAAGGGCTCATAAGCACCGCTCGCGAGAAACTCGCGCCGCGCTAAGACCATATCCTTATTGTCCCCATGGACACCGCCCCGCTCGGAGAGCAAGAGGTTATAGTATCCGAAGCGGCTCTTGTCATAGCTGTGCCCTTTATCGCACTTTGCTGCTCCGCCGTCGCAAATATTCAGTTTTCCCATACATTTCGGGCAAGTGAAAATCATAGTAAGTCCTCAAAACAAGTATCTTTCGATTATTTTTAAAAGTAATTCTCTCCCCAATCGTTCCAATTTGGATTCTTAGATTCTACAAGTGAGTTCTTTTTAGCACGTGTCCAGCCTTTCAATTGCTTTTCTCTCGCAATTGCATTATTCACGTCAGAAAACTCCTCAAAATAAACAAGCTTATGTACGTGATACTTTTTTGTAAATCCCTCGATTTGCTCTTTTTTATGCTCGTATAATCTTCTCCGCAAATCATTTGTAACTCCGATATACACAACCGCATCAGTTTTGTTTGTAAGTATATAAACGTAATACATCATTTTCCTTTGAGCAATAGCTTTCGTTCTTGTGTCATCCTGAGCGGAGGGCGTTTGCCCGAAGTCGAACCCGTAGGGCGATGCAGAGCATCGGGATCTCCTCTTTTCTTTTGCTTTGTGCTGCCCGAGATCCTGCTCGGCTAAGCCTCGCACTGCTTCGCAGTTCGACTCGCTACGCTCGCTCAGGATGACATGGGCGGACGGCGGTCACTTTGCGAAGTCGCTTCGTGGCACGGTGTTGATGCTATACAAGAAATTAAATGAATTGACGGCGAGCCGTCATGAATTGATGCTTCACATCATGATTTCTCGTCGGCATTCCGCCTCCTCCATGATTTGAATTGCCCTGTTCTCAATGCCGAAGGCAATTCATGCACCGCAGGTGCAATTCATGGCGCAGCCAATTCATGCCCATCGGGCAATTCATTGCATGCTCATTGAATGAGCATGCAATCGCCGAAAGAAAAGAACCTATACTGCATATTTACTGCTTTTTTATAGGAGTCCATCATAAGCTCTTTACCCGCGAGGGCAGATACGAGCATCAAGAGGGTGCTTTCGGGGAGGTGGAAGTTTGTTATCAGGGCATCGGTCGCCTTGAACTTGTAGCCCGGGTAGATGAAGATACCCGTTTCCGCGCTCATCGGATGAACTATACCGTCATCGGTCGAAGCACTTTCAAGCACTCGGCAGGACGTAGTTCCAACGGCTATTATTCTGCCGCCTGCGGCGCGCCTGCGGTTTATCTCGGCGGCAACCTCTTCGCTTACGACGAAGTACTCACCGTGCATCAAGTGCTCCTCTATCTTCTCCACCTTTACGGGTCTGAACGTACCTAGACCTACGTGGAGGGTTACCTCTCCGTAGCCGACGCCCTTTTCACGAAGCTTCGCGAGGAGCTCCTCGGTGAAATGCAAGCCCGCGGTGGGTGCTGCAGCCGAGCCCTCGGTCTTTGCATAGACTGTCTGATAGTCGTTTTTATTCTCGAGCTTTTTCGTGATATAAGGCGGAAGGGGCATATTGCCTATCTCGTCAAGCACCTCGTATATGCTTTTATATTTTTCTGTATCGTACTCAAATTCAACGATACGGTTACCGCCCTCGACGATCTCGCGCACGGTAGCGCGAAGGATGCCGCCAAAGGTGAAGCTCGCTCCGACCTTGGCACGTTTACCGGGGCGAACAAGGGTCTCCCAAGTGCCATCCTCTGTCACACGGAGCAGAAGAAGCTCCATATCCGCGCCAGTTTTATCGGTCTTACCGAGGAGCCTTGCGGGAATTACTTTCGAGGAATTCACAACGAGCATATCCTCGGGATTAAGATAATCTATAATATCGCGGAAGATCTTATGCGAGATCTCGCCACTCTCCCTGTCAATCACCATAAGGCGGCACATATCGCGCACCTCGCTCGGCGACTGAGCTATAAGCTCCTCGGGGAGATCGTAATAAAAATCGGAGGTTTTAAGGTCTGTTGCAATTCTTTCGTTAACTATTTCAGGCTTCTTATTTTCCATTTTGTCCTTCTCTTTACATTCTGACATAATAACACATTTTTCGTTTTTTCATAAAATGACAGTAATACTTTAATAGTATACACTAAATATTTTAGCAATTCAAGAGGTTAGACTATTAATTTATGGAAAAACGAACAATTTTTTCGGGCACAGCGACAGCTCTTATAACCCCTTTCCGCGACGGTGGGATAGACTTTGCGGCGCTCGGTAACATTATAGATTATCAGATTTCATCGGGTATCGACGCCCTCGTTATCGCGGGAACTACGGGCGAAGCTTCAACTCTCAGTGACACCGAGCGTTACGCGCTCTACGAGTTTTCAGCCGAGCTATGCCGCGGGCGGATACCGCTGATCCTCGGCACGGGCACGAACGATACGAAAACAGCACTAAAACACACGCGGCGCGCCGCTGAGCTCCAGGCAGATGCGGCTCTCGTCGTTACACCTTACTACAACAAGGGTACGGCAAAAGGTATCGTCGAGCACTATAAATCCGTGGCAAACTCCTCGGATTTGCCAATAATACTTTACAATGTGCCGAGTAGGACAGGAGTAAACTTATCTATCGCGGCAATAGAGGAGCTTATGCCCGAGCCGAATATAGTCGGTATAAAAGAGGCGTCCGACTCGTCGGATAGGCTCGCCATGTTATCCTGCTTCACCGACTCGATCGCACTCTATTCGGGTAACGATACGCAAACGCACGTCGCCCTCTCACTCGGAGGACTCGGCGTAATTTCTGTCGCCTCAAATATAGCGCCAAAATCCGTGCTCAAAATCACGCAAAGCTTCACACGGGGTGATACCGCAGGTGCTTTAAGCGCGCAAAAAGAGTTGCTCCCCCTCTGCCGCGCGCTCTTTGCCGAAACAAACCCCGCGCCGATAAAATACGCTATGAGCCGCGCCGGCTTCTGCTCTGATGAAATACGGCTCCCACTCTCAATGCCGAGCGAGGAAACTTGCAGAATGCTAGACGATATTATCACCGATTTCGGTATAGGCTGACATACAAAAAACCGCCTCTGCTTTTATGCCGAGGCGGTCAATCGTTATTATCGTATTTTTTTAAATCGTGCGTAGCATATAAGAGCCGACGATCTCTACCGTTATACGGGGATCGATCTTTGTTACGAGGTTCGAGAAGAACTTAGTTACGGGGAACTCGGTTGCGTAGTGACCTGCTTCGATAAGGTTTATACCCATCTCTGCGGCTTCTTCCATTACGTTGTAGCCGATTCTGCCCGAAAGGTATGTATCGGCGCCTATCTCAAGCGCTTCTTTTACATAGCCCTTACCGTCACCGCCGACGAGGGCAATAGTATACACGGGGTTGTACGCATCGGCTACGATAAGCTTATCAATACCGAGCGCAGACTTAACACGTGTGGCGAACTCTTCCATACTCGTTTCGCATTCAAGGTGACCTATTCTGCCAAGGCAATCGTCGCCAAACGGCTCGATATCGTCAAGTCCGAGAAGGCGCGCGAGGCAATCGTTTACTCCGCCTCTGACCTTATCCGCTCTCGTATGGAATGAGAGCACGGAGATACCTGCGCGGATAAGCTTTATAAGCTTCCTCGAGATATGGTTCTCGGGATCAATAGCGGTAAGCGGCTTGAACACGAGCGGATGGTGAGAAAGGATAACGTCAAATCCGTTATCTATCGCATAATCTACGATCTCCTCGGTTACGTCGAGCGTTACGAGAACGCGGTTTACCGCCGCAAGATCGTCGGGACAACACATAATGCCGTCGTTATCCCATTCCTCGGAAAGGTCCTCGGGAATACGGTCTGAAATTCTTTCATAGAGTTCTCTGACGTTCATAAGTTTCTCCTAATCTTTAAGGTTAAGACGAATTTTCAGCTCACAAACAAGCTTCTCTTCCAATTCAACGCTCTCACCGCCGCGGCGTTTTCCATCGATCACGCGAGTTAAGGATCCAAGCTTCGTTCTAAAATAAGCCTCGGCTGCATCAGTCGGGGCGATTTCATAAAATTTTCGTTTTCCAAAATAGGCTTCTTCAACAGAGATATTTGCGTTTTTTCCGCTATAATGAGCCAAAATGCAAACATAATGTTTACATTCGTCGGTTACGTATAGCTCGTTTTCTATTTCAAATCCCGCTTTGGCAAGGTAAGACCGCAGCGCCTCGGGTTTTGACATCGGTTGCAGAATGAGATTAATATTCTCACCTCGAAGATGAGGGGCTTTATCTATTATCTCGGCGATAAGCTCGCCGCCCATACCGCAAACAGTGTAGTCTGTGATACCTAGTCCGTCAAGCTCACGTGCGCCGTCGGACAGCACAATCTTAACACGGGTGGTAAGGTCTGCCGCGCGAACGTTCTCCTCCGCCTTGGCAAGAGGGCCTCGGTTAATATCCGATAGCACAGCGCGCTCTATCTTACCCTCGGAGAGCAGATAGATCGGCAAATAGCCGTGGTCCGTACCGACGTCGGCTAAGTGCGCGCCCTCCCTCACGAGAGAGGCGCACGTAAGAAGCCTTTTATTTATCGGGGTGCTCACGCCTCTCCAAGGAATGCGTTGATCTTTGCAACGAGCTCGTCAGCGTTAGTGCCGTGAACCTTGCATGCGTCCTCGATGGACACGCCTCTCGAGTGAGGGCAGCCAAGGCAGTGCATTCCAATCTCAAAGAAGAATCTTGCGGTCTCAACGTTGTGGTCAAGAATGTCTCCGATAAGGGTCTGTTTCGTTACTTTCATTTTTTCACCTTTCTTTTTATCGCCTCGGGAATTATTTTTACCCGAATGCCGAAAATTAACACAATGAGTATAGCATATCGCACTTTAATTGTCAATAATTAATTATTATTTAAAGATCGTCAATTATTGTTTTTAAGGATAGTCAACTTTATATTATCCTTTTGTATTGACAAATATTTAAAAATATGCTAAACTTTATGGGTTAAAAGAAAGTGCGGCGTTTTTTATGCCGCCGTAACCTATATCAAGAACTGTTATTGGAGGTTTCACTATGATCGTTGCGCTTGAAGAAGCGAAAAGAAAGCTCGTCGCGCTTGAGGATACTCTTGCCGAGCTCAAAAATCAGCTCAGAATAGACGAAGCCAAGGAACGCGCTGCCGATCTCGAGCGCGAGACTATGGTGCAGGATTTCTGGAACGATGCCGAGAAGTCCTCAAAGAAGCTTCAGGAAATAAAGCAGCTCAAGGACAAGGTCGAGAGCTACGAGGAGCTTTGCGCAAAGCTTGAGGACACATATACACTTTGCGAGATGGCTATTGAGGAAAACGACGAGAGCTCGGTCGACGAGGTCGTTGCCGAGACCGCTTTTATTGAACAAGAGGCGGAGAAAAAGAGAATAGAGGTTCTCCTCTCGGGTCCGTATGACAAGAATAACGCAATTCTCTCCTTCCACCCGGGTGCGGGCGGCACGGAGGCTCAGGACTGGGCGTCGATGCTCTACCGTCTTTATACGAGATGGGGCGAGAAGCACGGCTATACAGTTAAGCTCATTGACTGGCTCGACGGAGATGAGGCGGGTATCAAGTCCGCTACCATTATGATCGAGGGTATCAACGCTTACGGTTATCTCAAGAGCGAGAACGGCGTTCACCGCCTTGTCCGCGTTTCCCCCTTTGATGCTTCGGGTAGAAGACACACCTCGTTTGCTTCGGTTGAGGTTATGCCCGAATTTGACGATGACGACTCTATCGTTATCAAGGACGAGGATATGGAGATCACCGCTCACCGCTCAAGCGGCGCCGGCGGTCAGCACATCAACAAGACCGACTCTGCTATCCGTATCGTGCATAAGCCTACCGGTATCGTCGTAGGCTGCCAGACAGAGCGTAGCCAGCTCCAGAACAAGGAAACGGCTATCAAGATGCTGAAGGCAAAGCTTATGGAGATCAAGCTCCGTGAGAAGCTCGACAGGATCGAGGATATTCAGGGTAACAAGGCAAACATCGAATGGGGCAGCCAGATACGAAGCTACGTCTTTATGCCCTACACTCTCGCAAAGGACACCCGTACCGGCTACGAGGACGGTAACATCGGCTCTGTTATGGACGGAGAGATCGACGGCTTTATCAACGCCTACCTGAAGCACATCTCGAAGACAGAAGCTGAATAATTTCACAAAAAAACAAATAGAATAATATTATAAGGAGCTGACAGCGCGCATTGCCGAAAATCAGTTCCTTTTTATTAATTATAAGGGCTTAATAGCCAGGACTTTATTTTCACTTTATTTTTTTGACAAAAAAGAAAATATTTTTCAAAAAGGGGTTGACAAAGCGAAAATAATATGATACAATATCTAGGCGTTAAACGAACGGCGCAAATCAAAACTTAATATGGCTCGTTGGTCAAGCGGCTAAGACATCAGCCTCTCACGCTGAAAACATGGGTTCGATTCCCGTACGAGTCACCAAAAAAGAGATAGGCACTCCTTGTGGGTGCCTATCTCTTTTTTCGTGCTCCGCACGACCTCGAATCCGCGCACATACAACTTTTAGTACATTTTTTTACACAGTACGCATTTTTACTTTAGCTTTTCCTTTTTGCAAAATTATCGTGCGCGGTTCGCATACCGCCATAGGCGGTATCCCGCGTTGTGCGTGGGAATACGAACTCATAGCACTAAAACGGTACGCTTGCCGCAGACTTCTCCGCACGCTAGCGGATTCCCGTACGCACCCCTTGTGGTGCTTTTTTTATTTCTCGATATTGGGGACTCGTACACTCATCGAACACAGCGCGTATAAAGCTATAAGTTCCCTCTTTGGCTTTGTAGGAATTTTCACTAAGTTTCGACTCCGAAACGGTTTTCACGCGCTATGGGGGCGAATCACAGCCTCGTCGTCTCCTGCGGAGACCTCGAAAGACGAGGCTGATTCCCGTACGAGTTTGCCGCTCGGGTTGTTTCTTTCTTCTATTTAATGTGTTTTTCAAAATCTACGCTCTCATCTCCGAGCTGGCAATATACCGCATTCGCGGTATGCACCAAGAAAGCACCACAATCGTGGTGCTTTTCTTTTTTCTGCGTGTTAGCGACTCGTACGAGAAATCTCACCTGGCGCTTACGCGTGTTCAATATTTTAAACTTAACAACTTATGTATCTAATGTTATAAAACAATAGCGAAAACTATTGCGACGACACTTAATACACAAGAAGCAATTCCCATAACGGCAATAGATAATTTGTTTTTCTTGCGATATGCTATATTTTCGTTTTGAATTGATGAAATCTGATTTCGTATAGCATCTATTGCTTGATCGTGCTCCTCTTTAATTGTATCAATTTCAGATGACAAAATCATTGCAGTTTCTTCCACGCTTTCGCCTATAGATTTATACGCCTCTTCAAGCTTTAAATAATTTTTCTCCAAAATTTCAAATTCTCTTTTTAAATTATCATTCTCTTCTTCGCGATGCATGTTATCAGCAATGGAATGCGTAGCATCCATTATTTCTGTGGAATGAGTGATCACCCAGCCACCAAATTTTTTTAAAACTCCTAATACTTTTCCGCTTGTCTTTCCCATTTTTGTCTTTCCCTTCGTTTTTTGATTGATTTATAATTTTAAAGCATAATCTGTACTGCAAAATGCATTCGCAGGCATTTGAATGTTTTTCTTTATGCACATGCACTTTTGATTAATATCATTTATTTTCCATAATCCGACTGCCGGAGATATCGGCACAATCACACTGTTCGCAGGATCATACCAATTTTTACAAATAGCGCATTTTTTTACTTGTTTTATATTAATTATAAGTGAAGGCATACAATCTCCTTAAACAATATTAAAATATTAACTATGAAGCAAAAAAACAGATAATCTTGTCAACAAAAGCTAAACCTTCCGCTTATAGTAATAATACCACACAATTTGATATTTTTCAACAAAAATACTAATTAAAATTTATTTTTTATTTATTAGTGATTCCAAATGTTTAGCTTTTTTTATTTTTTTTGCAAGAATCACTTATGTTTTATCGATAGTTTATTTTCGTTTTCGGATTTTCTTTCTACATAGAATATATCTTGTTTTAAAGTTACTTTTTCTTTATGTTTATGGTATGATGCTTCTCGTAAAAGAAAAGGAGCGACCGACTTTATCGAGGCTCTACTCGCGAAAAAGAAATAAGAAAAAAGAGGTTTTGTTTTTATGAGCAAGCTTGAAAAAAAGAAACAGCTGATCCTTCATATGGCAGACCGAGGACCGTGTCAGATTCATGCGGTAACTCCGCCGGCCGACGAGCAATCCCCACAAAACTATCCGTTCTATTTTCGCTCCGCCCGGGCTGCGGATTTCAGGAAAAAGGGTGAGGCATTAAACTGCTCCTCGAGCATCGACCGCGAGATCAGACGCTTCCGCGCAAGACTCCGCGAGGGCTTCCAAACCTACGATGAGAAAAACGCGAGAAAATGCGAGGAGAAGCTCGTCTTGCTTTGCGAAAGACTATTTATGTATGAATGTCAATATAGTTCAACTTTTAATTAAAATACCTGTTGAAATTCAACTTATATAATGTTATAATTAAAGCAGTAACTTTCAAGCAAAAACAGTTTGATGTTTAAAATCTCCATCGGGTTTTATATCGGTGGACAAAAAATTTTGCGAGGTACAAAATGGATTTAAAGGCTTTAGTATCTAAAATGACCACAGAGCAGAAGCTTGCTCAGCTTACTCAGGTTAACGTAAACTGCGTATTCAGCGAGTCGGGCTCCGACGTAGTTACAGGTCCTGCCACAGAGCTTGGACTCACCGCAGGCGACGTAGCGTCGATCGGCTCCGTACTCAATTTCTCGGGCGCGGCGGAGATGAAGAAAGCGCAAAAAGCGCATCTTGATGCCGACCCCAATAAAATACCGATGCTCTTTATGATGGACGTAATCCACGGATACCGTACCATTTACCCCATCCCTCTCGGAATGGGCGCAACGTGGGACCCCGACCTTCTCGAAAGATGCTGCGCTATGGCGGCAAAGGAGGCTGCAGTCGGAGGCGTTCACGTGACCTTCGGACCTATGGTCGACCTTGTAAGAGATGCAAGATGGGGCAGATGCATGGAAAGCACGGGTGAGGACCCTTACCTCAACTCTGTTATGGCTCGTGCGCAGGTGCGCGGATTCCAGAACGGAAACGAGGATAAGAGATATAACCTCGCGGCGTGCGTAAAGCACTTTGCCGCATACGGCGCTGCAGAAGCCGGCAGAGATTACAATACTACCGATATGAGCGAGCATACGCTCAGAGAATATTATCTTCCCGCATATCGCGCGGCGGTTGACGAGGGAGTAGATATGGTTATGACCGCGTTCAACCTGCTGAACGGAGTTCCCGCCGCAGGTAATAAGTGGATAATCAACGATATCCTTCGCCGCGAATGGGGCTTTGACAAAACGGTAATTACGGATTATCACTCATTCTACGAAATGAAGAATCACGGCTACTGCGCTGACCGCGACGAGTGCGCTAAGGCGGCGTGCGAAACCGAAACCGATATAGAAATGATGTCCACCTGCTTCCTCAAGGACGGAGCAAAATATATAAGCGAAGAAGAGCTTGACAAAAAGGTGCTCCGAGTTCTCGAGCTTAAGGAAAAGCTCGGACTTCTCACAGATCCCTACCTCATGGCATCCGAGGATGCCGAGGCTGAAATGCACCTTTGCGACGAGCATAGAGAGCTTTGCCGCATAGCTGCGGAAAAATCCGCCGTTCTTCTCAAAAACGACGGCGTGCTTCCTCTTTCCGAGAACGTTAAGAAGGTTGCGGTTATAGGTCCTTTCGCAAAGGACGGAATGATCGGCTTCTGGTCTTGCCACGGTAAGGCTGACGAGGCTGTCAGCGTATTTGACGGCATTGCCGCACACGTTGGAGCGGATAACGTTTCATATGCCAAGGGCGCTGATATGGCCGTCCGAGCAAAGCCCGATTTTGATATGATAAACGAAGCCGTAAGCGTAGCTCAGGCTGCCGACTGCGCAGTTCTCTGCCTCGGTGAGAGCGCGCTTATGAGCGGTGAGGGTAATTCAAGAGCTGACGTTTCACTCTCCGATGCGCAAAAGACTCTCGTAAGAGCGGTAAGCGCCGTAAACAAGAATACGGTCGTAATTCTCTTCAACGGCAGACCCCTGGCTCTCGGAGATATCATAGACGACGCCCCTGCCTTTATGACGCTTTGGCAGCCCGGTACAGAGGGCGGAAGCGCTGCCGCAAATCTTCTCTTCGGCAAGGTCAACTTCGAGGGAAGACTCACTATGTCATTCCCCTATCACGTTGGACAGTGCCCCATCTACTACAACCGTATGATGACGGGCAGACCCAAGCCCCGTGACGACAAGCACTACGCTTATTGCAGTAACTACCTTGATTATCCCAACGCGCCGCTGTTCCCGTTCGGATACGGACTTTCCTATACTAGCTTCAGCGTGAGCGAGCCCACCTTGAGCGCCGACAAAATGACCTCGGGCGAAGCAATTCTTGCTACCGTTAACGTTAAGAATACCGGTAACACCGCAGGCGTTGCGAACGTTCAGCTCTATATCCGCGATATCGCCGCTTCCCTCGCAAGACCCGTAAGAGAGCTTAAGGGCTACAACAAGGTTGAGCTTCTTCCCGGTGAAGAAAAGACGGTTACCTTTGAGATAACCGAGGATATGCTCGCGTTCCACACGGCGGACGGCAGCTTTGCCGCAGAGCCCGGTGACTTCCACGTATTCGTGTCCGAAAATGCCGAAGCGGGTAAACCCGTAACCTTCAAGCTCGTTAAATGACAAATCTGGATATAATTAAGCGTGAGTACGTAAGGTACGCCGAGCAATTCCGCTATCTTGCCGACAGGATACGCGGGCTTCGCGTCTATCGTGATTTTTCCGAGCTGACGTCCTTCTGCCGTATGATCGAGCGACGTGAGCAGCAATTCCGCCATATGGCAGAGCGGGGACTCGATCAGATACACGCGGTGACAAAGCCCGATGAGGCGCGCGTTTTGCGCTATAAAAATATGTTGAAGTTCCTTAACGCATTTTACGTGCTATGGTGCGAGAGCTATATCATACAATATGACGGGTATCTCTGCGTGCCGCCGTATACGCCTGATCCGCACGAGAACTATCCATTCGGTCTGCATCCCGTCGAGAATGAGGAATTTAACAAGCGCATGACCGAGGCTCTCGAAAATCCTATGCTCATCTCGCGCGAGATCAGACGCTTCCGCGCAAGACTCCGCGATGGATTTCGTACCTATGGCGAGGAGAACGTGAAAAAGTGCGAGGAGAGACTTGAGTCATTCCGCGCAAGGCTTCCTATCGGATTGTAATTTTTACTCAAGCAGCAATAGACAAAACATAAAAACGAGCAAGAGTGAAAGGTTAAAGCGCCTTTCGTTCTTGCCCGTTTTTTTGCTTTTTTGTCACACTTTTGACTATATTAGTTTACATAAATGTAGATTTATGATTTTTATTGCAGATAAGGCTTACTCTAAAAATGCGATTCTGACGGCGGTATTTCCGTGCTCGTTTTTAAAGTGGTATATAAGCTTCGTGTCATCCGGGGAGAGCTGCGGATGCGGATGGCATGGATGGCGGAAGGTTACCTCGGGAGTGTCTACGAGGCGCTCCTCACCCGTGGCTCTGTCTATTAGTACAACGCCCGAGCGCCCGCCGCCGAGATTTCGGGTATCTGCGGTGAGATATCTGCCCGATTCCGAAGCGCCGACGTGCCAATAGTCTGCACCCGTGTAGAGTAATTGCGGTTTATTCCCCTCTATATCAGCATAGCAGATGCCACCCCTCGTGCGCGACTCGCGGTACTTGACAAAATAGAGTCCCGAGCCGTCGTGACTCCACGCCTCGTGACCGAAGCAATCTATCGGAGATCCCTTTTCGTCTACCGCCTGCTTTGCTATATTTCGGGCGGTTTTCGCACGCGCGCTATATATCCAAAGGCGGTCGCTTATATCCTTCGTATTTCCCTCGTGGGCAAAGAATAGGATATCGGGGTCGGTAGGAGATATCATTCCGTGGTTTGCGTAAGGGTGGGGCTCTGCGAACGAGGTTTCAAAAAGAAGCTCGCCTGCCCCGCTTTTCGTATCGACTCTGAAAAACCTGGATATTTCGGGGGAGCAGGAGAAAAGGCTCATATATCTGCCGTCTTTGCTGATATGCGGAGAGCCTATGCCATCTGCGCGAAAGAGTGTCTTTTTCTCACACGTATCGGTATCAAAAGAGATCAGCGCCCCGCTCTTTACGTAGTAGATCCTGCTGCCATGAGCGAGGAAGTCGGTGAAAGCCGTAAGGTTTTCGTCAACCACTCTGATGCTGCCGTTTTCCGTATCGTAAATTACAAGCTCTGTTTTAGCACGGGTCATGGCGTTATACAATATATCAGGCGTATTTCCTCGGATAAGGACTATACGCTTTTCAGAGGTCCACTTGCGCTCGGAATAGTAACCGAATGAGTAGTGCCACACGGCATCGGATACCTCAAGAACTGATATTATCTTCAGCATAATTCTTTTAAGCTCCTGTGTTTTCTTTCGGTTTATTTTATCATTTTGCCACACTCCCTGTCAAGGCTTGCCGCTCTATTTTTCGTGGAATTTGGATTTTGGTAAAATTTCTATTGATTTTCGCACGTACACGTGATAAACTATTATAAAGATTTTAAATTAACGGGCAGAATAATGCACGCGAGGGCGTCGCGCCCGCGAGATTTGTCGAACGAAAGACGAGGTAGATATATGAATTTACTTAAGCTCAACCCCTGCATACATTCCATAGCCTTATACGAGAAGCTCGAGAGGACCGAGCCGTGCGTGGCTCCCGACTCGAAGATAATTTACCTTATCTCGGGTGAGCTTACCTACTCTATCTCGGGCGGCAAGCGCGAAAGACTCTCCCCCGGTAAGCTGCTATATATCCCTGCGGGTACGCAGTATGCGCTGAAGAGTAAGTATATGAGGGCGGTCACGGTGTCCTTCGATTTCACCGACGAGTACTCGGGCGAGGGCGAATGGCTCGCACCCGTGCCCGTTGATTCTGCTGACGCGCTCGATATCCACCACGTTAAGGATATGCCGACCTTTGAGAGCGTTATCCTGCTTGAGGACGTTGAGGCGGAGAGAGATAACTTCATACGTATGGCGAATATATTCACCTCCGCAGAGGGCTTTTACCTCGCGGAGCTTTCCGCTATGATGAAGCTTATGCTTATCAAGATAGCCGAGCACTCCGACGAGAATGCTCTCCCCTCCTCTATGGTTGAAAACCTCGACGGTTACATACGCGATAACATTCACGACGAGATATCCAACACCGAGCTCGGCGCGATATTCGGCTACCATCCCTTCTATATAAGCAAGGTGCTTAAGGATAAGAAGGGTATAACCCTTCACCAATACGTTATCGCCTACCGCATAAAGTATGCGATGAGCCTTCTGCGTTATACCGACAGAGCAATTGCGGATATTGCCGACGAATGCGGCTTTACCGATGCTTCCTACTTCACGAAAAGCTTCAAATCTCAGTTCGGTATGACTCCAAAGGAGTACAGAAACAAATTCAAGGAAGATTTTATCTGATTTTTCGGATTTCTCCGACCTTCCGTTTTCACGGATTTTGATTACAGTCAATAAAAAGGATTTTCAAATTGAAACAAAAGACGATTTTAAAGAAAAACGATATACTCACGGTCACTATAGAGGATATAACCAATCTCGGCTTCGGCGTTGCGAAGGCGGGGGGCGCTGTTATCTTCGTTTCGGGCGCCGTGACAGGTGATACTGCCGAGATAAAGATAATCAAGGCGGCATCCTCCTACTACGTCGGCAGAGTGGAGAAATTTATCACGCTCTCGGACAAAAGATGCCCCGACAGATGCGAAAACACCGCTTGCAAGTCCTGCGCTTACAGAAATATACGCTACGAAGAGGAGCTTAATATCAAGACGGGTATTATACGCTCGGCATTCTTAAAAGAGGGGCTCTCGGATATCGAGGTCCTGCCGACCGTGCCCTCACCAAAACTCACCGAGTACAGAAACAAGGCGCAGTACCCCATTGCGAAAGATAAGAACGGTGGGTACGTTATCGGCTTCTTTGCGCCGAAGACGCATACCGTAACAGAGGCGGCAGACTGCCCTATCGCGCCTCGCATCTTCTCCGAGATACTCGAGGCTCTTCGCGCGTATTTTGCGAGGTACGAAATAACCGTTTACGACGAAAATCTCGGCACGGGTCTGCTCAGGCACGTCTATCTTCGCCGCTCCGAGGAGTCGGGCGAGGTGCTTTTAACTATTGTTATAAACGGCAGATCCCTTCCCCACTCGGATGAGCTTAGCAGAGATCTTTGCGAGAGATTTCCAAATATTTGCGGTATTTTACTCAACGTAAATACCGAGGACACGAATATAATTTTAGGTGACGAATATATAACGCTCTTCGGCAGAGATTACATAACCGACACGCTCGCCGGAGCGAAGCTCAAAATAACCGCGCCATCGTTCTATCAAGTAAACCACGGCACGGCAACGCTCATATACCGCGAGGCTCGCAGACTTGCCGCGCTCGAGCACGGCGATACCCTGCTCGACCTCTACTGCGGCGCGGGCTCTATCGGTCTTTCTATGGCTGACGACGCAGGCGAGCTTATCGGTATCGAGATAGTTGAGCCTGCCGTTGAGTGCGCTCGCTACAATGCGAAGCTCTGCGGAAAAACGAACGCAAAATTCTTTGCGGGTGACGCAAAGAACACCGCCGCTATGCTCGACAAAGCAGAGCGCGAGCTCGGTCGGAAGATCTCGCCCGACGTGGTGATACTCGACCCACCGAGAGCCGGCTGCGCCGAGGAGCTGCTCGCCTTTGTCGCAAAGCTCTCCCCGAAGAGAATAGTCTATATCTCCTGCAACCCGACAACGCTTGCGCGCGACGTGAAGCGTATGAGGGAGTTTGGATACGATACAAATGCGGTTAAAGGGTATGATATGTTTCCGATGACAGGGCACGTGGAAAGTTTAGTTTGTCTGACAAAGCAGACAAACTAAAGCGATATAAATCCTCACGGATTTGAGATATTTGCCTTATGGCAAGCGATATGCCTGCGGCGCGATATGCCGCGAACTGCGCGGCGTGAGGATTTATAGGTAGCGTGCTTTCCACCACATTCGCCAACGGCGAATATATCGCTGACAAGCAACGCTTGTCAATATCGCATTTGCAAAGCAAATATATCGCGCTCGGCAACGCCGAGCATATCGCGTGAGCGAAGCGAACTAAAATAGGACAATAGTGAGTTTTGAGCGAAACTCGAAACTCTCGTTTACAGCTGTTTGGTATAACATATCGAAGAAAAATTTAGGAGGAATAACTATGAAAGTAAAGGTTTCACTTCTTTCACTTTGTCTTTTGCTTATTTTAAGTCTAACTGCTTGCTCGGGATATAATAATATCATGTATAAGCACCTTAGCAATGAGAAAAATTACGAAAGATATGAGGTTGCAATTGAAAATATATATGTTTGCAATAAGGAAACAGGGAAACTTGAAGAATATAATGACACCATTCATGATGAAAGTTATTTAAGTACCACTGTTTATTTCAGCGTTTCGGAATTGGATGGTTTTTATGGTGGCGAGTATATTCTCGGTGATGGTACCAGAACTGAAAGGATGGCCTTGCTGGAGGTGTCACCTGAAAACAGTAAAATACTTCTTGAAAACGGTTTTTATAAAGATTTCTTGGTGGGTAATGTTGTAGAAATTCAATCTTCAGATTGGGTTTATATGGATGCAAATTTCTATTATGTTATCGGTGTTAAGTATGGCGAAAAACAATATTTGAACGCCGAAGATGGCTTGCAAAACATTGTTGATATGATGGACAAAGATAGAAGTTTGTTTTAAAAGTGAGACTTTAAGATATTACAACCCCCATTTTTGACCGATTTTTATACCTTTTGGAGTCTTGACCCATGTCGAGTCCGTCGTTCGTCTCGAACGACGACTCGACGTCGATATGCGCCGCTGACGCGTCGCTCGATATACGCTTCGCGTTCGATATGGCGCTAAAGCGCTCGATATGCTTTGCCCTGCGGGCAAAGCGAGATAAGTAACAACAGCGGCGTAATCGACTCTCGTTGCCATAGGCAACATATCGAATTTCGAGCAAAGCGAGAAATATATCGATTGCTCGCAACGCGAGCAAATATCGAGTTGCGAAGCAACATATCGACAAATGCTACAAAACAAAGGAGCAAGACAAAATGACCGACAATAAAAAACAACTCCGAGAGGACGCAATCGAATTTGCAATTCAGATATCCGACCTTTGCGATGAAATTAAAGGCTGCTCCGTTTATGTCAATCAGATCGTCCGTTCCTCTTCGTCCATAGGAGCGAATATTCATGAAGCAAAATACGCACAGAGCAAAGCCGATTTTATAAACAAACTTGAAATCTCTTTGAAAGAGTGCTCTGAAACTGAATATTGGCTTGAACTGATATCCAGAAAAGGCAAAATTGGCGAGACAATATATAGAGACTTAAGAAACAAATGCGGTTCGATACGACGCAGACTCATCTCCTCCATCACCACCGCAAAGGAGAATCAAAATCAATGATTAATATTTTACTTGAGGGTTACGATATAGATGCTCCATGGCTCTATGATGAATTAAAAAAATATATGCAACCTACTCACAGAGTAGTGGTAATTGCGTTCTCTTTTCGTGACAGTCAAG
>JAZONS010000058.1:0-86469 GCA_045654585.1 Eubacteriales bacterium
ACATCGTTTTATTCCTTTCTGAAAATATCAAGCGTGTGATGTGAATAGCCTACCATATCTTGCCGTTCACAGATTGCGAGGTGGTACTTCACATAAATCTCATACATTCGATCGTCCATATTATCGACCGTAGCTCTCATGTGGTTTGTGTACCCGTCTGATGCCACAAAATGAAGCTGTGTTACATTAAATCTGGAACGGAGATTATCAATATCTTCCTTTCTGTGAAGTTCAAAAATATCCCACGGGTTTGAGAAGGTATCAAACGTTTCGGTGTTAAGCATACATTTCTCAATGATGTTATAGATCTCACCACGAATAAAGCCATATGACAAAACGCTTGCATCGCCCATACAGTATGCTGCGAAAACAATTCCGCCTTTCTTTGTTACTCGAATAGCTTCAGATACTGCTTTCAATTTATCTTCTATTGTAAAAAGGTGATACATTGGTCCAAGCAATAGAGTAATATCATAGGTATCATTTGCAAACGCAGACAGATCCATGGCGTTACCTTGAGTTATCGTAACATTCTCACCTGGTAACGTGTTTTGTTTGAAAATTTCAATGTTGTGTTCAACGAGCTCCACGCCATCTACTTGATAGCCTTTTTGAGCCAAAGCATGGCTGTATCGTCCTGTTGCAGCACCGATTTCCAAGACTCTCATTCCGGGCTTTAGGTACTTTTCAATATATTTCATGGTAGTGATGTATTCAATCTTACCGTGTTTGGAGAGTAGGCGTCCGTCTTCATCATACTGCTCGTAGTAATTTGCTAAATATTCCTTTGTATTCATCGTAATATCCTCCTAAAAAGTAAAAAAACGGTGCAAATCGAAAATCACTTCGACTTGCACCGTCATTATCCTAATATCTGTTATAATCCCACTGTTAAAATGATAGATTATATTGAATTTTGGGTACGACAATACAAGCCCGACAGTTCCCAAGTCCAGGGTTCCATGCCGCGCACTTCAACAGTATTCATAACTCGATTAAGGTTATAAACTGCCATTGCCGTAGTCCTTTCATAAAAATATTTGCATCATTATAGCACAACTTCGCTAAAGAGTCAATACATAATTTAAAAAATTCAGATTTTTTCCGCAATCAGCACATCCATGCAGTGTTTATGAGGAATACCACTACTGTTACAATCAAAAATTCTCTCTTCATTTTTGAGGAATAACCAATCGTGGTAATACATAAATAATTCTCCCGATTTCCAGTTGCCTGCGGCAATTTCACTCTCCTCTATGTCTGGTGGTAGTGGAATAAATGGCTTTTTTACAAAAACATTTATAACGTTGATACCATTTACGGTGGTGTGCGTTTTGAGATTATCAATCACGCTCCTGCGCAGTTCGTTAGGTATATAATGAAATACTCCGCTTGAAAAGATGATATCATAGTCGGTTTCAATCCTAAAATCGCGCACGTCCGCTTTGAAAAAATCAATTTTAACGCCGCAATGATTGGCAAGCTCGCGTGCTTTGGATAAGCCCTGTTCCGAAACATCAAAAGCCGTCACGTCGTATCCGTTCCGTGCAAGGAAGACAGCATCTTTGCCCTCGCCACATCCGATATCAAGTACTTTATAGTGCTTGGTCGGTGGCTTGAGACGCATGATATCATAGCAAAGATTATTTGGAGCTAATCCCCAATAATAGCCCTCGGTTTGATATCTTTTATCATAATCGGTTACCGACTGCGACGGATAACCAAGCAAGGAATCTATGGAAATATTCAAAACGGCAGCAAGCATGGGAAGAAGGGTAACGTCGGGATAAGAAGTGCCATTTTCCCATTTTGAAATTGCTTGAAAGGAAATATTAAGCTTTTCTGCCAATGCTTGCTGGGTGAATCCAATTTCCTTTCGCCTGTCTGCTATAATTTTACCGATATTCATATGCGCATCCTCCTTTTAGAAACAATTATATTATACTACATCAAGGAAAAACGTTCAATAACCGGCTTGTTGAAACGATAATTGGTTTTCTATTAATGGTTGAAGTAGAAATGTGGTGCGGATGAAAACCATCCACACCACTCATCTACCGATCAAAGGGTCAAAATGACCCTTTGATTTTGCATATTTCGCTTCCAAGATCAACGGTCCAGTTTGAACCATTGATTTTCAAGTTATCACAATGATAACTTGATTTCTTTTGGATATTATACTCGGTTAGTATCAAGTGGTCATTTTGACCACTTGATCAGAGCGACAGTTAAATGCAAACATAATATTTATGCCGAGAGCGACCAATAAGTCACTCTCGGCGATAGTTTATTGTATTAGCTATTATCCACTTATACAAGCGCTCTGCGCAAATTCTTCAAAAGTTATTGTTGGAATCCCCACCTTGTGCAACTTAGAAATAAACTTAGTATCGTCAGTTACAAGAGTACAACCCTCTCGTTTTGCCGCCTCTCCAATCATTGCATCTTTAACGTTGCTTCGACTTTCGAACAGTAAACTTTCATATGTTGTATCATTTTCGTCGGCAAAAACTGACAAGCCTAATCTGCCATAACCAAGCACAAGTATATTGGGAACCATTTTGGCTCGCATTTGGCAAAGACACAACATGTGTTGGATTCGAGTTTCTTTTTTTGAATCAGGAATTTCCGACAGTTCTTCAATTTGAAGAGCTGTTACATAAAATTCATACTTGTCTTCACACTTAGAAAAGAAACTTGTCCAATCTATATTGGAATTAAGTAACGAACTAAAAGCATTAGAATCAAACATTATTTTTTCCATAACTTCCTCCTTGTTTACGCATCTTACTCAATTGCCAAGGTGCCGTTTGCAAATTTGACCGCACCAGCTTTTTTCTGTGGGTATGTGTGTGCAATCGTTCTTAGTTCCTCCATAAATCCGAACACCACCAAGTAATTACCTTGAATGCGATTCTGCTCAAAATCATATCTTAGTGTGGTAAACATATCTTTGATCGCCGGAAGTGTTGTTGCAATATTGTCTATTTTGCTGCTAACTGCTCCTTGCACCCCAATAGGCAGTTGGGAAAATAGGTCATCTAATTTATGTCCTCGTACCTGCTTGCCACCATGGAGATTTTCATGATAAATGATAGCTTTCATATATATTTCGCAAGCAAGCCCCGAAAGTGCTAAATACATTTCTATATGTGCTTCATGGGAAATGTCCGGATCAGTTGTATTGCAATTTTGTTTGACCAAATCGTAAAAACCATCAGCGGTATGTATAGCGGAAGTAGCAAGCATTTTCACGCTATCATTATCAGTATAATCTACTTCTTGAGGAAGAAAATTTACTGAATCAATAACCAGTGTACTTCCATCCATATGTGCGGGTCCATCAATCACCAAGGATTCTCCTTCAACGTGTGCAACAGTTCCCGTTGTAAGACTGCGGCTATATTCATTGTTGCTCATAACTTCTCCCTTCTTAAATTAATGGAGTTTTAATATTCATACCATTGGAATTTTTTTATTATGCTGTTGCGCTATGCATTAACGTCAAATATGTGGCAGTTGAATAATCCAATCCATCAACGATTCGAGTGCAACGGAGATATTCTTGTAGTAAGTCATGGGATTTTTTTCAAACGAAACATTACAGCTTAATCGTCTACAGTGAGTGTCTATTTCCCATCCTTTAGGAATAGTAGCGAAGTTAATGCTGTTTTTGAACATAATAAATGCACCTGGCGATGGTTCTCCACACCAACACATATATTCAGCACCATCTTCATCAAGATACTGTACAGTTATTAAGGAACCTGCTGAACGGAATTCCTCAACATCCGTTATGTCTGATATTTCACAACAAAGATTGCCGATAGCATGACCAGAACAGCACATATCCGTTATATATCCCTTGTTGTTCAAACAGGCAACCGGAAGTGCCATAAGTTCGTCAACTTCAAAGAATGAGGATCTGTTTGCACTTAAGTCTAATAAATCAGAACTAAATAAATCTAAAATTGGAAAGTACTTTTCACCATTGAAATAAATATATGCCATAAGTATTCTCCTTGTGTAAAAACTTAAAGTGGTTTCAATTACGATTCTCTGGAATATACACTTGCGACATAGGGATAATATTAGGTTCTTCCGCATTCTTGACCTGCGTATCCAACACTTCTCTCATTAATGCCATACAAAATTTCATGCCTACATTTTCAGAAATAATATCTTTCAGAAAAATGTTTTCTTCACCATATTTCTCTGGAAAGTTTATAGTAAAATAAGTCATTTTCTTCTTTTTGACTTCCCATATTCTATAATGAAGTATACCTGTTCCATCGATTTTAATTTTGGGGCATTTATCAAGAAATTTATCTATCTGTCCTATTTTACTCCAAGTTGCTAAATTTTTATTAATATATACTTCATCCCATGTTTTGAAAACAGGAAAGTGCAACAATAAATTACGAATAAAACTAAACAATCCATCAGCAATAACACCTTCAAGCGGAGGTCTTCCTCCGTGTTTCATCCAGTCTATATAGCTCTTAATTGGTTCATAACTTAACAATTCTTTATATATCGAAAACGCTTCTCTTAACTTGAAAAAGCGAATTTGAGCATTTTCTTCAATAAAATTCTCATTGGTTATTTCTTCATACAACTCGTAAAATCTATTATAAAACAGAGTCAATACTTCTATCTCTTTTTCACTTAATTCTTCTATTTTAGTTTGTTCCATTTTCTCCTAATCCTTATCAGTTAATTAGATGTATATAATTGCGTAAAGATATCTTGCCAATCCATTAATGACATCATCCTTATATCCTACATAATAAAAACCGCATGGAATCCCTCCCACACGGTCGCTTTGGCTGGGCCAATGCCCACCGTTAAATAATTATACCACAAACTTCGTCATTTTTCAAGATGCTGGCTTTTTTGTCGGATTATGCACTAATAAAATTCTTTCGTATCATTGATAATGTAACAAAAAACTTTTTCAAATAGTAAAACATATCTTGACAAATCCTCAAAAGTGTGCTACAATTCTATCGTGAATATATTTTCATTTATATGTTGAGGTAAACATATGCGATACTTAAGCGAAGAAACAATGCAGAGGATCACAGCCTTTGTAGACGAATATTACAACGAAAACAGCTACTCGCCGACTATTGCGGAGATCTCGCGGAGCTTGACTTTGGCAGTAGGAACGGTGCACAAATATCTGCACCGTATGACGGAGATGGACAAGCTTTATTTCGACGGACGCCACATCATAACTCCCTACATTGAGGAATTACAGGGCAAGTTTCATGCGCCGGTCAGCGGCGATATTGCCTGCGGCTCTCCCATCTATGCAGAGGAGCATCACGACGATACGTTCCCAATTCCAGCCGATTACATTGGAAAGGGCGAATATTTTTGGCTTCGCGCAAAAGGCGATTCAATGACTAATGCCGGAATTGATAGCGGCGATTTTGTATTGATCCGCAAACAGAACACAGCTAACGAGGGAGATATTGTTGTTGCGTTGATTGATGATTCAGCCACACTCAAAACGCTATCCTATGACCGAGCAAATCGAAAAATCGTATTAAAAGCGGAGAATGATGACAAGAAAAACTATCCAAATCAGATCTACGATAATATTATCATTCAAGGTGTAGCGGAACACGTATTGAAAAGAATTAGCAGGAGGTAAACTATGAATTGGATCGATTCTATTAAAGAAATTAACAAAGCGCGAACAAATAACCGACTTGTAATATTTGTGGGCTCGGGTGTATCTAACAATTCTGGTGTTCCGACATGGAAAGGACTTATTGAAACGATTGCAAAAAAAATTAACTATAACGAAAATTGTAACGGTTGTGATTCTATTGAAACATCTTGTCCTAAAGAGGACTGCAGCGAACGATTCAACTTTACTGCAACGGAATTTTTAAGAATTCCCGAATACTATTATCAATCGGCAAGCTCGGACGAGTATTTTCAAACTATTTCTGACACCTTAAAATGCGATAAAGAATCCAATGCGGTAGACGAGATAATATTAGATATTGCCCCTCATCACATCATAACTACAAATTATGATACTTTGTTGGAGAATTCTGCTTCCATTAAAACTGCTAATTATAAAGTAATCTATGAGGATAAAGAGCTATTATCAAATGCCAGCGACGGCTATATTATCAAGATGCACGGGGATATCGATCGTCCCGAAACAATAGTGCTAAAAGAAAGCGATTACATAGACTACGAGCATACGCATCCACTTATCAGCACATACATCAAATCACTTTTGGTAAACCATACCTTTATGTTTGTTGGCTACTCGCTAAATGATAACAATCTCAACCTTATTATTGGTTGGATCAATTATTTTTGCAAGCAGTATGGTGTATCAGAACGCCCTTACAGTTTTTTGATACAGAACTCTGCTCCCTCGGAGTTTGAATTATCAAGGCTTGAGAAAAACAATATTTTTGTCATCGGCTTGGATTCACTTCCTTCAGATTTGCAATCTAAAGCAAATGTTCCCGAAAGCCTTACTCATCCAAGCGGACGCAATTTGTACACATACTTAAAATGCATTTCTAATAATACAATTTCAAGTCAATACATGGATTTAAAGGATATATTGAACGAAAGATATGAAATATTAAAACCATATTCAAAGATATCTCATGATGACTTGATTTCTGCATACTCGTTCGGACATTATCAATTTTTAAGCACCGCACTGATTCTTTATGACAAGCCCACATATGAAAACTTAACGGCATTGCTTACAGTAGACAACCCGCTTATTCTCAATACATTTCAACGTGCAGGAATAACATGTGTGGAATTACATTCTGAAGAAACACTTTCTCACGAGATTCCTTGCACAAATCGCACATCCCTTGTTCAACTGTATTTAGATAATGATTATGAGTCCATAGAAAACCAAATCCCCAACTTGTCTCCCGCAGAAAAAATATACTATTATAACCTCTTGGGCATAGATTTTAATAGAGATGAGCTCATTCATCTTGATCTTAAATCCATCTCAAAAAATGATTATATTAGCGTTTTATTGCATAAAACACGAGCTCGATTAATATCCCTCTCACTAATTGACCGCCAAGAAGCACGAACGACAGAATTGGAGGCTTTATTAGAGTCAGCTCCATATGCATATAAAAAATCCATTAGTTTTCTCAATAAGTTATTTTCATCTTTCGCTAAAAATGAAAATAAAATGCGTGATATTTTAAAAAAGCAGCAAAAACGATATGAATATAATAGTAACACGTTCTATTCCGCGCATGCTTATTACAACATATGGGATTTGCAAGGCTATGTATATGATTATTACGATTTCTTTATTGATAACCTTCTGCCCATAAATTACTTCTCTGATCCATGCACATATTTCGCTTCGTATATTGAAGCAATTCTTTGTTCGTATTCCCTCGCTTCATCCAATCCATATAATAATTTGGCTATGAGCACAGACATAAAGTCATATCCCTTAAATGAGATTGATGTGGATATCTTTGTCAAATACACGAAGCACAGTAATCTTAAAGACTGGATAAGCAAATACAAAATTAAAGCTATTGAGTTAGAAAATGTGGATCTCGTCAAAATATTCAATAATTATTGCAATGGCATAAAGAAATATCGTACGCACAACTGGGAAGACCAAACTTTGAACTTTATAACGCTCGTAACTTTGGCTGAACTTAGTGATACGGAAAAAGTCTCAATATTAGATTCTTTCATTACTATGATACAAGAGCACACGGATGCGCCTACTTACATTAGCAGTATGTTTAGTGGCGTGGAAGAAGTAGTAAATAAATTTTTCGCTTCATTCACAACTGAAAATGCAGAAACATTGTTGAATTGTTTATTTAATCCTAATGTGTATAAAACTGTGATGGAGCGCTGTGGACATGCCTTGCCGCGAGTTATCAAAAAGTTATCCACCCTTGTATCTGAAGATTTCAAATCATCTATTGAAGCAGATATCGATTCGCTTCAGGATTCAAAGGACAAATGCAGAAAAATTTATCAAATGAGGAAGTTAATCAATATAGAAAAGTACAAAGCATTTCTTGCGGAAAATTTGGACTCAATTATGTATACGCAACTATTTGACCTTGTAATTGAGAAAACAATTGATTTCGACCATAGGGTGTATGCTCAATTTAAAGACGTCATTATTCGCAAGGCAGAAGAAAGACGAAATAGACCAGGGTATCGTACGGTTCCCGACCACCTAATTTCATCAATTGAATTGTGTTTGATTTTAAAACTTTTCAACTATCCGATTGATTTGTCTGAATTAAAAGAATGTATCGAATTTTCAGAACATCTTGACTTTATGCTGAATCCGGATGATTTTGATTATTCTAAAGTTAATTTAGATCACTATATGTGGGAGAATTTAATTTACACAGATGAGTATCAACCCTATTTCATAAAACACAAAGATGAAATACTTACAAAGGATTTAGAAAAAGTCTTTTCAAACAACAAGGCGGACAAAAACTGTCAAAAGATTGTATATGGCATTCTTTTGGATAAAGAGAAACTCCGCAGTTATGGAAAATAGAAAGGAGATAAACTATTGGCTGAAGAAAGAACAACACAAGTTCTCCCTATCGAGGAGATCAATCAATTGACCAAAACATTGGTAGATACAATGGCTGACGGAACTCCCAAGGAGATTGCCAAAGGTTTGGAATCACAGTTTGTTGACCGCTCCACCGAGCACTTTTATCGCAAAGTCATGCCTACCGATCAGAGCGGCTCGACCGAGGTATATAAATACGTTAAAGGCGAAATTGAAAGTGCCTTTATTCCCACTCGACGCGATATGAAGCTTTCGTTTCCGCCTACGTGTTATTCGTCAAACGATCCGATCACGCTTCTTTACGAGTCCAACTACAAGCTGATTCAGTATTGGACACTCGCCATCTTGGAGAACGAAGATATTATGGGTGCGTTTCTTGAAGCAATGGCACAAGCAGGTGTTGACGGTAGCAATATCGATGACTTTCTCAATACCGAGTGTGCGGTATTGGCTCATCTTCAGCAGATGCCTATGATTGCGAGCATTCAGCGCAAGATGCCCGACTACGATGATTTCAATCGTTTCAAGCCGAACAATTTCAGATACCTCGATGCACAAAAGAAGATTGAACACACGATGAATGGCGAGCTTGTCACAAAGGTCTCTCTTGAAACCGGAGGTCCTGTCGATGAAGGTGGTAATCCAACACCCCTCGATATTGAAGCGCCAGATATGATTGCAGAAATCACCACCGAGGTATGTATTCAACAGAGTATGATGGCTCTTTCCGAAAAGGAGCAAAGCATCTTGCGATTGCGCTTACAAGGCAAGAATATGAGTGAAATTGCCACCATACTCGGCTATCACGACGCAAGTGGTGTTAAGAAAGCAATAAAGCGCATCGGACAAAAACTCATTGACGCAGGTGTGGTTGATCCCGATCAGTTGACAGGAAGAAAGATTTCATAATTGTGTCACCAATGGAGACACAATTTCAAAAAACAATCTCACACATTTGTCATTCCACCGAATTTATATTATACTATCAGCGAAAGGAGATGAAGTAATATGGCAAACAAAAGAGTGAACGATGACGGCTCGATGAAAGCGGTGATATATGCCCGTTATTCAAGTGAAAATCAGCGTGAAGAATCCATCGACGGGCAGATTCGCGAGTGTTACGCCTTTGCGAGAAAGAATAATATCAGCGTTGTTGCAGAATATATAGACCGTGCATTTTCGGCAAAGACCGACCGCCGTCCCGATTTTCAACGTATGATCAAGGATAGTGCCAAGAAGAACTTCAATCTTGTGCTGGTATGGAAGCTTGACCGCTTTGCGCGTAACCGATACGATTCGGCTAACTACAAAGCAACGCTCAAGCGCAACGGAGTTAAAGTCATGTCGGTGACTGAATCCATTTCGGAAGGCTCGGAAGGCATTCTTTTGGAGTCTGTGCTCGAAGGTATGGCAGAATACTATTCGGCAGAACTTTCCGAAAAGGTTTTGCGTGGACATCACGAAAACGCACTTAAATGTCGATATAACGGCGGAACGCTACCTATTGGATTCTCAATAGACAAAGACAAAAACTATCACATTGATCCAATTACCTCGCCGTACATTGTGGAAGCCTTCACGATGTACGACGAGGGACGAACAATGAAAGAGATCGTTGCCGTGCTGAATCAACACGGTCTCAAAAATCAGCGCGGCGGAGAGTTAAATCTTAATAGCGTTTCTCGATTGCTTCAAAATCGTTTTTACATTGGCGAATACAAATACCGAGAGGTTCTTGTTCCCGACGGTATTCCGGCAATTATCCCGAAAGTTCTATTTGACCGAGTTCAAGAAAAGCTCGCCAAAAACAAAAAGGCTCCCGCGCGACATAAAGCGGAAGACGATTATCTGTTGACGACAAAGCTGTTCTGCGGAGATTGCCAATCCTTGATGTTCGGCGAAAGCGGGACAAGTCAAAGCGGAGCAACATATCATTACTACAAATGCTCCAGTGCCAAAAAGAAAACGGGATGCAATCGCAAGCCCGTTAAGAAAAAGTGGATCGAAGATGCGGTACTTGACCAAGTCAAGACGGTTCTCCATGATGATGTTTTCATAGGAGACGTAGTACACAAATATTTGGAGTATCAAGAGCAAGAAAACACCGTTATTCCATATCTTGAAAAGAACCTTTCCGACACGCAACGCTCCATTGACAATCTGATAGCGGCTATCGAGCAAGGTATCATCACACCGTCCACCAAGCAGCGTCTTGAGACGTTGGAGGTTACCAAGCGCGAATTGGAAGACAAGATATTGATAGAAAACATGAAGCGACCTTTGCGAACCGAGGACGAGCTTTGGGCTTGGTTCCGCTATATGCGAAACTTTGATCTGACGCGTCTTGAGGAGCGAAGACAGCTTATAGATGTTTTCGTCAATACAGTTTTCCTATACAGTGACCGATTTTTACTTACATTAAACTTCGGCTATGGCTCAAAAACCGTGCTCTTTACGGACATTCCGTGTTCGGATAAAGTTGCATGTGGGCGACCAATGTGAGTGTTCGCAAGGACACTCATATTTTTTTGTCGGAATGCTTTGAACCTATGACGCCTTGCGAGCAAAGCAAGGTACTTGCTTTGGGTGAGCGAGTAAAAACAACTGAGTGTTGTTTTTACGAAGCGAAGTCCCACGTACGCGAGCAATCCAAGCGAGCAACGCCTCGCGACGGAGTGCGACTCGGGAGTGGGTCAGGGGGCGTAGCCCAAGATTCTCAGGTTCAAATCCTGACTTATCAAGCGTAAAAGAATGAATTAATTATTTTAAAAAATAGAGATTAAAACGATACCGAAAAGACGCCTGTGAGCTTCGTCTCTTCGGTATCGTTTTATTATTTATTCTTTATACTTTTTTGGCATTTTCTTATCATCCGTAGCGGGATTATCGATCAGTTCACCGTGTTCTGTGAAACGCGATCCGTGGCAGGGGCAATCCCAAGTGTGCTCTACCCTATTGTATTTTAGTGCGCAACCGAGGTGTGGACATCGAGGCGCGGTGGGTGTAAGAAGTCCGATAGTAGACTCGAAAGCGTTTACGATAAGCTGTGGATGAAGGACGGTGCGTGAAGGGTCGAAAGCGGTGGCACAAGGAATGGATTTCCCTCTGACAAGGTCGCAAAGAACGTCGGCGGCGACCATAGCGTTTGTCATCCCCCATTTGTTAAATCCCGTTGCAACGAACACGTTGGGCGTGGATTGGGAATATCGACCTATATATGGAATATCATCCAGCGTCATGCAATCCTGGGTTGCCCATTTGGCGACGATCTCGGCATTTTTGTAGTGCTTTTTTGCGAAAGCTTCAAGCTCCTGCCAACAACCGCCGTTTTTTCCTGTGCGGTGACCGCCACCGCCAAGGAGCAGAAGATCTCCGTAGTTTCGGAAGGATAGACCTGTGTTCGATTCATCCACATGCATTCCTTCAACATTCTGCGCCCCACTCAGCGCAATAACGTAAGAACGGTGCTGATAGAGCTTCAAGGGGTAAAGCCCGTGTTTGTTGAGCATTGGGAAATGTGTTGCGATGATCAGCTTTTTGTAAGTGATTTCTCCACGGTTGGTTTTTACCTTGTGCGGCATCAGCTCTACTACCTTTGTATGCTCGTAGATCGGCAAATCTTTTGCGATATTATATAGAAATTTCAGAGGGTGAAACTGCGCTTGGTCTTTCACACGCACTGCCCCCGCAACCTTGAAAGGAAGCTCTTTTGCATCCGAAAGCTCTGCTTTCACACCGATACGGTTCAGGGCAGAGACTTCCTTTTCAATTATCTTACGGTCATTTAAAGAATAGACGTATGAATCCCTTACTTCATAGTCGCAATCGATGTTATCACAAAGTCGGGCGTATTCCTTGGATGCTTTTTTCTGAGCCTCTACATAAAGCCGTGCCTTGTTTTCTCCAAAGCGGCGTATCATCTTGTCGTAGATCGAACCGTGCTGCAGGGTGATCTTTGCCGTTGTGTTCTTTGTAATGCCACCGCAGATCTCTGTTGCTTCCACCAGCATACAATCCAAACCTGCGTTTTTCATCTTATAGGCGCACAAGATTCCCGCGATACCGCCACCAATAATCAAAACATCGATGCTTTTGTTTTCTTTCAATGTATCAAACCGCAGTTGTGGTGCGTTCTTTTTCCAAATCGATTCCATATTTATCCTCCAAGCTTTAATATGATTAGTTTTTGTCGTTTTTATAACGCCTATACGCATATTGGGGGGTATTGTATCACACACTAAAAAGAAACGGTTGGAGTCAAAATGGAAATAATCAAGGTCATATTAAAGGCTCTGCTTTAGGTAGCGTCGTTGTTTATCATTACAAAAATAATGGGACACAAGCAGGTGGCACAGCTCGAAAAAATATATCAAAGGGATAACAAAATAGCAGTTGAAATCTCCTAATATTTGTCCGAACAAGCGGAATTGCCCTCTATCTCCTCTTATTACATTTGAAACAGGCTCTCAAATATGCTATAATTAATACGTTAATGATGCATTTATCATTGACGGCAGTTTATATATAGGAGGTATGGAATGAAGAAACTGTTATCATTTGCATTGTGCGCGATTATGATGTTTTCTGTTTTTACTTTGACAGCATCTGCCACCGAGACTTACACGGTGGTCAAGGGTGACAGCATGTGGAAAATCGCAGTAAAATATGAGGTGGGGCTCAGTGAAATCAAAGCCGCCAACCCACATATCAAAAATCCGGATCTTATATACCCCGAACAGATCTTAAATATTCCGACTACGGACACATCTGTATTGAGTTTTGAAAAGGACGTCGTAAGGCTTGTAAACGAAATAAGAAAGCAGAACGGCCTCTCAGAGCTTACATACGATTGGCAACTCAGCCGAGTGGCGCGTATAAAATCCGAGGATATGAGAGATAACAAGTATTTTTCTCACACAAGTCCGATTTACGGCACACCTTTCCAAATGATAAAAAACTTCGGGATAACCTACCGAAGTGCGGGCGAGAATATCGCAAGAGGTCAAACAACACCGCAAAAAGTTGTTGATGCGTGGATGAACTCATCGGGACACAGAGCAAATATTTTGAACTCGTCCTATACTCATATCGGTGTAGGTTACGCTCAAAACGGACATTATTGGACTCAGATGTTTATTGGAAAATAATAAATAATATCAAAGATAATACCGCCGAGAGAATCCAACGGTTACTCTCGGCGGTAAAAATTATATTACTAAATAAGCTCCTATTTTGAAATAAGCGAATACAGAAACAGAGGTTTGCCAGCCTTCAAGCTTTAATTCTTTTTCTTTGCTTTGTTTCCTCTGCTCTGATAATCTGCGTTGATATCCTCACTCCAATCGTCACGAAGAGTGGCATTTGCTCTGACGTGGCATACCGCTCTTGCAACCGAGTCGTAGAGTATCTCCGTTCCCTTTTTATCAGCATGATAATTTACCGCTCGGTCTTCGCAAATTCCGTAGCGTGCGGCGGTTTCAACCGCATCAATATTTGCCCCAATGAATAAAAACTCCCAGCCGAACTTCTCTTTTCTGCGCTCGATAAGCTCCTTGACTTGATTACTCGTGTAACGGCAGCTTGAGTTTTCCTGTCCGTCGGTCGTGATAATGAACATAGTTTTCTCGGGAACGTCCTCGGGACGGGCATATTTGTGTATTCTTCCAATGTGATGGATTGCACTGCCGATCGCATCTATAAGCGCCGTGCTACCGTAAGGAACGTAGTCTTTAGCGGTCATTTTCGGAACGGCCTGCAGTTTTATACGATCGTGCAAAACCTCGCTTGATCCGTTAAAAAGTACCGTTGAAACTAAGCATTCGCCATCCTCCGCCTTCTGCTTTTCAATCATCGAGTTGAAGCCACCGATAGTGTCACTCGCAAGACCTGCCATAGATCCGCTTCTGTCCAAAATAAATACAAGTTCTGTTACGTTGTTTTTCATAATTTAAAACCTCTCTTTGTTTTTGTTGTGCCTCAATTATAGCACTCACAAAGAGAGGTTTGGTCGCATGTCAAGCGACAAATTATTTGTTTAATGCTACACTCCATTCGACTTCATTAAATCCAACAAGCACAAAGCCATCTCCGACGAGCAACGGGCGCTTAACGAGCATACCGTCGGTTGCGAGAAGCTTCAGCATCTCTTCATCGGTCATTTCCGGGAGTTTATTTTTCAGATCGAGAGATTTATATAACAAACCGCTGGTGTTAAAGAATTTTTTGAGAGGCAGACCGCTTCCCTTATACCATTCTGCCAGCTCCTCTAAGGTGGGGTTATTAAGCTTAATATCCCTAAGTTCGTATTTAATTCCCTGCTCATCAAGCCATTTTTGCGCTTTCCGGCACGTTGTGCACCTTGGATAACAGATAAATTTAAGCATAGTTTCACGCTCCTAACAAGCTCTGATCAAAGGCAAACAAAGCTTCGTTTATTTCATAAATATTATAATTGCCTATGGATATAAAATATTCAATGATAACGTCAAATTTATTGCTGTGTGACAGTGCGAATCCTGCCTTACGGAGCATATCCTCGGTTTCACAGAGCGAAAGCTCCAGAGCTATAGCAAAGGCAATTGCCGTAGGCTTACTCGGTCTATAATGAACGTCACCGCGAATTTTAGAGAATAGCTTGCGATCTATGTTAGCTTTTTTATAGCATTCCGCATCGGTCATACCCTTTTCATCTATCTTGCGCAGAAGCATCTGTGAAAAGCTCTCGTCAAGTTGCTTAATCTTCGCTTCCAAGTCATCTTCGGCAGCGATTGTCATGCATTCGATAAAACCGTCGAACTCCCCTTTTGAAGACCTTGGGCGTGCGGATGCTGCAGCATTAAACCTGCGGCGCTCAAGCCTGCGATCCATATACTCTTCAACGTAATTATCGTCAATATACTCGGCTATATCCGAAAATAGCTTTTCACTGATTTTGTATGATTTCTTATCAAATATGACGATATAGACCGTCATTTCATTTTCAAGAAGGAAGTTACCTATCATATCAATAGCAACCTTCAAGGCAAGATCTTTAGGATACCTGTAAGCACCCGAGGATATGAGCGGAAAAGCAATACTCTCACACCCCTTCTCCTTTGCAAGAGCTAATGACTCGCGGTAGCAGGATTCAAGAAGCGCCTTTTCTCCGTGCTTGCCGTCATCATATATGGGACCTACGGTATGTATTACATAATTTGCGGGCAGATTATAACCGCCCGTGAGCTTCGCCTTACCCGTCTTACAGCCGCCAAGCTTTCTGCATTCTACGAGAAGTTCCTCGCCTGCGGCACGGTGAATAGCACCGTCAACACCACCGCCACCGAGAAGCGACTCGTTAGCAGCATTGACAATGGCATCAACTTTCATTTTTGTTATGTCTTGTCTTACTATTTTAAGCGGCATCGATATCCCCCTTAAGTAATTTTTCTTCTCTTTACCGTTTATTTATCGGCAATATAAACTGCAGTATAAATTATTCAGTTCGTTTTTCTATGATAAGCAAAGATATTTCTTTTAATAGCAAATCCTTTGTAAGTTCTTTATTATTTATGACATACTTTTTCCCGTCAAGCTTTAAAACCACCTTATTCATTCGAAAGATCAACACGATTTTTTTGTTCTTATCGTGGCAAAAGGCTGAATACTTTTCATAAATTTTTCCTCGAGTTTCACGGAAATAACCAGTTGTAACTTTATTTGTTGATTTATTTAAGTCCTTAAGGAAAGGCTCAAAATCACCGCGAAATATTTCGTACAGGATAGCGCAATAAACGTTATCTTTTTTGTAAATACGGTAAAGAATCTCTATTTTTATAAAAGAAAAATCGGTTAATACAGAATTTATAGCGCTCAAAACCAATATAATCGGTATAACTTCCCACAGGCTGATATCAATAATTACAGGAACCCAGCAAAGAAGTATTAACAGATACTGCACAGCAATAAATACTTTTCGCTCAAGCTTTGATATTCGCCCCTGATGCTTTTTCCATGCATCCTCATCTTCTTTTTTACCCCATACAATATGATTCGAGAAAAAGCTATTTGTTCTTTCGTAGTACTCGGGATAAAACTCTTTTCTAGTCATAAAAACCTCAAACACTTTATAATTCTATTATACCATATAAAATATTCGTTTTCAATAAAAAACACAACTTATACATAATATAATCTGAATTTTCAATTATCTTTTTGGAGTTTTATTGACAAACCGTATTTAAAAGTTTATACTTTATATTATCAAATTCTTGCTTAAATGGAGAATCACTATGCCACTTAAGATTATTTTATGGACACTCGGCGTGGTTATTACACTTGCCGTAATAGCGCTGATAGCTTCGTTTATCTGCTATATGCGAGTCTTTTACTCACCGAAAAGAAAGCCAATAGGACCGGATGACTTTCCTCTTCCTCCCGGTGATATCTACAAGCCGTATTACCCTGATATGATCGCATGGATGAAGACGATACGCGCTATGCCGCGCGAAACGATCAACATAAAATCGCATGACGGACTAACACTTTCCGGTACTTACTATGAGTACAAGCCGGGAGCACCGATTGAACTTCTATTCCACGGCTATCAGGGCTGTGGTGAACGCGATCTTTCTGCCGGAGTTGAGCGTTGCTTTGCTATCGGCAGAAGCGCTATCATAATCGATCAGCGCTCTCACGGCGCAAGCGAGGGACGCACGACAACGTTTGGCATCAAGGAAAGATTCGATTGCCTTACCTGGATCGATTACATAACAAAACGTTTCGGCAAGGATACCAAAATAATTCTTACCGGTGTTTCTATGGGCGCGGCTACCGTTATGATGACGGCTGGCGAGGAACTCCCCGAAAACGTTGTTTGCGTTCTTGCGGATTGCGGATATAGCTCAGCGAAGGCTATAATCAAAAAAGTCATCCGCGAGATGGGACTCCCTGCAGATCTTCTCTATCCCTTCGTTCGCCTCGGAGCTTTAGTTTTCGGTGGATTTAAACTTGAGGAAACCTCTCCCATTGAAGCTGTGAAGCGCGCGAAGATACCGATCATATTTATTCACGGTGACAATGATGCTTTCGTTCCCCACTCAATGAGCGCCGAACTCTACAAGGCTTGCGCCTCCGAGCATAAGAAATTTGTTATCAGCCCCGGCGCGGGACACGGCATTGCGTACCCTGTGAATAAGGATATTTATATAACCGCTCTCCGCGATTTCGAGGAAGAAGCCGGATTTTTGAAATAGTTGACAAAAAAAGCAAGAAGCTACCATTTCAGGATGAGCTTCTTGCTTTTGTTTTATTATCTTCTTGACTGTTCAAGTTTAATTTTGTAAAGCTCCTCGACCGCAAGAGAGAGCTTAGTTATAACGTTGGGTTTTGTCGGGTAACAATAGAAAGAGTCATTTTCCGTTGAGATATCGATGCAATCAAAAGGCTTTATATGGGGAAAATCGTATTCTATGTGAAGACTGTTTGATTGAAGCGGAAGTCTTGTTATACGATAGTCTTTACCGTTATAGTGACCTTCAAGCTTAAATCCTTCGTCAATAGTATGAGTGAGTTGCGCTTTTCCAAGAGCCTCAAATCTGCGGCAGCGCGGTAGTGAATGAACGTCTACCTCGTCGGAGAAATAATACTCTCCTCGCTCGATCTCTGCCCTTACCTCTGCCCTTTCCCATTCAAACCAATCGGGAATATGGGAAAATTCGGTTTCACCCGAGAGCGCCTTTAGGCTTCCGTCCTCATCGAGATTCCACCTCTTACCGCATTCTGTGCAGAAAAGCTCCGTCCCCTTCGATGCCATTTTCGAGTCTACCTTGCAATGAGGGCATTTATAGAGTATCTTATGGAGTCCCTCGGCTCTATACGGCTCTGTTATAAGTATACCGTTATCCTTCTGATATTTATAATCATCATACGTTAAGGCTTCTCTGATCCTTCTGTTGATCTCGTCAACAGAAAGAGTTGCCGCCTCTTCTGCCGTCAAAATCTGCGTCATAGTCGTATGGAGCGGTACCTTTCGCTTGTTGCGAACGTTCCAAAAGGGGGCGTGAAGATAATTACCCCTGTGAACAACGGCAACTATCGGGACCTTATTCATACGAACGAGCATACCAAGCGACTCAGGAATATAAGACGTAGTTCCGCAGAGAGAATATCTCGCCTCCGGGTACATACAAAGTATATCACCGCGACGAAGCACCTCTTTTATGGATTTGATAAGATGCATATCCATCGTGAACTTTCTCGTGCAGATAGCGCCGATCCATTCGAGAAGCCAAGCGCGCTTATAAAATCCATCAATATTAACGACGTTATTTACCCTTTTCATATTAGTTCCAAGGGCGGTAAGCTCGAAATCTATAAACGACATATGGTTACTGAGTATCATATACGGAGGCTTAAGACCTTCCATATTTATCTTCTCTACCTTATGCTTTTTATTCATCAGCATAATTCCCGAAAGAAGCCTTATAAGTCCCGTCAAATATATAGGCTGTCTTATCGGGTATTTTGCGGTTTTATAGCGCTTGTTATTCTTATAGTTTACGTCAATAAAACATTCACCGTTTTTATTCATAAAGCTATCCTTTATAGTTTGTATTTTATCGCAACTGCTTAATAATACAACAAAATTTGTGATTTGTCAACAATTTATTAAACATTTAAACCAAGAGGATACTTTTTTAATTTTGAATAAGTTGTTTTTATGAGGATAAACTACTCATTAAGAACTATGAAAGGATATAATTTATGATTGAACAGGATACAGTTAAGCTCCTTCGCGAATGCGACGCGGGAATAAAAATGGGAGTTTCCTCTATTGAAGACGTTTTGAAATACGTAGAGTCCTCGGCATTTGAAGAACGCCTCACAAAATGTAAAGATGAGCACGATAAGCTTGCGGACGAGGTCGTTTCCCTTCTCGAAAAGTACGGAGATGACGGTAAAAATCCAAATCCGATCGCTAAGGGAATGTCAAAAATGAAAACTACGATGCGACTTGGGATAAACGAGTCGGATAAGATCATTGCGGATCTTATGACGGATGGGTGCAATATGGGAGTTAAATCCCTCAACCGATACCTCAATCAATATAAGGCTGCAGACGAGGTTTCCAAGGATATCACGAAAAGGCTTATCAATCTTGAAGAGAAGCTTGCGATCGATATAAGAGAATTTCTTTAAAAAGCACACCGAAAGCGGATTTTTTCTCCACTTTCGGTGCGTTTTTTTATCATTTTTTATTTTTAGTAGCTTTTATAGCATGAAGAAGCGCGGTCTGATCGGCATATCCGCATTTTTCTGCTATTACCTCCCACCGTTCTCCAAGCTCACGCATCTTTAGCGCAACACGAACCTTTAAGTTTCTTAAATACTCATAAGGAGTTTGATCAATATATGATTTGAACTTACGAATAAAACCGTCTGTAGACATACCGATTCTTTCGGCAACCTCAGCGATACTGATATTTTCATGCATTCTCGCGTGCATCAATTCAAGTGCCTTTATAATAGACGCATCCTTTAAAACTTCAGATCCGTTTTCTTCTGCAATCTTATGCGACAGATAAATGCAAGTATGCTTAAGGTATTTTTCCATTTCAATATCAGTCTTTGCGATTTTATCCTTACATAGACTTTTAAATACGTCCAGCGCAGACTCTATTTCCGGCTTTGCGTGAGGATCGATACTGATAACCTCCTTGGATAAGATAGGCGGAATAAGTTCAAAGGTTGCGTACGTATGATCGATTCTGTCCGTAAGCGACGAGTATACGTGAACACCTGCAAACGCGGGAAGCAAATAAAGCCTGCCGGCTACAAAGTCATAACTCTTGCTGTTTACAATATATCCTCCAACGCCGCCATGGATATAATATAATCTATTAAGCTTACTTGGCATATCGTTATTCCAAATATCCGGCGGCGTGCACCTTCCAAACGTATCAAATTCGGTGATAAGCTCCATCTTGGTACCTCTAATCGATTTTTAACAATAAATAATCTTTTTATATCATTGAATTGAATTATATATAGTTGTAAAATACATACAAGAACTCGTGATTTTAACGAGTATATTTTATCATATTAGCCAAAGCTTGTCAACTGCTAATGTGTATAAACTTAATTTTGCAAAAAATACCAAATCGAAAAAAATCACAAAAAACAAAAAAAGGAGGAGAACATGAAAAAGAAGATCATATCTCTTATTTGTCTATGCTCTATACTGTTTGGAACGGTGGCAACGGTTATACCTATACAATCGTATGCGGCATCAGAAGACACAAAAACTATTGAAAGGAGTGATGTTCCATTGAAGCTTTGGTATACTACGGAAGCTCCTATGATAAATGAAAACGAGCCCAGCGCATCCGGAAGCAAGGATGGCGACCTCGGCTGGGAATTCTATTCGTTGCCTATCGGTAACGGATACTTTGGAACAAGCGTATTCGGAAGAACCGAGACCGAGCGTATTCAGATAACCGATAAAACGCTCTCTAATCCCGAATACTTCAAGGATTCCAATGGAAAAAACTACACTGCCGGCGGACTTAATAACTTCTCCGAAACATATATCGATTTCGGGCACACGAAAGTTTCGGATTACGAAAGATATCTTGATCTTAAAACAGCTATATCGGGTGTTAAATACAGCTATAACGGAGTTAACTACACGAGAGAATATTTTGCATCCTATCCCGACAACGCATTGATCATAAAACTTGATGCGGACACGGACGGAGCGCTTGACTTCACTCTGCGTCCGACTGTTCCCTTCGAGCAAAGCTACGCTGCATTTAAAGGTGACGGCGGCTCTAAGTCCGGTACCGTTGAATCGAAGGTAGAAGACAACGTAGGATACGTTGAATTATCCGGAAAAATGGATTACTACGGCATTGATTTCTACGGTCTTTACAAGGTTTACACCGATGGCGGCGAGATCTCTGCGTCTACTACTGAGATTACATACACAGATAAAGACGGAACTTCTATTACAGATACAGACGGAACTATCGTTGTTTCGGGCGCAAAGAGCGCATATATCGTTGTGACATTCGGAACAGACTACGAGTTATCGAGCGAGACCTTTACCGAAACGAGAGAAAATAAGCCTACTCAATTCACAGATCTTGAGTATGCAAAGGCGAAGGTGCAGGCAAAGATGACTGCAATTGACTCGAAGATCAAAAATCTCGAGTTTGATGAAGCATATCAGCTTCTCAAAAAGACTCACACGGATGATTATAGCGAACTCTTCGGAAGAGTTGATCTCAACCTCGGCTTTAATGAAAACGACTTTAGCATTTCCACAGATAAGCTTATCTCCAATTACAAGTCAGGAACAAAGAGCACCTATCTTGAAGCTCTCCTTATGCAATACGGCAGATATCTGCTTATCGCTTCTTCAAGAAGCGGCTCTATGCCCGCAAACCTTCAGGGCGCGTGGAACGCATACAACAATCCTGCGTGGGGCTCGGGTTATTGGCACAATATCAACGTGCAGATGAACTACTGGCACGCATTCTCGACTAACCTTGCGGAAACGTTTGACGCATACGTAGATTTCAACGCTGCATATATGGCACAGACCGAAAAATACGCAACGGAAGAGATAGCTAAGTATAATCCCGATGCGCTTGGCAAGGACGGCGGTAACGGTTGGGTTATAGGTACTACCAATTATCAGAACGATCTCACTACCGACCGTTTATCCGTAGGTAACCTCGGATTTACAACTCAGCTCTTCTGGGAATATTACTCATACACCAAAGACGAAACAGTTATCAAACAGGTATATGACGTGCTCGCGAATGCCGCAAGATTCATAACGAAGGCGGTCGAGCTCGACGAGAACGGAAATTATCTTGTTTCCCGCTCGGATTCCCCGGAGATGAGAGTGGACGGCTCGTGGTACGAAACAAAAGGAACTACTTATTCTCAGACTTTCGCATATCTCAACAATTATAACGCTCTTTTAGCGGCAAAGGAGCTTGGAATCGACCTTGAAGACACAGAACTGCTTTCGAGCGATGAGTATTCCATTCTCAAGACCGTAATGGAGCAGATCGATAAATACGATCCTATCGTAGTCGGACTTTCCGGTCAGATTAAGGAATTCCGCGAGGAGGATTACTACGGCTCACTCGGTGACGATCCGCACCACAGACATATCTCACAGCTCGTTGGTCTCTTCCCCGGAAATCTTATTACACCTTCAACTCCCGCGTGGCTTGATGCCGCAAAGGTTACCCTTGCGGGCAGAGGCGATAACACCACGGGCGGATGGGTATATTCCAACAGAATCGGACTTTTTGCCAGGGCAGAAATGGGTGATGAGGCTCACGGTCAGCTTGACGCGCTCATAACAAAGTCCATACAGCCTAACCTCTTTACAAAGCTTTGGCACGTTTTCCAGATAGATGCAAACTTTGGCGCAACAGCAGGTATGACCGAGATGCTCCTTCAGAGCCACGACGGTTATATTGCTCCCCTTCCCGCACTTCCCGAGACCTGGGCTAACGGCTCTTACACGGGACTCGTTGCGAGAGGTAACTTTGAGGTAAGCGCAGCTTGGCGGAACGGTCTTGCAACTCAGTTTGATATTCTTTCCAAAGACGGAGGAAGCGTTTCCGTACGTTATCCTTCCATAAGCGGAGCTACAGTCGTTAAGGCTTCCGACGGAAAGTCTGTTAACTACACGGCAAACGGTGACTTTATCACGTTTGATACTAAAGCCGGAGAAACTTACGTTATCCGCGGCTTTGAAAAGGTAGAAAAGCCCGCAGCGCCCTCCGAGCTTGATTTCTACAGATTCGGCTTCGGCAGCTTTAATCTTTACTGGAAGGCATCCGAAAACGCTGTAAGCTACAACGTTTACATCGCAGAGGAAAGCGCTCCCGTTTATACACTTCTCGGAAGCGTTAGCGACAACAAGTACTCCTACACTCCCAAAACTGAAAAATACAATATGAGAACGACCTTCGCGGTAACTGCAGTAAACAAAGACGGTATCGAAAGTGAAAGATCGCTTTGCTATTTTAATCCTATTGATACTGCTGCTACGATAAACGACGTTTCCGGTCACATTCTTGATTCAGGAAAATTCCAGGTCGTTGTTGATGCAAACGAGATCACAGCAAAATACAAGCTTTACGAGCTTGCCGCCGAAGATACCGAGTATTCTCTCGTCACCGAGAGCGGATACCCTATAATAACGGTCGATACCTTTAATCCCACAAGCAAATACGCTGTTTCCGGCGTTTCCTTCTATGACGGAGCGGAATCCGAGCTTAAGGTCATAACACGACTTAACGGCGGTAGCGCAAGCTACAATTCGAACAACGTGTTCGAAGGAAAGGAATTCATTGGCGCTGCCAATGCACCTTCAACCGGTACGACTTACGCTTATTCAAAGCTCACCGACGGTATTATAGACAAAGTAAACATAAGCAACGGAAGATTTGCCTGCAGCAAAAACAAACAAGCGGACGGTACTATTGACCTTGGAGGAAAATATCTTCTTTCCAACCTCAGAATACACGTATTCGGAATTGAATACGGTACTAATCTGACCATCGACGTTTTCGCAAACGGCGAATGGAAAACGGTATTCTTCAAGGAAACGGTAGCCGAGATCAAGTCTTACTTGAACGAATCGGATAACTGCATTTACATTGATCTTGATGCCGTTGAGGCGGAAAAGCTCAGATTCTACGCAAAGACCTCTGCCGAGACCGAATATTACGTTTCCTACTACGAGATGGAGTGCTCGGGTATTCTTGTTGAGGACTTTGGAGAGTTTAACGATAATATTCTGGCAGATAAGCTGTTTAAACCGACGACAGCCGCAAACGCGCTTATTTATGGCAACGCTTATGACTATTCAAAGCTTACGGACGGAGTATTTGCTCAATTCTCGGGTAGATTCTCAACCAAAAAGGAAGGTTCAGCCGATTTGGTATTTGCGGACGCTACCGTTAATCTTGACGGTGAATATACGCTTTCTCAGATCAGATTTTACGACTACGTTGAAAAAAACGATTATTCGGAAAATACCGCTACCCAGATGGGCAAGAACTTCAAGCTTGAAGTGTTCTCGGAGGGCAAGTGGGTAACCGTCGCAAGCTATGCGGAAAATGCGGATATTCAAGCAAATCACCGAGTTAAAACTGGAAAAACGGGTGAAGGTGAAGGCTGGATCGAGTTTGATTTAGGAAACCGCAAAGCAACGGCTATAAAATTCTACAGCGAAACCGCAGGCAACAGCGTGACCTTATATGAGATCGAATGCTCGGGATACAAAATTGAAAACAATGAAGAAAACATACTTGTAGGAAAAGAATTTGTTCCTACCGATGCAGCATACTCGGCAGTTTACGGAGATAACCACAACACTTACGGCTACGGAACACTTACCGACGGTAACAAGTCTGCTACGTCAGGAAGATTCTCATCGAAAATGAGCAGTGTAGCCGATGCTACTGTCGATCTTGGTGGCGAATATGAGCTTTCATATATCAGATTCTACGATTTCGTTAAGGACACGACCTACGAAACACTCACCGAAAACTATATGGGTAACAACTTCAAGCTTGAGGTGCTATCGGGCGGCGAGTGGATAACGGTCGTAAGCTACGCAACTCCCACCGATATCATTGGAAGCCACAGAATAAGGACCGGTAATACGGGACATAGCCAGGGTTGGCTTGATATAGGATTTGACGGTATTGTAGGTAGCAAGATCAGATTCTCCTCCAAGGCGGTAGGAAGCACGGTAAGTATCAATGAGATCGAATGCTTCGGAACAAAGCTCGTCGAATATGGCGGATATAGCGATAATATACTTCTGAACAAGACGTTCACACCTGCAACAAATAGCGGGCCTATATACAGTAACAGCTTCAATTATGACAAGCTCACCAACGGTGTGACAACCGGTAACGACAGGCTTTCGACAAAAGTACCCGCCGTTATAGATGCAACCGTTGATCTTGGAGGCGAATATGTCCTTGATATAATCAAATTCTACGATTTTTATAATAGCACAGGTTCTGCAACCTTCCTCGGTCAGAACTTCAAACTCGATGTCCTCTCTCATGGAAGGTGGATAACCGTTTACAACTACGCGCAAAACGCGGATATCCAAGCAAACCACAGAAGAACGGTCAAGAGCGGCACCACCATTACATCCCAGTGGCTTGAATTTGACCTCCGCCATATTATGGGTGAAAAGATAAGATTCTACACCGAAAGCGTTGATGGAACGAATGCGATAAGCATCAGAGAGATCACCTGCTCATGTTATAGTTCTGTTACCGACCTCTCTCCCGTAACCAAAGATAATCTTCTTGCGGGCGCAAGCGGAGTCCTTATAAACGGAACCGAATCGTCAAGCAATTCTTTATCTAACGCAACGGACGGAAGCACGGATACTTATTTTGAGGCAAACGCTGCCAACACTTATACTGTAGAATACGATCTCGGATATATCCGTTCGGTTCATGAGCTTAAGATATACGAGCTGATCGATCCTGCAAATATTGTTGGTGGAGTTCTCTCGACGGCTTCGGATAAAACTACCGTTGAGGTATATCATAACGGCGAATGGCTAAAGGTTATAAGCGCAGTAGCTCTCGATGCAGACAGTTATTGCAATACCTTCAAGCTTTATGACATCGAATGCAGTAAGATACGCATAACGTTCAAAAACACGCGTCTTTTCGACTCCGAAACAACATACAGATGCGCAAAGATAGGCGAAATCGTTTGCACTTACCGCAACATCGGTACGGACAGAAGCTCAATACTTGATATCTATAAGAAGCTTGACAAGCTCAATATTAACACACTTGAGCATTATAACGCTATGCATACCTTCCGCGACAATTTGGTTGCTCTCAGCATGACCGACGAAATAGCAAAGGGGTATACCGAGGAAATGAAGGCTTACTACGAAACCGTTATTAAGGAGCTCGTTTCGGGTATTTCATTCGCCCCCAAGACGAGCATCACTCTTGGTGACAGTATAGTATTAAACGTTTATGTTCCTGCAGAATCTCTTATTAAATTCACATTTAACAACGTCGTTTATGATGATCTTGATGCTCTTAAGGAAAACGAGATCACTCTTAACGGCAAGATATACTACCTCATAAAAACACCTATTGCGGCTTCTTCCGGAGCTGATGAATTCAAGCTTATCACAACGGTTGACGCAAGCGGTAATATCATCACGGGAACCTTTACGGTAAGCATTCCCAAATACGCAAATAAAGTATTTGAAGGCTCATCCGACGTTGAAAAGCAGTTATTGAGAGACGTTCTTTCATATATCAGAGCAGCTTACAAGTACTTCGATGCAACAAATACGGATGCCGTAGCGCTTATTGACTCCATTATAGGCGCGAGATATGATGAAACCTCTCCTTACACACAAGAAGGAAGTACGGAATCCTCAACTCCCGGTCTTAAGGCGGCTACGTTTGCACTTAACTCTACTCCCGCCCTTAAGTTCTACATAACGGATGGCGCAGATATTTCGAAATACAGCTTCAAGATAAACGGCAGATCTTACGATTTCGAAACAGGAACCGACTCGACAGGCACTTACGCCAAGATAAATATCTATGCTTACGCAATGTGCGAAACTGTAACGTACTATATTGACGGTGTTGAAACCGGAAGCTTCCATATTGCAAGCTATTACGAATGGGCTAAAACACAGAACAATGCTGCGCTTGTTACACTTGTTGAAAGATTCTGGAAATACTGCCAGAGCGCAAGAGATTACAAAAACAGCGTAACGCTTAAAATCAACTATGTTGACGAGGAAGGCAACGCCGTTGCCTCCTCCAAAACGGTCCACGTGGCGAAGGGGGCTGGCTACTCCGTTGAGTCCCCCGCCCTTGAAGGCTATTACACCAGAGACCTTTACGTTAAGGGCTCTGCTACGGAAAACAAAGATATCGCGGTAACTTACAAAGAAATACCTAAAAGCTTAGATGCTGATCTTGTAAAAGATAAGCTCACGGATATAGCTTGTTGGGGTGACTCAATTACGTACGGCGGATATTACAACTACGTTACAGAGGCGAACACCTACGGAATCGATCTTGAAGCTCTCGGAAGCGCGAAAAACGGAGCAAGCTACGTTACGGTATTGAAAAACCTTATCGCAAGAAGCGTCTATTCCGGAACAGACGTTACCAACTTGGGTGTTGGTGGCGAAGCGACGTCCACTATTGCCGCACGCGCCGATACCGAAACGTATTACTTATATCTTGACGGGGCGGTGACAATATCCACCGCGGCTGTTACTGTTCCCCTCACCCACTATGCATCGGGTGGAAGGCTCGGCATTCTCCGTCAGGGCGGTTCCGGTCACGTAAATCCAGTTACTATAGTAGGAAAGGACACAAGCGGAAACGAGTTGTCCGTTAGCGGAACACTCACTCTTGCGCTCACATCCGATGCGCCTTCGGGAACCGATATAAGAACCTGCGATGAGAAATATCTTCATTACACGTTCACTCGCACAGACGGTGGTACCGATACTCTTAATTTCGTATCCGGAGCAAGAGTAATTACAGCATCATCGTACCTTTACGACGGACGAACATGTATAATCTTTATGGGTGAAAATGGCGGCTACAGTGACATAAACGAGCTTATCAAGCAACAGGAAGAAATTCTCGCAGCCTGTGGAGATCCCGAATACTTCCTCATAGTCTCATCCACGTCGGGAAGCACCGAATCACGTAAGGAAATCACAGAAGCTCTCAGCGCAAGATGGGGTATGAATTATATTAACATGGGCAACGAGCTTAACTCCTCGAGAAAAGCATACGAGCTTGCGGGATATTCCGAATCTGTTATCGTATCGGCTCTTGATAGTATTATTGAGGGAACGGTAAACACTCTGCTTATAGCGGACCGCTGCCATCCAAACGCGGTAGGCTATGCCGCGATCGGAAATATTATGTTTGAAAGACTCTTTGATCTTGGCGTATTCGACGAAGTATTCGATTACTACGACTCTTTAAATTCTTAATCCAAGAAAGGAGTAATGATTATGACAACAACTAAAAAATATGAGTTACCCGAGCTTGAGATTGTTTTTGTAGACAATACGGACATCATAACAACCTCTCCCGGAACCGAAACGACTCCCAAAGAGGATAACGACGGAATTTGGGATTTCGATCTTGGATAACTGAACTTTAAATGAATCACCGAAAGCGGAATTTTGCTCCACTTTCGGTGATTTTTATTCTGTATTTCGAGCGTCGTTCGGGTTTTGTCTGTCACGCAAGGGGATAAACCTATACAGTTGACATATTATTTAAAAAGTGATATAATTAATTATCGGCAATTTTATTTAATATTCCGGAGGTTTTTATGAAAACCATAGCTCGCAAAAGTATGAAAAGCGGAATTTTTTATCTCATACTTACTTTGTTATCTGTGCTGTTTTTTATCATTGCTCTGACCGATAACAAAATCTACGTTTGCTTCATTGATTTTATTCTCTTTTCTTTTTGTCTTTACATATTTTTGAAATGGTTATTCTTGCCTTCTATAATTATTTCCGAGGATGATAACGGATTATTGCATTTACCGAATGATATTATTATTTCACCGGGTGATATAAAAGATGTATCTCGCAGAAATCTGCATGGACGTTATGCTCAATACAGTTTTGGATTTCTGACTATAACTACAGTAACAGATGAATATAAATTTGACTTTGTTGCCGATTTGGAAAAGGTCTCAAAGACTTTGACAGATATTATGTACCGCGCGAAATACTCTTCGGCATCATCGAAAAATGACGACGAAAATTCATAAATACGGAGAACCTTAATGAAAAAAGAAGAATTATTGAAGCTTTCCCCGGGAGAGCTTACCGATATGGGTATCTGCCCCACCTGCTTTAACAGAGAATGCGGCGGCGCGTTTTATGGAGATAACTCCGATAAGCTTATCTATGAGGACGAAGATATCGAGTGCTTCTTCGTCGGAAATCCCAGAGCCCCGGGACATATGTGCATCTCATCTATCGAGCATTTTCACGATATGAGCGAAGCTCCCGACTATATAAATGAAAAGATCATACGATTTGCGAAAAGATTTATGAAGATCATCTGCGAGGTCTACGGTTGCGAGCGAGTTTATATTTGCACGATGTGCGACGGACCTAATAATCATTATCATATTCAGCTTATACCGAGATACGCCGATGAAAAGCGCGGCAGCGGAAACTTCGTAAAGCCGCGCGGCAGCTACGTATACAATAAGGAAAAGCTGGATAAAGTGAAAGCGCTGATTAATGCTGCTATAGCATAGTCATTATAATGTTTGAAACTTTTAAAGAGTAGCAACGTTATTACAAGCATATAGCAAAATTCTGAACTAAGGAGAGAATAATATGAAAAAAATCACTTCCATAGTACTTATTATAACACTTCTGTTATTATCCGTCTTCACTTTTTCGGGGTGCAAAAAATCCAATACTGCCAATAACGAAGAAAATCTCCCCGAAAGAACCGTCGTTCTGCTAAATGAGAATAACTATTGGAAATACATGGACGTTACCACTGATATCGGCAGTGTTTTTGCGGGTGGAAAAGGCTCCATTTCCTACGATATAAACGGAGTTCTTGATTATGCCCTGTATGAAGACGTAGTATTTTCTTTTGATGTATTCTACTACACAGATGGGCAGACCGACGATCAATATCAAAGCTATACGATGCGTATTGCTTGCAATGCCGCGGGAGATGCAGCCTTCGAAACAACGTATCTCGGTATTACCAACGTTACAGTCGGTAAATGGCTGGGCACGAGCGGTAATCTCGTCAGCTTTGAAAACTATAATTGGAAGATTCATTTTAAATCCGTTTCGGGAAAGGTTATTTATACGGCTTAAAGCATAGGAGGTTCGATATGAAAAAAACAAGCATTATACTGCTTATTTTTCTAACCACGTTCACGCTGTCCTCCTGTTTTCTGTTCGGTGACGTTACCACCCATCCCGATATGGTGGAATACACCGAGAAAGAAATCTTGGAGGTTGCGAAAGAAAAATACGGTGTTACCGAGTGGATATTTACCGGCACGGAGATTATGGGCGAAGCTATGTATGATGCCGAAGGTATATTCACGCTTGAATTTTACGGCAGCTCATACAGCGATCAGTTCAGTACCGAGTTTGTGAACGGTGATAACATTGAGGCTGCTATGCAAGCCTTTGCAGGAAAGAACGGAAATCACGATATACAAGGCATGTACTCTATTTTCCTCTGCTATATTGCACTTGGTAAGTGTGCCGATGGCTCTATGAAATTCGTCTATTACAACACCAATATACATAAGGATGCGAAGATTGCTGATACGATAGGCGCATCAGATTACACCTTTGACGTATCGCCCAACGAGATTACCGACTCGCTATTTGACGTTCCATCAAATTGGCATCAAATGAGAAACTTTCTGAACGAATTCAAGGGTGGCAATCCTCGTGGCTTCTGTTATTCGGGTGAGCGTTTAACAAGACGACGTATGAAATCGTATTACAGCTACGTTGTGGAAGAGTTTTACAAGGAAGATGGCAAGGTCGTTTGCGATTTATACTATCTTAAAGACGAAGGTACACCCGAAGAAAGAAAAATTCTCTTTTATTCCACATCTGACCGTTACGAGGTCATTTACAACTGTTACGGTGACGATGTGACAGACTATTTTGATATTTCGCAGACGGTTGTAGAGTCCACAAAAGATGAAAATATTATGCTTCTCGAAGGACACGCCGAGCTAAAAGAGCTACCCGGAACGGTAGTTTATACGCAGATCAAATACCGCGCGGAATATAGCATAGTGCATGACGGTAATATTACTTCGATGATAAAGAACGACCAAGTCAATATTCAAACAACTATCAATCAAAGCTATTTAATAGATAAAATCGAAGGTGTTGACCACACCCAAACCGCAAAATTTACTGTTTACGATTACTACATCTTATACGAGAAGAACATAGAAGCCGAGTAAAAGGAGGTAACGAAAATGAAGAAATTTATAGCATTAGTGTTGTGTATGCTAACTTTGTTTGCGTTCTCTGCTTGTTCCACTCCCATCTATCCCGGATTGCCCGATATCAGCGAAGATCCGATGAAAGGCATTGAGATTTACTGTTGGCAAGATGGCGACGAATGGAAATGCGGTGGCACAGTAGGAACGAACAGACAAAAGTTTGATGAAGAAATACGTGCCTTGCAAGTCGTTACAATTCCCGAGATGAAAAGAATCCTTGAACAAAAAGGACTGACCGACTGTTTCCACGTGATGCTTGTTGACCTTTCGGGCGACGAGGTTGTATATCTTGACGTCGAGGAAAATATGACGCAAATTGCAACACTTGAAATGCAATTAGGCAAGGCTGAATAATAAGGAGGTATAGCGAATGAAAAAACTATTAACTTTAGTATTAGCTTTGGCGGCATTTCTGTGTTGCCTCACTGCTTGTGATACGTTTGGTAACATTTTCGGAGGAAAATCTGGAGTTAGTAAAGAATATTACGAAAACTGCGCTGTTTTCACCTTTGATGATTTTGAAAGTAAAACTTGCATTGAACTCGCGCGCACAGGTCTTGGCGAAGGCACGATCTATTATCAAGTAAACCTTAATGAAGGCGCTTTGAGCATCAAATACGCAGATGTCGGTCTCTTCAATGAAAATCAGCTACTTTACGAATTTACGGCAGATGACGAAATGCCAATTAACGGTTCAGGCGGATATATTGAAGGAGATGAAATTGCTATCACATTTGAAGCATTAAGTCCCGTAAGCGGCGAAATCATTATCGCGTTTACCGAGGATGCGCTGAAAGCCGTTCACAAAGATAAAGAGTTGCACGAGCATACTTTTACATATACTTCTGCAGGCAAAATAGGTCATTACGCTTCTGCTACATGTGGATGTCCTTCCGAGGAAGGAACGACACCTCATTATGATGGGGATACCGACTATATCTGCGATTTTTGCAAATGCGATATGACGGAATTTGCTGATGAATGGCTATTTGATGAAACGCATCATTGGTATGTTTCGGATGATGAAGCAGTTTACTGTTACGGTGAACACCAAAACTTTGATGCTGACTTAAATTGTGACATTTGCGGATATAAGATGTCTGAGATTCCCACCCCCACAAACTATTTTCTTCGCAATCAGGCAGGCTGTGAGTGGCTTAACGAGATAACTGCCGAGGATATTGCAGAAATCAAAATCATCAGCGGTGCTGTGGGCGTTGCTCCCGGCAATCTTAATAACGTTTCAAGCTCCACCGATGATGCCGTAATCGCAAGAATTTTTGAAGAATATTATTGGCTTGATACCGCACCTATTTCTAAAATGGAAGGTCAGATCGACGGCGGTGGCGGTGTTACGGTAAAGTTTATTTTGAAGGACGGAACGGCAAAGGAGCTTTACATCAATAACGGAAATTACCTTGACACAAACGGCGATTACTTTGAACTGCTTTTTACTCCAAAATTCAAGGATACCGACAACGCAACAAAGGCTTACGGATTTATAACTTACATAGGCACAGGAAGTGCATACTGGACTATTGAATATGTACCCGAAGAAAGCGAGCCTTTCGCTGTCGTGGAGGGTATAGGAGATATTGAATTTATAAAAATCGACAGTAAACCTGAAAATTTGCCCGATTCACCTATATGCTTTATCGAAACAGAGTTTGGAATGCTTGAGATCTATGGCGCATATAATTTTGCTTTTAACGGAGAACATTATTTACGAATAGACGGCGGTCATTTTTATGATATGCTCGGAATATAACAAATTCAGAAACACGTGAATAAAATTTATGAAAAAGATAACATCTATACTTTTACTGCTCTCGTTTGCCCTATCCTTCACGGCTTGCGGTAATAGCACCGAGCCAAAGGAAATATCCTGTGAGGAAATTATAGCAGCATACGAGGATGCAGGCTACTCCGTTTTATACCACGGTCACGAGAACGATACCGTGTATAACGATCTTGGTCAGTATTGCGCTTTCGAGATCCGCGATCCTGACAACGAAGATAACTATATGTACGTTCACCGTTATTTCAATGAGGAAGATGCCAAGGCGGCAAATGAAGAAGCTGAATTCCATCCTGTTTTGTGGTTATTTTTTGGTATATTCGGAGAATGGCGTTGGCTTCACACGGGATGCTACGGAGATCTGACTTACGAAACCTTTGACCGCAAAATGATAAAGCCGTTAAAGGAACTTATGGAATAAGGAGAATAAAACTATGAAGAAATTATTTGCAATTTTAATTTGCGCCATTATGTGCGTAGCCCTACTTGCATCTTGCGAACATAAGCACACATATGGAGAATTAACAGGATACGAGGAAGGACATTGTGAGCCTTACACTTGCGGTTGCCCTTATCCCATAGTGCTCGATGATCATATCGACGCGGATGGAAACGATATTTGCGACGAGTGTGGCTACAAAGCGGTGCTTGTTTATAAGCTCAACGCTAACGAGTCAGGATACGAGCTTGACAGAGTTGGTGTAGGATACCAAGGTGGCGATATTACTATCCCCTCCGAGTACAAAGGACTTCCCGTAACTCAAATTGGATACGGTGCATTTAAGAGCGAAAAGAAACTCACCTCTGTTGTTATTCCCGATAGCGTAACACTTATTTCCGATGATGCTTTTGAAAATCAAACCTCGCTCACAAGCGTGAATGTAGGCAAGAACGTTGTTACTATTGGTGTTAGCGCATTTGAAGGTTGCACGAATCTTCAAACAGTTGTAATCGGTGATGCCACCGAGTACATTTACGCAAGTGCTTTTGAAGGTTGCTCCGCACTTGAAACTGTTACTCTCGGCAAGAATGTAAAGGAAATTACAGGCTCTGTATTCGAGAACTGCACAAGTCTTAAAACTATTACAATCCCTGCTTCTATTGAAAAGATGGGTTCTTGGGTGTTTAACGGAAATAATATGACCGATATTTACTTTGGCGTGTCTGCTCCCGGCGATAATTGGAACGAAAAATGGGCAAAAGGTCTTAATGAGAGCGTAAACATCCATTGGGCTGAAGCAGATAATTAACGCCTACTATAAATTTAAATAAAGCTGTACTGTTTTTTATAGCAAAAAAGGAAAATAAAAAAATGAATCCACAAGTTTTTGGAAAAGAACATATCATTTACATTATTATCAGCATTCTGACTGCTGTGGTAACTTGCATTTTAGCAAAGAAATATGCAAAGAGCGAAAAAGCGAAAAATTTGGTTATCAAATGCTCGGCGGGAATTCTGTTTTTAATTATTTTTACCAACAGGTTAGCATTGGTATTCGAATACGGTGACCCGAATTGGCAGAAGCTTATTACCGATAGCATTTGCAGTACGTCAAGCTACGTCTTATCAATATGCCTGCTCTTATGCAAGAAAAATAATAACGTACTGCATTTTGTATGGCTCATCTCATTGGCGGGCGGTATTATAACGACCTTTTATCCGAATTTTATCGGTCAACATCCGTCATTTTTGTATCCGCCGACAATACTCGGAATGATGCATCATACGTGGTCGGCAATAGTTATTATTCTGGTTCTTATGTTCGGCTATATTGACCTTACGTATAAGAAGTGGTATTGCGTTCTGTTTGGATTTACTTCGTATCTGGCACTCGGCGCGTTTTTGATGTGCGTGCTTGATTATGGAAATCCTTTCCTTATGAAAGAACCCGTGCTTGACGGAACGGTATTTACAGTTTGGGTACTGGCTCCCATATATATGGCAGTAATGGCGGTTATATGGCTTGCCGTAGAGCTTGCAAGGCGGTATAAGGCTATTAAATAATTCTATTAAAAAAACGGGAAAATCGAAGTTTTTGACCTTGATTTTCTCGTTTTTGCACTTAATTACGAAGGGTACTGTGCTTTTTGCGCAGTACCCTTTGATTTTTGTTCTATCCAAATGCGAAAGTATATTTTATTGCTTCGGGAGCTTCGGTGCTTTTATTCTTCTGAAAATCGCACCGAGAGCCTTGAATATTTTCCCGTTGCCAAGATGAACAAGAGCTTCGGCAAGGTTATAAGAAACGGTTTTTCCCGCGCTCATTGCCATAGAGTTCGGCGTGTTTGAATCAAGCATGTGCTTTAAGAAGATCGCACCTTTGATCCTATTTTCTCTTTCGATTCCTTCTGGAAGCTTTTTTGCGGCTTTCAGTTGGCTCTTTGGCATTGAAAGTACAGCATTATAGATCAGTCTTCCGAAGAACGTGAGTTTGAAATCTGTAAATCTTGATTCCATAGTGAGCGGAAGCTTTGGCTTTTGCTCGGGAATCTTCACACCGCTGAACTCCTCGAATTGTGCATCCGTCATACCGACTATCGCCTCGGGGGCAGGATAGCTTTCGCACTCAAGCACCTCTCCCGAAACGTTAACAACGCCAGAAAGCACGGGAGTCACAGAATCCTTCGCGATCTCAAATACGTATTCTCCGTTTTCTACTATGTAGCGTGATTTTATTATGGAATAAACGGCTAAATCGCTTACGGGAACATTAAGAGTTACTTCTCTCTTCTCACCCGGAGCAAGATAAACCTTATCAAAGGCGCGAAGCTCCCTTACAGGTCTTGCAACGGCACCGTCGGGCTTCGAGGAATACAGCTGAATAACCTCGCCGCCGAATACGTCCCCCGTATTGGTTACCGTAACGGTAATAGATATTTCCCCACCCGCGCTTGATATTCTGAGGTCGGAATACTCAAAACCAGTATAAGACAGTCCGTAACCGAATGGATATCTGATATTATCGCGATGGGATATTTGATATCTGTATCCAACGTAGATTCCCTCTTTATAGATCTCGCGCTCTTCCTTTGAATATGTATCTCCGTTTGGAATGTCAGGATATCTCTTAACCCACGTTTCCGCAAGTCTTCCCGACGGATTAACGTTGCCAAAGAGAATATTTGCAGTTGCAGTACCGCCGTTCTGCCCCGGAAGATACATATTGAGTATAGCGGATGCCTTATCCGCAAACGGAAGCTCAACCGGTGAGCCGCCGAAGAGTACAATAATTACTTTTTTGTGAAGCTCCAATATCTTTTCCACAAGCTTTACTTGATTTTCGGGAAGCTTCATACTCTCTCTGTCGCATCCCTCGGTTTCGGTATTATCCGTGAGTCCAATGAAAAGAAGCACCTTGTCAAATTCACTCGCAGTTTTTAACGCCTGTGAAATAAGCGCCTCGTCTACCTCTGTGGTATTCTCACGGTAGCCTTGCGCATAAGTGTACTTTATACCGCGTTCATCAAATGCAAGCTTCGGTGACGTTACCTTAGTTGCATTTATCATAGAGCTGCCCGCACCCTGATAACGCATTTTGTCAAAGAGCTCACCTATAACGGCGAAGCTATCGGCAGAATTCAAAGGTAAGATGCCGTCGTTCTTCAAAAGAACAGCGGAATCCTCTGCTATTCTTGCCGCTAACTCGTGGTGCGCATCAAAATCCGCATCAGTCTTTTCGTTGTTTTCAAAGCGTTCGGCAAGCGTTAAAATTCTCTTTGCGGATGCATCAAGTGCAGAAGATATGCTATCGTTCGACAGTCCTTTATATATATCTGCACGGCATACCGTAGTATCACCCGGCATCTCGAGATCAAGTCCCGCAACAAGTGCTTTTGCTCTGTTATGCATAGCTCCCCAGTCGGTCATCACAGCGCCCTCAAAGCCCCACTCGTCACGAAGCACGTCAGTTAGCAGCCACTTGTTTTCCGAGCAGAACGTACCGTTAATTTTATTATAAGCGCACATCAGCGTATCCGGAGCCGATTCCTTTACGGCAATTTCAAAAGGTTTAAGATACACCTCACGCATAGCGCGCATATCGGCAATACTGTCACCGAGAAATCTGTAATTTTCGGAATTATTCAGGGCAAAATGCTTAAGAGATACACCGACTCCGAGACTTTTTACACCATTGATGTGAGCTGCGGACATTTTCCCCGCAAGATACGGGTCCTCCGAAAAATATTCGAAATTTCTACCGCAGAGAGGATTCCTCTTAATATTGGTTCCCGGACCGAGCAGAAGATCGACCTCGTAGTTTTTACATTCCTCGGCTATAGCCTCGCCCATTCTTCTGAGAATCTCGGGGTTGAAGCTGCAAGCGCTGAGCGATGCGGTAGGAAACGCCGTTGACGGCTCACTCAAGGTTATACCGTTATCGTATTCATCCATCTGCTTGCGAAGTCCGTGAGGTCCGTCGGATAAAGAAACCGATTTTACAGAAAGGCGCGGTATACCATTGGTATACATAAAATCCTTACCCGATACAAGGGCTATTTTTTCCTCATCGGTTAGCTTTTCGAATATTTCATTAAAATTCATTTATGCTTCTCCAATATTTACTGTTTTCATCATTTTTTCAAGCTCGGTGCTTGTTAGTGGTCTGAATTTACCACGAGGGAGATCTTTATCGAGTAATACACCCGAAATAGCAATTCTTTCAAGATATAGGACCGTAAGACCTACGGACTTTGCCATTTTCTTTACCTGGTGCTTTTTACCCTCGGTTATAGTCATCTTAAGGTATACAACGGGAACTTCGCCGTAACGCGTATATATGATGCGCGCGGGATTTTCATCAAGCAGATGCGCTATATCGGCAATCTTCCCTTCTGCGAGCTTTTCAACCTTACAGCTTGCCTCAACATCACCACGTTTTGTGCTGATAGAAACACCTTTCCGCAGAATATCAAGCTTCTCATCGGAATACTTTCCCTTTGCCCAGAATACGTATGTTTTCTCTACACGGTATGAGGGGTCACTTATTTTGAAGCTGAATTTTCCGTCATCGGTAAGGATGAGAAATCCTTCGGTATCCTTATCAAGTCTGCCAACGGGAAAGAGACCTTCCCGCTCATCCTCGGGGATAATATCCATAACGGTTTTCTGCCTCGCGTCACTGCACGCGGTAAGATAGCCTTTCGGCTTATTAAACATATAATATCTCATTTATCCGTCCTGCCGCCTATCAGATTTCGCATCGAATTGAGTATAGCAAGCACGGCAACGCCAACGTCGGCAAATACCGCAAGCCACATATTAGCTATACCGAACGCAGAAAGTATCATAATAGCTATCTTTACGCCAAGAGCAAATACGATATTCTGTTTTGCGATACGTAAGGTCTTCCTCGCTATCACTATAGCTTCGGGAAGTCTTTCAAGATTATCGGACATTATGACGAGGTCGGCACTTTCAATGGCACTATCACTTCCGACAGCACCCATAGCTACCCCGACGTCAGCAAGAGTGAGCGCAGGAGCATCGTTTATACCGTCGCCTACGTACATTACCTTGCCTTCGTTTTTATCTATCTCTCTTTTAAGTAAGTTATACTTATCTTCGGGTAGAAGCTCCGATTTGATTTCGTCAATTTCAAGCTCCTTACCTATGGCTTCTGCGCGACTTTTTTTATCTCCGGAAAGTATTAAAGTCCGTATTACGCCAACTTTTCTTAACATTTTAACGGCATTTTTTGCTTCATTTTTAATTTTATCCGATATTTCTATCGCGCCAACGAAGTTCTTATCTATAGAAACGAAAACTAAAGAATTGTCGCTTATGAGCGCTTCTTTTGGAACGTTTACGCCTAAATCACGCATCAGCTGCAAATTTCCGACCGCTACGGCTTTACCCTCAATATAACCGACAGCTCCCCTGCCCGCAAGTTCTTTGACGTCATGCACTTCGAGCGATGATGCTCTTTTCTTTACTATTGATTTTGCGATAGGATGATTTGAATACTGCTCTATCGCAGATGCATATTCGAGAAGCTCATCCTCGGGAATAGTGTTAGCCAATACACCGATGACAGAAAATTCACCTACGGTAAGCGTTCCCGTTTTATCAAAGGCTACGGTTTTTGTTTTCGCAACGGGAGAAAACGAGTTTCCACCCTTGTATAGTATCCCGCGCGATGCAGCAGAGCCTATTCCCGCAAAGAATGCCATTGGAACAGAGATGACCAAAGCGCAAGGACAAGATATAACAAGGAAAATTAATGCTCTGTATATCGAGTCGCTCCACTCGGTGAGACCTAATGCGGAAGGAATTATTGCTATCAATACCGCAAGTCCTACGACTATCGGAGTATATACCTTTGAAAATGCGGTTATAAAATTCTCTTCTTTTGCTTTATTCTCACTTGCATTCTCTACCATTTCAAGAATGCGCACAGCACTCGATTCGGAAGCGCACTTTTCTGCTCTGCAAACGAGAGCTCCGCCGATAATTATGCTGCCGCTTTCTATATGACTGCCGGGACTTACCGCTCTTGGGACGGACTCACCCGTGATCGCCGAGGTATCAGCATCGGCAAAGCCCGACAAAACAATAGCATCTACGGGGACTCTGTCACCTGATTTTATTATAACCGTATCGCCTATCTCAACCTCGTCGGCATCAACTACCGTTTCCTCACCGTTGCGAATTACTGTTGCTTCATCGGGGCAGATATCAAGAAGACTCTTTATTTTCTTTCTGGAGCTGCTGATCGCTTTATGCTCAAACATCTCACCAAGCAAAAAGAAGAGCATAACCGCTACGCCCTCGGTATATTCGCCTATTATCATAGCCCCTATCGAAGCTATCGACATTAAAAACTTCTCGTCAAGGAAGTCGCGGCGCAAAATACCCTTTACCGCATCAACGTATACAGAAAAGCCCGAGGCAGCAAGTGCACAAATATAAATTACAAGCGATGCTACCGAAAGCTCAGCGATATCAAGCGCCAGAGCAGTAACAAAAAGTACGGCTCCCAGAATAAATCTTCCAAGCTCGCTGCGCAAAAAATCTAATGCTTTTTTCATTTTTCTACTTTTACAGCCTTATCAAATTTCTTTGCTGTATCATTAAGCACGTCAAGCAGTGCTTTTTCGTCAAGGGATGCTTCAACAGTTATCTTCTCGGTTAAGAAATTTATCTTTGCGGACTCAATTCCGTCCCTTTTTTTAATAAGCTCGGCGAGCTTTGCCGCGCAGTTGGGGCAATCAAGACCCGTTACAGTAAATTTGTATTTCATAATAATTCTCCTTTTGTTATAAGATAATATTAATTCTCTTCCTCAATATGCTCGAGCGCTTTTTCGATTATATCTCTTACGTGAGAGTCTGCAAGCGCATAGTAGATATGCTTACCGTGGCGCTCGCATTTTACGAGATTGCTCTGCCTTAGGAGCTTCAGCTGATGCGACACAGCGGATTTCGTCATTGACAAAAGCTCAGATATCTCGCAAACGCAAAGCTCGGACCGGTCAAGCGCGGTGAGTATCCTTATTCTCGTGCTATCACCGAAAAGCTTGAAGAAGTCAGCAAGCTCAAACATAAGCTCTTCGTCAGGTAACGCCGCTACCGCTCCGACGCATTCGCAGGAATGCTCGCACTTCCCTTTTTCTTTTTCGTTTATACTCATATTTGCCTCCAAAAAACAATTGAACAGTTGAACAACCGTTCAACTGTTCTTAGTATATAACAATTTTTTAAAAATGTCAATAGACTTAAAAATAAAACTTAATTTTTATTTATATAAAGCTTCGTTCAATGTTAAAAATTCATTGATTTTTTCTGCCGGCACTGCAAGGGCATATTTGAACTCACCATTTGCAGTTGCGACCGCATACACTATTCCGACCATCTCGAGGTCAGTATCGAGCACCATACCGCCGGATGAGCCTTGCTCGGCATAAGCATCGAGCCAAAGTACGTCAAAATCTATTAGACTTGTGCCGCTCTCATTATTTATTTCTACACTTTTATAATTAACGGCGTTACCGAATGATACTGAATTAAATCTTCCGCTTGGCGAGCTTAAGCAAATGAGAGTTTCTTTATTCGACGGTATTCTTTTGTCAATTTTTGCTACAGAGAGCTTTATTCCCGATTTTTGAGGGAATCTGATTATAGCAAGGTCATATTTTGGGTCTCCCGCTATGATCTCTGAGTCATATTCATTGCCGTATACGTCATAAGTATAATATTTTTTTCCGAGCTCCAATTCAGAATACACTACATGGTAATTGGTAAGAGCATAATAGAATCCCGAATCTTTATAGAATATTACACCGCTCCCTTGAGTTGTTCGTTTATTCAAAAAGTCGATACTCTTCGCAGTTACCTTTACGTTAAACAGCGCCGCCTCGGTATTTACCTGCTCCAGAAGCTCCGTTTGATTTACTTCCCACTTGGCGTAAAGCGTTATATCGGTTTTGAGTATTTCTTTAAAGCTATAAAAATCGGTAAGCTCGGCATCAGTGCACCAGCCAACGAAATTATATCCGTCCTTTTCAGGATCCTCAGGTTTTTTAAATCCCAGAAGCGGAACGTCTTCAGTTTTATTTTCATCTCCGTTATTATAAACGTACGTTACACTTACGCTGCTTTGCTCGGTGATATCTATTTTTTTGCAGGAGCTTAGCACAGATATAAGAGCGATCAAAACAAGCACTGTAATTAATACTTTTCTCGGTTTCATAAACATCCGTCTTTCTTTTTATTGATATTATTTTAGCAAATCCTCTCATAAACTTCAATAGATTTTTAAAAAAACGCTGACTTTTCAATTGGTATTTTTTGTTTCTTTTGCGAAAAGGGTTGATTTTTCGAAAATTTAGTAGTAAAATGTTCGAGTATGCAAACGGCATAGACGGAGGAATTTATTATGGAATATAAACGCAACAAAAGAAAATTATATTTCAGAGCCTTAAAGAAAATTATGAAATTAAGATATAAAGAGCCGAAGTTTGTCTATCTCGGAGAAGATATTACGAGCGGAGCGCTTATCATCAGCAACCACGAGGGTACGGATGCTCCTATGTCACTTGAGATTTATCTTGACAGACCTATTCGCATGTGGGGCGCTTCCGAGATGAATTCAGGTCTTATTTCGCTTTATAAATATCAGACGCAGGTTTACTATCACGAAAAGAAGCATTGGAATATTCACCTCGCACGTCTTTTCTGCCTTATCGCAAGCCCTCTTACAAATCTTTTCTACAGCGGTCTTGATCTGATTTCAACCTATCGCGATGCAAGGCTTGTAAAAACTATGCGTGAAAGCGTCGCGGCAATCAAGGACGGTAATAACATCGTTGCCTTCCCCGAGCGCTCCGATAAAGGATATCTTGCAGAGCTTGAAGGCTTTCATGAAGGCATTGTTATGCTCGCGGAGGTCTGCCGTATGCGCGGAATAGACCTTCCTATCTTTGTAACCTATTTCAGAAAGAGCGACCTTACATATATAATTGATAAACCTGTTCTTTATTCTGAGCTTACAAAGAACGGCATGAGCAGATCAGAGATTGCAAAAAAACTTTGCGATAGATGCAACGCGCTTGGTAAGATGCAGTTTGACAACGACGAGAGCGCAATCTCCGCGGACGATATGAAAAAATCAAGGATTTCATAATCATATAAAGACCGATTCGGGCATTTTGAGTCGGTCTTTTTGCTTTTATCAGGATACAAAAAAATATTTTTAAAAAACTTTCAAAAAACACTTGACATTTCGTTTTCTTTATGATATAATACCAACTGTTCTGCGGGAGTGGCGGAACTGGCAGACGCGCACGTTTGAGGGGCGTGTGGTTTTACCGTACGGGTTCAATTCCCGTCTCCCGCACCAAAAAAGATAGGCTATCACGAGATAGCCTATCTTTTTTTGCTGTGGGAGCGGTTGAACCCGCTCGCACTACGCACTTTTGCTCTCTTTTCTAACAAAATCGGCAACCGCACTTTGTTTGCACTCAAGCACGGGTGCGAATCGGGTTCACATCTTCCGCGAAGCCGTGAGGAGCTCGCTCATCTAAGGTGAGCGTGAAGATATTCGCCAAAGGCGAAATTCCCGTTTTTAACCGTAAATCCTCTTTTTGTTTTTGTGGGAGCGGTTGATTTCAATTTACTCCATTGGTTTCACTTCATGCACTGTTCTATAATCATATTTCGTTTTTTGTTTTAACCACTTGTAAATCTCAAAAAATGTGATATAATAGTATTGCCAAACAAATTTAATAGTAGAATTAGAGGTATTTTTTCTTTATGGGATAACTATACCTTTTTTTGCCATAATCATATTATATTCGGTAAAAGTGCAAATTCCGTTTAAATGATTATGGTAGTGATACTCTAGTTCTATTTAAATTTGTTTGGCGACAATTGGAGTTTGCGTTTTTCGGTGCGCTAACTCTCGTTGGCGCACTTTTTATTTTACAGGAGGTAAAGATGGCAAAATTAAAACAAATACTGACACATAAGTACAGCGAAGAAGAACTCAAAGAACTTTCGGAAGCCATCGCGGAAGAAAGCGAGGAAGAATGGGTAACAACGGAAAAAATCGCCGAATATAATAGCGCGATTGATACCTATGAGGTTAATACTCTAGACAAAATTCTTAGATTTTTATTCATCACGCACCCATATATAGGCTTTTTGTGCGTATGCTTATTACCTGCAATTATTCTCTTACCGACACTTCTTATAGACGGAATGATCGGTGGAGTTCTTGTTGTTTTCGGATTTTTCATAGGTTTTGTTATCGGTAGCTTTATTTTTCCAAATTTGGTTTCAAGCTGCAAAAATTGCGGAGCTATCAAAAAATGCGACCGTATTTTCTCTTATTCTTTTGAAACAAAAGAGCATACCGAAAAAAGAACTGTTAACGGTGTGACATATAAATATCTTATTACGGACGAGCTCGTATTCTGTATTTACGAATGCACAAGATGCAAAAGTCGTAAAATAGAAGTTCTTATACTTACATCACAGGAAAAAATATAATTATAATATGCGCCAACATATTACCGAAAGCGGCGATAGCTTTTACATAATACAAAAAATGCCGGTGTATTTGGCACAGCCGCAAGCAATGGGGGCTATCACACTTAACAAAAGCAGCAATACCGAAAACTAATCAGCTGACTTATGCTGCACTAAATTAAATTTTACTATCCCCCGGACGAGGGCCGCCTCAAGTTGCATTTGAGGCGGCCATATTTTGTTAAGATCGCTGAGTTGGCAAATAATCCGCCTTTTACGATATACACGCCAAAGGTGAAATTCCCTGTCTTTTATTAAACACTACAATTATTTCTTGACGGAAAGTATTATTTATGATATACTGAACGCGATCAAACTTTTCGGAGACTTTTATGGGATATTTTGCAGAACTATTTCTCGAGATACTGCTGGGATACGCGAAAGGTACGCCCGAGAAAATGCCCGTTATTGACTATAAGCCTAGCTTTACTGTCTGCTACAACCGAAAGAAAGCTTTAACGAAAACCGCCGTATCTCTCATCATCATTACGGTGTTTTCTCTTCTTTGGATATTTATTAAGCACGAAACCAGATATTTATTTTTGATATTTACTGTACTTGGCACGATGCTTCTTATCCTTGCTGTAATATCTTTTTCATATAAATGCTCGGTTGACGATAAAAACATCGTTAAATCTTTCATCGGATGCTTTAAAAAAAGAATTCTGTGGGAAGATATCATTTGCATCCGAAAAGTTGAAAACACGGGAGAAAAACACGTTATCATCGCTCTTTACGGTAAAGACGGAAAATGCACCGTTGACTTAACCTCGGATATGCAAAACGCCTGGTACGTAGTTAAAATGGCAGAACACCTAGGAATAGAGATCAAGGAAGAGCGGGATTTGACGCTCAAAGAGCTCGCAAAGCTGTAAAGAATTATGCGAATGAGATAAAAATGTTTACACAATGCGCAAAAGTTCGCAAAGCAACTTTGGATAATAACGATTTGGAGATTAACTATGTTCGTTGAAATAATTGGCTGTATTTTAATTGCCTCTATTATTGCTGTTTTCGTGTCGATTTATATTTGGGATTCCAAGAAGCGCATTAAAACTTCTGAAGAAGGGCTACTCGCTTCAGAAGATGAACACTTCAATAAAAACGGGGAGAATATTACCACACACGTAGAGGTTTTAGATATGATCTGCGGAGTGAGCACCATCGGCTATCAAGCATATAAGCAGCCTAAATCTGTAAAAGATTTTGTTATTAAATTCAAAACTGACACTGGCGATGTTTTCGATGTACACATTTCAGAAGAAATGTACGAAGGTTTTGACGTTGGACTTTCCGGAATGCTCACACTTGTCGATGGTCAGATTAGTAGCTTCGAGTTGGATGATTCGAACAACTGATAACTTCTCTCTATATAAAATATTAATTATCACAGCAAGGCATAATATAATCCCCTTAGTGTAGTTTTGAAAACTTTTTGTTTTTTCAAGTATCTACTCTAAGGGGATTATGTTATAATTCAGTATCTATCTCGTTTTTTATTATTTACCAAGGCAACAGCCCGCTTCCTTATATCCGTCTTCTATGAGTGAATTTATATCACCCGTATACTCTTCCCTGTTTTTATCGGATATTTTTGCAGCGTTTCCGCAAGTTGATTCGTGGATCAGCTTGGAACTCTTATTTAGGATATATGTCTTTTCTGCGGAATTATCACCGTCGGTTCTATCATTTTCATCCGAGCTGTCACTTCCGTTATTCTCAGGAGCTTTTCCGCTGAGCCAAGATTTACCGGTGAGGTAATCAATAGTAATTCCCGGCTGATTATTATAGAGAAATACGTTAAATGCGATACCGTCGCCTTCGTCCTCGACCGAGTAAGCCTCCATAACAACACCTGCGGCAACAAGATCGTTACCGACGAATATCGGCGTAACTCTGTACATTACGTGGTTCTCGGTTTCTTTTATGTAGTCGGCTATCTGGTTTTCAAATGGTATCATAGCCTCGTTCATAAAACGGGTACCCGTGATCAAATTCTCTTCGTTATCGTTCTCGCCCGTAAGCTGGAAGCCGATAAGATGACTTCTGTTATAGAGATATCCGCCGCTGATAACAGAGGTATCGTATTTTGCCTGGACCCAACCCGAAGGCTTGACCGAGGCGATATCGCCTCTATCCTCAGTGGGCATAAGATCCTTACCTATGCAAGCTACGGTTAACGTGCATCTGCCGAGGTCATCAAGAGGATAATACTTTTCATAGGATTTTGTTACTATCTCATCATCTTTGAAGAATGGCTGATTGTTATTGAGTATATAATACTCTTTTCCCGAAAATCCGGGAACGGTTATAGGATCAATACCGGGGAGATTCAGCTCTATACTCTCATACCCGCCGATTTTATCGGAATCGTCCGCGGGAGCGCACGAAGCGATGCCGAAGATCAAGGATAAAACAACGAATAGTGATAATAGAGATTTCGCTAAGTTATGCTTCATTTTCTGTATATCTCCTTCGTTATTTTATCGTGAGAGCTTCCCTGATATTCAGATGCGCCGACAAGCTTATATCCGGCATTCTTTACGTTAACGTCAAATTTAACGTCGGAATGATACAGTCTGTTCCATCTGTAAATGATCAAGGTATCTATTATATCAAGATATGGTGATAGCGAATAGTTTTCAATAAAGCAAACGGCTCCGTCGGGCGCTTCCTCAAGAGGATTCTTGCATAAAGTAACGTTATCATAACTCTCAAAAAGTATTTTTGAAAAGTCGCTGACGTATATTGGGGAGCTGCCTGCAGATTCAACGAATTCGGCAATCATAACTCTATCTCTGCTCTGCCTTTTACCAAAAAGGAGCATCCCCTCGTTATCGTCAAGAACGACCGCTACAGTTATTTTTTTCATTTTAACCTACATTTAAATCAATTGTGATAAAGCTTCTTAGTTTGGTACATCGGCTCGCAGGACAAGTGCATACCGAGCTTGCGGAAGGTACTTTCATCGACCTGCGAAAGAATAACGGTCGAATGAACCTCGGAATTTCGAAGCTTAGGCAAAACCTTCATAGCAAGCTTTGCGTCATCGTCATATGCCGCAGATACAGAAAGAGCGATCAGTACCTCATCCGTATGAAGTCTGGGGTTATGGTTACCGAGAGTTTCTGTCTTAAGCTTCTGTATCGGGCGGAGAATATGCTCGGATATAATATCCTTTTCCTTTGGAATATCCGCAATAGCTTTGAGCGCATTGAGCAAACACGCAGCAGATGCTCCAAGAAGAGATGAAGTTTTTCCCGTTACTATTCTTCCGTCATTAAGCTCAATAGCCACGGCAGGCGCTCCCGTTTCCTCCGCGCGGAAGAGAGCGGCATTCACGCATTTACGTTCCTCGTTTACGTCGATAGCAAGCTGACGTATGAGAAGCTCTATCTTGTGAACCTCTATCTCGTTATCATTTCCTTTTCTGAGATTGCACAATGCCGCATAATAACGGCGAAGTATCTCCTGCTTTGCAGCGGCGCAAACAGCCTCGTCGTCATAGATCGCAAAGCCTGCCATATTTACACCCATATCCGTTGGTGACTGATAGGGACATTCGCCGAGAATACCTCTGAGCATCGAGCGAACTACAGGAAATACCTCAACGTCGCGGTTATAATTTACCGTTGTTACCCCATATGCTTCAAGGTGGAAGGGATCTATCATATTTACATCGGCAAGATCAGCCGTTGCCGCCTCGTACGCAAGGTTTACGGGGTGAGATAGTGGGAGATTCCATATCGGGAAGGTCTCAAACTTTGCATATCCGGATTTTATTCCTCGCTTATTCTCGTGATATATCTGCGAGAGGCAGGTAGCAAGCTTTCCCGAGCCGGGCCCCGGAGCCGTTACAACAACAAGCGAACGGGTAGTTTCCGCATATTCGTTTTTACCGAAGCCATCGTCGGATGCGATAAGCGGAATATCGTAAGGATAGCCTGCTATTCCGTAATGCTTATATACCTTGATACCGAGAGCCTCGAGTTTTTTCTTAAATGACTCTGCAATAGGATTATCCTTATACCTAGTCATTACAACCGAGCCTACGTAGAGTCCGTAACCGCGGAATGCATCGATAAGACGAAGTACGTCAAGGTCGTATGTTATACCAAGATCCCCTCTTACCTTGTTCTTCTCTATATCCGCAGTATTTATAGCAATTATTATTTCAGCCTCATCTTTAAGCTCAATAAGCATTTTTATCTTACTGTCGGGAGCGAACCCCGGAAGAACGCGTGACGCATGAAAATCGTCAAAAAGCTTTCCTCCGAACTCAAGATAAAGCTTACCTCCAAAGAGATTAATTCTCTCTCTGATCTTTTCCGATTGAAGCTTTAAATATTTGTCATTATCAAAACCGAGTTTAAACATCTTTCTACCTCTGCTTTGTCTTTTAAAAAATATATAATAATTCTATCATAATTATCCCAACATTGCAAGCAATAAAACAATTTTATAAAACGAATTTTTAACGAAAAAAGCATATGCTTTTTAGCATTTTTTCATAAATATTTATTTATTCAAATAAAATTATTGTTTTTATCACAATTTAGTGGTACAATATAAGGACCACTATACGGAGGTGTTTTATGGATCACAATGATTTTGAACAGCGCGGAAGCGGTGAATATTCCGGCGGTACTTATTATTCCTCACCGAGATGGGATGATTTTACCATAATGGACGAAAAACGGGCTCGCGGAAGATTCTCTCGCTTCTTCCTAGCAGTTTTCATCTATATGCTTGCCGCAAATATAATCGCTATCGCGGCTGAACTTATAATAACCTTTTCCCTCCCCGACAAGGCTGAGGCGATTTTTGCGCATAAGCTCTATATTTGGGGACTGAACGTTTTTGCAATGTATATCGTTGCATTGCCGATATTCTATCTTATCGTTCGCAAAATGAGAAGCGTTCCGAGAGTAAAATCAAAGCTTAAAGCATCCGAATTCTTTATTCTGATTGCGGTAGCGGAAGCTCTCATGATGATAGGAAATCTTATAGGAACGTACATCAATGCGCTGATCGGTGCTTTTCTCGGCAGAGATATTACCAATACGACGTCAGAGCTTATCGAAAATTCACCTATGTGGGTTATTTTCGTTGTTGCGGTAATTATCGGCCCCATAGTAGAGGAGCTTATTTTCAGAAAGCTGCTTATGGATAAGCTTGGAATGTACGGTGACAGAGTTGCTATCTTCGTTTCTGCAATTGCATTCGGTATCTTCCACGGAAACTTCTATCAGCTCTTCTACGCAACGCTCCTCGGACTTCTTCTCGCTTACGTATATTCAAAAACTTCGAATATACTTTATCCCATAGGTATTCATATGATACTCAACTTCCTCGGCTCTATCGTTCCTCTTCCTTTGCTCGACTATATGGAGAGATACCTTGAGATCATGGAGATAATCGCAGCAGGCGGTGAGTACGATCAAGCGGAATTCAGCCGTCTTGCTCTTATCGTAGGCACTTATTCGATGATACAGATGGCAATAGCAATAACGGGATTTGTATTCCTTATTAAGAGAAGACGCAGAATATTTGTTTCGGACAGATGCGAGATTCTCATTCCGAAGCGCCGCCGTGCCGCCGTTATTCTCGGTAACACCGGAGTAATACTTTTTATAATTCTTATGGCAGCTACGATGCTTTTAAATATTTTTGTGGCATAGTATTTGGAGAAAAACATGAAAGACTCTGTTTATACGACCTTGATAACCCCGTATGCTGAGAAGCTGGACTACGACCATCCGTGGAATATATATCCGCGCCCTGCCTTTGTCAGAGATTCATTCTTCTCTCTTAACGGAAGATGGGATTTTGAAGTTACGAATAAAGATAGTATACCCGAAAAATATACCGAAACAATTCTCGTACCCTTCCCACCCGAAAGTATTCTCTCGGGAATTGAGCGCAGGATGCCTAAAAAAAGCTATCTTGCCTACAGAAGATGTTTTACTCTGCCAAGCGGCTTTATAAAGGATCGCGTTATTCTGCACTTCGGCGCGGTAGACCAGATATGCAAGGTTTATCTTAACGGAAGCTTTATCGGCGAAAATCGTGGCGGATATATTCCGTTCTCCTTTGATATTACAGATTATCTTAGGGACACGGACAACGAGCTCGTTGTTATCGCGAAGGATGCTTTATCAAAAAAATACCCATACGGAAAGCAAAAGAACAACCGCGGCGGAATGTGGTACACTCCCGTATCGGGAATATGGCAGACCGTATGGATTGAGAGCTTGCCAAAAAAAGCAATCATCTCAATCAATATAGATCAAAATGACAAAAACGCAAAAATAACACTTAATTCCGAGGCAGAAAGTGCAAAACTCGTTCTTACAGATACTAATGAAGTGTTCGAATTCAAAGACGGTACTGTTACGGTCGAGCCAAAAGATGCAAAGCTCTGGACTCCCGATACGCCTTATCTTTATAGGTTTTACATCGAAACGGAAAATGATCGCATAGAAAGCTATTTCGCTCTTCGTTCGGTTTCAATCAAGGAAGTCAACGGAAAGAAACGTATGTGCCTCAACGGTAAGCCATATTTCTTCTCCGCTCTTCTTGATCAAGGATATTATCCCGACGGTATTTTTCTCCCCGCGACCGCCGCAGGATATGAGGAGGATATTCTTCTTGCAAAGCGACTCGGATTTAACACGCTTCGCAAGCATATTAAGATCGAGCCTATGATATTCTACTATCTTTGCGACAAGCTCGGTATGATAGTTTTCCAGGATATGATCAACAACTCCTCATATTCATTCATTCTTGACACGGCACTGCCGACTATCGGTTTGAAAAAGATGCTTCCGAAGCTAAGACACAGAAATAGCGAAACAAGAAATATCTTTCTTACCGAGATGGAAAAGACGGCAAAGCTTTTATATAACACGCCCTCCGTGTGTCTGTATACTGTATTTAACGAGGGGTGGGGTGAGTTTTCTCCCGATGAAGTATATAGAAAGCTTAAAGGAATCGACTCTACAAGATTTATTGATGCAACCTCGGGGTGGTTTTACGGCAAGGAAAGCGACCTCGACTCAAGGCATATTTACTTTAAGATGCCTTTGGTCAAAAAGCCGAACGGCAGACCTTTCTTCTTAAGTGAATTCGGCGGCTTCTCTCTTCGTATTGATAAGCACCTATTTGGCAAGAAGAATTACGGATATTCTATTTACCGCGATAAAGAAAGCTTTACCGAAGCGGTATATAAACTGTTCGCAGACGGAACATCTCCGCTTATCAAAGACGGACTTTGCGGTACAGTATACACCCAAATATCCGACGTCGAGGACGAAACAAACGGTCTTATCACCTATGACAGACGCGTGGTAAAGATAGACGAAAGTAAAATGCGTGAAGCTAACGAGTGCTTATATCGTGAATTTGATATGGCTGTTAATTCCAAAGAATAAAATATTTACTGCTCCCCGTAGCAGGCGATTATTCCGATTTTCGCTTGATTATGGGGAGTTTTCTTATAGATTGTCATTTTTCTATCGGATGCGGCATATGATTTGGTAAAAGCATCTTGAAAAGGAGACGAAAGATGAGCGAAACCCAAATCTATGAAACGATAGCAAAAAGGACAGGCGGAGATATTTACGTCGGAGTTGTAGGTCCTGTCAGAACAGGCAAATCTACGTTTATTCACCGCTTTATCGAAAGTATTGTTATTCCGAATATCGAAGATGAGTACGAGCGCGAGCGCACTCTTGATGAAATTCCGCAGAGCGGCTCCGGAAAAACTATAACAACTACAGAGCCAAAATTTGTTCCGGGCGAGGCTGTTCGAGTAACTATCGGCGGAACAGACCTTAACGTGCGCTTGATCGATTGCGTCGGATATATGGTTGACGGTGCGCTCGGCGCCGAAGAAGACGGCGAATGGCGTACAGTTATAACTCCATGGTCAAGTGAGCCTATGCCGTTTGCTAAAGCGGCAGAGATAGGCACGGAAAAGGTAACGCGCGAGCATTCCACAATTGCTATGCTGGTAACTACAGACGGAAGTATTACCGATATTCCGCGTGAAAACTATATTGCCGCAGAGGAAAGAGTGGCTCGTGAACTCAAAGAATCCGGAAAGCCGTTTACTATCATATTGAACTCTGCTTCTCCAACGACGGCTGAGGCGCATAAGCTTGCCGCTGAGCTTGAAGAAAAATACTCCGTACCGGTAGCCCTCGTTAATTGCACGGAAATCAACGCAGATGACGTATCCGCCATTCTCGGACAGACACTCGGTGAATTCCCGATAAAAGAATTAAACTTTACTCTTCCCGAATGGACTTCCCTTCTTCCCGATGAACACGAGATAAATCTTTCTATTATGGAAAAGGTCGAAGCTATTACCGATAACGCGCGAAAGTTTAGCGACGCGGCAAAACTCACCGAGGATTACAGCGATATCGCGCAGGTATCTCTTGACGCAGGGTGCGGCGTCGGAGAGTTTGAGATAAACATACCTCGAGAAAAATACTATGCCGCAATGAGTGAGCTTTCGGGAGCGGAATTCTCAAACGATAAAGAACTCTTCTCCGCCGTAATCAGTATGGCGGAGGCTAAAAAGGAATATGAGAAGATAAAGGATGCTCTCGACGAGGTAAAGACAAGGGGATATGGCATAGTTATGCCCTCTGCAGACGAGCTGATGCTATCCGAGCCCGAGCTTGTTAAGCAGGGATCCGGGTATGGGATCAAGGTTTCCGCAGAAGCCGAGTCCATACATATGATAAAGACGAAAATTCGCGCAGACGTTTGCCCGACTTTTGGCTCTGAGGAGCAATCCGAAGAGGTCATCAAGCATATGAATGCCGAATACGATGAAGACCCTAAGTGCCTGCTGGCATCAAAAATGTTCGGCAGATCACTATACGAGCTGGTTAATGACGATATGTGCGCAAAGCTTACTCACATGCCCGATGAATCACGCAGAAAAATGAGCCAGACACTTGAACGTATCATCAACGAAGGCGCATCGGGACTTATTTGCATATTACTGTGATTTTAAATTTTCTATTATAAATTATTAAATATTTCAATATCGGGTTGAAGTTTTCTCTGTCAGGCATTATAATTATGATGTAAGACATTATTCGGCAGTTATATAATACTGCGGAAGGGAGAAAACGGTATGGCTTGCAAATATCCTATAATTTTAGTCCACGGCTTGATGCTCAGGCACAGTAAAAGATTTCGAGCATTCGGCAAAATAGAAAAAGTGCTCGACGACGCGGGACATAACGTTTACGTTGCGACTCACGATGGTTTTGGTTCTATCGAAACAAATGCCGATCAGCTCAAGGAATATATACTTAACGTTCTTTCCGAAACCGGAGCTGAAAAGGTCAATCTTATCGGACACTCCAAGGGCGGACTTGACTCAAAGTATCTGATCACGCACCTTGGTATGGAGGAAAAAGTTGCATCATTAACTACCCTTTCCACTCCTCACCGCGGCTCTGCGATAGCCTCTCTTATCTGGAAATTGCCAAAATGGATAAAAAAGATCATCGCTTTCTTTATTAACTCATTTTATAAAATACTCGGCGATAAGCATCCCGATGCTATGACAGCTTGTTATCAACTCCGAAGCTCAGATGCCGCAGAGGAAACGCTTTGCTTCTCAGACAAGGTTTATTGCCAGAGCTTTTCCGCAACGCTCGAGCGAAGCATGGACTGCTTTGTTATGGCTATACCGAGAAAGATCTATATGAAGTGCGAAAAGACGGAAAACGACGGACTCGTTTCACGAGAAAGCGCAAAATTCGGCAATTATCGCGGGGAATGCCTTGATATATCCGTTTCTCACGCGCAGTTAGTCGATTTTGCCGCAAGAAAAAAACAGCGAGAAAAGATCTTCGATTTTTACAAAAAAATTTGCAACGAGCTAAGCGAAATGGGATTTTAAAATTACATAATAAAACAGCAGAAGCTTCATTGATATGCCACAATACCTTTCGGGGTTCATATCAATATCGAAGCTTCCGCTGTTTTTTTTAATATCAGTTATTATTTAACTTTTCTTTTTCCAGCGTTTCCAGATAGCGAACGGCTGACATAGCATCCTTACCGTAGAAATCCGCGCCGATTTTTTTTGCATATTCCGCATTAAGAACCGCACCGCCGACGATAACCTTGACTCGAGGTAACTCCCTCTGAATGAGCTTTACCGTTTCTTCCATCGCAGGGACGGTCGTAGTCATAAGCGCCGAGAGCGCAACGATATCCGCGCAGTTCTCTTTCGCAGCATTCAGAATATTCTCGGACGGAACGTCCTTTCCGAGATCTATAACCTCGAAGCCATAGTTCTCAAGGAGCAGTTTTACGATATTTTTGCCTATATCGTGAACATCACCCTTTACTGTCGCTATTACAACACTGACCTTTCGTTTTGACTCGGATTTTGGCATAATAAGCTTTATTTCTTCAAAAGCGCATTTTGCCGTTTCGGCAGAAAGAAGAAGTCCCGGAAGAAATACCTTTCCTGCCTCAAAGCCGCGGCCGACGGTATCGAGCGCGGGAATTATTTGCTCGGTTATAATACTCATCGAATCTTTTGAATTCAGTTCCTCACGCGTCAGTATAGCCGCGCGATCCTTAAGTCCTTTTACAATAGCATCGGAAAGATTTTTGCAGCTGACCTTACTATCGGCAAGTTTTATTTCAGCACCGTCGGCAGTATCGAAAAACTCCGATGCGGAAACAAAGCTTTCAAAATTATCATCAAAGCCGAGAAGCGCCTGCGATGAATAATACGTTTTCATCATCTCGTGCGATGCCGGATTCATAATAGCTGCAGAGAGCCCTGACTCCAATGCCATCGAGAAGAACGCGGAATTTATTGCATCTCTCTTCGGCAATCCAAACGATATATTTGATACACCGAGAGAAGTATGGCAACCAAGCTCCGTCTTTATACGTCTGACCGTTTCAAGAGTAACACGTGCGCTGTTTTTATCAACGCTTACAGCCATTGCGAGCGGATCAAAGATAATATCTTTTTTGTCTATACCATAGCTTTCCGCCACAGCAAGTATTTTCTTTGCTATATCAAGCCTTCCCGAAACCGTATCGGGTATGCCCGCTTCATCAAGAGTCAAAGCGATTACTGCGCCGCCGTATCTTTTCATAAGCGGGAAAATTCTTTCCATAGACTCACGCTTGCCGTTGACCGAGTTTATTAAAGCTTTACCGTTATATACTCTGAGCGCTGCTTCCATAGCATCGGGATTCGAAGTGTCAATAACCAACGGAATCGACACAGAATACTGAATTGCAGAAATAATTTTAGGCAGAAACTCAATTTCGTCACATCCCGGAGCACCAACGTTAATATCAAGTGCGTGAGCGCCTAGCTCCTCTTCGTCTACTGCAATACTAACAATATAGTCAATATCACCTTCCTCGACTGCGGCACGAAGACGTTTTTTGCCGGTCGGGTTGATTCTCTCACCTATAAGAGTTATCCTGTCGTCAAAACTATGATTCTTGCAGTATGAGGTTATGACCGTGTTATGTTTTTGCGTAATTTTCTGAGGCTTTAGTCCCTCGAGCTTTTTACATAGTGCAAAAATATATTCCGGAGTTGTTCCGCAGCAGCCGCCCACCATTCTCGCACCCATTTTTACGGCGGTATAAACCTCATCGGCAAATGTTTCCGAATCAAGATTATAAACCGTTTTTCCGTCCACGATCTCAGGTAGTCCCGCATTCGGCTTGAACACGCACGGAAGCGAGCTTGAACTTATTATTCTCTCTGCAACGCCGAGTAGCGCATCGGGGCCTAACGAGCAATTCGCTCCAATATAGTCTACTCCCATACCTTCGAGCATAGCTACCATAGCTTCAGGGGATGCGCCCGAGAGCAGTTTGCCGTCACTGCCGTAAGCATTGGTTACGATTACGGGAAGTGTTGAGCTATCCTTCGCGGCAAGTAATGCAGCCTTCGTTTCATACGAATCGTTCATAGTTTCTATTACTACAAGATCGGCTCCGTATTTCTCACCGAGAGTAACAGTTTTGCAAAACGAGCGATATGCATCCTCAAAATCAAGGTCACCAAAGGGCTTAAAAAGTCTGCCGGTAGGACCTATATCTATTGCTATAAACTTTTCTTTCTTGCTTTTCGAGCTATTGCGGGCAGCCTTTGCGCACTCGAGAGCGGCTGACACAATTCTTTCAAGCTCCTCTTCCCCATATTTGAGAAGATTTGCTCCGAACGTATTAGTATTTATTACGTTGCTCCCTGCATCAAAATATGCTCTGTGAATATCTGTAATTATCTTCGGATGAGAAAGATTCCATTCCTCGGGGGCTTCTCCCGGAAGAATGCCGTATCCCTCAAGGAGACTTCCCATACCGCCGTCGAGTATTACGAGATTATCCTTGGCAAATTCACGAAACGTCATATTTTTATCCTTTATCATTTTCCTATTATATCGGAAAGATTCGACATTATTTTCTCGGCAACCTCGGGATTATTCATAGAATAAACGTGGATATGCTTTATTCCGTTGGCATAAAGATCAATTATCTGATCTGTGGCATACGCAATTCCTGCCTGCTTCATAGCAAGCGGATCGTTTCCGAACTTATCAACAAGCTGTTCAAATCTATGCGGCACATACGAGCCCGAAAGTTGCTTGGCGCGCTCGATCTGCTTTACATTTGTTATAGGCATTATACCCGGTATCACGGGAACAAGAATGCCTTTTTCTCTTATTCTGTATAAAAAGCTGTAGAACAACGGATTATCGAAAAACATCTGCGTTGTGAGGAAATCTACTCCGGCATCCACCTTTTGCTTTAAATATTTGATATCGGTCACGCTGTTTTCACTCTCGGGATGCACCTCGGGATAACACGCGGCGCCAATACAAAAATCCGCATCAACCGAGCGAAGCTCTCGGATAAGGTCATCCGCGTGGAGATAATCCCCCTTTATCAGCGATTTATCGGAAGGAATATCGCCTCTGAGCGCAAGAACGTTTTCGATCCCGCGGTCGCGAAGCTTTTCTGCCATCGCTCTTACAGTTTCTTTAGTTGATGAAACACAGGTCAGATGCGCAACCGTAGGTACTTTATACCTATCCTTGATGTTTTTTGCTATGTCAAGCGTGTATTCGCTTGTTCCGCCGCCTGCTCCGTATGTTACGCTGACATAGGCAGGAGCGAGCGAGGCAATTTTTTCCGTAGCAGTCTTTACGCTCTCGAATACCGTATCCGTTTTCGGTGGAAATACCTCAAAGGAAAGAGAGAGCTTTCCTCTATCAAGTATTTGGGTGATCTTCATTTTCTTTTCTCCTTCATATGTAAGCTACTCCGGAAGCTCACTTTCAAACTCAAAAATGAGCGCATCGGTATTCTCCTCGGAATACTCTATTTCAGAGGAATAAAGTCTTGCAAGCTCAATTAAATTCTCAACATTGCACTCTTGCGCACGCTCGATTAAATACATTAGAATACTAACACCCAGAATAGCAAATCCGAGTTTCGCGCGAAGGTTAAGGTACGAGCTAGATGCGCTGACGTGGCGGTATACAAAATAAATAAGAATTCGCTCCAGGTTAGGATATAATTCACAGCAATTATGCTTTCTGTCGGACGATATCGCCCCATTTAATATTTCTTCCCATCTTTTATCAAGAATCTCGAGCTCCGTCAGTATTTCGAGCCATTCATTTATGCTATGAATATTCACCTCTAGGGAATACTTGCTCTCAATCATTTTCATTTTTTCCGGAAGGGTCTTATCCGATTCAAGAATCAGTGCTATTATATCATCCCTCTCGGGCAAAGCATCGAAAGCAAAGGCGTCACACTCATCGCAGCACTCGCCTATCTTTTCAAGAGAAAAGCACTCGTCATCTTTGATGATTATTCTTGCCGCCTCTTCGCAGACAAGACCAAATCCGACTTCCCGTCTGCCCGATACGCAGTTATAAAACCTCGGATGTTCACGGCAGATATCTGTAATATGATCCTCGCCGTAATCGATTATTATCCTGCAGAGTCCATTGTCCAGAAGATGAGGGCATCTTCCGTTCTTAAGTTCGAAATATCTGCATCCTTCCGATTCTGCTATACTTTCTTTCAGGTATCCGCCGACGGAAAGATACTTTTCGTACGTTTTGTCATCTATGTCTATTTCCCAGTCGATGCAACAGCTGTTTTTACATCTATCGGCTATACATTTAAAACGTTTATAATATCTCGGAGCGTACAGGTTCATTTTATAACACCATTCTTTTTTCTTGAATTTGAGTATATCACACAGTAACAAAAATTACAAGTACTACGAAGATAAGTTTTTTTACGCAATACGTAATAATTTAAAATTAACATATGTTTCAGCGAGGTAATTAGCATTTATCGCGCTATCCACACTGAATTCCATAATATCCGAACCAATATCGAACACTCCCGAAACCTTTGCGGAAGCAAGCGACGAACATCCAAAAAATGCATTGGCTTCTATCACTTTTACGTTGTCGGGAATATTTATACTTTCAAGATTTACAGCGTTTAAAAACGCTTTTGTACCTATGCTTTTACATACAGAGCCACTTTCAAACGAAACTTGTTTAATATTCGGAGCATCAGCAATATTTGACATATCAGTCGCAAAAAGATATGCGGGAAGGTCGTTCACTGCAGCACCTATTGTTATGCTCACTCCATCCGTTTCCCTTCCAAGGCCGAGGAAAGCACAGTTGTTTTCGCTAAGTCCCATACTGCATATCGATCCAAAATACACTGATGTGACTTTTATGCATTCCGCGAACGCATACTTCCCTATTGCAGTTACGTTTGCTGACACAGTAATGCATTCAAGCTTCTCCATTCCGTAAAACGCATAATCGCCAACCGCATAAGAATTGCCGTCAAAGCTTTCGGGAAGCACAAGATCGCTCTCTTCTCCATTGTAGTAAATGAGCTTATACTTGCTCTCATTGTAAATAAATACAAAGCCCGAGTTATCCTCTTTGAGAATACTCTCCTCTGCCTTTGACTTATGTATCTCTTTTGCGTATTTTGCTATACCGCCAAATCCGTCATCCCCCTGTGTAAACTCCATATCGGTAAGATTATAAATTTCTGTTAGCCTATAGCAATTCTTAAATGCTCCGCTTCCTATATCGTTAATCGTTGCGGGGAGCGTCACGCTGAGAATATCTGTATTCCCCAAAAACGCATCCTGACCGATAGCATTCACCGTGATTCCGTCAATAGCTTCCGGTATCACCAAGTTATATGAATCACCCGTATATCCAAGTATGATTATGTCATTCGCATCCGTAACCTTATATCTTAATCCTTCGGCGCTGATCTTCACATCCGAATCGTAGTTCCAGATCATAGGACATGCATCGGGATTATATTCGGTGTCCCATCCACTGGGTGCAGATGATGCAATAGCGCACAAGGTAAGCGCCTCGCAGCCACGGAAAGCATTTTTGCCTATCTTGGCAACAGACTCCGAAAGAACTATCTTGTCGAGCTTTTTGCAGTTCAGAAATGCGTTTTCTCCTATTTCTGTAACCGAACTCGGAATTTCTATTTTATTAAGGTTTACCGCACCCGCAAATGCTTCGGGAAGTATTGTGCTAATCGTTTTATCAAGGTGTTTTTCGGGTATAGTAATTGTATCGAGATATAACTGCTTACCTGCGGTGACACCGTACGTTCCGTCGGGCAGAAGGTAGTAGTCAAATCCGTTTTCTTCTGTTGGTACAGTTACTTCTGCAACTATCTTTCCGATCTCCGTCCAAGTCCCCTCGCTATCGCTGAACATAAGATACAGAATACTGTCTTCTATTTTGATATCAATAATACCGTTACCGTCTTTGCCATCCTTACCGTCTTGCCCTTTTGCGACAATACCTGTATCCACTCCATCTATCCACCAAGTACCGTTCGATATATACGGAGTTGCGCCGTTCTTACCGTTTTCACCGTCTTTTCCGTCGTTTCCGTTTTTGCCTTCAGCGACAACGCCTGTATCAAATCCGTTTATCCACCAAGTGCCGTTTTTGATAGTAGGTGTAGCTCCGTCCACGCCGTTTGTTCCGTTCTTTCCTTCTGCGAGTATACCGGTATCCTCTTCACCGATCCACCAATTGCCGTTATCTCCAACGTGAGGCGTTAATCCGTTTACACCGTCCTTGCCGTCAGCACCGTCTTTTCCGTTAGTACCGTCAGCGCCATCCTTTCCGTCAACTCCGTCCGTTCCGTCTATTCCGTTCTTACCGGCGGTACCCTCAGCTCTTATGCCCGTATCTGCATTACCAAAGTACCAATTTCCGTTTTCACCTATGTGAGGTGTAATACCGTCAATTCCGTCAACTCCGTCTTTTCCGTTTTTGCCGTCTTTGCCGTCCTTGCCGTCGGTGCCGTTTATTCCGTCCTTGCCGTCCTTGCCATCTTTACCGTCGATACCGTCCTTACCGTCAGTACCCACGGCACTTACGCCCGTATCTGACGAGCCGATCCACCAATTGCCGTTCTCACCTATATGCGGAGTGATGCCGTCCTCTCCGTAAATAGTTATTACTTCTTTGTTATCTTCATTTTCTTCTGTTGTGTTTTCGCCGCTTTGCTTCAGCATATTCCTTCCTAAAAGAAAAATTGCAGTACAAAGCGCAATAACCAAAAGTGACATTGAAATCGCAAGTATGATCTTTTTTCTCATAAACAGTCTCCATAAGATTAATAATCCTTTTCAGTATACCATTTTAAAATACAAAATGCAAGTTTTGTAAAAATATGTCGAACAATTTAAGTCAATATCATCTTTACAGTTTAAAAAGGAGAGATTATGATAAATCTGAATATAAACAAAAAGAGAATTTCAGACACCCTAAAAAACACCTCACTTGTTATTCTCGGAACTGCAGTGCTAGCTTTCGGTACTGCGGTGTTTCTGTTTCCTTTCGGACTTGTTACGGGTGGTATATCAGGGCTTTCTATTATGATTGAGCAAATACTCTCGGGAGCGCTTTCCAAGGATAGCGCAGCCGTTATTCTGACATGGCTTACCTTTTTCATCGGTCTTGCGGTTCTCGGTAAGAGCTTTGCTATCAAAACTCTTATTTCAACGCTAGTTTATCCCCCGTCGCTCTCGCTTGCTATGCTACTTATTTCCGATAACGTACTCAACGGTTATTTTTTGCTTGATAGCAACGAGAGCAGTTTGATCGTAGCCGCCGCGGCGGGCGGAGCTCTTATCGGCGCGGGTTGTGCGCTTTCCTTTCTCGGCGGAGGCTCAACGGGAGGGACGGACGTTTTCGCCTTCATCATATGCAAGCGCTTTCCTAAATTAAAAAGCTCCAAGGTCATATTTGCTACCGATGCAACAATAATACTGCTCGGAGCATTTATTATGAGAGACTTAGTCATTACCCTTCTCGGTATATTTTCGGCACTAACAGCAGCACTCGTTATTGACAAAATATTTCTTAGAGGTGAGCGAGCATTTATCGCAAATATTGTATCGGACAGATCCGACCGTATTGCCACGCTCATTATTAATGAGCTCGGACGAACCGCAACGATGATAAATACAATCGGTGCATACTCGAGTGAAAGCAAGACTATGCTTACGGTTTCCTTCACTATGGCTGAATATTCAAAGCTTATGAGTATTGTAAATCGTATTGACCCCTATGCGTTTATTACCGTTCACTCGGCTCACGAGATCGGTGGCGAAGGATGGACAAGGTGATAATTAATTAAATTCATTTTTTTGAAAATGTCTTTTCCTACAGGTTGACATTTAAAAATTTAAATGTTATACTATAATAGTATTAATATAATTAGCCGACGGGTATTTTTGCGTTTTTGGCTGAGGAAAGGACTGGCTATTTTGAATAACAGATTTACAAGGCTTTTCGGCAATGATAAAACGAAGCTTCGTCTTTCCGAGGCTGTTGAAGGCAATACTCTGCCGCACGCACTCCTGATAGTCGGCCCTGCGGGCTCGGGCAAGCATACCCTTGCAACAGAGATCGCTGCAGCCGCTAACTGCCAAAATCTCGGTGTTAAGCTCGGTGGAGCAAAGCTTCCCTGCGGCATCTGCAATAACTGCAAGCGAATCTACTCGGGGAGTTTTCCCGACGTAAGCTTACTCGGGCGAAGCTCGGGCAAAGCGACGATCGGAGTCGAGGAGCTTCGCGATTTCAGAGAGGATATGTTCCTCTCTGCGACAGAGGCAAAATTCAAATTCTATATTATTGAGGATGCGGATCTTATGACACCTGCGGCACAGAATGCTCTGCTCAAGGTGCTTGAAGAGCCGCCAAATCTCGTGCATATCATTCTCCTCTGCACCGAGGCCGATAAGATCCTTTCAACTATCAAGAGCCGTACGCAGTATATACAAACCGAGCTTTTTGGATACGACGAGCTCCGCACTCACGTGCGCGCTCTTTCCGAAAAGGCATCGATACTCGAGAGGAGCGATCCCGATAAATTCGGGGCAATACTTCTCTCCTCCGGCGGTGTTATAGGACGGGCTCTCGACATGCTCGATGAGGGGCGCACCGATGCAATAACGCAAAGACGCGAATGCGTTATGGCTTTTATTGATGCTCTTCCGAAAAGAGCTCCTTTTTCGAAGCTATACAGCGCAACGCAGGCTCTGCCGTCAAAGCGCGAGGAGCTGAAATGCGTTCTCGAGGATATAAGGAACGCGCTGCGTGACCTAGTTGCAAGCAGAGTTTCCGATGATATTGCTCCAATATTCTTCTTATCTGTCGAAGAGCGAGAAAAATCCGGCGGAGCGCTCAATCAGAAAAGGCTTATCGAGGTTTACGATATTATCACCTCGGCTATCGAGGATATTGACAAAAACGTAGTGATTTCTACGCTTCTTACCGATATTGCGGTAAGAATAAAAGGAAAGGTTTAAAATGAAGGATAAAAAGATTGAAAAAGAAACCGGCGCGACCGAAGAAAAAAAGTCGGTCGAGATAGTCGGTATAAATTTCCGTGAGGCAGGTAAAATATATTACTTCTCTCCCGGGGCGCTTAAGCTCACAGAGGGTGACAGAGTTATAGTTGATACTGCGCGCGGAATAGAGATGGGTACTGTTAAGATAGCCAACAAGATGGTCTCCGAGGATGAGATCGTTCCCCCACTTAAAGAAATAACCAGACGCGCTACGAAGGAAGATCTCTCAAGAGATGCAAAAAATCACGAGATGGAATTCGAGGCGGCGCTCATATGCAAAAAGAAGATTGCCGCTCACGGACTCGGTATGCGCCTTGTCGGTGTTGAATACACGTTCGATAACTCGAAGCTCATATTCTACTTCACCTGCGAATCGAGAGTTGATTTCAGAGAGCTGGTTAAAGACCTCGCTTCTACCTTCAGAACGAGAATTGAGCTTCGCCAGATCGGTATCAGAGATGCCGCAAAGCTTATGGGCGGACTCGGTGTTTGCGGAAGGAAATACTGCTGCGCGGGCTTCCTCTCGGACTTCGTGCAGGTTTCCATAAAAATGGCGAAGGAGCAGAATTTCTCTCTTAACTCCGCAAAGGTTTCCGGTGCCTGCGGCAGACTTATGTGCTGCCTGCGCTACGAGCACGAAACATATGAGGATGCGCTCAAGGTTACTCCCCCCGTAGGCACTATCGTTATGACGGGTGATGGCGAGGGTACGGTCGTTGAGATAAAGCCGCTCGCAAGCGAGATCAAGGTTAAAATCACCGATAAGGAAAAGGATGCGACCAAGCTCTATAAGATATCCGACGTTAAGATACTTAAGACTCCCAAAAAGAGTAAAATCAAGGAATCCGAGGATGACGAGGATACTATTCCCGAAGATTAATTCCATTTAATGTAAATTTTAGCTATATTTTTTAGCGAAGGCTTGTACTTTTTTAAAAAAAGACTTGATTTTTTCGCGAAATATGTTAGAATAGAAATGTACCAAATAATATGGAGGTAAAATTATTATGGCATACAAGATTTCTGACGATTGCATCGCTTGCGGCGCTTGCGCTGATGCTTGCCCCACAGGTTGCATTTCCGAGGGTGATGGAAAGTACGTTATCAATGCAGACGAGTGCGTAAGCTGCGGTTCTTGCGCTGAGGCTTGCCCTGTTGACGCTCCTGCTGAAGAGTAATTTCTTCGTACTTATGGGTTGAGGCACCGTATGATGCGCTCAACCCTTATTTTTTAGATACGATACGGGTGATTTTTATGACAGAGATTTTTGACGGCGAAAGAATCGACGAAGTCAATGACAAAATAAAGCTTATTCAGAAGACTGACGGCCTTACCTTCGGTACGGATGCTCTGTTGCTTGCAGGTTATATCGGCGGCAGATTCGCGAAAGGACTCGAGCTTGGCGCGGGAAGCGGAATTATATCCTTCCTGCTGCTGACCAGAGAAAAGCTCGTCTCCGCAACAGCGCTTGAGGTTCAGGAGAGTTATGCCGACCTGACGAGAAGGAATGCCGAGCTCAATTCCCTTTCCGAGCGAATGGATATTCTGAATATTGATCTGAGGGATTTCAGAAGCGGTGAGATATACGATGTAGTATATACAAATCCGCCATATATGACAGTTGCGAGCGGAGCTAAAAATGCAGTTACGGCAAAGAATCTCGCAAGGCACGAGGTTATGGGTAACATCGAAGACTTCTGCAAATGCGCGGCAGCCTCGCTCAAGTACGGCGGAAAATTCGCCGTTGTTTACAGACCCGACAGGCTGACGGCACTCCTTACCGCTATGGAAAAATACAAGCTTGAGGCAAAGCGCATAACCTTCGTTCACGCAGATACCGACTCCGAGTCGTCTATGGTGCTGATAGAAGCCAAACGCGGCGGTAAGTGCGACGCAAAGCTGACAGCGCCACTGATCATATACAAGGATGCTATGCATAAGGAATATACACCCGATATGGATTATATAATGGAGCACGGCTCCTTCCCCGACAAATTTTACAAGAAGTGAGAAAGCTATGGCTGCTACGGAAAAGAATAAAATTGAAAAAAGCACGGTATATCTCGTTGCAACACCGATCGGCAACCTCGCTGATATAAGCGAGAGAGCTATAAAGACCTTATCCGAGGTGGATTTCATCGGCGCTGAAGATACGAGAAATTCACTGAAGCTGCTTACTTGCCTTGGAATAAAAAAAGAGCTCGTGAGCTATCACGAGCATAATAAAAAGATGAGCGGTGAACGCATCGTCGCAAGAGTGCTTTCGGGAGAAAGCTGCGCTATAATTACAGATGCGGGTATGCCCGCAATCAGTGATCCCGGCGAGGACATCGTAAGACTCTGCGCAGATGCAGGTATACGCGTTTCTGTCATCCCCGGGGCGTGCGCCGCGGTTTCCGCGCTTTCCCTCTCGGGACTTGCTACGGGAAGATTCTGCTTTGAGGGCTTTATCTCTCCGAACAAATCCGAGCGTAGCGAGCGACTTGAAAAGCTTAAACGTGAAGAGCGCACGATGATAATATACGAGGCTCCGCACAAGCTGAAGACTACGCTCGACGACCTTTTGGCTACCTTTGGAGCTGACAGAAAAATAACGCTCTGCCGAGAGCTTACAAAGCTAAACGAAGAGATAGTAAGAACGACGCTTGGAGAAGCCGTCGGCTATTATACAGAAAACGCCCCCCGTGGTGAATACGTGCTTATTCTCGAGGGCGCAGCCGAGGCAGGCATTGAGGTTAAGGAAGAAAATCCTCTGCTCTCCCTCTCACCCGAAGAGCACGTTCTTCATTATGAAAACGGCGGTATGAAGCGAATGGACGCAATCAAAGCCGCCGCTAAGGACAGAGGTATGAGCAAATCGGAGCTCTATAAGATATTAAACAGCTGATTCTCTGTTCACCGATTATCTTTCGGATCAGGCTTATTATCGCAAAGCTCACTTGCAAGACGTATTGAGCCGCGCTTGAAATAAGCAATATTTTCTTCATCAAACATTGTATCGCGCTTGGTATGTATTCTATTCATATAGAGAATACCGAATCTTTTACTCTTTTTAAGAGCGCAAGCGCCGACACCGCAAGGAAATTTTGCCTGGTCAGAAGGATAAAATACACCGCGAGATAAGAATTCGGGAGCATACTCACCTTCGGGGGAGTATGCTTTTTTTAGTGCGTTCTCATACGGGAATGCGCTCTTTTTCATTACGAAAAGAATATTCTTACCGTCCGACACGCAGTCAAAGTTCACTATAAGCTTATTTGCAAGCTTCGATTTATGCTTTGCATAATACGAGGATGAGCCGACGAGTCCAACCTCTTCGAGGTCAAAGAAGATAAACGCTACGTCGGAACGATGCGCCTCGGGAAGTTCCTTCATTATCTCTATAAGTGTTGCAACACCGGATGTATTATCATTGGCGGTATGTTTATTTGCCGGGCCTATCATCAAAAGCGCAAGCTCACCGATAAGAATAATATAGGTCACAAGGAATGTTAGCTCGCCTACAACTAACCCATCAAGCTCGGTAAGACCTAAAAGATATCCCGCAAATCCGCCGATAAACATCGGAATAGCAATAAGAACTACTGTAAGCACAAGCTGATACAATAAATAAATCCCGATATTTTTCGGGGTAATAAAATTCGGGAACGGAAGTCTCGGACAAGTGTCGTAATGAGCGGTATAAGTCACCTTTGCACTTTCGGGATCGCCTATCACGATATTTCTCGAACGCAGGCTTCCGCCCTCAACGTGAGCTTTATATCCGTGCTTTTCCGCGTATCCGAGCATATGCTCGATAAACATACTTTTTTGCTTACGCGTTTTCCGCACCTCGTGCTTTTCAAATAATTCCTTGATTTCGTCAGTCATTGTTTTTCCTTCTTTTCCTATTTATCTAAATTTATTCCGTTACGTCAAAGGGTGGGATAAAGCTCTCACTCGCCGATTCACGCTCCTGAATATACGCATTTTTTACACCAAGCCTTTGCGCATACGAAATTAGCTCATCGTATTCCGCGACCGTTACACGCCTGTCTAGCGGCTTTGGCATATTGCCAAACGGCGTATACTGACTCATAAGGCTGATATATATTTTATCACCGTAAGTTTCGTAAAGATACTTAAGGTTAAGCTTTGCCTCGGCAAGATGCGAAGGCAAAAGCAGTATTCTTACTATTACTCCGCGCGTCATTATTCCGTTAGTGTCAAACCTCGGCTCTCCCGCTATATCAACCATTTTTGCAATAGCGCGGCGAGATACCTCGGGAAGGTCGGCGGCATTTGAATACTTTTTCGCTGTATCGGACTTATAATACTTCAAATCAGGTAACCAGACGTCTACGGTGCCGCGGAGAAGCTCAACGACCTCTTCCCTCTCATAGCTTGACGTATTATACACTATCGGGATATCAAGCCCGCGCGCCCGCGCGCCAGAAACTGCAGATATGATACTCGGTACAAAATGAGTTGGGGTTACGAGGTTTATATTGTGAGCACCCTTTTCTTTAAGTCCGAGAAAAATTTCCGACAGCTGATCATCACTTACCTCGCGCCCGACGGCATTTCTCGATATTTCCCTGTTCTGACAGTAAATACAGCCGAGCGAGCACCCCGAGAAAAAGACGGTACCCGAGCCACGGCTGCCCGATATGGGCGGCTCTTCCCACATATGAAGGTCAGCTCTCGCTATACGCACCTTGTTACTCGCTCCGCAATATCCAACGGCGCCCGTTTCTCTGTTGACACCGCACATCCTTGCGCATAGCTTACATTCTTTATACACAGCTCTCGCTCCTTTCCGCAAAATTGTTTTTATTTGTTGACAACGACATGTCTTTGTGTTAAAATATTTTTATAATAAATTCGGAGGTGACGTTATGTCCGACAAAAGAGTAGGTTATATAAGTTGGGATGAATATTTTATGGGGGTTGCGCTCCTTGCCGCAGAGAGATCCAAGGACCCCAGCACTCAGGTTGGCGCCTGCATAGTTGACGAAAATAACAGAATTCTCTCAACGGGATATAACGGTTTCCCGAGAGGATGCTCGGATGATATCTTCCCCTGGAACAGAAATGAGGCTGACGGTGAAACTAAATATCCATTCGTGGTTCACGCCGAGCTGAACGCAATTCTGAATACTAGAGGAAAATCACTCGTCGGCTCAAGAGTTTACGTTGGACTCTTCCCCTGCCACGAATGCGCTAAAGCAATAATCCAGGCAGGTATAAAAGAGGTTATCTATCTCTCCGATAAATATAGAAATACTCCTTCAGACGCGAACTCCAGAAGAATGCTCTCTGCTGCGGGAGTTAAGCTCACAAAGCTCGCTACCGAAAGAAAAACGATTGTTCTTAAGTTCGATACGGATAATAGCTGAGTTTACCGCCTTTTAAAGTTATAATTTCAAAAAGAAAGGATATCGTATGCTTTTAGCAATAGATATAGGTAATACTCACATCTCTATCGGCGCTTTTCTTGAGGATGAGCTTCGTTGCGTCGTAAGACTTTCAACCGATACTAACAAAACAGAAGATGAATATGCGGGCGGCATACTGAGCGCTCTATCGCTCCGCGGCATAGAACGGAAAGAAGTGATCGGAGCTATAATCTCCTCTGTTGTTCCCGCTCTTAATACCGTTATGAAAAAGGCAATACGCCTTATGTTTTCAATCGAGCCGATGTTTGTCGCTCCCGGTATAAAAACGGGTATCAACATAAAGTGCGATAATCCTTCATCGGTCGGCTCGGATATTATATGCGCTTCCGTTGCGGCTCATCATATTTACGGCTCTCCCTCGCTTATCGTTGATATGGGAACTGCTACAAAGATGATGGTAGTCGATTCGCGCGGCTCATTTATCGGCGTTTCGATAATGCCCGGTATTATGATGGGACTTCAAGCATTATCGAGCGGTACTGCTCAGCTTCCGCAGGTAGGACTTGATGCTCCGCCATCCGTTATCGGTAAGAATACCGTGGATTGCATGAAGTCGGGCGCTATTTTCGGAAACGCATCAATGATAGACGGTATGATAGACCGCTTTGTAGAGGAATATAAGACAGATCTCCCCGTTTATGCGACGGGCGGTCTTGCTCCCGCTATTATAGAACACTGCAAGCATAAAATCACGCTTGACACCGATATGGTTCTTAAGGGACTTAAAATTATCTATAATAAGAATATTTAATTTGTTATTTTCCGTATTAACGGTAAATATAAATAAGCGTTGTACCGCGACACTGCAGAGCATGTTGAGACTCTGCCTCCGAGCGGATGACAGCTAAAACAAAAGGAGAAAAATAAAATGAAAAAAACAAACTCAACAATCTCAACCATTCAGCTTACTGAAATGGCGATACTGCTCGCGCTTGTAATCGCGCTTCAGTCTATATCAAGCTTCGGAGTGGTTACCGTTTGCTTATGCCTTGTGCCTATAACACTCGGCTCCATCGTTCTTGATTGGAAATGCGGAGGAATGCTCGGCTTTGCCTTCGGCCTTGTCGCGCTATTCTGGGGTATTGTCGGAAAGGACATATTCACTCTTTATCTCTTCCAGGCTAATCCTATCATGACGATACTTATTTGCATAGTAAAGGGTACTCTTGCAGGTATGGTCCCCGCCCTCGTTTTCAAGGCACTTAAGAAGTACCATCAATTAACCGCAAGCATCGTAGCGGCAATCTCCGCACCGATAATAAATACGGGAATATTTGCTCTTGGATGCTGGATCATAAAGAACGACGTTATTTCTGTCGCAGGTAAGCTTGATATTGCTGCGGCGAACTTCGTCACTCTCCTCTTCGGAGTACTTATAACCGTGAACTTCTTTATTGAGCTGGGTATAAACATCGTTTTCGCTCCGTCGCTCAATAAACTCAGAGATATTATGGTTAAGAAGATTAAAAAATAATCTTTTAAGAAAACAACGGTTAAAGTTTTAGTTAATAACGAATATAAGCTCAACAAGGCTGTCTTGATTAATCAAGGCAGTCTTTTTTTATACATTTTCGAAGTATTTTTTTATTTCTTCTTCGGTGGCGGAAAATGTTCCGCTCGCCATGGGCGCTCTGCCGCCGCCTCTGCCCGAAAGCGCAGAATTCGCAGACTTAACCATATCCGAAAAATCTCCTCTCTCGGACATAATGATATAGCGGTAGCTTCCCTCATCACCGACTATTCCGACGAGGATGCCGCTGACCTTTTCCTTAACAAGATTCATAAGGCTCCTCAACGCATCATAATCAAGCGCCGAATAATGAAGAACAGTATTCTTATCCGTTTGCTCTATGCTTGCCGCTATAAGCTCCGCCATTTCTTTGCCGACGGATGAAAGCTTATATGAAAGCGCATCACGGGAGTTAAGAAGCTTCTGCACCTCGGTCGATATTTCATCAGCGGGCGCTGAAAGCATCACGGAAACACCGGATGCCTCGGCGGAAATTTTATTTATGTAGTCATACGCTCTCATCCCAGCGAGCATTGTTATTCTGCTGCCACCCTTATGCTTTACAGATGATACGAATTTAAGTAAGCCTATCTCACCTGTCGTATTAACGTGGGGCGCACAGCATGCGCAAGAATCATACCCCTCGATATCTACTATGCGAACGTTCTCCTTAAGGTCAAGCTTTGAACGGTATTCAAGTATGGGAAGCTGCTCCGCGGAAGGAAAGCTCGCGCTGACCTTAACATTTTTCTGTATCGCAATATTTACGAGTCTTTCAACCGTAGCAAGCTCTTCTTTCGTAACAGGACGTGAGGTATCAAGTGTTACTATCTCTGCACCGAGATGGAAGCCTGTATTCTCTACTCCGTACATACTGTGGAAAATTCCCGAGATGATATGCTCCGCCGTATGCTGCTGCATTTTATCGAATCTTTCGTCGAAATCTATAGCACAATGCACACTTTCGTTTGCATTTACGGCTGATTTTGAGTAATGGTGTATTATTCCGTATATTTCCTGAACATCAAAAACTTCCGCATTACCGATAAAACCTTTATCAGAATACTGACCGCCCTCTTGGGGGAAAAATGCGGTTTTATCGAGGATTATATCGTAACCGTTATCCATTTTCTCAACGGATAATACGGTCGCATCAAATTCTTTTATATATGCATCTGTGTAATAAAGCTTTTCGGTCTTCAACTCTTCATATCTCCTTCTATGCTATACTTATCCTCCGAGAATAAATTCCAAGGGTATTCATCAATTTCCGGTCGTGCTTTTGCGATAATTCTTTTGCCGAAAAGCGTAAACGAAAGGTAGTATGAAAAGAGGCTGGGCGTACGCCTAACAGCATCACGGCTACCGTATTTCTTATCCCCTACAAGAGAATTTCCTCTGGCGGAAAACTGCGCTCGTATCTGATGAAATCTTCCTGTTATAAGATCGACGCTCATAAGGCTCATACCGCTTTGCTCGTCGATTTTATGCGCGCTCAGTATCGCTTCCTTTGCTCCGCGCCTTTCGGTTTTAACGATATAAGCTTTACTCGTTGCGTTATCCTTGAAGAGAAAGTCGCGATACTCGCCCTCATCAGCACTTCCGTGGCACACAACAAAATACTTCTTTTTCATCTCGCCGTTCTTTACCACCTCGGAGAGCGCTGCGGCGCTTTTTTTATTTCTTGCGAAAGCTATGAGTCCACCAACTGTTCTGTCAAGCCTATGAACGAGCCAGAGATCGGACGGCTCGCCCAAAGAAGCGAGTAGCTCCGAAGTTTTACTCATAGCATCGGGATCGCCGCTTGGGTCGGATTGCGAAGGCAACCCCACAGGTTTATTTATAATAACCGTGTTTTTATTTTTAAATACAATTTTGATACGATCTTCCATATTAACTCCATATTAAAGGGACATAACAAGCCGGTGTTTGATCTTATTTATAATTTCAAGCAGTATAAAGCATTAATTTGTGGCAAAACAATAAAAGAAGAAGGTATTTGCGGATTCTTTATCATTACTGCAAATGCCTTCTTCATGCATATTAATTGATTCGCAAATCTTTTCTGCGATGCTTTTTACATATTTTACTGCTATAGTATAGCACAAAATATTTTGGTTTTCAAGAGGGTTAGCTTATTTTTTACCGGATTTAACGTGAGCTTTTACCTTATCAACCTGCGGTTTTGCGCTCGGCATCTGTCTTTCGCTTCGAGGTATGCGCTTTTTTTGCCGAGCCTCCCGTAAGTGCTATCATTTTTACCGCAGAAAGACTAAACGAATTTGCTATTACCGTTAGGGGTTTATCTATCACACCTCTTGCAAGAACTTTTAATTTTCCCGCATCTTTTTGAATAAGCTTTTTCTCCTTGAGCTTATTAATATCTACGGTATCGTTAGGCAAGAAATTATCGGATATGGTATCTATATTTATTATTACCTTTTTCCTTCCCTCGGTTTCAACCGTTGCATCAGCGTCCGTTACAAGATTTTTTGCAAGCGAATCTGATATAAGACTGTTTGCGTGAGCCTCGTCAACAGCAAGAAGCGTTTCAAGCGGTGGCTCGACTGAGTCTTTCGCGGATATCGATTCTGATATATACTTTTCTTTATTTACGTAACCTTTATGAATCAACCGCTCTTTTATACCCGAGAATGCAAAAAACAAAATCCCCCACCTTCTGTAAACAATAAAAGCTGCAAGTAGGATAAGAATTACAAGAAGAACAATAAGAAATATCAGCCACAGATTATCACGCCGCTCTTTTGCGGGAATGACCGTAAGATCGTAATCGGGATTTGATATCCGCATATATACGAGTCCATCTTCTGTAAAATATTCGGGTGAGAGCTCATCATCGCCGTATACGATACCTGACACCAAGGTATAGCCTTTACAGTCCTTTGATATCTCTGCCGTTATCGGTGATTTTAATATTTCGAAGCGAACTCTCGGATTGCCTGCAAAGCTATAATTTTTACTATCCTTAAGAGTGAATATCACTTCATATACACCGGCATGGACAGCGCCCTCAAAATCGGTAGTATAAAGCGCATCTTCGGGAATAATAAACGTCTTAAGACTTCCGTCGTAGGTTACATCCGATATCTCGGGGAGCTTTACCTCGCAAGGCTTCACCGTAAGCTTACCCATCGGTGCTACCGGTGGAAGATAGTTTTCCGCATCATAAAGTAGAGTTGCCGAAAGCTTATATTCTCCGACATTTATTCCCGAATTAAGAATATATTTTTCAACACTTACACCAAGCGGCAGTCCTATAAGTGAGGAAATGGTTTCTACGCCACTGTAAATTACCTCGGTTTTATCCCAATAAGCGCCGCTCATATCGTATACAGCCTTTTCTACGGAAATATTATAGGTTACTTTAAAGCCGCCAAAAGAGAAAGATATGCTACTATCCTTCGCATAGAGCTTTTCTCCGTTCTCGTATTTTACGGATAAATCACCAAGCGTTAAAGCGGTTTTACTTCCATCGTTATTTACAAGATACGCAGTGATATCCTCTTCCCCGAAGCTATGCATCGCAACAAGACTTGACGGGGTGATGTCAACCGAGATACTTATGGGTACCACCTCAATAATGCTGAATTCTATCGGCGCATAGGAGAGATAATTATAGTTTCTGCTCTCGGGAACATAAGCTACGACGTAATATTTGCCTGCTTTGCTTGGAGCGCTGATAGGCTCTGCGAGCGCAGCATCGGCATAGTATGCGTACTGCGCTTCACCGCAATGAGCTTCCGCGTGAGGCGCGGGGAGTCTTCCTTCAAACTGAACTCCAACGGTGGGCGTCATCTTCCAGAAGTTAGCCGCTCTCGCGATAATGAAAACAACTTCCGAATTATTTATCATATAATCACTGTCGGTGCTTTCCGCTTTTGCGGTATATGTTCCCGCATCGGTAGCGCCGCCCGTTACGGTTATATTACATTCCGATACGGTGGCGGTTGGAATATGAGAAACCCCGTCATAAATAAAGTTAAGATTCTCCCAAAACACATTGACCGGCTTCGGGTTGATTTTTACGCTTGCCGTAATAATGGGCGGCGTTTTATAATTCTTGCTGTCAGTAGTGAAGCTCACAGTTATATTTACCCATCCCTCACTTACGTGAGTTACTCCTTGAGAATAGGTATATTCGGGTCTGCTTCCGTCTGCACCGCTTGGAATACTGCCCAAAAGCGCGGGATAATGAATATCTCCGTCAAACGTATATTCGGAATCAAGAAAAATACAGTCGGAAAAATCATAATCGGCAGGAAGAATACTCCACCCATGCGTTATGGGCTCGGGAGTATTGTAATTTTTCGTGTCATATATTATCGATGCGGTTGCAGTGTATTCACCCGCATTTATAAACGATGAGTCCGTGTAGCCTACAAAGGTGACGGTACTCGGAAGTCCCGAAACAGTCACCGAATGAGTGCTGCCGGTATAAACGAAGCTCTCACCGCTCCAGCTGACCTCCGAAAAATCAAGGTCAGCCTTAAGAATTTCGAATTCTGCTTCCGCATTCTTCAGTACGTAATTTTTATCCGAAAGCTCAGCCTTAGCAAAATAAAGACCTGCGTCCGTCGCAACTCCCACGACCGAAAGCGGTAAAATCAAACCTTCGGCTCCGTGCGCTGTTGCAGTAGGAACTTTCGGTCTTCCGTCATAAACGAATTCAAGATTTTTAAACTCAACCGATATCTCAAGGGGTAAGATTACGAGCTTCTTTTGAATGGGCGCGGGGAGCTTGTAATTAAGACTGTCACTCATGAAGCTAAGCGTAACGCTGTATTCCCCTGCATCAATTCCTCCGCCAGTAACCTTAAGGACAAGCGGAATTCCGTCACTTCCAATTACCTCGCCAGAGACAGAAAGCGTCTGACGCTTGCCGTTATATACAGTATTCAATGAATCAAAAACAATTTGCCCAATATCGTATTCAGCCAGACTTACATTCACCGTTACGGGAACGGACACATTCTCGAAAAATACTATAGCGCACGAGTCCTCGGCAAGAAAACAACTGCCGCTTTTATATTTGACCGAGAGAGAGGTGTTGTCCGCTTTTTCAACTCTTCCGCTGTTATAAGTTACCGAGAATTCCGCGCCGTCGAGTATCAGCTCCTCAAAGGCTACGTAGTCGGTTTTGTCGGGCGCTTTATCGAGCTTTATTCCTACGGGCAGCTCGGGAAGAATTTTAAACGGAATGATTTCCGATTCGAGCAAAAAATAATTTTCGCAATCGGGGACGTGAAGCTTAAGGAAGTATTCTCCTGCAAGCGTAGGCATTTCTTCAGTGAAAGCTGCGCCGTCTTCGGAATAAAGTATTTTGAGCTCACCAAATTTTACAGATGAAAGAACTGTCGGTGCATTTCCGCTGAAGCTGTCTATAACTATAGGCTCGGATAAAAATTTATTTTCAGCCTTTGTGATTTCATAGCTTGACGACGTGTATCTTGTATCGCTATCCTGCCACCTGTAATTAACGGAATCCGTAAGAGTGAACGTTACGGGATAAACTCCGACGTTCACGGAGGGGGATACGGAATAGGTGTAAAGCTCCGACTCGGCAATACTTGGTATGATCGGATTTCCCGTATATTCATACGACTCAATATTCGGTTTTATAACTGTTGCTTTTCCAATTAAAACCGTTACTTCCGGAGTCATCACCGTTACAAAATCACCATTATATGAAAACGTTAGTTTACATTTATATGCTCCGGAGTCAGAAACCTGCGACAGTGGAATACTCTCCGAACTATAAGAAATCGCCTCCGAATCCTTGAACCATTCGAAGCTGAAGCTACCGTCAACGGCAAGAGGATGCGTAAGCTTTTCAAAAGAAAGAGCATACTGTTTTCTATCAAAAATAAAGCTTTTTGAGTTTAAAACAAATTCGGGAGGCATAAGTGCAAAGCCTGCAAAAAGCGAAAAATCAGCGCTCTCGGTCGAGCCAAACGTATACACGTTATTCAAGGATGAATCTGTAAACCAAGAGTCAAACCTGTATCCGTCCTTCGTTGGGGGGGCGGGAGCAACGATCGCCTCGTTTTTTAGAAAGCTGACTGTGTCGTAAAGTACGCCCTCACTGTAAAACTTCACCGTATGGGGAAGGTAGACCGCCAGAAAATCTTTTTCCAAAACGTAATCCGAGCTTTCAAAAAACGTCAACTCTACCTCTTCTCCGATAGAATCATACAACGTAATATTTGATACCGAATCAATCTCCGAATCTCTGAAAACGGGGGTGATAGTTCCCTTCTCAAAAACCTCGTCATATATTACCTTCACGTTTCCTTTGAAGCACTCTTTAGCATATGAAAGATTGATCGGTGCTTCTGTTCGTATGTCAAACTCAAATCCCGAAATTTGGGGAGTTCCCGAGAGGATGAGTGTTGATTTGTTTTTTACTGCATAGCCGTAGGAATTAGATATTTTTCCACCGCTTATTATCACACTTCCCATAGAGGAGGATATAGCTCCGTCGGTCGTGGCAGCGGATATCTCTCCGCCCAAGACGGTAAGTGATGAAGATGCGCTGTAATTAAGGATAAATGCGGAGGACGCGGACGAGCTGACCGCACCCGAGCGCATCTCCACGTTTCCTGAACGTACAAATATACCGCCCGATTCCATATTAATATTGAGCTCGTCGATAATAAGTCTTTCGGATGATACACCGAGATTTCCAACAGGGAGTGTAAGTCTTCCCGATAGAATAACGTTCCTTGTGAAGTTCAGATTTCCGTATGACTCAACACCGTCAAAAAATATCTCTGCACCGTCTTCTTCGATTTCGGAAATAAGCTCCTGCAGAGTCGATGCTTCTCTTACGATCCCATTTTTCTCTGCTACAAAGCTTCCGTCCAATGCGGATATTATGTAACAGCCATCCAAGGATTCGTTCGACGCAAGCGCGCACTCGAGCATCATTACCTCGGAATCTTCTCCCCCTTTTTCGATACGTTTTTCAACAATACAGTTCGCATAGCCTGCGAGAACGTCCACAAATGCGAACAGGGCAAAAAGCATAGCTATACTCAAAAATGATAAAAGCACTTTGTTTTTTAATTTCATTTTAATACTCCTCTTACATATTTTTCCATTTTCGTGCATATCATTATAACAAAAAATTTTCGAAAAATACAGTGTGCCAGCTCGTAAAGGTATCGCAATAATTTCTGTTTTTTATTATTTTTAGCTTTTTTTCAATGCAATCATTCTGTTTTTTTGAATAATAAGCATCGTTGCGCTCGAAATATGTAAAATGCTTTTTTTAAGCGTTTCACCTTTGTTTATAAGGATTTTCACCATAATGGTGCAAAATATTTGTTTTCTTATATTTTTTCGGCTTTTTACGCTTAAGATGCCCTGCTTGCGAAATAACAAAAGATACATTTTTTTATTGACTTTTTTTTAATAAAGTAGTATACTATTTTATATTTATTTCGCGCGCGAGTATATAGCATAAATCAGTTATATATTCTTTATGAGGTATTGTTAAATGAGAGATCTTAAGGATATAAGAGTTGATATAAACCGAGTTGACGACGAAATGAGACGTCTTTTCATTGAAAGGATGAGACTCGCAGAGGAAGTTGCGACTTATAAGAGCGCGCACGGGCTTCCAATCCTCGATTCCGCAAGAGAAGCTCAGGTTATCGAGAGCAATGCAATGAAGCTTGACGATGAAAAGCTCAGACCTTATTACGTTAATTTTCTTCAGAGCAATATGGCGTTATCGAGAAATTACCAGGATATGCTTACTTCCGGAATGAAGGTTGGCTATTCAGCAGTTGCGGAAACCCTCGCTTACATTGCCTCCCGCAAGCTTTTTCCGAACTCGAGAAAGATTGCATATGCAAGCTTTGAGGCGGCTTACAACGCTTGCGTTGACGGAGAGTGCGATGCCATTGTTCTGCCTTTAGAAAATAGCCATAACGGTGAGGTTGGCGCAGTTACCGACCTTATGTTCTCGGGTCCGCTTATTGTTAACGGAATTATCGATATAGATATTACTAATTGCCTTATTGGCACTCCCGATGCGACTCTTTCCGACGTTAAGTGCGTTCTCAGCCATTCTCAAGCGCTCACTCAATGCAAGGGTTATATCAGAGATCATGGATTCTCTGAGGAGGAATTCGAGAATACCGCACTTGCGGCAGAAGACGTTGCGAAAAGAAACAACAAGTCAGTTGCCGCAATCGCAAGCGAAACCGAGGCTTCGCTTTTCGGACTTAAGGTGCTTGAGAAAAATATAAACGCATCGATAAGCAACACGACGAGATTTGCAATATTCTCTCGCTCCGAGCATAAGCACGCACCGAATGAGAGCGGAATACACAGTATAATTTTCTTCACGGTTAAAAACGAAACGGACGCTCTTGCAAAGGCTCTTGATATTATCGGCAAGCACGGCTTCAACGTGAGGACTCTCAGATCAAGAACAATGAAAGAGCTTATGTGTCAGTATTACTTCTATATCGAAACTGAAGGAAATGCAAATTCTAAGGAAGGCAGAAGAATGCTCGAGGACCTCAAGGAATTCTGCGACAGACTTAAGATCGTCGGATCTTACGTCAGAAACTAAGTGAGGATAAAACTATGTCCGATGCTAAAACTTTACGAGTTGATCTCGCTGACAGAAGCTATAATATAACTGTCGGAAAAGGACTTCTCGGTCTTGCAAACAAGTATATGAATCTATGCCGCCGCGTTGCTATCGTTACTGATTCCGGTGTACCTAAGATATATGCCGAAACTATAGCATCTCTTTGCGGCGAAGCAAAAATTATAACCTTCCCCGAAGGCGAAGAAAGCAAAAATATAAACACTTATGCGTATATTTGCGAACAATTGCTTGCATTTGGGCTCCAAAGAAAGGATGCTGTTGTCGCAGTCGGCGGTGGGGTTGTCGGTGATGTGGCAGGCTTTGCCGCTGCAACATATATGCGCGGTGTGGACTTCTATAACGTTCCTACCACGCTTCTCTCTCAGGTTGACTCCTCTATCGGCGGCAAGACCGCAATTGATTTTTGCGGAGTGAAAAACATTCTGGGAGCTTTCTATCAACCGCACGCGGTGCTTATTGATACGGACGTTTTATCAACACTCGACAAGCGTCAGCTCGCATCGGGACTTGCTGAGGTAGTTAAGATGTCGCTTACCTCCGATAAGGTGCTTTTCGAAGATCTTGAGGCCGGTATTTGGCAGACCGATATCGCCGATGTGATCATTCGCGCCCTGATGATAAAGAAAGCAGTCGTCGAGGCAGATGAGCGCGAGGGTGGGCTACGTAAAATACTCAATTTCGGTCACACCTTCGGGCACGCTATCGAAGCGCTCGGCGGACTTTATCACGGAGAATGCATTGCGCTTGGAATGCTTCCGATGTGCGCAAAAGAGCTTCGTCCGCGCGTAAAAAGCATTTTAAATCAAATGCAGCTTCCTACCGAGTTTTCGGGTGCTTATGAGAGTGCATTTTCCTTTATGAAGCATGACAAAAAAGGTGACGGCGCGAAGACCGACGCTGTTTTTGTTGATGCGCCCGGAAGCTGCAGATTAGAAAAAATCGAGCTCTCTGAGCTGTGTGAGTATATAAAAAATACTGCGGAGGTATAAACCTTGAAAAACACTTTCGGAAATAATCTTACCGTTACTCTCTTCGGAGAAAGTCACGGACCTGCCGTAGGCTGCGTTATCGACGGTCTTGCACCCGGCATAAGGATAGATATTGAAAACGTAAGGCACTGCCTTATGCAAAGAGCCGCACAAGATGATATCTCCACACCAAGGCAGGAGGCGGATGAGGTAGAATTCATTTCGGGAGTAAAGGATCTTACTACCGAGGGGACTCCCGTTTGCCTGATTATCAAAAACACGAATAAAATCAGCTCAGCTTATTCAGCTCTTGAAAACACTCCGCGCCCCTCCCACGCCGATTACACCTCCGAGATGAAGTATCACGGCTATCAGGACAAAGCGGGCGGCGGTCATTTTTCGGGTAGACTCACTGCTCCTCTCGTTGCCGCAGGCGCAATAGTCAGACAAGCACTTCTCTGCCGCGGAATAAAAATAGGCACCCATATCAAGGAGCTTCATGGAGTTGCCGATAGAGCTTTTTATGATTTATCGAAGGATATTGACGAAGTAAATGATCTTAGCTTTCCTGTGCTGGATAAAGGCAAGGCAGAGCTTATAAGGAAAGAAATAATAAAAGCCAAGGAAGCTTGCGACAGCGTTGGCGGAATACTTGAAACTGCGGTTATTGGGATGCCTGCGGGAGTCGGTGAGCCGTGGTTTGATACGGTAGAAGGTATTCTTTCTCACGCGATCTTCTCTATCCCCGCTGTTAAAGGCATTGAGTTTGGCGACGGATTTGCATTTGCGGATATGACCGGAAGCGAAGCCAACGATCCTTATGCATATATAGACGGAAAAATTGTTACAACAAAAAATTCAAACGGCGGGATTCTCGGCGGAATAACAAGCGGTATGCCAATACTGTTCAAAACTGTTATAAAGCCTACTCCTTCAATTTCACAGCCGCAGAACACAGTTGATATTAAATCCTTGACAAATACTGTCATTTCAGTTGAAGGCAGGCACGATCCCGCTATAATACACAGAGCGAGAGCCGTTGTTGATGCGGTTACCGCGCTCGTGCTCGGCGACCTTCTTACAACAAGATACGGCACGGATTTCCTAGCCGGAGGAAATAATGCATGAAGTACGGCTGCATCGGTGAGCACCTGAAGCACAGCTTCTCGAAGGAGATACACGGACTCATCGCAAACTATGACTACGTTATCCGCGAGCTTCGCCCCGATGAAGTTGACGGCTTTATGAGAGAGGCGGATTTCCTCGCAATAAACGTCACCATTCCCTATAAAGAAACTGTTATTCCCTATCTTTCTTATATTGATGAAGGCGCAAGGCTTATCGGCGCTGTTAACACCATTGTAAACCGCGACGGAAAGCTATACGGGTATAATACCGACTTCTTCGGAATGAGCGCGCTCGCACGCCGTATAGGAATAGATTTTAGAGATAAAAAGGTTCTCATTCTTGGAACAGGCGGCACTTCAAAAACCGCATATGCCGTAGCTCAGGCTAATGGCGCAAAAAAAATAGTAAAAGCATCAAGAACCCCCTATGATAACGCTGTTTCGTACACAGATGTTTACAATTCGCATACAGATGCAGAGATTATAATAAATACAACGCCTGTAGGAATGTATCCAAACATTATGGGTAAACCTATAGAACTATCAAAATTCGGTAAGCTTTGCGGAGTTCTTGACGCAATTTACAATCCTCTGAATACTCCTCTTATTCTCGAAGCAAAAAAACTTAAGATTCCGGCAGACGGAGGTCTTTATATGCTGGTCGCTCAAGGTGTGCGAGCATCAGAAATATTCCTGGATACCACTTATGACAGCTCGCTTCTTGACGAGGTCTATGCAAGGATCGAAAAGGACAAGAAGAACATTGTGCTTATCGGTATGCCTGCTTCGGGTAAAACGACGGTAGGAAGAATACTCGCGCAAAAGCTTGGACGTGAAATTATCGATACCGACGACCTTATCATAGAGAGCGCCAAAAAGGCTATTCCCGATATCTTCCGTGACTCGGGCGAGGCGGAATTCCGACGTATCGAATGCGAGGCTGTTGCTTCTGCTTCCGCGAAAAGCGGTGTAATTATTTCGTCCGGCGGCGGTGTTATTTTAAATTCGGAGAATATTGACAATCTCTCAAAAAACAGCAAGATTTATTTTATAGACAGACCGCTTGATATGCTGATTCCGACAAGCGACAGACCCACTGCATCAACACGCGAGGCGATAGAAAAAATATTTGCAGAAAGATATGATATTTACAAGACATCTGCTGACGTTTGCATTGACGGTGGCGGCTCTGCCGATGAGATTGCGGATGCTATTCTTAAGGATTTTCTGCAAGCTTAATTTAGGAGATACGTAATGAAGCTATTATATATTATTAACGGTCCAAACCTCAATATGCTCGGCATACGTGAGGTAAATAAATACGGTACGGACAATTATGATACGCTTTGCGAACTTGTGAGGGAGCATTGCTCATCGCGCGGAGTTAAGACTGTTTTTTATCAGTCCAATCACGAGGGTGACCTAGTTGATAAAATACAAGAGGCTTATTTTGAGGGGGCTGACGGTATCGTTATAAACCCCGGAGCATACACGCATACAAGCATTGCTCTTCTTGACGCAGTCCTTTCGGTAAAGCTTCCCTGTGTTGAGGTACATATCTCAAAGGTTGAGGAGCGCGAGGACTTCAGACAGGTCAGCTACATAAGACAGGCTTGCGTAGCTACTATTACGGGCAAGGGTCTTAAAGGGTACACCGAGGCTTGCGACATTCTTATTGGAGGCAATCATCAGTGATAGCCGAAATCAAGAAAAGTACAGCGCACGGAGTAGTCAACGCTCCAACCTCGAAGAGCATGGCTCACAGACTTCTTATTTCTGCGACCTTGGCTGAGGGGACAAGCATTATCAGCGGCGTAACCCCATCTACCGACATTATGGCAACCTTGGATTGCTTAAGAGCTCTCGGTGCTAAAATCGAGAATGACGGTGACAGATATACCGTTCACGGCTGCGATATACTAAATTCAAAGCCGAGCGATACTCTCTTCTGCCGTGAAAGCGGAAGCACGCTAAGATTTATTATTCCCGTAGCGGCACTTTCGGGTGAAAACGTCACGCTTTCTGGAGCTGAGCGTCTTTTGGAAAGACCTCTTGGAATATACGAGGATATATTCTCAGAGCGCGGTCTTAAGCTTGAGAGAGAGGCAAACTTAGTTAAGCTTCGCGGTCCTCTTCCCTCGGGTATATACACCGTTAACGGAAACGTCAGCAGTCAGTTTATTTCGGGTCTGCTTTTTGCTCTTCCGAAAGCAGACGGTGACAGTACGATAAAAATTATTTCTCCCTTTGAGAGCAGATCATATATCGATCTTACGCTTTCAGTGCTTCGGAAATTTGGAATAAAGATATATTTTGATGATGAATTTACTATAAGAATTCCGGGCAATCAACGGTATATTCCAGGCGAATTTACAGTTGAGGGCGATTACTCGGGCTCGGCGTTTCTAGATGCGCTGAACCTTCTCGGGGCGGATATTCACGTTTTGGGACTTGACCCCAACTCACTTCAGGGTGACCGCGCATATCTTGACTTCTATCCAATGATAAAAGAAGGCACACCAAGGATCAATATAAGCAACTGCCCCGATCTTGCGCCTATACTCTTCACTCTTGCCGCATATTTCAACGGCGCGGTCTTTGAAGGCACTTCAAGACTGAAGATAAAGGAAAGCGACAGAGCCGCCGTTATGGCAGAGGAACTCAGGAAGTTTGGCGCGGATATTGAGGTATTACCTGACTCGGTCATAATAAAAAAAGCGGAGCTGCACGCCCCGAAAGAAATGATTCTCGGTCATAACGATCACAGAGTAGTTATGTCACTTGCAGTGCTTCTTTCCGTTTTCGGCGGAAAAATCAACGATGCCGAAGCGGTTGAAAAGAGCTATCCCAACTTCTTCAGTGATATAAAAAAAGCAGCAATTGAAGTAAATCTTTATGAATAAACTTAAACCGGACACTAAATAGTTTATTCCCACGGAGAAAAATACAGAAAACGCTATCAATATTTATAAAGCTTGCGGATAGGCGCTCGGTTTTGCTAAGATCAGCACAATTACTATCTGAGAGCACGATAAGATGATAGTCTTCCTATCTCAGCTCACGTACTGCATTGCCGTTACGCCAATGACGGCAAACGAGACACCCAAAGCAAACTAAAGAGGTAAATTGTTATGAATATGCAATTCTATCGCAAGCTCCCTATTCCTATGGAAATAAAGGAGCAATTCCCTGCAAGCGCGGAGGTTATAACCGCAAGAGAAGCTACCGTCAAGCAGCTCAAAGATATTTTATCGGGCAATGATAACAGATTCATTCTTATTATAGGCCCCTGCTCTGCCGATCACGAGAATTCCGTGCTTGACTATATATATCGCCTTCGCGGTGTTGCGGAAAAGGTTAAGGACAAGATCCTTATCGTTCCGAGAATATACACGAATAAACCGAGAACAACGGGTGAAGGATATAAGGGTATGCTTCACCAGCCGGATCCCAACTCCGATCCCGACCTTCTAAAGGGTATCGTTGCAATAAGAAAGCTTCATATGCGCGCTATTGCAGAAACCGGCTTTGGCTGTGCAGACGAGATGCTATACCCCGAAAACCACAGATACCTTTCGGATATCATTGCCTATATTACTATCGGCGCGCGTTCGGTCGAGGATCAGCAGCACAGACTTACCGCAAGCGGACTTGATATTCCCGTAGGTATGAAAAATCCTACTGCGGGAGATATTTCGGTTATGATGAACTCTATAAAGGCCGCGTACGCGAGCCACGTATTCTACTACCGTGGATGGGAGGTTAAGAGCGCGGGAAATCCCTTTGCTCACGCTATCCTCAGAGGATACGTTGACCAGTACGGCAGATCTCATCCAAACTACCACTACGAGGATCTTGCAAACCTCGTTGAGGTCTACTCCGCATCGGGACTTGCGAATCCCGCGTGCATAATCGACACCAACCACGCAAACTCAGACAAGAAGTATCTCGAGCAACCGAGAATCGCAAACGAGATACTTGAAAGTCGTAACTACAACTCCGAAGTCAAGAAAATGGTAAAGGGTCTTATGATAGAAAGCTATATCGAAGACGGATGCCAGAAGATATCGCCCAATGAAATTTACGGAAAGTCCATCACTGACCCATGCCTCGGTTGGGAAAAGACCGAGCGTATGATCTATGATATTGCAGAAAAGCTTTAATTATATGAGAAAAAACACTATTTTGAAAATAATACTTTCCTTTTTGCTGATTTTTTCACTGACATTTTCTCTTGTCGGATGCAAAAAAGAAAAGACAGAAACATTCCATACTTCCGAGCTTATTGGCAAAGTTGCCATAATTAATATCTGGGGTACTTGGTGCCCGCCCTGCAGAAATGAGCTGCCCGAATTTGACAGGATCGCCAGCGATTTCAAAGATGAGGTCACCGTTGTTGCCGTTCATTCTACAGATTACAACAATATTCCCCCACAGGATTACGTCAAAGAAAACTTCCCCGAATCCGAGATCATATTCCTCATGGATAAAGAGAGTGAAGATTCTGATTTTGATGCTTATTACGCTGCGGTCGGCGGTGCCGGTTATTATCCCTTCACAGTTATACTTGACAAGAACGGAAGAATCTCCGAAACCATCACTGGGGCTACAAACTACGATCGTCTTGTAGCCGAGATCAACGTTGCCAAGCTTAGCGGTAACATTGAATTCGATATAAATTCCGCTGAGGTTGGATACAATATCGGAGACATCTGCCCTACTATGGAGCTTGAGTATTTGATCAAAGAATAAAAATTTATTCTTATCATTCAAATCAATCATTATTTAATATAAAAAAGCGCAAGCAGAGCATCCTTTGAGAATAAGCTCACTTACGCTTTTTTATTTACTAATACACATAAGTCATCATGCCGCAACGGATGATCATCATTTACATTCGGATTTTTATCCCGAATAATAAGACCGCCCTGCAAAATTGCTTTTGCAGGGCGGAATTTTTTCGCGTTGCCTATTCTACCGAAACTATAGAATACGACAACATATTTGATTTTTACAAATTATCCTACAAGACCCGAACGCTCGATACCCTGTACCAGATACTTCTGGCAGAAGAGGTACATTACTACGAGGGGCGCGATAATCATAATACCTGCGGTATTTCTGATAACGGTGTCGTAGAGTGACTGACCTGCAAATGCAGTATCCTTTAAGTGTACGGGTGTGTTGGTGATAGATGCCATCGTCCACATCTTCGTTTCGTCTGCACCAACAAAGAATATGCTGGAGTAGAATTTATCCGTCCACTGCCAGGAGAACGAGAACAGGAAGACTGTTATCATCATGGGTACT